>NC_005125.1:1996722-2662296 GCF_000011385.1 Gloeobacter violaceus PCC 7421
CTCGCCCTGGTCCACCCGAACGCCGCCGGGGTGCTGGACATTCCTTTGGGCTGGCTACTGGCGGCGCTCGACGCGCTGGTGCGGCAGGTGGCGGATTGGCCGGGCAGCCTCGCCACGCCCGGTCTGCTGCTGCCGGTGCAGGCGGTGGCCCTTTACGCCCTGCTCGTCGCGGCCCACACCCACCTACCCTGGCGGCCCCTCACCCTCGCCGCCGCTCTGGTGCTGGTGGCTCCCGGTTGGCTGCCCCGGCCCGCGGTCACCCTCGCGGTGCTCGCGAGCGGCGGCTCCGAAGCGCTGGTGATCGAGACACGGCGCCGCACCCTGGTGCTGGGCGGCGGCTCGGTTGGGGCGGTGGTCGGGGTGCTGGTACCGTATCTCGAAGCGCGCGGCCGTCTGGCCGTCGATGCGGTCGTCGCCACCGGCGAAGCCCCCTGGCAAACCGGCGGGCTGCGGGAGTTGCTTGAAGCGGCCGAAGTTGAGAGACTTTACGACGCCGTGCCGCCGCCGCGCTCCGCCCATTGGCAGCAAACCCTCGCGCGGCTGGGTACAACCCGCCGCATCCCCCTTCTAGCCGGTGAGCGCATCGAACTGGAGGATGAGGTCGAGCTGCGGCTGCTGGCGAGCGAGCCCCCGGCGCTTTTGTTGGAAGCGGCCGGATCGACGCTGCTGTTGGCCGGATCGCCCAGCCTGCTTGAGCAGCGCTGGCTGTTGCAGGAGCATCGCGGTACACTCGGCCCGGTGCAATGGCTGTGGAGCGGCGGGCGGCTGCCGGAGGCTTTGCTGAGGCTCGACCGCCTGCAGGGCGTACTCGTCAGCGGTCGCGAACGGGGCCGCCCGCCCGCCCGATTGCCCCGCTGGAGCACCGAGCGGCACGGAGGGCTTATCTGGGAAGCCTGGCCCGGCGGCGCACGGGTCAGTGCAAACAGGTAGCATGTGTGAAAAACCGGCGCCACCAGGAGAAAGGCTGCAATGGGAGAACCGGCCGAGAATGCAAACGGCGGCGTTTTATTAACCCGCATCAGTACCAACGCCCTGGTGCGCTTTTTGTTGCTTTTTGCCTGCGGCTGGGCGCTTTTGACGTTGTTTTCGTACTTCGAGTACGTGATTACGACGTTCACCTTCGCGGCGGTCCTGGCGCTGCTGCTCAACTATCCGGCGCGCTATCTGGAGCGCTTTGTCGGTCGGGGCGCTTCCCTGGCGGTGGTGATCGTGCTCAGTCTGATTTTGATGGTCGTGGTCGTCGCCGGTCTGGGGGTGACTATCGTCGGCCAGGTGCAGCAGCTGGCCAACGCGATTGTCAACACGTTCAACTCTTCGGCGGACCCGCTGACCCGGTTGGAGGAATTTCTGACGGCCCGCCGCATTCGGATCGACCTTGAACCGGTGCAACAACAGGCCACCGAGCTGGCCAGAAACACAATCGGCTTTATCCTCGGCTCGTTGCCGTCGTTTCTGGGAAGCTACGTCACGTTTATCGTCATCGTCGTGGTCGCCTTTTTTATGCTCGCCGATGGGGGACGGATCTGGGGGCTGTTGATCAAATTTTTGCCCGCCGCTCAACGGGTGCGCTTCTCACAGTCGGTGCAGAGCAATTTCGCCGGCTTTTTTCAGGGGCAACTGTTGATTGCATTGTTTTTGGGGACCGCAAGCTTTGTGGTCTTTACGCTCCTGCAGATCCCCTTTGCCCTGGTACTGGCCATCACCGTCGCCCTGTTCGATTTGATCCCCGGCATCGGGGCGACGTTGGGGGTGGGCCTGGTCTGCCTGACGGTGCTGGTGCAGGGGGATTGGGTCGCGACGCTGAAATTGTTCGCCGCCTGCATCGCGCTCCAGCAGGTCCAGGACAATTTCATCGCCCCCCGGGTGATGCAGAGCACGGTCAATCTCAATCCGGTGATCGTCTTTTTTGCACTGCTGGTCGGGGCGCGCATCGGTGGATTGATCGGTGTGTTTCTGGCCGTGCCGGTGGCGGGGGTGGTGGTTAGTCTGCTCGACGTCGAAGAAGCCCAGTCCAAGCAGACCTGAATCGAAGCGTCAGCGGGCCAAAATCGTGACTTTTTCCTCCAGCTTGGGCCTGCCGAAGCGCTGCCAGGCGCTGCCGCCGCGCAAAAACAGCTCCATCCAGCGAATCGGTGTACCGTCGGGATCGTTCCAGCCCGAGCTGCCGGGGGCAAAGGCGAGGGTGCCCTCCGGCACCCGAAAGCTGCCGTCGGAGTAGACCGCGTCGCTGACTGCGTCGCCCACCCGCAGCACCAGTTTGGTGCCGACTTCGAGGGCCAGGCTGCTGTGGGCGATGGTCGTCTTCAAGTTGCCGTAGCCGTCTACCCAGGCGATGCGATCGGCGGGCAGATCCGGCAGCCGATCGCGCTCCAGGGGGTTGCCCAACAGCGACTCGTCCCCGGCGGCGATCTTGGCGGCGGCTACCGGAAAGATGTCGCGCGAGCGAAACTGCGACCCGGCGCGCGCCACGTTCACCCAGTGGAGCGCCAGGGCACTATCTTTGATAAACGAGAGGGTGTACCCGGCGTTGACCCCGACGGTGCGGATGCCTCCGGGAAGTAAGGCGTAGACCAGGCCTTCACCCTCGTTGTCGGCGCGCGGTTGCACGTCGTCTTTGCGGGGGGCGCAGTTGTGGTAGATGAGCATGTCCGGCGGGGATGGGTTGAGCCCCAATTGTGCCACCCAGAATCCGGTGGCCAGGGTGCTGAAGGGCGGCACCGACACCGGCAGGATCTGGGCTTCCCCGGTGTGGAGCATCAGGCGTTGGGCCACTTCTGAAAAAGCCGAATCGCCGTTGCCGTAGTCGGCAATCAGGTGGATGAGCATCGCCGGTTCCCCTGCGGTCAGTGCAAGGCCATCGTAGGGGATATGGGTCTCAAGGCGTTGTTCCGATGCGCACCTTGGTCAATCGGCGTGGATGAGCACCGGGTTGCGCTTGAATGCCGGGATGCCGCAGCGCAGGTCCACGGGGGGGCGGATGATGTCGTTGATTTCGGGATAGAACATCAGGGCGGCGCCGCGCTTGGGGGCGCCGAAGATAATTTCGACCTGCTCTTTTTGGCCGACTTTGCCGGTGACCGTTACCCGCTCGTGCTCGGCGAATCCGGCGGCGGCGGCGTCCTCGGGGTGCATCAGGATGCAGTTGCGGTGCGGCATCCCCCGGTAGGTGTCGCCCGCTTTGTAGACGACGGTGTTGTGCTGGGAGTAGGAGCGCACTGTGACCAGCACCAGGGCGATGGCGCGTTTGGAGGTTGTGACGCCAAAATCTTCGGCCCTGGGCTTATCGAGCACCGGCAGGGGGGTGACGAACATCTTCGCTTTGCCGGTGGGCGTTGCAAATCGGGGCTCGTGGAAGATGCGGCCCGCTATCGTAAATTCCTCGCCGGTGCGGTCGATCTCGCCGATTTTTTCGTAGCCGGGGATCGTTTGGGCGATGAGCCCGCGCACGTAGGCGGTGTCGGTGAGCCGCCGCCAGTCGAGCGGTGTCTCGCCGTGCATCCGGTGGGCAAGGCGCGTCAGAAATTCGACTTCCGAGATGAGGTCGGCGTCGTGCAGATGGGTTTGGCCTTCGCTGTTGAGGCGCACGAAGTTGTTGCCCGACTCGGTGGTGGTCTTGTGGGGATTCTCATCGCGGGTGAAGACGGGGATGATGATGGTGTCTTTGGCGGCGAGGCCGTGGAAGTGGCCAGGGTTGGGCTTGGTGGATAGATAGATGATCGTTTTGATGCGGCCGAGGGCGTGTGCAGTCTGGGCGCGGTCGGGATTGGCTCCCCAGAGGTTGCCCCCCAGGCACAACAGCGCATCGATCTTGCCGGATTCGGCAGCCTGGATGAGGGCACGGGTGTCGTAGCCGGGGGCACGGCTGAGGGGTTTTCGCAGGAGTGTTTCGAGGGCTTTTTGGATCGCTTCTTTGGGCCGGGCGCTCACCCCCATCGAGCCGAAGCCCTGCACGTTGGAGTGGCCGCGGATGGGCATCGTGCCTGCGCCCGGTTTGCCGGCGTTGCCGGTGAGCAAAGCCAGGTTGGCGATGGCGTAGACATTGTCGACGCCGTTGGCGTGCTGGGTGATCCCCATCGCCCAGGCAAAGACGGTGCGCTCGGCGCGGCCGATCACCGCCGCTGCGCCTTCGATGGCGGCGCGCTCGATGCCGCAGGTGTGCTCGATGCGCTCCCAGGGGGTGGCCTGGATGTGGGCGATTACGGCCTGCCAGTCCTCGGTGTGGGCTTCAAGAAAGGCGCGCTCAAGCCGGTTGCTTTCTATGAGAGATTTGGCCAGACCAATCAAAAGGGCGACGTCGCTTCCCGGGTCGGGCTGCAGGTAAAGTGAAGCGATCTCGGAGCCGAAAGCCAGCGATTTGAGCGAGGCGGGGGTGGCGAAGTTGATAAGGCCGACTTCGAGTACCGGGTTGACGACGATCACCGCGCCGCCGCGCTCGCGCACCTGGATCAGTTCGTTCATCAGGCGCGGGTGGTTGGCGGGGGCGTTGGAGCCCAGCAGCACGACACAGTCGGACTGGCGCAGGTCGTCGAGGCTCACCATCGAGGTGCCGGAGCCGAAGACTGCTTTGAGGCCGACGGTGCTGGGCGAATGGCACAGATCCGAGCAGTCCGCCAGATTGTTGGAGCCGTAAGCCCGCAACATCAATTGGAGGATGTAGGCCGCTTCGTTGGAGGAGCGGCCCGAGGAGTAGGAGGCGACGCGCTCGGGTGGGCCTGAAAACGCCCGGGCGGCGATGGCGAAAACCTCTTCCCAGCCGATTGGTTCGTAGTAATTGCTGTTCGCGCGCCGAATCACCGGGTGGCTCAAGCGACCCAGTTTGTCGGCTTCCATCGATGAGAGTTCCTGCAGGCGAGCAAGATCCATGCGGGCGAAGCAGTCTCGACCCACCGGTCCTTGTAGATCGGCGGCGATCGATTCGACGCTTTTGGCGCAGCGTTGGAGGGGTTCGCGCTTTTCGTTGAAAAATCCGCCCTTCTGGCCGCCGGTTCCCCAGGCGCAGGATTTGCAGGCGCTTTTGTGGTTGAGTTTTTGCCAGAGCAGCGTGCGGTGGGCCAGGGTTTTTTCTGCCCAGTAGAGCAGTACCGGCAGCCCGCCTCCTCGGCTGATTTTGAAGACGGCGGACCCGGAAGCAGGGTAAGGCTTCAACACTCTGGCCATGGCGCTCGGGCTCGATAAGTTCCAGCTTCCAGGGTAGCCGAGCGCACAAAAACGCTGGTGCTACGATGGGGCCAATCCGCTCCGGGCAACGCCGGTCTATGTTTGCGACCGTGCCGTCTCAAGGTATCCAACCGCGTCCATTTACGGTGGACGAGTACTACCGCATGGGCAAAGCGGGCATCTTTCATCCGGACGAACGGGTGGAACTCATCGACGGACTGATCATTCGCATGCCTCCCCAAGGTCCACTGCACGCCGCGACCGTCGCGCGCATACTCGCCTGCCTGCTCGCCTTGATCGCTCCTGAGAATGGCACTGTCTGTATCGAGCGGCCGATCGCTCTGGATGAATACGGTGAGCCGGTGCCGGATGTAACCGTGGTGACGCCGGATCCTGAGGGCGATTACTATTCCACCCGTCACCCCGGTCCGAGTGATGTCTTGCTGGTGATTGAAGTAGCGGATTCGAGTCTCGGCAAAGACCTGGGTATCAAAAGAGCCGCCTACGCTCGCGCCGGCATTCGCGAGTACTGGGTTGTGGATGTGGAAACTCGCCGCTTGCATCGCTTCAGTGATCCCCAGGACGGGCTTTATTGCAATGCGGTGGTACTGGGTGAAAGCGATTTTCTGTCGCCGGATGCCTTTCCCGCGCTGAGCATTTCCGTCGCGGACTTGCTGGCCAGGCGAAAGTAAGCTGGGAGCCGGTTGTCTGGACAAACCCCACGGTTGATTTTGCACGACAGTCTGTGGGGCGAGAGGTGGAACCCCCTTCGGGTTCCCCTCTCGCGCTCTCCTCCTCCCCGCGTCGAGGGGCGTGCCACCCCCCCGACACCCCCCCGGACTTAGCGGCACGGTGGGAACGAGAATTGGTGGGTGGGATGGGTTTATTCTTCCAGTGCGTGCACGACGCGTGTCGACTGCGGCATAGTTTTGTGTGGGCGCTGCGCCCAATAGAGTGTCTGGAGACCTTATTCGATCAGCCGCTGTTTGTAGCTCTGGACGGTGTTGGCCAACAGCATCGTCACCGTCATCGGTCCGACGCCCCGCGGCACCGGGGTGATCGCCGCCGCCACGTCGCGCACAGAATCAAAATCGACGTCGCCCACCAGGCGGCTGTTGCCCTCGTAGTCGGTGACGCGGTTGATGCCCACATCGATTACCACCGCCCCGGGCCGGACCATGGCGGCGGTGACCAGCTCCGGCCGCCCGGCCGCCACCACCAGCACGTCCGCCATCTGGGTGATGGCGGCCAGATCCGCCGTGCGCGAGTGGGTGGTGATTACGGTCGCGTCTTTTTCGAGCAGCATCAGGGCGACGGGTTTGCCCACCAGGATGCTGCGGCCGATGACGACGGCTGTCTTGCCCGCCAGGGGCACCCCCGCCTCAGAGAGGATCCGCATCACCCCGGCCGGGGTGCACGAGCGCAAGCCCGGCTCGCCGCGCACCAGCCGCCCCAGATTGACCGGGTGCAGACCGTCGACGTCTTTTTCGGGGGCGATGCGGTTCAGTACCCGACCGCTGTCGATGTGCTCCGGCAACGGTAGTTGGACGAGGATGCCGTCCACGGTCACATCGGCGTTGAGGCGATCGATGAGGGCCAACAGTTGCGTCTCGGAGAGGCTCGCTTTGAGGTGCTGACTTTTGGCGACATCGATCCCCACCGCTTGACCAGATTTGTTTTTGTTGCGGACGTAGGCGGCGGAGGCCGGGTTGTCTCCCACCCACAGCACGGAGAGGCCGGGCGGGCGGCCGAAGCGCTCCTGCAGCGACTGCACCTCGCAAGTCAGCTCGGCCTGAATGCGGGCGGCCAGGGCTTTGCCGTCGAGAATGGCTGCGGACAAGGGGAAACTCCTCCTGTGGGTAGCACTCACATCGCCGTCGGGGTGCCACTGCGAATGTGTGGCAATGCTATCACCCGGAAGCGTCGGCCCACACGGCAGTCTCAGCGCACCCGGCAGCCGAACTGGGCAGCCAGGGCCAGCAGGTTTTCGAGGCGGCCCTCGGCCGATTCGCCCAGGCGCACCTGCAGGCTGTGGCGGCGGCTACCCAGCGATTGGAGAGTGATTCGGGGGGTACCGACGCCCGACAGGGCGCACTCGGTGAGGAGCTCGGCGGCCAGATCTTCGAGTTCGGCGCGGCGCCCCCGATAGACGAAGGTGAGCTGCAGGGCGGTGTTCAACGCGGCGGTGGCCGGTTCGCTCTCGGCAAAGGGCAGAGCCGCCGCGGGCCGGGGCAGGGGTTGGCAGACCATTAGGCGGTCGTCCGGCGACGGACGGCGACGGGCAGCGCGTAAAGCTCGGCGGCGCGGGCGCGCCACAGTTCGTCGCGGATGGTGCGGGTGCGGTCGGTGGCCACCAGCGCCATCAACTGGGCCACCTCGTTGTCGAGGGCATAGCCGCGGGCCACCGAGGCGGGCAAGTCGGCAATCGGCGGCCAACCGCGCTCCTCGGGCAGGTGGGCATACTCGGCGCGCAGCAGCGAAAGCTTCAGCCGGCAGGCGACGTGCGCCGCCTGCGCTTCAAGACGCAGATCGCGGCGGACCTGGACGGGGGAGCGACCGGACAACTTGCGGGAGAGGCTCATGGGCACTTTGTTTATGGTCATTTGTTCATATCATAGCGTGCCCGAGGACAAACGTCCAGTGCGCGAGCGGGCGCATTCGGCGAACCACGCCTCGAAGCGACCCCCCAGGGCGGCGAGGGAATAGTGGGTCTCGATGTGGGCACGGCAGGCGGTCCGGTCGATTTCCCCCAGGCGGCCCACGGCCTGGATCATCGCGGTAGTATCGTCGGGGGGGACCAGAAATCCGGTCAGGCCGTCTTGGATCGTTTCGGCTGGACCGCCGCGGGCGTAGGCCACCACCGGCACGCCGCAGGCCATCGCCTCGATGGCGACGTTGCCGAAGGCTTCGGTCCACTTGGGGGTAAAGAGCATTCCCAGGGCCGGTCCGAGGCGGTGCTGCATCTGGTCGGTGGGGAAGAAGCCTTCGTAGTGCACGCGGGC
This sequence comes from Gloeobacter violaceus PCC 7421, assembly GCF_000011385.1. Lineage (NCBI taxonomy): Bacteria > Bacillati > Cyanobacteriota > Cyanophyceae > Gloeobacterales > Gloeobacteraceae > Gloeobacter > Gloeobacter violaceus. The sequence continues at coordinate 2,004,882 of NC_005125.1, forward strand.
GGTGGGATGCAGGGCGCACACCCGCTCGAAGTAGGCCGCATCCTGCATGCGCCCCAGCAGGTGCAAAGGCAAATTGCAGGCGGCGGCCACCGCCAGGGCGTCTTCGAGTCCTTTTTCGGGGGCGATGCGGCCCACCCAGGCAAGAAACGGTTCGGCGTCGGGCGTCGGGCAAAAGTCGTAACTGGCCGGATCCAGGCCGAAGGGCAGCACGGTGAGCCCTTCGATCGGTGCGAACGTCTCGGCCTGGGAGCGGGTGTAGACGGCCACGGTGCCCGGAAAGGTCTCCAGCACCCGGACGATTTGCCGATCGATGCTCTCCAGCAAGGAGCCCATCGTGATCATATGGGCGAGCGGTGTGCGGAAAAACGGGGTCAGGTACAGGGGCAGCCAGTCGTAGCACCAGTTGAAGATGACGTCGTAGTCGTCCTGGCGGGCGCGGGCCGCTTCGAACAGGTTAGCGAGCGCCGAGGGCTGGGGCAAAACCACCGGGCTGTCGCGGCCGGTGTGCTGGGCGGAGGCCGGCGGTAATCCCGGGATGGCCGCTACCAAAGGTACCGCGCCGGTGTGGCTGCCTTCGGGGGCGACGATGTGCACCAGATGGCCGCGGCGGATCAGTTCGGCCGCCAGGGTGAGCACATTGAACTCGACGCCCCCTGCCATGCCGGTACCCAGAGGCCCGAGGGCGGAAGAGACGAACAACAGACGCAGCTTCAAGGGCAAGTTCCAAATGCACCCTTAAAAAGTGTAGTTCCGCGGCACAGGCACCCGCCGCGGCGGCAATTTAAACCGCCAAAGCTCCCGGGCAAAATTCCGGCCCCATCCCCCCCAAAAGCTTTGAATTTGAGGTTATTGCTGCAGGAATCGCTTGCCTGCGGAAGGGGGGCCAGGGGGGATCCACTTTTTTCTGCCCAGTGCCCCTAAAAAGTGCGGAGCGCCGGCCTAAGTAGCAGTGGAAGGATAGTACCACCCAAGCTTCAAAGCCAAACTTCTCGCCCACTTCGACCCGCGACTCTGGGCATCTGTACCTGTAGATGCCCTCTGAAATCCGGGTGCAGCAACGCTGCCATTCGGTGAAGTTGAGCGGGAATGGCCGGCCTGGAAATCGCTTTTTGGGGTTTCAGGGTTCGAAAACTTTTGAATCCTGCTCGGAAGACAGTTTGCGGAGCATTCTGTCGAGAGTGGTGTGCCTTCCCGTCCCATTCACTTAGGTAGGAATCAGACATGTTGACCGTATCTTCTTCAAAGCTCTGGGCTGCCGCCGCGGCACTGCCAATGTTGCTCCTCGGTACCGCTATCGCCCAGGCAGCGCCCTGGACGGCGGCGGCCTCCACAGGTGTGGTGGACGAGGAAGATCTGCAGCTGATCAGCGCCAACGAAGGCCGGGTTGAAGTCATCGGTTCGGCACCGGTGCCTGCAACCCTCAACCTGCGTTACAACATCGTGGCGCTCGACGAACTCGTCAACTTGACCAGTACTTCACCGATTGATTTACGCGCTCGGTATCGCGACAACGGAAGCAATGCGCGGGTGGAGTTGAGGCTGAAGGCATACAACTACGAGACCGGGGTCACCACCACGCTGTTCAACTTCGACAGCAACGCCTTCCCGGCCAACTCTAGCTACCAGACACAGACCGAATGCTTCTTTCTGGGTGCTCCCCTCGACTTCACCCAAAATGTGTACTTCATCGATGCCCTGCTCACGAAGTCGAGTTCAGGCGGCACAGCGAGCCTCGCGACCATCGCGCTCGGCTTCGGCAGCTGCAGCCCCCAGTAGGACAGCGGCCTGGACACCGGGCAGGCCCGAGAAACAGCCCAAAGTCGTGCAGACTTTGGGTTTTGTTCGGTTTGTCAGTTCCAGTGCCCTCCCGGGGAGCAAGGTGGCAGCGGCACCTGCAAAACTGCGTTGCTGTTTTATGAGCTTTTTGTGCGGTGCGGGTTCTTGCCGATGCCGGCGCGGTGGTCAAATCCAGACCGCTGGCGTAGGCGAGCACTGGGTAATCGATATCCCTGGCCGTCGGCTCATCACCCGTGCGCAACCCGCCCAGGGCGATGGCGGACCGGCGGCTTCGCCACTTTCTTGCAAGTGTTGCCGCCCGCGCCGCCACCGTCCCGACCTCTCAGCCTCCCAGTTTAGACAATCGCACCGATCGCCAGTCCCCCGAAGCTGTGAAGGAACCCCACCAGTAGGGGTGGGCTCGTCCCTGCTGAGCCGCCACCGCCAGTTGGGCCTGCCTGAGGGCCTCCGAGCGCCCCAGCCCCGCCACCAACCCCCGGTAGAACCGCTCCATCAGCTTCGCCGTCGTCCGGTCTTCCACCTGCCACAGCGTCAATACCTGGCTCCTGGTACCGGCCAGTGCCAGCGCCCGCCTCAGCCCCTGCACCCCCTCGCCACCCAGCACCAGTCCCACCCCGCTCTCGCAGGCCGACAGCACCGCCAGTTCGGTGCCCTCCAGGTCGAGCCCCTGGGCTTCGAGGGCAGTGAGCACGCCGTCTTCGGAGCCGGAGGAGCGGGCGTTGAAGCCGGCCAGGGCCACCCCGGAGCGCAAGAGCGGCTCCTGCGCCTCCGCCTCACCTCTGGTGTCCCGCTCCTGGAGGAAGAAGCCGTGGGTGGCCAGGTGCAGCAGGGCGGGGGAACGGGCGGCCTTGAGGGCGTTCTCGGTGGCCAGCGCCCCGGTGAGCAGTCGGGTGGAGGGAATGCCCAGCAACCGGGCGACGGCCCTGGCTTCCCGCTCCGCCCCGGGCAGCGGTCGGACGGTGAAGCCCGTCAGGGCGGCGGAGCGCAGGTTCTCTCCCCAGCGCGCCGCCGCCGCCCCGGTGCTCTCCCCGGTCGCACGCCTCTCGGCGGCGGGTCGGGACGCAAGCGGTGGGCCGGCAGCGGCGCGGGCGAAGTCCGGCCCGCCCAGCACCAGCGGACCGGACCGGGGAGCCGGTGCAGCCTGTTCAAGCCGGGGCAGTTCGCGACCGGAGACGAGGTAAGTGAGGGCGTACCGCTGCAGCAAAGAGCGCCCGTCCTGGGCGACGAGGGCGGCGAAGGGCATAGTGTTGAGCTGGCCGTCGGGGGCGAGGAACAGGTGCTTGACTCCCGGGTTGCCCTGCAGAGGAGCGAGGAGTTTTTGGTGGAGCTGGCGGGCGAGCTTGTCAGCCCGGCCGGTGCCGGGAGAAGTGGGGTCGAGCAACCAGGAGCGCCAGTAGCGGATGAGCGCGTCTATCTGTTTGGCTTCCCCCAGGTCGACGCCGCGGGGCGGACCCACCGCCGGCAGCAGGTAGGCGGCGTAGCGCGGCGGGCCGAAGCGTTGGGCAGGGCCGGCCGCCTTCGGCTCGAAGGGGCGGTAGAGCACGAACTCGACGAGGGCAGCATCTTTGGGAAGGGCCTGCTGAACCGCCTGCAGGGTGAGCGGGCGGGTGAGGGCGCGCAGACCGGCACCCGCGTCGGCCAGGTTGTCCTCCAGTTGGCGGACCTGGGTACGCAGTTCGCTCACCCGGGTCCGGTATTGCTCGGGGGGCAAGGTGACGGAGTTTTGAAGGACGAGGGTGGCCAGTTGGGTCCGGGCGGCGGCCAACCGCTGCAGCGGCTGTTGGCGCTCGGGAGGCAGGCGGCGGCGCAGGCGGGCGAGGGCAAGGGTGGCCTCCTCCAGCACCCGCCCTTTGCGGCCGAGGGCGGTGGAAAAGGCGAGGCGGGCGGCCTCGGGGTCGTCGCGCAGGCGGTGGAGGTGGAGCCAGAGGGCGAGGTCGGCGGTGTCCTTGAGGGAGGCGAGGTAGGCGTGGTTGCGCTGTTGGGCGGCGGCGGGGAGGTTGAGGGCGAGGTTGTGCTCCTGGATGTCGAGGGCCTGTCGAAGGGCCTGTCGGGCGTCGTCGGGTCGGTCTTGCCGTAGGCGCAGGAGGGCCAAGTTGTAGAGGCCGGTGGCCATCTTCGGGTGCTGAGTCCCGAAGGCTTTCTCCCAGAGGGCCAGGGCGCGCTTGTACAGCGGCTCGGCCTCGGTGTACTCGCCCCGTTCCCGGTACAGGTTGGCCAGGTAGACGAAGCTGTTGACTGTATCGGGGTGCTCCAGTCCGAGGGTTTTCTCTTTGATTGCCAGGGCGCGCTTGAACAGCGGCTCGGCCTCGGTGTACTCACCCCGTTCCTGGTGCAGGAGGGCCAGGTTGCTGAGGCTCACGGCCACCCTCGGGTGCTCCGGTCCGAAAGCTTTCTCCCAGATGGCCAGCGTGCGCTTGTGGAGCCGCTCAGCCTCGGCGTTCTCGCCTTGACGGTCATACAGGTTGGCCAGGTTGTTGAGGCTCACGGCCACCCTCGGGTGTTCCGGTCCGAAAGCTTTCTCCAAAATGGCCAGCGTGCGCTTGAACAGCGGCTCGGCTTCGGCGTACTCGCCCCAGCGGTAGTACAGGAGGGCCAGATTGCCGAGGCCCACGGCCATTTTCTGGTGTTCCGGTCCGAAAGCTTTTTCCTCAATGGCCAGGGCGCGCTTGTGGAGCGGCTCGGCCTCGGCGTACTCGCCCCGCTCGGAGTACAGGAGGGCCAAGTTGTTGAGGTTCTTCGCCACCTCCGGGTGCTCCGGCCCGAAGGCTTTCTCCCGGATAGCCAAAGCGCGCCTGAAAAGCGGCTCGGCCTCAGCGTACTCGCCCCGCTCGGAGTACAGGAGGGCCAAGTTGTTGAGGCTCTTCGCCATCTCCGGGTGCTCCGGCCCGAAGGCTTTCTCCCGGATAGCCAAAGCGCGCCTGAAAAGCGGCTCGGCCTCAGCGTACTCGCCCCGCTCTGTGTACAGGAGGGCCAGGTTGTTGAGGCTCTTCGCCACCTCCGGGTGCTCCGGCCCCAGGGCTTTTTCCCGCGTGGCCAGGGCTTGTTCGGCCAACGGCTGGGCCTCTTTGTACCGGCCCGCTTCCCGCAGCTGGACTCCCTGCTCGTCCAGCCGTGCGGCTTCTGCCAGCTCCCCGCCCGGTGCTTCTGCCGTTGCCGGTTGCGTCCAGGCGGAGCGGGGGCACACAAGACCCAGGCTCGCCACCAGGGACAGGGCACAGGCCCACCGTCGAGCGGTACAACGCAGAGAGACGGGTAAGAGCATATCCCTCCAGGATCCACGGCCTTCACAGTAATAGTAGACCTGCCTGCAGAAGATATGCATTCTGACATTGGGCCGCCCCAACAAACGGGAGCGCTGCGACTGGTTTTTCCCCCTGTAGACCCGTAGTTGCGGCGGCCTGCAATCATTGAAGCCTGGCCCTGAGATCCTGCGTCACTTGGCCTAGGGGCTTGATGTAAAGATCGTACCGGTGAAAAACTCCGCCAGCTCCTGCCCGACGGCTGCCGTCGGGTGCACTTCGTCCCAGAACAGGTATTCATCGGGGTTCGCACACACCGCCACGGCCGTCAGACAGGGCGAGATAGTGTTCGTGAGGCCGTAGTCTTGGGGAGCGTCGAGAAACTTGTTGAATCTGGTGTAGAAGTCCAGGAGGATGGTGTTCAAACCGGGTCGTGACTGTTTCAATTCCTGCAAGGCGATCTTGATGTACTTGTTAGCAAGCTTCACCTGATCCTTCAGCGTAGGCAATTCGCCCGGGTTGACCTGCGTGAGCGGAGCCCGGCTAAGATCCGGGATGTTGCTGATGACGATATTGCGCGCACCATAGGCGTACAGCGTTGCCACCGCGGTTGTCAGGTTCTGGACCGGGACGTTATAGTCCAGTTCGCGATTGGCCAGAAAATCGTTCAGAAGATCGTTGCTGCCTGCGGAGATGAAGTAGAGCGTCTGGGGTGTGACCTGTGGCGCCGGCTGAGTAAAGGTACCGAGCTGGTAGAGCAGGCCCGGTGTCTCCGGGGGGGGGCCACCAAGAGGAATGGGCTGCTCCAAGAAAAAGCCCGAGGGAGCACCGCCAAAGGCAAAGTTTTGCCCTCCCGCCGTGGTACTGGGCACCAGGTTGATGCCCAAAGGGGCCAGGACATTCTCGATCCAGAGCGGACCGTTGGAGAAACGACCCGAAAAGTAAGGCGGGCTGGGGGGAAACACGCCGCCGTTTGCGTTGAAGACGTTTCCGGTATCGACCAGACTGTCGCCAAACACGTAAACACCGTCGACTTCTAGCGGATCCACTTTCGTTCCATTGGAGAGTGCATTGTTACTGGTGGTCGTGTCGACGGTTTGGGCATAAGCGGCCGTCGGAGCCGCCGTCACATAGGCTGCTACGCTTGCAGCGAGCAGTAGGCAAGCACTCAAAGATCGAAAGGTACCAAACATTACGAATTCCTCCATTGTAGAGCTGATTGATCGTCTTTACCAAAGCGAGAGTTGGGGTGTACTCACACGGCTTTGCTGGCAATGCGGTTCACATCGCCCTCGACGCATATTCACTTTCTATCTGGGACGAATTGGCGAGAACTTTAGCTCTGGAGCAAGTGTCAGGTGTCAGGTATCAGATAAAAAACCGTTGCCCATACAGGTTTTGAGCAGCCAACGGTTTTATGCACCCAAATAACGCTCTGGAGCGCTTTTCGGGTGCCCAGACAACAGCAGATTGCCCAAATCCCAGTTGACAGGCGTTTCAACCCTGGCACCTGACACCTGACACCTGCTCCAGACTGGCTTCAGTCCGGCCGACAATTCAGCGGCTGCTCCTCACTGCTATCGAAGGTGAGCAAGTAACGCGCCGTGCGTTCTGTGCCGTCCGGCCAGTCGGGTAACCCCCGCTTCTGCAGTGCTTCTACTGCCCCGAGCAGTGCCGCATCCTGCTCGGCGCCGCTGGAGATTAGTACCTCTGGCGCTTCTGTCAAACGGACCCGGCCCGCCGCCACCGACAAGGGCACCTCAAGCACCGTGGGTCCGTCGGTATCGGGCAGGGGTGACAATTCGCCCAGCGCCTTGCAGAGTGTAACGGCGTAGTCCCGGTGGGCGCTGTCGGCGTCGCCCCGCACCACCACTTTTTCGGGGCCGGCGGCGATGAGCGGCGCGGGCAAGCGCCGGGCCGCAGGAGGGACCGACGGTTTGTTTTCAGGACGGGGGCGGGCCACCGGTCGCTCGGCCGCGGCCTGCGGCTTTCGGGTCTGCTGGGTCTGCTGGGTCTGCCGGGGCGCCGGGGCGGCGGGGGAACGGGGCGTGGCCTTTGGGGGCGGATCGGCCTGGGGGCGCTGGGTCGCGGGCCGCTCGGGTGGAGGCGGTGCATCCGCCAGAGTCGGCGGCGAAGGGGTCTGGGCCATGCGGGCGAGACCGGCGAACAAAACCACGCTGATCCCGGCCGCCACCGCTCCCAGATACCACCATCCTCTTTCCCGGGGCGGCACGGGCCTCGCCATCAGCTGGTCCCAGATGGCTTGTTCGGCCGGATCGCTGCACGGGCGAAGCGTTTCTGCCGTAGCGGTCCAACCGCTGCGGCGCAGCAATTCCGGGATCGCCTCCGCCATATCCTCGGCCGTCCGTTGGTTCGAGGCTGCGGGCGCTCCGGCGCCCTGCGGACAGGGCGCGCTCCCGGGCTCCTCCCGGCTTCTCCGGCACTGGGCGCCGCGGCAAAAATGCGTGTCGCCGCACTCGTCGTTAAAATCCGGCCCCAACAGCTCGGCCAGGCGCTTCTTGATGTCGCCCAGTTTCTGGGAGATCCGCCCGGGGGAACGGCCCATGGAGCGGGCGACGTCCTGTTTGACCTCACCGCGCAGGAAGATGCGCTCCAGCAACAACCGATCCGCTGCGCTCAGCCCATCCACCGCCCGCAGGAACTGCTCGCGGCACTGCTGCTCCAGCAGCGCGTCCCCGACAGCCGCTCTAGCGTCGGGGATGCCCTCCAGCAAGTCCGGGGGAGGGTCGCCGCCAGAACCCGCCGCCCCGTGTGCCGATGTGGCTTGGGCGAGTTGCAGCGCCCGCCGCCGCTGCTGACGACCCCGCTCCGTGACGGGCGCAGGCCGCCCCCAGCGGGGATTGACCCGGCGCTGCAGACTGCTGAACACCTCCTGCAGGACGTGATTGCTCAACCATGTCGAAAATCGGCCTCGCTGGGGTTCGAATTGTGGCAGGCGCTCGTGCAACAGCAACAGCACCTCCTCCTCGAACACCTGCACATCGAAGCGTCCCTCCCAGGCTGCGTTGCGGGCACTACAGTACTGGCGGCACAGGTGACGCAGCAACCGGTGCATCTCGACCATACCAGCGCGGTTGGCCTCGCGCTCCAACCTGGCGAGCTTTGTGTTGCGCTCCGCAGGTGTAATTGCCGTTTCCCGACGGATCACGTGCCACTGCCATACCAGTGGCTGTAACCGCACAGCCAGCTCGTGCAGCGCGTCGGCGATGCTCGGCTGGGCCGGGTGGGCCAAGTTGAAAACTTTCATATGCGCATTTTCCTCCCATTCTCGATTCGGCAACAGAGACGAGAACGTGCCGCGGCGGACACTAACATCTATATAGGTCCGTTTTCCCGCCGCTTTAGCCGCCGGCCAAAATAGTTCTTCAAAGATGCGACGAGCTTAAAGCAGGTGCCAGGTGTCAGGGGGAAAACCCCGCCGCCAGTACGGTTTTCAGCCGACTGGCTGTAGTTTGTGCGACTGCAAACCGCTCTAAGGGAAATCTACCGGGTAGCGCCATCCCGGGGCGGATCTGTCGGGGCGTTCGTCCGAGTGTTCAGGGCCGTCATCCGGGCGCGAAAGGCCGCCAGATCCGGCGCTTTCGGTTCGGTCCGCGCAAAGGAGGAACGCTGATTTAACCGCCGTCCCCATTGCTGCAGGTGCGGGTAATCGTCGAGCAAGACGCCCACCCCCGGCAGCCGGGGCACGACTGTGCCTGCCACCACTTCCGCCAGGGTGAATTGCTCGCCTGCGAAGTAAGTTTGCTCCCCCAGCAGTTGCTCAAAAAAGCCAAGCGCCGTCGCGATTCGCCCTTTGGCCTGCTCAGCGGCTGCCGCTTCGACCGCCGCCCCCATCGAGCGGCGGATGAGCAACCCGAAAGGCGGCACCAGTTCGTTGATCGTCACCAGTTCGACCATCCGCACGGCGGCCAGCACCTCGGGCTTCCCGGGCAATAGCGCAGGCATCGGGTACTTCGCTTCGAGGTAGTCGAGAATGGCGAGCGATTCGAGTACCCGCAATCCGCCATCGACGAGCACCGGAATGTGATGAAAAGGGTTCAGGGCGAGAAAGTCTTCGCGCCACTGGTCGCCGTCGAGTTGCAGCGCGATCGACTCGAAGGGCAGACCCTTCTCCAACAGAGCAATCCAGACGCGGCGGGAGTTGAAGGAGATGGGCAGGTGGTAGAGCTTGAGCACGGTGTCTTCCAGTGACCAGCCCGATTGTAGTATCAAGGACGGGGTGGTAACGGCGGCAGGTCGGGCTGGGGCAGACCCGCCAAGCGCAAAACAGTTGCGAGATTCGCAAAAGCCGGCCGAAGCCAATTTTTGTCCGGCACAGGAAAAAATTCTGGATGCTGCTGGGCAAATCGGTTAGATAGAGAAGCATGTATGCAGACGAATAGGAGCATTTTCGATGGAAGAGCGCCTGGACCGTGCTGAGCAGCGGCTTGACCAGCATGGCGAGTTGATAGCCGAACTGCGGGCCGCCACGCTGACTAACACTCAGAACCTCGATCGGTTGGTCGGTGTTGGCGAACGGTTCATCAACGTGGCGGTCGACGCTGTCACAGAGCTACGCACAACTACTGCCAGATTGGACCAAAATGTCGAAGAATTGCGCACCATGGGCTTGCGCCAGCAAGAGGCCATCGAAGAGTTGCGGGCGTTCAACCGCCGCCAAGAAGCCATCAACGACTACATTTTGCGTCGCGACCGCGAGCGTGGCAACGGCCAACCGGGGTGAGGTGCCGTTCGCTCAAGAAGCCAGTTCTTTGTCCGCGGGGAAACCGTGCTGCTCGCGGCCGGGGGGGCCGTCGTACTTTTTGGAAGTCTTGTACAGCTCGAAGCGGCCGTCGGCTGCGAGCGTCGCGTACTGCGAGCGCATCGCCGCCAGTTGCTTCTGGTCGAAGGGGACGAAGCCCCGGGCCACCCGCAGATTTTGCTCCAAGATCGCCGTCGATTCGATTCCGCTTACGGTGGTGGCGATCGGCAGGCTCATCGCGTAGCGCAGCGCGTCCGCCGGGGAGAGCAGATCTTTTTTGAGCATTTCGCCGCTGCCGCCGAAACTTTTCATGCCGATGGCGGCAATCCCCAGGGCATTCAGGCGCGGCAGCACCTGCTGCTCGAAAGAGCGAAAGCTCGCATCGAAGCAGTTGAGGGGCAACTGGCAGGCGTCGAAGGGATAACCTTTGTCGAGCATTTTCAGATGAATCGCCGGGTCTTTGTGACCGGTAAAGCCGACGTAGCGGACTTTGCCTTCCTTTTTGGCCTGCTCCAGCGCTTCGATGACACCGCCCGGGGCAAAGTGCAGCTCCGGGTCGTTGTCGTAGATCACTTCGTGGACCTGCCAGAGATCGAGATAATCGGTCCCCAGCCGTTTGAGGGATTCTTCGAGCTGGCCCATGGCCACTTTGCGGTCCCTGCCGTGGGTGCAGACTTTGCTCATCAACAATGCCTGCTGCCGCCTCCCGCCGCGCAACGCCTTGCCCATGCGCTCCTCGCTCAGGCCGTCGCGATACTCCCAGGCGTTGTCGAGGAAATTCACCCCCGCATCCATCGCCGCATGGACGATACGGACGGCTTCCGCATCGCTTTTGGCCGAACCCAGGTGGTAGCCGCCCAATCCGATAATCGACACCTGCACGCCCGTCTTGCCGAACGGACGGCGCGGGATTGCCCCCTGGGCCTGCCCCCTCTGTGCCGTCAGCGCCTGACCGGCCGCAAGCATCGCCGCCCCCGCCGCGAAACGCTGGATAAATCGCCTGCGCTCCCCTTTTGCTGCCATCCGCGTGACTTCCATGCTGTTGGAGTCACTTTGCCATCCATTACCGCCAACGAGCGTCTTCCCCGCGGTGGAACCACGCTTAGTCAACCGTAGCGCCTCTGGTGCTCGTGCTTGAGGCGCAGGTACTCGGGATCTTCTTTGGCCTGGCGGTACATGTGGTAGAAAATAGCCGCCGCCTCGGCCTTTTGCGGGTCTTGAACCATCGGTAACACCTCGGTTCGCCCTTCGTTCCACTTGCGTCCGCCTTTGTGATTGGCGTAACGCCGGGCGCGGGTGAAGCCCATCTGCAAAAACTTGCGTGCCATGTCCATACCGACAAAGTCGCTTTGGGCTTTGTAATCAAGAAACATCGCAAAAAGCTTGTCCGCCGATGCGCGTGCGACCTCAGGCGTGCGAAAGCGCCAGTGAGGCAGCAGTTCGCTTTTGTAGGGCTCGACGAGCAGTACCCCTTGCTCGCCCACACCCACACGGTAGAGTTCTGGATGGGCACGCAGGTCCAGGTGCACGTAATCGAGGTTGTAGTCGAACTTCGTCACGGACAGTACAAACGCAGTTTCTCGATGCTCGCGTCTGGTCGCTGACGCCCACCTCAGTACAAAGAAGTATTTAGGCGCCGGGCACAGTGCTCAGCCAACCGAATACCTCGCCGACGCTCAAGCGCAAATCGGAGATTGGCTCCGGCACCGGTAGCGGAGCAGTTGGGACGTTCAGCAACATCGGCTGACGTCCAGGCGGATACACCAGCACGGAGCGCTCGGCGGGATCGACAAGCCAACCCATTCGACAACCGTGCTCCAGGCAATGGAGGATGTTGCCGGTGACCCGGGTCTGACTTTGCTCCGGAGAAAGCATTTCGATGGTCCAATCGGGAGCGCGGTCGAAAACGTTGGCGATCTCGGCTTGTTCGTCGATAGGAATGCGTTCCCAGGCAAACACGGCGATATCCGGAACCACCGAACGCCCGTCAAACGTACAACGTAGTTCTGGAAAAGCCCTTGCAATTCGCCGGGGTTTGGCCGCAGCGTCGACGGCAATCACCAGTTCGGCCTGCAGTGTGCTGTGTTTGCCCTGGGGCATCGGCTTTTGAAGAATCCGACCGTCGATATATTCGCAGGCGGGTTTGGTTTCCGGAAGGCGCAGGAACGCTTCCAACGTGACGAAGGCGACCGGTGATTGCGCCACAGCGGTTCTGTCCCAGACTCTGGTGGGATCCTAGCACCACCGATCCCGCCTGCGGAAAATCGGACAACTACAGCGGGAAAGCGGCGTCGCCGAGGCGCACGTAGATGTCGCGCTGATTGTCGGCAAAAGTCCGCCGCCCGTGCATGGCGCGGCTGTTGTTGATCATGGCGATGTCGCCGCTCTTCCAGGGCAGGGCGATAGTGATCTGCTCTGCCACCGCCTGCAACTCGCTTATCACCGCCTCGGGGATCGCAGAACCGTCCTCCAGGCGCACCAGGCTCGCGCTCGAACCGGCCCGCTCCTGGCCCACCACCGGCAGGATGTTGTTGATGAAAACCTCATGCCGGCCGTCGGGGCTGCCCACAAAGGCCGAAGCAAGAAATTCGGTGGTGACGCTGCGGTTCTCGCCGAAGTGGACCGCCATGCGGTTGGCGGCCGCGATCGCGGTCACCTCCTCAAGGCTGTCGGTCTGGTAGATGCCCTGCCAGGTGCCGTCCGGGTAGGTGCGGATATACTTGAGCCGCTGGGTGCGGAACAGTTCGCGGGTGGTGGGACTCAAGGTCTTCCAGAAGCGGATGCCGTCCGAGACCGTGGTCTCACCGCCGCTCAGGGCCGGGGCGGCACAGTAGAACCAGAGCACCGAGGGTCGGTAGAGGGAGTAGTACATCTCGCCGTGCATTGGGACGGCGAAGCGCAATTTATGACCGGTCACCGACATCAAAGTCTTGTCGCCGCCGATCGTCTCGCGGCTGTAGGCGCCGCCCACGTAGGGGCGAAATTCGGTGCAGAACTCTTTGCTGAAGCGCTTAAACGTTTCGGTGTCGGCCCCGAAGCCGCTGAAATAGACGTAGCCGGTGGTGCGAAAGGCGTCGATCAGCCATTCAAAGTCCAGGTCAAACAGGCCGATGCCGGGGGCGGCTTCGTAGGTCGTTCCGAATTTTTCCGTGGTGGTTTGCATGGCGAATTTCCTCAAGAAACGTCGTTCAAGGGCAAAAAAACGGCTCAGTCCAGGGGGAAGCGCCAGGCTTCGAGGGCAATCGAAGGCAGCGGCTCGCCTTTTTTGGCCGGGGGCTGTCCCTGGGCTCGCGGGTTGAAGAGGAGCACCAACCCCTCGGGGGTCGAGAGGGCCGCCACCAACTCGCCCCCGAAATTCCCCAGGGGTTTTTCCGTCCACTGCTCACCGTCCGGGGTGACGAACAACTTGAAGGCGCCCCGGCTGGTGAAACCCGCGCACAGGTAACCCGCGTGGGCCACCAGGCACTGCAGCACGGCCGTACCGTCGTCGAAGCCCGGACCCATCGCCGAGAAAGGCACCTTCAGCCCCGAGGGCGAAAAGCGCGGCTTGCCCACGATCAGATCCCAACCGCCGTCGGGATTGACGCGGAAGATTTCGACATTGGCGACCTGGTGGGCGCGCAGCGAGCGGTGGGATTTGCCGCCTGCCAAGTAAAGGCAGCCCCCGAAGTGGGCCATCGCCGCCACCTGCTGGTTGTCGCTAAATAGATAGGCGCCGCTGGCGATCACCTGCTCGAAATCGCCGGGCTGAGCGGCGAGCGCCCCCAGCCGCCACAACTGAAAACCGCGCTCCAGGTTGCGCGTTCCTATATAGAGTGAATCCGCGAATACTGCCGCGCGGCAGGCCAGTTCGTTGCCTTGTTCCTTAAATCCCGGTACGGGCACTTCCTCCCAGAGGGCCGAGTCCACAGCCTCACCGCGCAGTAGGGGCGGCGCATTCTGGCTGAGGCCGGTGGCCAGGGCCACCACCCCGCCCCCAAACGGGACAGGCTGGTGAAAGGTGTGGCCGTTCGCAGGCACAAGATCGAATGTTGTCCGCCACGGTCCGCCATCTTCGCTAATGGCCACCTCGCCCCCCAGGGGCGAAGAGAGACTCGCCACCAAGCGACCCCGCTCTTCAAATAGACAGCAATAGACATTGCGGCCCGTCTCCAGGGCCTGCTCGCCCGCCAGGTTCACCCCCAGGGCGTCGGTAAGCTTGTCCTTCGATTGCTCCTCGGTCGGATTGTCCGGGAAGAACGTATCGAGCATGTTCCCCGGGCCGCTGCGCCGCTTGGTGTTGATGGCCAGGGAGGTGTGCACCGTCTGCCAACCCCGGGTCTGCGGGTCGAAGCGGACGATGCGCCGAAAATCCTGCACGTCGCGGTCGATGTAGAGGCCGGCAAAGTAGATTTGCCCCCCGTACCAGGCCAGGGCACCGACGATTTGATCGACATCGTCGATGTCCAGTTGGGCGATGGTGCCGAGGGAGTGGGCGCCGGGGGCGATCTGGCCGGGCGCGGCGGTGGGGGAGGCAAGTGGGTGGATCATGGGAGCGAAACCTCACTTTTTGTCAAACGGCTCGCGCTTTTAGTACCCCATCTGCTGGGCCAGCTCCTGGATCTCGCGGGCGGTGTCGGTGTCGACGGCCCACTCGAAGGTGCCCTTGAGGGGCGGGATGGGCACTTTGCTGCTGCGCAATTTTGGGTTGGCCAAAAACTTCGGATCGTTGCCGAAGGGGGCATTGATGGGACCGGTGCGGGCGTAGGGCGATTCTTCGGGCGATTTCATCTCGTCGATCGCCTCTTGATCGGTGCGCACCCCCAGCCACTCGGCGATCTGCGGCAAATAAATATCGAGATCCGAGAGCAGATCCTCGCCGCGGATGCGCATGCCCTGCCCCAAGGGCAGCCGCTCCATGAAGTTCATAATCTTGGTGTGGGCGCTCAGCCAGAGCTTGAGCGGGCTCACCTTCACCGGTTTATTGCCCTTGAGGTCTTCCTCTTCGTCCGACAGAAAGGCCGGATCGACGCTCCAGCCCACCTTGGCCTGCATTGCCCCCACCTGCTCGCGCGTCTGGATGATCACCGAGAGAAATTCGGCGATCGACTTGGCGGAGGTGACCGGGTGGCGGGTCAGATGCAAAAAACGGGCCTTCGGAAACATGTGGAAGGCCCGCTCCATGTTCTCGACTTTTAAGATCGTGGTCGGAGATTTGTCTACGCCGATCTTAGGATTTACATAATCGAGTACATAGTTGAACACTTCTTTGCAACCCAGGTGCATGTGTTCGTTGATCCAGACGCGCGCCCGGTGCACCGACAGCTCGTCTTGCGTCCCTTCGTGGATTTCGGCCAGGGTGCGGGCGAGGCCGTCCATGGCCGTGGGCCAGCGCCGCTGGATGCGGGCAAAATTCAGTTCTTCGATCGTGTCGGTCTTGAATAAATTCAGCTCCGGAAAACCGTACAGATCCGGGTGTCGGCCCAGGAGCGCGCAGACGACCGACGAAAACGAGCGTGGAGGTGTCAATATAATCAGAGGCTGATGCGACACAGGTATAGCCAGAACAATATCAAGTGGGGGCTATTGTATCACTTCGGCAAACGGGCCAGGCGTTGGTCGAGCCGCCCCAGCTCGTCGGCGGTCATCTGCACCAGCGCCACCAGCGTCTTGTACTGATGCTGCAGTTGGCGCTTGTACTCCTCCAGCTCGCTGCGCGAAGAGCAGTCCTCGGCCACCTCCGGGGCTTTGACCCAATCCTGGATGGTCTTGAGAAATTCGAGCGGGACGGCGTTGTAGACCACCTGCGGCTGGACGTCCTCCAGCTGGGGCATTGCCTGGGCAGGAGCCTCCGGCAGCGGCAATTCTTCGAGCAGGCTCTGCTCGTGGCGGTCGCGGAATTTTTGCAAGACCGCCTGGCGTTTCTGCGCGTCGCTGGGCAAAATCTCGGGTTCGGCCGACATAAAAATCCTGCACAAAACTCGCCGTTATTGTAGACCCGCGCCTTCGATCCGTATAGGCTTGCAGGCGAACCCACCCCAAGGCGCGCACCATGCCGACCGCCCCACCGATAGTCATCCTCTCGGCCACCTGCAGCGGCAGTTCGCCCCTTTCGGCGATGCTCGGCCAGCACCCGGAAGCTTACGGGGTGCCCGAGATCAACTTGCTGATGGCCCGCACCGTCGAAGAACTGGTGCTGCTGTTGCAGGGGCCGCGCCAGTTTCAGATCCACGGGCTATTGCGCGCCGTCGCCCAGCTCTACAGCGGCGAGCAGACCCTCAACGCCGTCGCCATGGCCCGCCGCTGGCTCTCCAACCGCTACTACGCCCAGACCACCGAGGTGCTCGCGGAGTTGTGCGCGCGGGTGGCGCCTTTGCGGCTGGTCGATCCGAGCCCGGTCTATGCCGCCGAACCGGAGCGGCTCTCAAGACTTTACGAAGCTTTTCCGGAGGCTCACTTTGTGCACCTGCTGCGCCATCCGCGCGCCCAGGGCGAGGCGGTGATGGCGATCGCCGGGGGGGCGCTTGCCATCAACGACGGGGCCTTCGAATTTGTCGCCAAAAAACCGGTCCTAGATGCCCAGCGCACCTGGTTTACGTTCAACGACAACATCCGCCGTTTTCTGACAGATGTCCCTGCCTCCCAGCAGACGGCCGTGCACTGGGAGGCGGTCGCAAGCCGTCCCACTTCCACCCTGCGCGATCTGTGCCGGGGGCTGGGACTGAGTTGGAGCGAGGAGATTGGCCAGGCGATGCTGCACCCGGAGCACTCCTCCTACGCCGGGTTCGGCCCCTACAGCACCCACCTCGGACACGACCCCCATTTTTTGCGCAATCCATACTTTTCAGAACAGCCCGAAGGGCACTTCTCGCTGGAAGACTCGCTCGCCTGGCGGGCGGACGGAAAGGGTTTTTATCCGGAAATTCAGGAACTGGCGCGTCAGATGGGTTACGACTAACCGGTTCGGCGGCGGGCAATTCTTGTAAGAAAGCATGGCTGGGGGCAGTACGTCCATCGCATTTGACACCCCAATGGAAAGCTGATAGTCTTCTGCTCAAGTTGTTGCTTCGGTAAATTTACGGTATGGCAGGATTTACTCCAAAGCTTAAAAAAGTTACAAAGGCGAACTCGCGCGACCGTCTGAAGCTCGCCGGGACTCTGTTTCGAGAAAAGCGTTACGACGAAGCCCTCGAGGAAGCCACTGCCATTTTGGAAGAAGAACCTTCCTCCCTGCAGGCCCTGATGTTGACGGGCAGCGTTTACCTGAAGACCAAGCGCTTCGACGAAGCCCTGGACGCCTTTCAAAAAGCGCTCAGAGTCGATCCGCTCTCGCCGCAGGCTTGCCTCGGTATCGGTATGGCCCACCTGCGCAAAAAAGACTACAAGCAGGCGACGGTGGCCTTCGAGAGTGCCCTCAAGCTCGATCCCAAATCGGCCAAGGCCTATATCACCCTGGGCATGTCGGCCCTCGGCCAGGAGCACTACGATCTGGCCATCCAGTACTTCAACAAGGCGCTGCGCTTCGATCCGCAGGCGGAGATGGCCCGAATCTTGATCTCGCGCGCCTACAAGAAGCTCGGCAAGCCGGGCGACGCCGTCAGTACCCTCGAGACCGCCGTCAAGCTCAACCCCAAGAGCGGCATGGCCAACATGTCGCTGGCGAGCTTCTACTTGCAGAACAAAGACTACACTTCCGCCGAGGCCGCTTTGCAGAGGGTGCTCGAAGCGCGGGGCGACAAACCGGCCCCGACGATCATGCTGTCGCTTGCGGATCTGTACGTCCAGACCGACCGCACCGAGGAAGCGGGCGACATCCTGCGCGCCCTGCCCTCGGCGCCCAAGCTGCAGGCGCGCAAGCACAAGCTCTTCGGCGATCTCTACACCAAGCAGGGTCTGCTCAAGGAAGCGGCGGAGGAATACCGCGCCGCGAGCTTGATGGCCTCCGACGACGATGAAATCGACGATGTCGACCTCGACGGTCTGGTGGAAGCCGGTTCGGCCAGCTGGCAGGAACTGGCGAGCACCTACCGGGCGACGGCCACCGAGTCGATCTCGCGCAAGTAAAACATCATCGCATCGAGACCCCCCTACTGGCTGCGTGGAGGCAGGAATGCCCAACCATCTCGTGCAGATCATCATGGACAGCTGCCGCTTTGACAGTTATGAAGCGGCGGCGACGCCCAACATGGACAAAATCGGCAAAGGGGAGGCGCGCTACAGCTACGCCTCGTGGACCTCGCCCTCCCATTACGCCATGCTCATGGGAATGGTGCCCCACACCAGCCCGCGGGGGGTCTTCGCCTCCGAAGTCTACAAGCAGGAATTTACCCGCTGGATCGACCGGCTCGATATGCCGGATCTGTCCTTCAAGACTTTCGTGCCGCACCTGTCGCTGCCGAAGGTGCTGCAGGATCTGGGCTACGAGACGATCGCCCGCGTCTCGATGCCGGTGCTCAACCAGTTGACGGGCATGAACCGCTTTTTTGACGATTACAAATTGATGGGCAACCACAACGACTTCAAGTCAATGGTGGCGGAAGTCGAATTCGAAGAGGACGAACCGCGGTTCTACTTCTTTAACCTCGGCGAGACCCATTACCCCTATATGCTCTCCGGCGAAGATTTGCCCCACATCTCAGGGGTGCACGGCGTCTTCAAGCACATGGACGAATCGCTCAAGGCGGGCGAGGGACCGGTAGAGGCCAAGTTCTTCGAAAAAGACGAGATGGAGCAGCTGCATAAGCAGCAGATCCGTTGCGTCGAGTACATCGACGGCCTGTTGGGGGAACTGATCGAGAAGTGCCCGCCCAACACCCACTTCATCGTCACCGCCGATCATGGCGAGTTGTTCGGTGAGGACGGTTATTTCGGCCACGGCCCGATCATGCACCCCAAGTGCTTTGAGATCCCCTTCCTCGAAGGTCTGCGCCCCGCCTAGCACCTTGAAATCGCCGTCGGTGGGCGCTTGCACCCCCCCGCCGAGGAAGTTGGAGGTCTCGATGTACCAGCCCCTTCAAACTTGCTTTCGCAGGGATCTCGTCATCGATGAGGTCGTCAAGGCGGGCGTCAAGTCCTACCGCATCAAGGACCCGGCGAGCGGGGAGACCTTCGAGTTTGGCGAGGAAGAGTTTTTTCTCTGTCAGCTGATGGACGGCGCCCTGACGCCGCGCCAGATTATCGAGGCCTTCGAGGCGCGCTTCGGCCTCAAGATGAGCGAAGAGGACTTCGAGCCTTTTTGTCGACAAATTGGCGAATACGGGTTGCTCGAGCGCTACAGCGAACGCCGACAGACGACAGCCACGATCGTTGTCTCCGAGGCGCAGCCCTTCGCGGCGGGGGGTGCCTTTGAAGATACAGGGGAGCCGGGGCAGGGCAAAAAGCCCAAAAGCGACATGCCCTACAAGTGGTACTACCCCGAGCTGGCGCCGGTGTTCGTGCTGTTTGCCCGCCTGCTCGAACCGTTCCACCTGCTCTTTAAGCTCGCGTTTTTGCTGCTCATCCCGACCGTCCCGCTGACGCTGATTACGATCCTCAACAACCAGATCCTGTTTTTTCAGGATTTTTCAGAGTACTACTCGCCCATCGACGGGTTGACCAAGCACATGGTCAACATCCTGGTGGTCAACAGCATCAGCAAAGTCGCCCAGGCCGTCGTCGCCTCCCATTACGGCGTGGCGGTCGAGCAGTTCGGTCTGCAGATGCTCTTCGGCTTTTTTCCGCGCTTCACCGTCGGCAAGGGGCCGCTGTTCCGCCAACTCACTCGCGAGCAGCAGATCTGGACCTTCGCGACTCCGATCCTCGTGCGCTTGCTGTTGTTTGTGTTGGGCGGCCTCACCTGGTACCTCAACCACGGTTCGACCAACAGCATGAGCGCCTGGGCCGTGTCGCTGTGTTATATGGCCTTCGTGGATACGGTGCTCGACTCCAACCCGCTCTGGCCGAGCGACGCCTACGGTGTGGTGGTGGCCTACTACCGGCTGCCGCCGAGTTTATTTAAGCGCAACCGCCAGATTGTCGAGCGTCTGTTGCGTCTGCAGTGGCTGCCGGACACCATTCCCCTGGGCGACCGGTTGCGGATGACTTTTTTTGCGCTGGTCGGCGAGGTGGTCTGGCTGGCGTTTTTTGCCTACATTACTCTGCACAGCGCCGAGGCGCTGCAAAAGCTGGTCCCCGATCTTTTGGGCGAAGGTCTGGGGATACTATTGTTTTGCCTGCCGTTCCCATTCGCTATCCATTGGTGGTTACTCGTGCGCGACAAAACTCGGACTTCTAAAAAAGCTTCTTCGTCGTCGCCCCTGGGTTCTGACCAGGCGGCGATCACCCCGGCGGGCAAGCCGGACCATCTGCAACTGCCGGAAGGGGAGCAGGCGAATTTGCAACTGGCCTCCCAGGCATCGGACGGCATTCTGGAGGCACCCGGATCGGCCCCGCCGCGCTTCGGCGGCGGCGTCAATCTTTGGGAAGTGTTCCGCAAAGGTCTGCCCTGGCTTGTCCTGGCGGCTTTTGTCGTGATTTTAATGCTGCCCTATACCTACCACTACGGCGGGGCGATCCAGCTGTTGCCTCCTCGCCAGCAGCCGATCGCCGTCGAAGTCGAAGGTGTGCTCGACAAGCTCTACTTCAAGGGCGGCGATCAAAAGCTGATCAAGGCCGGCACCACCCTCGCGCTCTTGCGCTCGGTGGACACCCAGAATCAGGTGAACACGGGCCTTTCGGACGTGCGCACCAGAGAGGCGGCCTTGATCACTGCGCAGGAAGAATTGCGCAAGTTGCTGAGCATGCCCCGGCCCGAGGAGGTGCAGGTGGCGCGCGATCAGGTGAGTGTCGCCCGCCAGGAAGTCTCGGTGGCCAAAAGCCAGCTGGTGACCGCCAAGAGCAAAGCCGACTTCAGCGCCCGCGAAGCGGAGCGCAACTTGAAACTCAGCAAAGAAGGGGTCGTCTCCGATCAAGTCTACGAAAACGCCAAGCGCGAAGCGGAGACCGAGCGCATCGGCGTCGAGACCGCCCAGGAGAGCCTGGCAAGCGCCGGGCAGCGCCTGGAGCAGGCCCAGTCGAATTTGCGCCTGGTGATGGCCGGTCCCCACCCGCAGGAGATTTCCGCCGCCCGCAGCAAAGTGGAGCAGGAGCGGGCCGAATTGAAGCGGGTCCAGGACCAGTACGCCTACTACCGCCAGCAGCTCAATTTCACCAAGGTGGTGATGCCCTTTAACGGCTACATCATCACCCCCAACCTCGACTGGAAGGTCGGTAGCCGCATGCAGGTGGGCGATGTGCTGGGAGTGGCCCAGCACGCCAGCCGCATCACCGGCACCATCCAGATGCCCGAGTACCAGGCGGGCGACGGCTTCAAGCCCGGCGGCGAGGTGGAAGTGAAGCTATGGGCCTACCCGACCCGTTCGTTTGCAGGCAAGGTGGCCTCGATCGAACCGGTGGCCACCTCCTACAACAAGAACGACCCCCAGAACGTCACCAAGAGCGTCGAGTACGGCGCCGACCCGACCGAGTTGCTCAAGAGCACGACGCGCTACGTGAACGTCGTGGTCGACTTCCCGCAAGCCAAAGCCGAGATGAAGCCGGGCATGACCGGTTACGCGAAGGTCACCGGCGAGACCCAGCCGGTCTTCCAGGCCTTCAGCCATCCGCTGGTGCGCTTTGTGACCGTCGAGCTGTGGTCCTGGTTGCCGTAGTCGGCTAACTGCCCAGCTTCACCTGGTAGACGTTGCCTTCGCCCTCGTCGCTGACCAGCAGCGTCCGTTCATCCAAAAAGAGGGCTTCGCGGGGTTTGCCGAGCTTGTCGGCCACCACGGTCGGTTTGCCCTGCTTGTCCAGGCGCACCAGCTGGCCGCTGCCGATGTCGGTGACGTAGATGTCCCCGGCGGGAGAGATAGCCAGCCCGCTGGGGTCGGTGAAGCCCTTCGCCCAAAGCGTCGGCTTCTCACCCGGTGCCCAGCGGTAGACGCCCTTGTCGCCCTGGTCGGTGACGTAGGTTGTGCCGTCGGCTGCAACAGCAATATCGCGCCAGCCGTAGGTCGCTTCACGCGGGTTGACCGTCACCGGCGGCTCTTCCTTCTTGAGGGTGCCTTTGCCGTCGGGCGCGTAGCGGCTCACCTCGCCCGTGCGGTGGGAGACCACCAGCAGCGAGCCTTTGCGGCCCGGATCTTTGACCACACCCAGCGGGTCGGTGATCTTGCCTTCCAGGCGGCTCACCTGCCCCGACTGGACGCGGGCGAGACCGTTGCCGTTGCGTTCGGCCACGTAGAGCACCCCATCCATCTCGACCGACCACGACGGGCGCTGCAGGTCCTTTGCCGCCACCGTCTGATTCTTGCCGTCCGGGGTGTAGCAAACCACCCGGCCTGCCCCCTGCTCCACCACACAGATGTCTTTGCCGACGAGCGCGAGGCCCTGGGGCTTGTCAAGGCCCGTCACCCACTTGCTCACCACGGCGGTACTCGCCGGGACGGTTTCGGCCGTCACTGCTGCGGCCAATGCCGCAGCGATCACCACTCCATACCTGATACCTGCCATACGCCACCTCAAGAAAAATGAAAAGATTGTGAAAAATCTTAATATATGAGATACCAGAGCAAAGGGCGCGCGTCAAGGGAGCAGGGCGATGCGGTGGGTGTGGACAGTGGGGGCAGTGAGCATTTCGGTGCTGGGAGCGGGGGTGATCCTGGCCGAGGCACAGCCGGATCTAGCGGCGGGAGAGAAGATCTTCAAAGCCAACTGTGCGGCTTGCCACGCCGGGGGGAACAATATCGTGGAGCCGGAGAAGACGCTCAAAAAGGAGGCGCTCGCTCACTTCGGGATGGGTTCGCCAGCGGCGATTATCCAGCAAGTCACCGGCGGCAAAAACGCCATGCCTGCCTTTGGGGGTGAACTGAGCACCGAGGAGATCCGGCAGGTGGCTTCCTACGTGCTGGAGATGGCAGATAAAGACTGGCAGAAATAAAGCAAATCCGCTCAGAGAAGCGCTTCCGGGTCGATGCCGCGCTCGCGCAGCAATTCGGCGAGGCGCTCGGCCCGTCGCTCGGCTTCCAGGCGTGCCGAGCGCTCCTGTGCGACCTGTACTTCGACCTGTGCCAGTTGTTCTTCAGGGGCAGCGAGCCGGTTTCCGGTCGCGTCGAACCAGTACAACCATTCGCGCTGCCAGCCGCAGTAGCGCCCGGGCGAGCGGCCGATCCCCAGGCCGATTTCCGCCAGCCACACCGGTTCACCGGGGAGGCGCACGTATTCCCCATCGACAAGTTTGTATACTTCGAGCGTGTCGTGCTTGCGCCTGCGGCTCGGACGGCTGGGGTTGTAGACGACGTAGTACAAGATTTCAAGCCGCGCGTAGTTCTTCATCTTGCTGCCGTACTCGCCCCGGTAAGTTTTCGAGACCACTTCCAGGGCGAGGATGGGCAGAACATTGTCCTCCTCCCAAAGCACATAGCTGAGGCGACCGTTCTCGGCCACGAACCGTTCGACACCCAGGCTCAAGAAGCCGTCCGGGACGACGGCCGGTTTTTCGGGGTCGTAGTAGACGCCCATGTCGACGCCAAAAAACCAGTCCTCCCGCTGCGCCCAGAGGATGGCCAGAATGGCGCCGAGCAGGTTGGGGACAAGATTTTGCAGTTCGTTGTCCACCGGTGTCTCGTCGGAATCGAGCAGTTCTGCGGAGGAGGGCAGGCACTGCCACGAATAATACCGCTGCAGCATGACAGAGGCTCCGGGGTGCGGGTTGCCCCTATTCTAGGCCCGAGATGAGAAAGGCTTCATCCAGGGTTCATCGCCGTTTTACGGGCAGCTGAAAAACTAACTTTGGTAGCCGATGACACTCCATCCATCCCGGTTTGCCCGGAAGATTTCTCCCATGATTAAGCAAATCGCCGTTCAGATCGAGCGCAGTCAGAGCCGTCCCCGCCGCGAGCGCCTCTATAACTTGCAGATTGTCGGATGCGCCGCGGGGATGTCTGTGCCCTTGCTGGCCTGCTTCACGCTCTTCTGGGTGGCGACGACGGGGGAGATGCCGTTTTTTGCCGAAGGGGCGGTGCCCATGGTCCTGTTGGCGGCCGCCACCGCCATGGGCGGCTGGGTGTGGGCGCAGAGCATCGATTTGATGTGATCGTGTCCGCTATTGCAAAGCAATAGCGCCCCGGTCGCAGTCGCCCGCACGTCGTTGGTGCGGTTTTCGCAGCCTGGCGGCTCCCTGCTATTGACATCCAATTTCAATAACGGTAGGCTTGGCACGGCTTGCAGCTGAGACGTGATCTGTGGCAGGGCGAAGACTTCTGGTCTTCTCGCCCCCAATCTTTTCCGTCTGGATCTGCTTAGTTGGGAATTTTGATGAGAAGTGCTTTGCGTGCGGCTCAAAGCGTTGCCGCACCGGTTTTGGGCTGTGCATGCTTTTTTAGCACGCTATTGCAAGTGTGGGGTATACCGGGAGCGCTTGCTGCTCCAGAGATCTCGCCCGTCCGCCGTCTGGACCTACTGGCCGTCGGCGAGGCCCAACAGCTGCTGGCACAGACGCAAACGCCTGGGGGCAAAAGTGAGGATGAGCTTGAGGAGGTGACGGTACTGGGCAACCGCGGTTACCTGCGCAGGAACGCCGATTCGGGCACGCGCACGGACACCGCCATCCGGGACATTCCCGCCAATATTCAGGTGATCCCCCGGCAGATAATCGACGATCAGGGAGCGGTACGCATCGAGGAAGCGCTGCGCAATGTCAGCGGCGTGACCTTCGCCAGTTCCTTCGGCGGTCGCGCCCCCGAGTTTAACGCCCGCGGGTTCACCGCCAGCCTCTACAAAAACGGCTTTCTGGAGCGCAACGGCGGCAGCTTTTTCAACGCCCGCACCTCGCCTGAGGTTGCCAATCTGGAGCGCCTGGAGGTGCTCAAAGGCCCGGCCTCGGTGCTGTTTGGCCAGGGCGATCCCGGCGGCACGATTAACTTGATTACCAAAGCACCCCTTTTGACCCCCTCGGCTTCCATCCGCTTTACCGCGGGCAGCTACGACTTCTACCGCACCACCCTCGATCTGGGCGGTCCGCTCACCGGCGATGCGAGCCTCGCCTACCGCCTCAACATCGCCTACGAGGACACCCACAGCTTTCGCGATTTTGTCCAGAAGGCCCGCTTCTTCGTCGCACCGGCGCTTACCTGGAAAATCAGTCCCCAGACCACCCTGCGCTTCGAAGGGGAATACCTGAGCGACAACTACCCGATCGACCGGGGACTGGTGTTTGTGAATGGAGCCGATGTCGGCCTGCCGGTCAACCGTTACCTGGGCGATCCGACCCGCCGGCAGGTGTACGACGAAAAGCGCGGCTATCTGACCCTGGAGCACGCATTTGCCGAGAATGTGCGTCTGCGCAGCTTCGTGCGCTTGAGCACCAGCCGCGAGGACTACCGCTCCACCGAGGTGAGCGGGCCGCTGCAGGCGGATGGGCGGACGCTGCCCCTCGGGGGGTTCGAGGGAGGTCAGTACTACGAAACTTACACCTGGCAGAACGACCTCATCTGGAAATTCGACACCGGCTCCATCAAGCACACGCTGCTGGTCGGCTTCGATTGGATCAAACAAACCGGGTTTTTCTACAACAATGGCTTTTACGACGGCAATGTCATCGATATCTTCACTCCCGTCTATCGCTTCGACTACACCAACCGCATCGACGATTCCGGTTTCGACGGCCTGACGACCGCCAACACCTTCGGCGCCTATATCCAGGATCAAATCGCTTTTTCCGACAATCTCAAGTTGTTGCTGGGCGGGCGCTTCGACAGCTTCGACTACCAGGACGACTACCGCGACGACAGCTTCAACTCCTTGGCCCGCGCCCAGGCGTTTTCGCCCCGGGTGGGCCTGGTCTGGCAACCGATCGCGCCGGTTTCGCTTTTTGCCACCTACAACCGTTCTTTTTTGCCCCAGTTCGGTCTCAATCCGTCCGGGACGGCCTTTTTGCCGGAGCGCGGCACGCTCTACGAAGCCGGGGTCAAAGCCGAACTGGCCGAAGGACGCTTGTTCTCGACGTTGTCTATCTATCGCCTCGAAAAGGACAATGTCCTGACAGCGGATCCTTTCAATCCGCGCTTTTCGATCCAGGTCGGTCAGCAAAGCGGTAGCGGCGTCGATTTCGATATCGCAGGCGAAATTCTTACGGGCTGGAATGTCATTGCTTCCTGGGCCTACAGCGATGCGCGCATTACCCGCGACAACACCTTCGCGGTGAATAACCGCCTGCCCAACGCCCCCTTCCACACCGCCAGCCTCTGGACCACCTATCGCCTGCGCGAAGGGGCGCTCTCGGGCTTCGGCGTCGGCGCGGGCCTGTTTTATGTGGGCGAGCGCGCCGGCGATCTGGACAACACCTTCGCCATTCCCGGCTACACGCGGGCCGATGCGGCTGTCTACTACGAGCGGGAGCGCTGGCGGGCGGCGGTCAACTTCAAGAATCTGTTCAACGTGCGCTACTTCGAAGGGGTGCAAAGCGACACCCGCATCTACGTCGGGACGCCATTCACTGTGCAGGGAACGCTCAGCTATCAGTTTTGATTTGCATGCTATGTGTAGCTTTGACAACTTCTAAGCCAACCCATGGTCTCAAGACCCCGATTCTTCAAAGAGGGTAGGCAGGTCGCGGCGGCCACTCACAACGCGCAGGATTTCGATACCATCGTCCAGGACTCGATAGAAAATGATGTACTCTCCGAGTGGTAATCCTCGAAGACCAGTCCGAAGCGTTCCGTAACTTCTGCCGCTGTTCGGGAAGGTGACAAGTTGAAGGCATTTTCTGTCAAACTCCTCGAAAAAACGCTCACCGGCCTCGACGCTTGCCGCTACAAATCGGTCTGCAATTTCGTCGAGATCCTGGGCAGCAAGAACGTTAAGGATATAACGGCTCATTCCCTTTCTTGGCGCACCTGTCGGAGCCGTTCGAGGGTCCGGGCCACATAATCTGTGCCGTCCACAGGTGGAGCGTGCTCCGAGGCGGCAATGGCCGCGTCGATTTTCTCCCGCACGTCCTCGACCCACTTGGCCTCGGCGCGATCGTGCGCTTCGAGCAATTGCAACGCTACCTCCAGCAGTTCTTCGGCGGAGCGGTACTGCCCGGTCTGGAGTTTGCTAAGAACGAAGCCTTCCTGTTCGGGAGTGAGAGAAATGCCCATGGGTCGTCCCAGTTTACTTGCCAATCAGTTTGACCGCGCCCGCGCCGCCAAAATAGAGGATTGTCACCGCCCCGGCTAGAAAGGTCTGGGTGAGCGGATCGGTCGAGGGGGTGACGACGGCCCCCAGCACCACCGCGAAGACGCTCACATAGCGCCAGACCGAGAACATCCGCTCGGAGGAGACGATCCCCGTCACCCCGAGCAGCACCTGCAAGATCGGTACCTGAAAGACGATGCCGGTGCTGATCAGCATCACGAACATCAAGTCGAAATAGCGCTCGATCGTCCAGGTCTGATCGACGACGCCGTCGCCGTAGCTCACAAAAAAGTTGAGGGCGGCCGGGGCCAGGACCATAAAGGCAAAGACGACGCCCACGACGAACAGCACACTGGAGCCGACCACGATGGGCAGGATGAGTTTGCGCTCGCGGCGACTGAGCCCCGGCAGCACGAAGCGCACAATTTGATAGAGAATCATCGGGGCCGCGACCATCAGACCGCTGTAGGCCGCCACTTTAAACGAGACAAAGAAAAATTCGCCTGGGATGGTCTGGATGAATTTGACCGTCGTGCCCGCCGGCTTCTGCAGCAGATCGACGATCGGTTTGACGAAGATAAAACAGCCGATAGTGGCCGCGATAAAGGTGCCAAGCGCCCAGAAGAGGCGGGTGCGCAACTCTTCGAGGTGCTCCCCCAGGGTCATCTCGACCTCGTCCGGAAATTCGTCCTTGGAGTCGAGGGCGTCGTCGGTCTCGGGCGGATTGTCTTCTTGTTCGAAGTCGGGGCGCGTAGCGGTCATAACGGTCGAGCCACTTCGCTCTCAATTCTAGCGCCCGGGTCTGTCGTCTAACGGACCGACCGGCGCTCCGGTACGGGGTCGTAACCGCCCGGATGCAGCGGATGGCAGCGGCACAGCCGTTTGGTGCCCAGCCAGATTCCCGCCGCCACCCCAAATCGCTCGATCGCCTGGCGGGTGTACTCCGAGCAGGTAGGCACGTAGCGGCAGGTGGGCGGCGTCAAGGGCGAAACAAACCGCTGGTAGAAGCGGATGGCCCCGGTGGCGGCCCTGCGGACAAGCTCCATGGGTAATCTTCCTGGACCCATCCAGCCTAGCAAGTCCAAAGTTTTCCGACTTTTTCCACAGCCCTGTGGAAAACCTGGGGAAAGGTCGATATTCCCGGCGGCGGTACACTAGGGGCAGTTATCGCACGCGGTGGGACATGGCTGGAATGGAAGTCGGGCAAAAAGTGCGTCTGGTGCGGGTGCCGCCCTACGTCAAAACCGCAGACGCCATGCCCATGCTGCGCTCCTCGGCCTTTTTGGAGGTGGGCCAAGAAGGGCTCATTCTCGATCGCAGGCCCGGCAACTACTGGGCGGTGCGCTTCAAGCAGGGCGCCTTTCTCATCGACGGCGGCGATCTCGAAGCGGTCGGCTGAGCGTAGTACCTGGGAGTGCATATTCTCCGGCCGCCGAGTATAGAAAAAGGCAGCCGGGGCGTTACCCCACCGCCCCATCCATCACCGAATGCATTCGATACCGTCTATGCCTTCTTTTCGCCGCGAGTTCCGGTTGGGTCTGGTTGTCTACGGTGGTGTCGCCCTGGCCATCTACATGAACGGGGTGTGCCAGGAGTTCTACAAGGCCGTGCGCGGCCGGGGGCTCTACAAACTCATCAAGGCCCTGAGCGACTCGGATATCGCGGTCGACGTCGTCTCGGGCACCTCCGCCGGAGGAATCAACGGCGTTCTGCTCAGTTATGCCCTGGCCAACAGCGACGAGCAGCGGGTCGTCGACTTCGAGGGATTTGCCCGGCTGTGGCGCGAGAACGGTGCCATCGACAAGTTGCTGCGCAAAGCCGAGGTACGGCGAGCCAGCGACCGGGTCGAATCGGTGCTCAACGGCGAGGGTTACTACCAAGAAAAGCTCTTCGAGGCGCTCCAGAGCGCCGGCCGACCGCGCCCTGTCCCAAACGGCACCGATGAGTGGCCCACCGCGACGGCGGAACTCGACTTGTTCGTTACCGGCACCGACCTCTTGGGCCGGGTGACCCAGGCGCTCGACAATACGGGAAGCTGCATCGAAGTCAAAAACCACCGCTCGGTATTCCTGCTCAAGCACCGCCGCGGACGGCGCGAGGAGTTCAATCCCGCCGAGCCCGACCGCTTGCAGGCTCTGGCAAAACTCTGCCGGATCACCTCGTGCTTTCCGGTCGCTTTTCCGGTGGTGACTGTCAAACTGCCCACCGCCGATCCGACCGGCAGGCTCGCACCGCTCGTCGATCCGGTCGACCGGTTTCTGGTGCAGTGGGGGCAACTCGATAAACGCGAACTGCCGGATGTACCCCCCGACGACGGCAACAACGAGCGGTGCTACCGGCTGCACTTTGTCGACGGTGGGGTTCTCGATAACCGGCCTTTTTCCCACGCCCTGGGCCAGATCCACAGCCGCACCGCCTACCGCCCAGTCTGCCGCAAGATGTTCTACATCGACCCCAGCCCGGATCTGTTCACCGAAACGGATCACTTCAAGAACATGCCCCGGCCGAACCTGCTGCGGGTGATCGGCGATGCGCTGATCGGCATGCCCACCTACGAGAGCATCGGCGAGGACCTGGAGGCCATCAACCGCTACAACGAAAAAGTCCGCCGCTACCGCTATTTGCTCGAAGCAAAGCTGACCCGGCCCGAAACCTACCGACAGCCGCCCGCGACCGGGCAAGTCAACTATCTGTACTGGCGCATCCGGTTGGTGACACTGCGCGACCGGGTTTTGCCGGTGATTTTAAGGTTGGAGGAACAAAAAACGGCCGGGCAGGCCAAGGCCCAGGAGCAGACCCTCAACAAAGCCGCCGACTTGCTCACCAGTTTCATCGACGAGCGCGAATCCTTGCCCCGACGCGAGGAGCACTTTCGCCTGGCAAGCGTGCAGGTGCGCGACCTTGATGTCGAATACGCTCTGCGCAAACACCGGTTCATCCTGCAAGTCGTCTGCTGGGATCTCGATCAAGGCGAAGATTTACCTGCTGCCCACTACAACCGCCTCGGCCGTCTTGCCCAGATACTGAGTCGCCAGATCGAACTGCTCGAAATTATCAAAGCGTCACTGATAGCTGCTTTGAGCCGCGCGGAAATAGCTTCAGAGTTTCTCAAGCTCGTCGAGCAGGATGTGCCCATCTCCCAAGAGCGCGAGCGCGTCCGCCTGCAGCTCTATGCGTACCTGCTCGCCGTCCACCGCGCCTTCTTCCTCAACCAGCCGGGTGCACAGCCCGATCCGGCGGCGGGGTACTTCGAGCGGCTCATCGACGCTGCGACAGAGGCGGCACGCGCCTATATCGATGGCGGCGATGAGCAGATCGTCTGGCCCTCGCCACGCACCCTCGCGGGCATCTACGACGCCCTCAAGGCCAAAAGTAACGGGATCGATCCGTTCGGCCTCGCCTTTGGGGTACTCTCGCAGGTGCCCGACCCCGATTGGGCCGACCTGCGGCCGGTAGATCTCAAAGACAGCATTTTGCACATTGTCGAAGTGGCAAGTGCACGGCTTATCGGCTTGAGCGGCCTTGAAGAAAGCCCCAGATACCTGCAGCTATTTCACGAGTACCGACACTTGGATGAGGAACTGCTGCCCTACGAATACCTGGCCGACTTTCAAGAAAAAGAGCCTATCGAACTGGTACGCATCAGCCCCCACGACGCGAAGATGGGCTACAGCGAAAGACGCGACTGGAAAGACAAGCTTGCCGGTGACGCGCTGTACGCCTTCGGTGGCTTCTTCAAGCGCTCCTGGCGCTCCAACGATATTCTCTGGGGGCGGCTGGACGGCCTGAACCGTATCGTGCAGGCGCTCGTGACCCGCGAATCGCTGAGCCACTTTCGCCAATTTCTCAAGCGACAGACAGACCCGCGTCTGCAGCGTTGGGCCGCATCGCCCGAGCACCACAAGGGGGATCTGCGCCACTACCTGGCCCAGGAGTTGGTCGATGGCGCCTTTGCCCAATCGCCCGAGGCCGAGCGCAAGCAATTGCTAGATAGCCTCGTAGCCCTGGCGGAGTCCCAGAACGGTTTGGCGGATTTTGATCTAGAGGACTTTCAAAAGCGGCTGGTCTTGATGGGTCACCGCGAGATTTTGGGGACCGATTTTCGCAGGGTGCTCGACGACGCCATCGCCGAACAACTCGATTGGAACGCCCAAAAGCTTAAGCCTACCCGACCACAGACGCCGCCGACCTTTGAGCCCGCCACCGGCTACTTCGATCGCACCGTGAGCGCCCTGGCGGCGGCAGCCCTCGCCGAGCAGTCCCTACAAAAGTACGATTCTTTTGCCAAGCTCGAACAATTTTTCTTAGCCGAGTACCGCGTCGGTGCGGAGGAATTGGGCACCGACGTGCCCCGGCCGGTGTTGTTCGCGCTTGCCTCCCGGGCCGCCCTGGTGATCCGCGACATGGTCTATTCCCTCGACAGCCGGCTGGGCCGCAGCTGGGTGTACCGGACAGCGGATCTCGCCACCCAAGCGGGCCACCTGCTGGCCCGTCTTCTGGCGTTGCCGGTGCTGGGGGGAGCGGGTCTGGGGCAGGCATTGCTGCGCCTGCTGATGCGCGCGATCCCGCTCGGTGTTGGGTGCTGCTTGCTGTTGCGTTACTTCCACCCATCTATGCAAGTGTCCGATCCGATCGGGCTGCTGGGTGCCCTGGGAGCTTTTGCGGTCTACTGGTTATTGGGCGAATACTGGCGGCTACCGGCCCGCCGTGCGCCCAATTCGGCGCCAGTGGGCACACCAAAGAAGGTCGTAGCGGGCGACGAGGTGCTCATCGACGGGCGGTGGTACACGGTCTACGCAGTCGAAGACAAGACCGTCAAGATTCGGCATTTTGTCAACAAGCAGGTGCCCTACCAGAAATTGCAGGCTGTGCGTTCCGCCGCCCAGGGACGCTAAAAGCTCCCGGCGCCCGGCATCTGCTAACGTGATCTTGCAACCTGGAGCGTGGGCCGTGGCAGACATCCTCTACGAAGGCAAGGCAAAAATCATCTACCCCACCCCCGACCCGGCGATTGTGCTCGCGGTCTTCAAAGACGACGCCACCGCCTTCAACGCCCAAAAACGCGGCACGATCTCGGGCAAGGGTGCCGTCAACGCCACGGTCTCAGCAAAATTGTTCTTGCTGTTGGAGCGCTCGGGTGTGCCCACCCACTACATCGACCAGCCGGCGGCCAACCAGTTGCTGTTTCGCCGTCTGAAGATGATCCCGCTCGAAGTGGTGGTGCGCAATATCGTGGCGGGCAGTCTCGCCAAGCGCACGGGACTGGCGAGCGGCACGGTGCTGGGCGAAGCGATCGTCGAGTTTTACTACAAAAACGACGCCCTGGGCGACCCGCTGCTCAACGACGAACATATTCTCAAAGTGCTCACCACCGTCGACGCGCTGCAACTGGCCGAATTGCGCCGCTCGGCTTTGCAGGTCAACGCCATTTTGAGCGCTTTCTACCGCGAGTGCGGCATCCGACTGGTGGACTTCAAACTGGAGTACGGCTACGACGGGGCGGGGCAGTTGCAACTTGGAGACGAATTGAGCCCGGACAATTGCCGACTTTGGACCCTGGAGGAAGACCGCATCCTCGACAAAGACCGCTTCCGCTTCGATATGGGCGAGGTCGAGGGCGCTTATCAGGAAGTCCTGGCCAGGGTGATCGCCAAAGCCGGCCCCTAAAGCGCAAAGCCCGCGGCTGGGATACAACCGCGGGCTTTGTTTAGAGGAGCAAGAGCGAACCTAGGCGGCAGCCTTGTTCAGCGAGGTTTCGATGAGCTGTTCCAGCTCTTCGGCATCGACCGTTTCTTTCTGGACAAGCACTTCGGTGACTCTGTCCATCAAGTTGCGGTGGCTGAGCAGGACGCTCTTGGAGAGCGCGTAGGCTTTCTCGATGAGTTCGCGGATCTCTTCGTCGATCACCGAGGCGGTGTGCTCGGAGAAGTCGCGCTCGGTCATGATGTCGCGGCCCAGGAACATGCTGCCGCCCTGGCGGCCGAGGGCCACCGGGCCGAGCTTCTCGCTCATGCCGTAGCGGGTCACCATGTTGCGGGCAATCTGCGCCACCTGCTGCAGGTCGTTGGTGGCACCGGTGGTCACTTCGGCTTCGCCGTAGACAATCTCCTCGGCGATGCGGCCGCCCAGGGCGACGGCCATCATGTTGGTCATGTAGACGCGGCTGTAGAGGCCTGAATCGGCGCGCTCCTCGTCGGGCACAAACCAGGTGAGACCACCGGCCATACCGCGCGGGATGATCGAGATCTTCTGGACCGGGTCGTACTCAGGCAACAAAGCACCCACCAGGGCGTGGCCGACTTCGTGGTAAGCCACCAGCCACTTGCGCTTCTCGGTCATCAGGCGGTTTTTCTTCTCGGGACCGGCCAGGACGCGGTCGACCGCATCGTTGACCTCGTCCATCGAGATCTCGGTGAGGCTGCGGCGGGCGGCGAGGATCGCCGCTTCGTTGAGCAAGTTGGCCAGATCCGCGCCGGTGAAACCGGGTGTGCGGCGGGCAATTTTCTCAAGATCGATGTCTTTGCCCAGGGTCTTGCCGCGGGCGTGGACTTTGAGGATCTCCAGACGTCCCTTGAAGTCGGGGCGATCGACCACCACCTGCCGGTCGAAGCGGCCCGGGCGCAGCAGGGCCGCGTCCAGCACATCGGGGCGGTTGGTGGCCGCGATGATGATCACGCCGGTGTTGCCCTCGAAGCCGTCCATCTCGACGAGCAACTGGTTGAGGGTCTGCTCGCGCTCGTCGTTGCCGCCGCCCAGGCCGGCACCGCGCTGGCGGCCGACCGCGTCGATTTCGTCGATGAACACGATGCAGGGGGCGTTCTTCTTGGCCTGCTCAAAGAGGTCGCGCACGCGGGAAGCCCCCACGCCCACGAACATCTCGACGAACTCCGAACCCGAGATCGAAAAGAAGGGCACACCCGCCTCACCGGCCACGGCCTTGGCAAGCAAGGTCTTGCCGGTGCCCGGAGGGCCGACGAGCAGCACGCCCTTGGGGATCTTGGCGCCCACCGCGGTGAAGCGCTCGGAATTTTTCAGAAAATCGACGACTTCCTGCAGTTCGAGCTTCGCCTCCTCGACCCCCGCCACGTCGGTAAAGGTGGTCTTGGTCTGCGGCTCCATCTGCACGCGGGCCTTGGATTTGCCGAAGTTCATCGCCTGGTTGCCGGGGCCGCCTTGGGCGCGACGCAGCAGGAAGAAGAGCCCACCCAACAGCAGCAGCGGGAAGAAGAAGGAACTGAGAGCGGAGAACCAGAAGTTGTTGCTACTGGGCTGGTTCACCGACGCCTCGACGCCGCTCTTCTCCAGAATCGTGTAGAGCTGCCGGTCGCCGGGCGGAATATTCACCCGCACCTTGGAGTCGTCCTTGAGGGTAACCGTGGCGTTGGAGCCTTCTTGATTGACGATCACCGACTTGACCTGACCCTGCTGGACCTGCTGGATGAATTCGCTGTAGCGCAGCTCCGGCTGGGCCTGGGGCTGACCGCTGAAAAATGCGCTCGCCAGCGAAATCACGACAATCGCCAGCAGCACGTACAAACCTGCGTTGCGCCAGTTCTTATTCACCGAACGGCTTCCTCCCGGACGCGAGTGTTAAGTTTGTTAACTTCTTTTAACCTAAGCGAGCGGACGGTGTCCGTCAACAGTCGGCTTTCCTTCCATTATGGCCCCGATGCGCCCGGGGCGCACTTTTGGGACCACGCAAAAGGGGCGCAGGAAATTCCTGCGCCCCTCGTTTGAAAGTCGGTTGGTGATCTAGAACAGGCCCAGGGTCAGGGACTTGGGAATGTCGGGAATCATTGCACCGATGCCCAGGTACATGGTGACCACAGTGCCGATCAAGAAGACGGCGGTGGCAAGCGGGCGACGGAAAGGGTTCTGGAACTTGTTGACGTTCTCGATGAACGGCACCAGTGCCAGACCGATCGGAATCGCCGCCATCAGCACGACGCCCAGCAACTTGTTGGGCACGACGCGCAAAATTTGGAAGACCGGGTAGAAGTACCACTCCGGCAGGATGTGCAGGGGCGTGTTGAACGGGTCGGCGGGTTCGCCCATCTTGGCCGGGTCGAGCACGGCCAGGGCGATGACGCCGAAGATGGTTCCCAGGATAACGACGCCGAAAATCAGAATGTCGTTGGGCCAGAAGGGCTCACCGTAAGTGTTGTGGCCCATGCCTTGCTCAAGAAGCTCACGGATTTCCGGATCGTCCAGTTCGGGGCGCTTTAGCGGCATGTCTTTCTCTCCTTAATCGAGAATCTACGGTGGCGCACTTACAGGGGACCGGAGATGCCCTGCTTGCGGATCATCAAGAAGTGCATCAGCATGAAAACGACTGTCAGCCAGGGTAGCACAAAGGTGTGGGCGCTGTAGAAACGGGTGAGTGTCTCCTGGCCAACCCCGGCGCCGCCGCGCAGAAATTCGACAATCAAGTCGCCCACCACCGGGATGGCCGAGGGCACCTGGGTGACGATCTTGACCGCCCAGTAGCCGACTTGGTCCCAGGGGAGCGAGTAGCCGGTCACCCCGAAGCTGACCGTCAGGCACGCCAAAAGCACGCCGGTGACCCAGGTCAACTCGCGCGGACGCTTGAAGCCGCCGGTCAGATAGACCCGAAAGGTGTGCAGGATCATCGCCAGCACCATCATCGAGGCCGACCAGCGGTGGATCGAGCGGATAAGCCAGCCGAAGCTCACCTCGTCCATGATGTAGTTGACCGAACTGAAGGCTTCGGCGACCGTCGGCTTGTAGTAGTAGGTCATCGCAAAGCCGGTGGCAAATTGGACCAAAAAGCAAATCAGCGTCACCCCGCCCAGACAATAGAAAATGTTCACGTGGGGAGGAACGTACTTGCTGGTGATGTCGTCCGCGAGCGCCTGGACCTCCAGGCGCTCCTGGAACCAGTCGTAAACCTTGCTCATAAGACCGCAGTCCTTGCAATAAATTGCGCTTTCCGTATGAATGTAACACCGGTCTGAGAAGACAACCCGACGCCATTTACAATACTTAACCAAGTGCTGAAACTATCGACCCGTGGGCATTACAGCGTCAAAGCCATGCTGGATCTGACCATTCACCGCCACGATCCCCCCCAGCCGATCCGCCAAATTGCCCGTCGGCAGAACATTTCTAAACATTTTCTGGAGCAACTTCTCATCCTTCTGAGACAAAGCGGCTTCGTGCGCTCGGTGCGGGGGGTGCAGGGAGGATACGTCCTGGCGCGGCTCCCGGCGCAGATTACGCTTGGGGAGATTTTGCGGGCGGTGGGCGACGGGATGGCACCGCTCGGCAGGATCGAGCGCGACGGCACCCAGGCGGAAGATTGGGTGACGATGGCGCTGTGGAGCCGGGTGCACCGCTCGGTGGAAGCGGCCCTCGACCGGATCACCCTCGAAGATCTTTACCACGACGCCAGAAGCCGCCAGGCTGCCCTCAGCGAAGAGGGCGAATTTGTGATCTAGCGGGGGGCACGCACCTGCGGCTGCATGACCACCAGTTGGCCCACCCCTACCCCCAGACGGCGGGCGCAATCGCCCCCTTCGAACATCAGCTGCACGAAGCCGTGGCTCGCGATTTGCGCCTGGAGCTTGCCGGCGGCGATTTCGCAGCTGTCGATTGAGAAATTGAAGCGGTGGCCGCCGATGCGAATCTCCCAGGGCTGCTCCACCACCCACTCGCCTGGGATGTTGGTGATCAAGTTGCCGAAGTGATCGACTTTTTGGATCTGGCCGTGGATGCTGTCGGCGCGGCGGTTGGCGAGGTCGACCTCGAAGCGCGCAAGGGACTGTGGATCGATCGCCCGGCCCAGGTGCGAGAGAGTTTTATCCAGGGCAAGGGCCGCCGCCGCCGGGGCGAACACATCGCGCCCGCGAAAGAGTCGCCCGCTGCTGGAAGTCGGCAGGCTCAGTTCTACCGCCTCAAGGGCCGGTTCGATATCGAGCACGCCGTCAAACAAGCCGTTGTCGGGACCGACGAAGCTGTACGCGGCGGTGCGAAAGGCGACGGCGCGCTGGCCCATCGCCGCACCCGGATCGACAATGGCCAAATGTACAGTGTTTTCGGGGAAGCTTCGATAGGCGGTCATCAGCTCAAAACGCCCAGACAGTAGATCCTGCGGCCGGATCTGATGGGTGAGGTCGATGAGCGTGACCGGTGGGCACAGCTTGAGAAGCATCCCCTTGATCGTGCCCACGGCGCTGTTTTCCAAACCGTAGTCGCTCAGGAGGGTAATCACTGGCATTTTCTGTCCGTTCTCCAGGATGACTGTCTATTCTCAGCTTAGAATCGACCTTTACGAAACGTCCGCTTTTTTCTGTTGCCGCCACAGCCGCTGCACCGCCGCGATGGACCGGTTGACTTCCCAGTTGCGCCTTTGAGGGTCGCGGTCATAGGCGCGCTGCTCTTCTTCGATCATCTGGACATCCTGGCGGATCAGGCCCGCGAGCATCCCCTGCGCCGAGCCGAAGCAGCGGTCTTTGACAAAGCGACGAAACGGCACCGGCAGTTTGTGCAGATCCGGAAACGCTTCGAGTGAGGTGAAGTGCACCAGATAGGCGCGGGTGGAGCGCTCCCCTTCGGGGCACAGCAGGCAGTAAAGGCGAAAGTCTTCCCCGAGCCGGGCGCGCCAGTGGGGATAGACATAGCTCACCGCCAGCGCTTCGGGGTGCGCCCGGCGCAGGGCGGGCACGAACAGTTGCGCCACCGACCAGATCCGGTCGATGCGGTAATAGCTCTGGGCCTCGTAGAGCGCATCGATGCGCCCTGGGTGCTCTTCGAGTTTCTCGAGGTGGGCGGCCCCCCAGGCCTGGAAGCGTTCGTGCAGGTGGCCATGGTGCATGTCCATCAAGTTTTCGATGAGGTACGAGTAGTGGGCCGCACAGGCTATGGGGGCGACCGAAGCGATGTAGTTGAGGTGGTCCCACTCCGGCAGGCGCAGGGGCTCCACGGCGTGGGCGCGCCCAGGGTCGCCTGCGAACAGCCACACAAAGCCGTCGTGCTCGCGCACGGGGTAGGTGCGCAACCGGCAACCCGGTAAGGATCCTTCGCGGTAGGGCACATGGGTACAGCGGCCGTCGCCGTCGAAGCGCCAGCCGTGGTAGGCGCACTCCAGACTCCCCTCCACCACGCGGCCGTGGCTGAGCTTGACCTGGCGATGGGGGCAGCGATCCTCCACGGCGTGGGCCACCCCGTCCGCGCCGCGAAAGAGGGCAATTGCTTCGCCCCAGAGGGTGATAGACCGTGGCTCCGTCTTCAGTTCGGCGCTTTGGGCCACGGCGTACCAGCAATTGGGGTCGATGGTGAGCGAACGAATGTCGATCAAGGTTCTAACCATTGGGTGAAAGGCCGCAGGGCGCCCTCCGGGCTGACGGTAAGCAGAACCCGGCGCTGGAGTCCTTCGCGCTGCAAGACGGCGTTGGCGGCCAGAAAGCCGGAACTGACGGCCCGTTCCATCAGGCCGCAGGGAAAGGGCATCTTCACCCAGTCGCCTGCGAATATCAGGTTCGGCACCGCCGTCGTCGTCTCGGGCCGCCCGGCGTAGCTGCCCGGCGGGTAGCCGGAGAAGTTTTTTTGATTGAGCAGTTCGCGGTGGAGCACTTGGGCTTCGCGCAGCGCAGGCACGATCTCGAACAGCTCCGATTCGAAGGTGGCCAGCAGCGCCTCGCGGGTCGGAAATTCCTTTTCTTTGTAGCAGTAGGCGTGCAGTTCGACGACGCTGCCGCCGGTGCGCTTCGCCCAATCGATATATTGCTCCTGAATGTGGTGGTAGAGGGTGATGCTGTCGGTGAGCCTGTAACCCGACAGCGAAGCAAAGTCGCTGTAATTCCACTCGAAATCGCGGTCGAACCAGAAGCGGGCCACGGCGAACGGATCGGCAATCGCCAGGTCCGCGATTTGCCGGCGCACGCCTTCGTGCACTTCGCCCTCGGAGCGCTCGAACAGTTGGCGCATGCCGGGCACGTCGGCGGCGAGCACGAAGTAGTCGGCCTCCAGTTCGCCTGTTTGGGTTGGGGTATCTTTACCTGCAAGTCGCAACCGTTCGCCCTCCTGCTCGACAATGCGCGCCCGGGGCAGATCGGCGCGGGCCGGACCCTGCACTACCCGCCCTTCACTGTCGAAAGTCGCCCCGTGACAGGGACACTGGAATCCGCCGTCTGCGAGCCTGTCCACCGTGCAGCCCTGGTGGGTGCAGTTGAGCGCGACGGCCTCCCGGGCGGCTCCGCGCACGGCGAATACCCGTTCGCCCTGGCGGTAATAGCGATCGGGACCGGCGAGCGAGCGGTCGCGATCGACCCAGAGGGGAGCATCGAGGCTGTCCTGACCCTGCCGGTAAGTCATCGAAACCACCCGACCGCTCTGCCAGCGCACCCGCTCGACCTGGGCGCCGGTAATCAGGGTGCCGCCGTTGTGCACGAAGGCGGCGGCAATCGGGTCGATAAGACTGGTGCCCATGTCCTGGCGCGTACCCCGAAAGGCCAGACCTTCAGGATTGCCGAAAAAATAAAAGTGAAAAAACTGGAGCATCTCCCCGACGCTGAGCAGATCGGGAGCGTTGAGGGTGGATTTGGCAAAGGGCAGAAAGTACAGGTCGTAGAGACCCTGCGGAAAGTTCTTGGCTACCCACTCGCTCACCGAAAGCTCCTCGAGCGGCCGGCGGGTGACCTGGGTATGAAAGCTGGTAATCGCCTGAAAGACCCGCCAGTGGTCGAAACTGGCCAGGTTGAGACCCCAGGCGCCCCGGTTGGCGGAACTGACGGCCAGATCGACGATATTCCACGGAAACGCCGCACTGCTGGGCCTGAAGATCTCGGGGGCGTACTTGTGGCGGTACAGCACCGCGTAGGTCTTGAGATCCACGAAATTCTGGGCCAGCTGCAACTCCGCCACCAGGCCGTTGAGATTGTAGTACTGCGGGAAGAAGCCGTGGAAGCCGTGTTCCATGGTGAACTTCTCGCCCAGGACCTCGATGGGCCAGCTCACCAGCTTGCCCCCCAACTGCTCGGCGCGCTCGATGAGGGTGACGGCGAACCCCCGCGCCGAAAGCTCATAGGCGCAAGCGAGCCCCGCGAGCCCGGCCCCTACGACCACCACCCGGCGCGGGCGCTCTGTGCGGCGGGGCAGTTGCAGCGTGTCCTGTTCAAAGATCGTTGGTTGGGTTTTCGCGTGGCGCCAGTGCCACAAACCGCTCCCGGCCCCCGCCAGCGCTAATAGACCCAGCACCCGCCGCCGTGAAAGGGTGCGCACGAACCGACGGGAAGCTGGATAAGTACCCTGCTCACTCACACGTACCTGCTTAGAACTTTGGTCCGAAAATACTCAACCTGGGCGCTCGGATCGGGGAATATCCAACATTATTTAAGCAATGGCCCACCTAGCGCAGCGGGAGATCGACCACCGGGTACCGCTCCCATCCCGGTGCGTCGTAGTGCCACCACTCGGAGGGCAGCGGCAGAAAGTCCTCCGCTATCATCGCCTTATGCAAAACGGCATAGTTGCGTCTGGCTGTTACGCTCCACTGGGCCTGGGCGTCGCGGCCGGCTCCGGCAGAAAAGTCGTCGAAGGCCGTGGGCATCTCCTGCTCCTTGCCCCGGCTGTCGACAAGCGTCAAATCCACCGCCGCGCCGCGGTTGTGGCGGGAGCCCTTGGCGGGGTCGGCCACGTAGCGCTCGTCGGGCACCAGCGCCCACATCTGCTTTTGCACAGCAAGCGGCCGGTAGCAGTCCCAGACTTTGAGACCAAATCCCTCAGCGGCCAGCCGGTTTTGCACCCGGGCTAGACGCTCGGCCACCGGGGGGCGCAACAGACAGCGCGCCTCGGGGTAGACCGCCTTTTTGAGGAAATTGTCCACAGTGGCGTAGCGCATGTCACGGCGCACTCCGGGAGCGACGGCACCCAAATCCACCATCGCCTCGGCCGAGACCGGCTTCGAAACCAGGACGACGGCCAAAGCCAACAGCACAAAAAACCATTGCACTAAAATTCGCGGCTCCACAACCTTGGGGACATCATACCGAGCGCTTCTCGCTTCCAGGAATCCGGGCGCCGCCACCCCCTCTGAAATATCCTCGAGAAGGGGACTTTATCAGGGGGTAATTGCATGCAGACCGTCGCCTTGACACCTTCGGGGCCAGAGGTGCCCCAGATGGGAATCGGCACCTGGGCCTGGGGAGACCGGCTTTTTTGGAACTACGGCAGCGACTACGGTCCGGCGGAAGTGCGCAATGCCTTCGAAGCCGCGGTCTCGGGGGGTGTACCGTTTTTTGACACCGCCGAACTGTACGGCCTGGGGGAATCGGAGACGCTGCTGGGACGCTTCGAGCGCGAGAGCGGCCAGACGGTGCAGATTGCCACCAAATATCTGCCCTTGCCCTGGCGCTGGGGTGCCGAGGCGGTCGAAGAGGCGCTCAGCGCGAGCCTGACGCGGCTCGGGCGGGAGCAAGTCGAACTGTATCAAGTGCATTCGCCTTTTAACTTCTTTATGGGAGCCGACACGCTCATG
Source organism: Gloeobacter violaceus PCC 7421 (assembly GCF_000011385.1). Lineage (NCBI taxonomy): Bacteria > Bacillati > Cyanobacteriota > Cyanophyceae > Gloeobacterales > Gloeobacteraceae > Gloeobacter > Gloeobacter violaceus. The sequence goes on from NC_005125.1 coordinate 2,046,346, forward strand.
GGCGCTCTTGCCCGCGAGGTAAAGCGCGGCCGGATCGCGGCGGTGGGCGTAAGCAACTACAGTGCCTCCCAGATGGAGGAGGCCCACGGACGGCTCGCCGCCCAGGGGGTACCTCTGGCGGTCAACCAGGTGCGCTATTCGCTCCTTACGCGCGAAATCGAGACCAACGGCGTGCTCGATACCGCCCGCAGACTCGGGGTGAAGATCCTGGCCTACAGCCCCCTGGCGCAGGGATTGCTCACCGGCAAGTACACCGCCGACTCGCCGCCCGAGGGAGCCCGCCGCCTCGACAACCGCTACAGCCCGAGCGGCCTTGCGGCCATCGCCCCGGTGCTGGAGGTGCTGCGCGACCTGGGCCGAAAGCATGATCGCACCCCGGCCCAGGTCGCCCTCAACTGGCTGGTGGCCCAGGAAGGTGTCATACCGATTCCGGGGGCCAAAACCGCCGCCCAGGCGGAGCAAAATCTTGGTGCCGTCGGTTGGAGCCTTGCTCCTGAGGAAGTCGAACGCCTCAGCGAGGTAAGCCGCCCCTGGCGAGCTGCGTGAGATAGCTCAAATCGTTCCTGAAGATAGATTGCTCACAGTGCACCGTTTGGTTATACTCAATCCAGTGGTGCAGGGGCGCTCCTTTGCATGAGCTGCAACCGCTCGCCTGAAAAGGCGTTTCGGCCTGTCATCCTTGTCGATTTAGGGTTTTTTCCTTGGGCAGTAGCTCTGACATTCCGATAACACTGCTCCTCTAGGAAGAAAGGGTCTCCTTTCGTTCCGATGGGGGGCGAAGGAGGCCTGCGATGTTGACGCAAGATCGGCGAGAGGCCCTGCTGGCAATCGAGGGTCTGGCCAGTCTGAAGACTGAGCTGAACAATATGAATCCGGCGGACGCGGGCGATTACATCGCTTCGCTGCCTCCCAAAGATCAAGCTATTGCTTTTCGCTTACTGGCCAAAAGCCGGGCGGCGTCAGTATTCGAATACTTACCGAGTGAAGTGCAGGAGATGCTCACCGAGAGCCTCCATGCCCGCGAGGTGCAGGCAATTGTCGAGCAGATGTCCCCGGACGACCGGGCGGAATTGTTTGATGAGTTGCCCGCCCGCGTGGTCAAGCGCCTGCTCACCCAACTGAGCCCCTCCGAGCGCGAAGCGACGGCCCTGATTCTGGGTTACCCCGAGGGCACCGCCGGCCGGGTGATGACCACCGAGTACGTGCGGCTGCGGCAGGATCTGACCGTGAGTCAGGCGATTCAAAAGATCCGCAAGCTGGACCAGGACAAAGAAACGATCTACTACGCCTATCTCACCGACGCCGAGCGGCAGCTTCTGGGGGTCGTTTCGCTGCGGCAGTTGCTCTTTGCCGAGCCGGACACGCCGGTGCGCACGCTTGCACGCGAGACGATCATCTCGGTGCCGACCACCGCCGATCAAGAAGAAGTTGCCCGCCTGATGAAGCGCTACGACCTGCTGGCCATGCCCGTGGTCGATCTCGAAGGGCGCTTAGTCGGCATCGTGACGGTGGACGATGTGGTGGATATTCTCGAAGAGGAAGCCACCGAGGACATCCAGAAATTGAGCGGGATCATCGGCGGCGACGAAGAAGCGCTTTCTTCTCCCATCGAGACGGTCAAAAAGCGCCTGCCCTGGTTGCTCGGCAACATCGCCCTCTACATGGGTGCGGCAAGCGCCATCGCTCCGTTTCAGTCCACTATCAGCCTGATTCCGGTGCTCGCCATCATCATGCCGATCCTCGCCAATACCAGCGGCAACGTCGGCAACCAGGCCATCTCGGTGACCGTGCGCGGCCTGGCCACCGGCGAGGTCAACCCGGTCGACGTCTTCAAGATCCTCCGCAAGGAGATTCTCGCCGGACTGGTCAATGCTGCGGCTCTGGGATTGGTATTGGGATTGCTCACGCTCATCTGGTCGCGGCCGGAGGAGCAGTGGGTGGGCATCGTGGCGGCGATGGTAATGGCGGTGAACGTCCTGGTGGCTGCCAGCCTCGGCACCTTCTTGCCCATCATCCTCAAGCGCTTCAAGCAGGATCCGGCCCTGGTGAGCCCGCCCTTGCTGACCACGACGCTCGACACCTTCGGCTTTTTTACCTTTCTGGGCCTAACGTCGCTGTTTTTGGTTTACTTCAAGGTAGGCTGAAATCTACTATGCCGATGAACTTCTCAAGTCAAAAGCAAACACTGCTTTTGAATGCTCCTGCCAGTATGTAGCCCATTTGGCGTAACTACAAGCATTTATGGCGGCTTGAGATGTCTTTGCCGTCTGGGGGGTGCTAGCATTGTTCCCCAGATGAACAATTTTTCTTTTTTTGAAACAGCAAATGTTTGCCTCGCGTATCGTGCTAAAAAACTGGAGGAATTTCCGAGCGGCAGATGTACAACTGACCGACCGCGTTTTCGTTGTCGGGCCAAATGCTTCGGGGAAATCAAATTTTTTAGATGTGTTTCGATTTTTGCGTGATATCGCAAAACCGGGCGGAGGCTTGCAAAAAGCAGTTGTTGCGAGAGGCGGCGTATCGAAAATTCGTTGTTTATCTGCCCGCAGAGAACCCAACATCGAAATTGAAATTCATATTTCAGAATCTGTGAACCGCTCAGCTTTGTGGCGCTATGAGATTGGCGTTAAGCAAGAAACTCGTGGGAACAGGCAACCTAAGCTAGCCTATGAGAGAGTGTATAAAGAAGACAAGTTAATTCTGGACAGGCCTGACGAATTCGATAAAAATGATGATGTTCGATTAACCCAAACACATCTAGAGCAAATTGTAGCAAATTTGTCGTTTAGAGACATCGCAAAATTCTTTGAATCAGTACTTTACTTACACCTTGTTCCTCAGCTACTTCGTCATCCCGAGGCTTTTTCTGGGCCAGCAATTCCAGAAGATCCATTTGGGAGGAGTTTCTTAGAGCGGGTTGCAAAAACCCCTGAAAAAACTCGCAGGGCGCGTTTACTCAAAATTGAGGAAGCTTTAAAGTTTGCCGTTCCACAGCTTAAAAAACTTTCTGATGTCAGAGACGAACTCGGTGTGCCACATTTAGAAGCCGTTTATGAACATTGGCGCCCGAATGCTGGAAAACAGAGAGAAGACCAGTTTTCTGACGGAACTTTAAGATTAATTGGGTTGTTTTGGGCTTTGCTTGAAACTGATTCACTGCTTTTACTGGAAGAGCCTGAACTCTCCTTGAATTCAGGTATCGTCAGTAGGCTCCCAAGTATTATGTATCGCTTGCAAAGACAAAAAAGGAGGCAGGTGGTAATCAGTACCCATAGTTACGAGCTCCTTTCTGATCAAGGAATTAGTCCTGATGAAGTTTTAATTTTATCGCCTAGTAGCGAAGGCACAACTATTAGCGTTGCTTCGTCAATCAAAGAAGTCGAGTTGTTGCTTGACAAAGGCTTGACAATTGCTGATGCGGTGCTTCCCAGAACTGTGCCTCAAGGTGTTGAACAGCTTACATTTCTCTAATGTCCAGCGAAATACTCATGAACATTGCAGTCGAGGATCTGTTGAGCGAAGCAGTATTGCGTTCTTTGCTTTCTCAAATAGGTCGAGAGTTTATTATTCCAACGTGTTATGGCTTGAGAGGTGCAGATTATTTAAAGCAAAGATTGATTGGATTTAATAATGCTGCAAAGGCGATTCCTTATCTTGTTGTTGTAGATTTAGATGCTCACCTGTGCCCTTTAGCTTTATTGAGAAATTGGCAAAGATTTGAGAGACATCCTAACTTTCTATTTAGGATAGCTGTAAAAGAAATTGAAGCCTGGATTTTAGCTGATCGCGAAAGCTTTGCAAAGTGGTTAGGAGTCTTAGCACAAAGTATACCAGAAGAGGTAGATAGCATTCCCAAACCCAAGGAGTTTTTGGTAAGCCTAGCTAAGAAAAGTAATCGCCGTAATTTGCGCGAAGATCTTGTGCCTGCAAAAGGTAGTATTGCGAAGGTTGGCAAAGGGTATAACGCTGTCCTTAGTGAGTTTGTAAGTCAACACTGGAAGCTCACTAATGCTGTTAACTACTCCCCGAGTCTGATGAGAGCGAAGAATGCACTAGTGAACTTTCAGCCTTCGACTTGAATAAGCGCTTTAGCCCTGGGTTTTGGGCGGCAGGGTGGAGCGCACATTCAGTTCCTTGAGTTGGCGCTCAGCTACGGCCGACGGGGCGCCGAGCATCAGGTCCTGGGCGCGCTGGGTCTTCGGGAAGGCGATCACCTCGCGGATCGATTGCTCGCCGGCAATGAGCATCACGAAGCGGTCGAAGCCGTAGGCGATGCCGCCGTGGGGCGGGGTGCCGTACTCAAAAGCGTCGAGCAGGAAGCCGAATTTGGCGCGCGCCTCCTCCTCGGTCAGGCCAATGGTTTCAAAGACCCGTTCCTGCAGAGCGCGCCGGTAGATGCGCAGGCTGCCGCCGCCCACCTCGACGCCGTTCCAGATGATGTCGTAGGCGAGGGCGCGGGCGGTCTTAAGATCGTGCTCGTCCTCGGGCCGCGGCGCGGTAAAAGGGTGGTGGAGCGCTTCGAGGCGCTTCTCCTCGGCGTTCCATTCAAACATCGGAAAGTCGGTCACCCAGAGCAGGTTGTGACGGTTCGGGTCGATGAGGCCCAACTCTTCGCCCATCTTGAGGCGCAAGCGGCCCATGTAATCGAGAACGGTCGGGACCGCCGTCCTATCGCCCGCTCCAAACAGCAGCAGATGGCCCGGTTGGGCGCCGGTCTTCTCGATCATGCCCGCGGCGATTTCGGGGGTGAGGCTCTTGCTGAAGGCCCCGATCGTATCGACCTGGCCGCCCTCGCGCACGCGGGCAAACAGCAGCCCCCGCGCCCCGAACTGGGTGACGAACTCGAAAAGATCCCCCCCCGGTTTGACGCGGGTATTGGTGATCCCCTCGGCCCCCGGTACCGGCAGACAGACGACTTTGCCTCCGGCGGCCACCGCCCCCGAGAGCACCTGGAAACTCGATTCGCGAAATACCTCCGAGACCTCGACCAGTTCGAGGCCGAAGCGGGTGTCGGGCTTGTCGGAGCCGTAGCGGACCATCGCCTCGGCGTAGGTAAGGCGCGGCAGCGGCAAAGATAGCTCCAGACCCATCGTCTCCTGGAGAATGGCGGCCACCAACCCTTCGTTGAGGGCGATGATTTCTTCCATCGACAGGAAGCTCATTTCCATGTCGAGCTGGGTAAATTCCGGCTGGCGGTCGGCGCGCAGATCTTCGTCGCGGAAGCAGCGGGCGATCTGGTAGTAGCGGTCGAAGCCCGCGACCATCAACAGTTGCTTGAATAGCTGCGGCGACTGCGGCAGGGCGAACCAATCGCCGGGGTTGACCCGCGAGGGCACCAGGTAGTCGCGCGCCCCTTCGGGGGTGGATTTGACCAGGACAGGCGTCTCGATCTCGGTAAACCCGCGCTCATCGAGGTGGCGGCGCATAATCTGCATGACCCGATGGCGCAGGCGCAACAGTTTTTGCATCCGCCCGCGGCGCAAATCGAGATAGCGAAACTTGAGGCGCAATTTCTCGTCGACTTCCTCGTCCTTGGAGATCGCAAAGGGCGGGGTCTCGGCCCGGTTGAGCACTGCGAGGGTATCGGCGTAGACTTCGACTGTGCCGGTAGAAAGGCGCGGATTGAGGGAGTGCTCGGGGCGGGCGCTCACCCGGCCTTCGACGCGCACGACGTACTCGTTGCGCAGAGAACTGGCGAGGTGGTAGCTCTCGGGGGTGCGCTGCGGGTCGGCGACAATTTGAACGATACCTGTGTAATCGCGCAGGTCGAGAAAAATGACGCCGCCGTGATCGCGCCAGCCGTCGATCCAGCCGTAGAGGGAGACAGTTTTGCCGATGTGCTCGGAGCGCAAAGTGCCGCAGTAGTCGGAACGCATGGAAGAAGCGAGTGCAGTTTTTCCATGATAGACCCGGGCAGTCACAAACCTTTATCTTCGGCATCGGCTGCCCAGGAGCGGCCGGTTCGTTCGACAGAAAACGCTACGATAACCCTCATGAAGCCACTACAACGTCGCGCACTTTGGGCGGGATTGGCCCTGTCGCTGTGGACGATGCCCGCGCCGGCCCAGCAGGCGGGACAACCCCAACGCCTAACCGTCGAAGCGCAGGTCACCTTCGGCAAGCAGACCTTCAAACTGGAGGTGGCGCGCACGGTGCAGCAGCAGGCGATAGGCCTGATGTTCCGCGCCCAGATGCCCGCCGATCGGGGAATGCTCTTTATCTTCGAGCCGCCCCGACCGGCCGCCTTCTGGATGCGCAATACGTTGATTCCCCTCGACATGGTCTTTGCCTACCGGGGCACCATCGTCTATATCGCCGCCGACGTGCCGCCCTGCAAGGTGGAGCGCTGCCCGACCTACGGCCCGCAGAGCGGCACCGACGTCGATCAGGTGCTCGAATTCAACGCCGGAACGGCCTCCAGATTGCAACTGAAGACCGGCGACCGGGTGAAAATCGAATTTGTCGGTCCCGGCGCGTTCTTGAATCCGCAATAGGGGTTACACTCGTGCGCAGGAGAACCTGTTCAGCACCACTGACATATGAAAGACGCCATCAGCACGGTCATCGCCAAGTACGACTCCCAGGGCAAATACTTCGATAACGCCGCGGTCGATCAGCTCAAAGCCTACTTTGCGACCGGTGAACTGCGGGTGCGCTCGGCGGCGGCGATCAGCGCCAACGCCCAATCGATCATCAAAGAAGCGACCGCCAAGGCATTGCTCTACAGCAGCCTGACGCGCACCGGCGGCAACATGTACTACGCCCGCCGCTTCGCCGCCTGCATCCGCGACATGGAGTACTTCCTGCGCTACGCGACTTTTGCGATGGTGGCCGGCGACACCAGCCTGCTCGACGAGTACGTTCTCAATGGTCTCAAGGAGACCTACACCTCTTTGGGCGTGCCGATCGACGCTACCGTCAAGGGTATCAACGCCCTGCGCGAGGTGGTGGCTTCGGTAGTCGGGCCGGAGGCGGCGGGCGAAGCGAGCAAGTACTTCGACCACCTGGCGAAGGGCCTGCAGTAACTTCAGGGCTGTTTCACCGCCGCCTGCGGTGTGGGCGGCAAATTACCTTTGGAACTGATACAGCACGTTCGTCTTGTCGCCTGTCACGTAGACGGTGCCGCGCTTACCTAGGGCCACACCGTTGAAGACGTAGGTGGATGGAGTGCCGGGTATGCCTTCGAGGCCGATGGGCAGATTGTTGATGAGGGTCGTCGCTTCTCCAGTTTCGGGATGCACCCGCGACAGACGGCCTGCCCCGCTTTCAACGACCAGCAACTGACCGTCGGGTTCCACCGCCAGCCCCTCCGGTGCCGCCAATCCACTGGCGACGGTGAGCGGAGGGTTCAACAGCTGCCCATCCGCCACCACTTGCAAAAGCTTGCCCGAGGCGCGATCGCTCACCCAGAGATCATCGGCGGTTGCCGCCAGACCCGCCGGTTCGCCCAGACTGTCAGCCAGCGTCTCCCGCTGGTTCGGATCGGCGGCTTTGGCCCGGATCACGGTGCCGCTGCCCAGTTCGGCCACGATCAGATCGCCTTGAAAGCGAATCGCATTTAAGGGCGCAGCGAAGCTGTAGCTTCCGACAATCGCCCTGGCGGCCGGATCCCAGATTTGGACCGTGTTGCCGAACCAGGAGGAGAGCAGCAGATTGTTGCCGTCGGGAGCGACGGTAAACGGCGAGGAGAGCGCTGACACCCCAATGAGCGATCTTTCCACGCTCAACTGTCGGCCCTGCACGTTTCCAAATTCGCGCAAAGCGGTCCAGTCGGCCACGAACACCGATTCGCCACCGTCGGCGCGCGGCACCACAGCTACCCCACCGGGAGCAATCAGGCCACCCTCAATTACCGGGCGAACCCGGCCGTCGGCGAGAATTTCGACCACGAAGCCGTCCACAGCACTGGAGACGAACAGGCGATCCTGGGCGTCGAAGGCCAGGTTGTCCAGACCGGGGGGAAGTACAGCGATCACTTGCTTCTGAGCGCTACCGGGAGCGACGCGGACGATCTCGCCGGTGGCCAGGTCCACGACAAACAGGCGCCCTTTTGAATCGAATTTGGCGGCCACCGGAAAGCCGAACCCCTCGGCCACAGGGGTGATCGCCCCCGTCTCGACATCGATACGGGCCACCTGGCCTTTGAACATGATTGGGCTATACAAAAAGCCGTCCGGTCCAAAGTCAAACGCGTTGGGGCCGCCGAAATTCGAAGCAATTAGCCGTGGGGATTTTATCCCTTCGGGATCCAGTTCGTACAGGGCGTCGCCAAAGAAGGACAGACCGACAAACAGCCGCCCGTCCGGCGAGAACGTCACGGGATTGACGCCGCTGGGCAGCACCGCCACGGTGCGCTTGGTGCCGTCGGGTGCCAGGCGGCCGACTTCGCCAGTGAGAATCGACGTCCAGTACAGCGAGCCGTCCGGGCCGAAGGTGATGTCGTCCGGCCCTTCCACCCCCTGGGTCGGACCGAAGCGCTCAAGGATGGCGCCGGTGCGGGAGCCGGCCCGAACGACTTCCCGGCCGCGCAGGCTGGCAATGTGCAACTGGTCTTTGCTGTCGAAGGTCAGGCCGTTGGCGCCGTGAAGCGGCCCGCCGCGCACCAGCACCGAGGATGCGGTCTGCGCCTCGGTGGGTTTGGCGATTAGCCAGGCGGCTGCCAGCATTACAGCGCAGGCGGGAGCGAACCACTTTTTCAGCGTTCGCGCTTGGACATTTGCGTTGTGCATGTCTTACTCCTTTGAATAAACGTCAGTTACTTCGAGCCTAAGCAGCATTGCCGACTGAGAAATTTTCTGTTAATATGCTGACAATTCTTGCTTTGCTTGAACTGTGGACATCCATACCAATGGACAGGATGATGCCAGCCTCGAAGAATCGGCAGGGTTTGAGAACTCCTATCCGCCAGAGGAACCGGACACGGGCGATACCGGGCTATTGGCAGCCGCTATCGGCCCCGGCGACGCCCAGGGGGAGGATGCTTTTGGCGGCGTGAGCGCTTATAGCCTCCAAGCGGACAGCGCCGACCAAGCCAGCGACGCCGCTGCTTTTTTCGGCACCATGCCCAATCCGCAGCCATGGAGCAGCCAGGGCTGGGATGACTGCCAGAGCATCCCTGATCAGTGGAGCGCGCCGCACCAGGCTGAGCCACCTTTTGCGGATCCGGCGGCCGATGCCTTGGCTGAGGGAGCAGCAGCCTTTGCGACTGGCGATGACATTGCCGATTTTTGGGCGAATGCGGACGGCGGCGAGCCCTTCACTGATAATGCCACCGTGGTTGCAAGCACCTGGGAAGCGAACACTGTGTCCTGGGAGGGGGCATCGCAAAATCCTTCTCAAGATGCCGTCGCCGCAGAGGCAGAGGCGCCGACTGGCGACACTTTCGCGGATAGCGAAGTGTCGGAGGCATCCTTAGGCATCGACAACGATAACGAGACTGTCGCCGGTAGTGACGACTGGGTGAACTGGGAGGCGTTGTCCGTGTGGGCGGCCACCGAGAAGAGCGATGGGGAAAGTCAGGAAGATTGGGCAGCCGACAGCGCACCGCTCGACGTGCAGGAAGGCAGTGGTTTTGAGAAGGCGCGAGTGTTGCAGGCTCAACTGAGGGTCGAGGTGGAAGGAGTGGGTGGCGAGGAGTCGCCCGGCCCTGAAGCGGAGTCAGTCCCTGAGTGGCTCACTGATGTGGGCAAAGCGGGTCTGACGGGCCTGGGTTTGGTGCAGGAGCTGACCTACCCGATTTGGAAGCAGTTTGAGGAACCGCAGGGCAAACCCAAAAACTTCAACCTGTCGTTTCGGGACATCTCCGGTTTTCCGAAGCCGACCGGCCAGGTCTACATCAACCGGATAGATTCTTTGACCGGCCATCCGACCCAGTGGAAAGGTCTGCGGTTGGACTTTGGGCCCTTTCCGCCCAAAGATCCAATCACCAGGCAAAATAACATAGACCCGGCGACTGGAAAGAAAATGTACAAAGTCGGCTGGCATTGGAACCAGGGCGGTGCTTGGACAGCTTTCGGCATTGAAAATCATACGGAAATCAAAACTGGGACCTTCCCGGAAATCCTCGGTCGCACTTTGGAGAAGGCGAAACCGCTCGGCCGGGCGGCACTGGTGGGTGGGGTGTTTCTCGATGCTTGGGCGATGGGCAGTGCAATCCACACCGGTTTGCACAGCGGTGAGTGGGACCCTGCCGTCGTCGAAGGAGCCCGCATAACAGGCGGGTGGGCAGGCGGCTGGGCGGCGGCACAAGTGGGGGGAGGTCTCGGTGCCACCCTCGGCACCACTATACTGCCCGGTGTCGGTACGATCGTCGGGGGAGCGGTGGGCGGTCTGGCAGGGGGAGCGATGGGGTATTTGGGCGGTTCAGCACTGGGGCAGAGCGCAGCAGAACGAGCTACAGGCTCTCCACGGCCACAACCCTAGCCAAGGAGGCGTAGAGGGATGTTTATTGTCGACTATTTCAGGGACATCTTTCGAGACTTGTATAAAGCTTGGCAGCACGACCGAGACGTCGCCGCCCAGGACAAGCAAACGGTGCACAACGCCCAGGAGTTGCTGGAGCGCTACGCTCGGGGTGAGCGCTATTTCATTTTGGCCGATCTAGAAAAAGAAGACTTGCGCAACGTGGAGTTGCCGGGTGCTCATTTCATCCGTGCGTTCCTCAAAGGAGCGGACCTGCGCGGGGCAAACTTAAGCGGGGCGACGTTTACTTTCACGAGTTTGAGGGGCCTACTCATCGACGATACGACGCAGGTGGACATCAAATGGCGGACGGTGTGGGAACTGGTCAACCTGCCGCCGGTCACCGGTCGCCAACTGCTGGGAGCGGATCTTTCCTGGACCCGGCTGACGGGGGTGCATTTGCAACGGGCCAACCTGACGGGGGCTGATCTTACAGAGACTTGCTTGGACGAAGCAGAACTGCAGGAAGCGAATCTGCAGGGGGCAAATCTATGCGAGGCACGTTTTGTCAGTACCAATTTGCGGGGAGTGAACCTCAGGGGGGCGGATTGCCAAGAGGCCAACCTGTTTGATGCCAACCTGTGCGATACCGATTTGCGCGAAGCCAACCTCTCCAAGGCGAACCTGATTGAAGCTGTGCTGGTCAGTGCCGATTTGCGCGGGGCGGACCTGCGCGGGGCGAACCTCGACAGTGCGAACTGCCAGGGAGCGAATCTAGAAGGGGCGAATCTGGAAGGGGCGAATCTGGAGGGAGTGCTGCTGGGCAGGGCGACGATGCCCGACGGGAGTATTCATCCTTAAAATTACGGCTGCAAAGCGCTGAGCAGGAGCAGTTGCACCCGAGCTGACGTTACTTCAGATCAAAAAAGAGCCGAGGCGGTCGGCCATACTGGCAAGCTGCTGCTGCACCATGGGCGGGTCAAAAATATGGCCCCCCGGGAGCATCTGCAGAGTAAAGGCGCTTGCGGTCTGTTCGCGCCAGGCCGCAAGCTGTGGGTGGGTGACCACCGTGTCGTGCGTTCCGCCGTAGGCGAATACCGGACAACCTAGCGGCGGTTCCGGCCGGTAGAGATAGTGCTCAGTCAATCGCAAATCGGCCCGCAAAATGCCCAGGTAGTGCTCCCGCCACTTCGGGTGGGCCAGCAGGGCTTCGGGGGTACCGCCGACTTTGCGCACCCAGGCAAGTAGTGCCTCCTCCGACAGCAAATCGCTGGCGGGCATCGGGGAGGTCAGCTGCGGCGCTCGGCGGCTGGCCACCAGCAAACAGACCGGCAGCGGCAGATGTTGCCGCCGCAACTGCCGCGCCAGCTCGAAACTGACCAGGGCTCCCATGCTGTGCCCAAAGAAGGCAAAAGGACGATCAAGGTGCGGTACAAGAACTGAGACCAATGCGTCGATCAATTCGGGCAAGCGCAGAGGCATCGGCAAGCGGGTCAGATTTTCGCGGCCGGGCAACTGGCAGGGCCGCACTTCGATCGCCTCCGGCAGCCCTGTGCGCCATTCGCGGTAGACCGACGCGCCGCAGCCCGCGTGGGGAAAACAGAATAAACGCAGCCGTGCGCCCGGGTTGGGTGTACACCAGCGGAACCACTCCGCCGCCGCAAAATACGGTGCACTGCCGAGATGATTGTTCGGTAAATTCATCGGTCCCATTGCACGGGAAGTGTCTTCAGTCCCCGCAGGATGAAGCTGTGCTCCAACCACTCGGGGGTATCCTGTAACGTCAGGTTGGCAAAACGCTCCAGCAACACGCGCAAAGCCACCTGCGCTTCCATTTGAGCTAGAGCGGCACCCAGACAGTGGTGCATGCCTTGCCCGAAAGCAAGATGTCCATTGTCGGTGCGGGTGATATCGAAGCGGTCCGGTTGCTCGAAGCGGGCAGGATCGCGATTGGCCGCCCCCAGGCACAACAGAACCTGCTCCTGCGGCTGAATGGTCCGGCCGCCGACGGCGACAGCGGCGGTCGCCCGGCGCTTGGTCTGCTGCAGAGGGCTTTCGTAGCGCAGCATTTCGGTGACGGCGGCACCCATCCGCTCGGGGTGCATTCGTAGATAGGCCAGTTGCTCGGGATGCTGCAGCAGGGCGAGTAAGCCGCTTGCGATCAAACTGCGGGTGGTTTCGTGGCCTGCCACGAACATCATGATGCAGCAGTAGACGATTTCTTCGTCGCTCAGCCGATCCGCCTGCGCTTCACGGTGAGCGGCATCCAGGGCGCTGATCAGATCGTCGCCGGGCTGCTGACGCCGCACAGCCAGCATGTCCTCAAAAAAAGCGATCACCTCATCCAGCACCGCCTGAACCCGCTCAAAGTCTCCCCTGCCCATCAGCCCCGGCTCCAGCAGATAGCGCAACTGGTGGGTCCAGTCGCGGACGGTCTGCCAGCTGTCCGGCGGCAACGCCATCGACTCGGCCATAAACTGCAGCGGCAAGCGCTCCGCGTAATCGGCGACCGCATCCATGCGGCCTTTGGGACCGACGCGCTCCAGCAGCGCGGAGGCGATGCGGGTGAGATGGGCCTGCTCCTGCTCGGGCGTTCGGCGCTTGATCGCCCTGACGACCAGATGGCGCAGGCGGGTGTGGTCGGGTTCGTCGGTAAAGACGATCGATTTGGCGGCAAGCCGAGCCAGGGGATGACTCTGGGCCTGGTCTGGTCTCTCGCTGCGCTGCCGGACCGCCAGCGGAATCTGGCTGGAACTGAAGTGCGGATCTTTGAGCACCGCCAGGACATCGGCATAACGCGTCAGCACCCACATCCCCAGGCTGCGGTGGATAGGAGCGGCCACCCGCAGATGCGCGTAGACGCGGTAGGGGTCTTGGCGAAACTCAGAATCGAAAGGATTGAACCGGGGCGGTGGCAGGGCACTCATGACGCACGGTGCCAGCGCGAACGGATCGGTTCGAGCACCAGGCGCAACAGGCCGATTTTGCCCATGCGAAAGCCGACCGACGACATTTTTAAATAGCGTTCGTAGCGCTCGACCGCCGCCTCTCCCACCAGAGTGAGGGCCTCGCCCCGCCGGGCACGCAGGCGGGCAAGCCACGCCTCGCAGGTGCGGGCATAGTCCAGCCGGTCGTTGCGCAACAGGACAATCTCAAACAGACCTTCGCAGGCGGCGACGATTTCGCCCAGATGCGGCAATTCCGAATCGGGAAAGATTTCGGTTTGAATAAAGCGGCTCGCCGCCTCCGGGCGCAGCGTTCCGTAGGCGATCGTCTGCAAAGACAATCGCCCCGAACCGGCAAGCCACCGGCAGCAGCGCTCGAAAAAAGCGCGGTAGATCTCGATTTTCTGGTCGCTCGCTTGCTCCGGTTGGGCAAAATGCTCAAAAGCGCCGATCGAGACGATGGCGTCGTAGGTGGCAGCCGGGGTATGCGCCGTCCAGCTTTCGGTACGCACCTCGACGCCGCTGAGCCCCAGGGAGCGGACATGTTCGGCTTGCGCTTCGCTCAGCGTCAACCCGACGGCCTGGGCGACGCCAAAGTCCTCCCTCATCCGTCTGAGCAGCGCTCCCCAACCGCAGCCGATATCGAGCGCCCGGGCGGCGCCCGTCGCCCGGGCGGCGCGCAGGTGGAAGTCGAGCTTTCGCTGTTGGGCAACAGCCAAAGGCGCCTCGGGGGCTTCGGCTTCCCACAGGGCGCAGGAGTAGGTCATCGATTCGTCCAGCCAGAGGCTGTAGAAGGCATTGCTCAGGTCGTAATGGTGGCGAATGGCTTCAGGTGAACCGCCGCGGTTTGGACCGCGCAGCACACTCACGGCTGCACCGGTTGGGTCAAGGCTGCCTGCCGTTTCTGGTGGTAAAGATGTTCAGCCATAGAGTCGATCGTCGGATACTCAAACAGCAGCGCCGGCGACAGCTCCAGCTCCAGCCATTCCTCCAGTTCGCTAATTAGCGAAACGACGATGGCCGAATCGAGGCCGAAGCGTTCAAAATCGGTTTGAACGTCCACTTGCTGGGCGTCCACATTCAGAAAATCGCCGATATAGGCTTTCATCCACTCGGCGATGGCAGATTGAGAAACGGGGATGTCCGTCATGGCAAAACTCCTTGTCTGTAGTCGTTGCAAGCTGTCGATCAAGCCCGCTTCAGCCGGATTTGCTCCTCGGAGGGCACCTTCACATCCCAGGCCAACCCCAGTCGCGCCAAAAGCCAGATGAGCCAGTAGCCGGGATCGAGCCGGTACCAGTCCAGGCCGAAGGAAGCGGAGGTGGGAAAGGCGTGGTGGTTGTTGTGCCAGGATTCGCCAAAGCTCGCCAGGGCCAACCAGCCGCTGTTGCGGCTGTGCTCGCGCGTCGCAAAAAGCCGGGGGCCGAAGCTGTGCAAAAAAGAATTGATTGACCAGATGATATTGCCCAGGACAAACATGCGCACCGCCCCACCCCAGAGAAATCCGAGCAGCAGCCCGGCAACATGGCCGTGGAGCCACCAGCCCACCAGCGCGGGGATAGCGAGGCCCAGCAGCACCCACCAGAGGTACAGACCGTTGACCTGCAGCAACGACCGGTCGCGCAACAAATCTGAGGCATAGCACACGACGTTGGGATACTCGTGCTGCCGCATCCACAGCAGATGGGCGTGCAGCAGACCGCGCAGGCGGCCGACTGGATCTTGACCGTGCAGGTTGGGCGAATGGGGATCGCCGGGCTGGTCGCTCAATTCGTGGTGGCGCCGGTGCAGCGCCACCCAGGAGATGACCGAGCCCTGGCCGGCCATCGAGCCGGAGACGGCCAGCAGCGCCTGGACCCAGGGGGCCGCGCTGAAGGAGCGGTGGGTAAACAGACGATGGTAGCCGACGGTGACGCCGAAGCCGGTCACCAGCCACAGACCCAGCAACAAACTCCCCTCGATGGGGCCGGGGGGCCAGACCCACGACAGTGCCACCGCCGCCACGGTCCCGATCGCAGGCAGAATATCGAAGAAAAAGAAATGCCGCCTCTGATAGCGATGAATGTACGGATCGTCAAGAACGTCTCGCCGTCGGGTCAAACGGGTCCAGCCCTTGACGGACTCGGGCTGCTCGGCAGGCTCTGACATGGTGGAGGATATCCTGATGGGTAAGAAGACGGGCCGGATCAATTTCTGGCCAGGACAAGCTGCAACTGCACTTGTTCGTGGACAAACGCTTGCGGACTGCGGGCGATGCGGCTGTGTACTCCGGCGTAGTAATTCTCCAGCAAGCGCGCTCGGCCGCGAAAAAGGGTTTGGGCAAACAGCGGTTCG
This sequence comes from Gloeobacter violaceus PCC 7421, assembly GCF_000011385.1. Taxonomy (NCBI): domain Bacteria; kingdom Bacillati; phylum Cyanobacteriota; class Cyanophyceae; order Gloeobacterales; family Gloeobacteraceae; genus Gloeobacter; species Gloeobacter violaceus. Next base: position 2,062,026 of record NC_005125.1, read on the forward strand.
CTGAATGCCCGGATGAAGGCCGTGTACGCCTGCGCGTACTCCTGGAGATTGCCGCTCTGCCGGTAGCGGGTGTAGAGAGGACAGGGCAGAGCCTGCACCTCGGCATGCTCGACGGTAAATTGCTCTACCAACGGCGAGCCGGGTTCCTGGAGCGGGGCAAGCACCTCCGCCAGAGACGGGCAGTAGGTGGGATAGAAAAAGTCGTGGTATTCCTGGCGATCGAGGGTGCCGTCTTCCACCATTTCGATGAGCACCTGGTTCATCAGTTCGGTCGTCATCAACCCACTGATTTTCTCGCCGTCGATCCCTGCCAATTCACCGGCATCCGCCCGCCCGAGCATCAACAGCACCAGCCGTCCGCCGGGCCGGGTTTCTTGAGCTCGGCAGGACAAAAAAGTGGTCAGATCCTGTCGGGATTGTGCGGCGAAAGCTTCGCGCACCGACCCCCTGGCCCATCCGGAGTAGGTGTGCTCCGGAAAGTGCACAACAGGCGGACGGCTTAACCAGTGCAAAGCGGTCGACGAGAGGCCGAAACTGGCTGAGCCGCTGGGGAGGATCTGGCGGTAGAACGAACGGCCGGCGGCGAAGACATAGATTGGACACCCGTTGGCCGTCTCCAGGCAGCACCCGGTTGAGCCCAGGTTGCGGAACAACCCGTTGAAATTGTTGGTGGGCAGGTCGTTGTGGACAACACAAATGGTCGGTTGGAGATCTTCTTGGCCGGCAAGGGCATCGAGAGCCCACTGGACGGCCATCAGGGAGTTCCGGCCTTCGGAGCAGCCGTAATCGACGATCGTAAACGGTCGGCTGTCCGTAAGCGGCGGGATGCGGCGGACCGCTCCGGCAATCAGCGCCTGCGCCGAGACTAGAGCGAGCTTTTGAGAGTCAGAGTGTGCGTCGTAGAAACCTTCCCCCTTCATGCCGGGAGAGGCCGCCGACCTTGCCCTGGTATCTGAACTCTGCCCGTGCGTCGTCTGGTGGTCGCCTTGCTGGTCAAAAAGCCGGTCGTTGCGGCGCAGGGTGATGCGCAGCAGGTGCATAGCCCTGGTGCGAAAGCTGAGCACAAACAGCGCCAGATACTTCTCGTATCGGCTGACCGCCGCCTCCCCGACCAGGGCCACGGCCTGCGCCCGGTGCGATTTCAAGCGCGTCAGCCAGCTTTGGCAGGTGAGCCGGTAATCCTCCGCGTCGTTGCGCAAAGCGATCACTTCGAACGTGCGCGCGCTCGCTTGGGCGATCTCCGTCAGGGTCGGCAAGTCCGATTCGGGGAAGATCTCGCTGGAGAAAAATGGATGCATCTGCTGCTTGGGGACGTTGCCGTAGGCGATCGTCTGCAGCGAAAGCCGCCCGCCGGGCGGCAGCCAACCGTGGCAACGTTCGAAAAACTCGCGGTAGACTTGCACTTTTTGCGCACCGGTGAGCTCCGGTCTGGCGAAGTGCTCGAAAGCGCCCACGGAGATGATCGCGTCGTAAGGTTCTGCCGGCGCATGGTCCTGCCAGCTTTCGAGCCGGACTTCGATGCGGGGATGGCCAAAAGCGGCGATCCAGGTGGCCTGGGTTTGGCTCAGGGTGAGTCCGACGGCCCGGGTGACACCGTGCGCCCCGACCAGCGACCGCAGTGTTCCCCCCCAGCCGCAGCCGATGTCCAGGACCCGGCCGCCCCCCGCGGCCCGGGCTTCGCGGATGTGATGGTCGATCTTGCGGGCCTGGGCCTCCTCCAGCGTGCCGTCTGCTTCCCAAAGACCGCAGGAATAGGTCATGCTGCTGTCGAGCCACAGCCGGTAAAATTCGTTTCCCAGGTCGTAGTGGTATTGAATGGCCTGCGCCGAGGCGCAAGCCTGGGCCGTCGCAGCGGTATTCATCGGACTTGCCTCCTGGCGGCGATCGTTGCTTGGTTCGGAATCTTTACCTCCCAGACCAGGCCGACAGCAGCGAGCAGCCGAATGCACCAGCCGCTCGGGTCGATCTGCCACCACTCCAGACCGGTCACAGCCGAGCTGCAAAAGGCGTGGTGGTTGTTGTGCCAGGACTCACCCAGGGTAGGAAGAGCGAGCCAGGCGTTGTTGGTGCTCAAATCTCCGGTGGCGAAAGGGCGATCACCCAGCAGGTGGCAGACGGAGTTGAGGGCGCCGATGTAGAGCTGGTGGACCAGGAAGATGCGGACCATCCCACCCCACAGCAGCCCCTGCAGGGCTCCCATCCAGGTCGCGCTTGCCAGTCCTCCCACGAGGGCGGGGAGCAACAGCCCGAGCAGCACCCAGAGGTAGTACCGGCGGTTGAGGCGGCTGACATTGAGATCGCGCAGCAGATCTCGGGCCAGAAGTGCGCAGTTGGTAATTTCGCTGTCGAGCATCCAGCCGGTGTGGGCGTGCCAGAGGCCCGGCAGCCGCTCAAGCGGCCGGTCGGCTTTGAGGTAGGGCGAATGGGGATCGCCGGGCTCGTCCGGGAAATGGTGGTGGAGGCGGTGGGTGGCAGCCCAGTAGATGAGCGGTCCGGAGGCGGCCATCCCACCCAGAACCGCCAGGGTGACCCGCACCGGTGGACTCGCCTTGAAGGCGCCGTGGGCGAAGTGGCGATGATAGCCGACTTCCAGGCCGAACACCGTCAGGACGTACATCCCCAGCAGCAATGCGACATCCAGAAGCCGAAGCGGCTGGAAGGCCAGCAGGCCCAGGGCCGCCAGGGTTCCCAGGGCGGGGATCCCAAGGGTCACCAGGCCCACGCTCCGGTAGCGGGCCTGCAGATGGGCGTTGGCGGTCGTTACCCGCACTTTGCCGCCGGGCAGATATTTGGACGAGGGCGCAGGAAAGTGGTCGGTTTCCATCGTCGAGCCGAGATAGAGATACAGCATGTTCAGTAAACTGAGCGGGCCGGTGCCAGCGAGCGGGCGAGCACTTTGAGCAGCGCGTCCCGACTGTCGTTGAGAAACAGGTGTCTTCCAGGAAACATCTGCAGCCTGAAGATGCCGTTGGTGTGCCGGTTCCAGGCCGTCAACTCCTCGCGGCCGGCCACGCGGTCCTGCAGACCGCCAAAGACCGTGAGCGGACAGCCCAGCAGACGGGCGCGCTCCTGGTAGCTGTAGCTTCGGCATAGGTGGTTATCCGCTTCCACAGCAGGCCACAACTGGGCCATGAACTGAGCATCGGTGCGCAGCGCCGCCGGGATTTCCAGCAAGGTCGAGAGGGATGCTTGTTGGTGCGCCATTTTGGCCGCGTGCAGGTGAGGAGCCCACAGACCGCCCACAAACAGGTGTTCCGGCTGCAGACCGTGGTGCTCCCCAAGCCGATGGGCAAGCTCGAAACCTACCAGCGAGCCCATGCTGTGGCCGTACAGGGCAAACGGCCTATCGAGATGAGGTTCGAGCACCTGAACGAGCAGCTCAATCGCCGCGCAAAAGCTGGTGAGCGGCATTTCGGCGATGCGCTCCTCCCGGCCGGGAAATTGCACGGGGCAGACTTCCACGTCGGCAGGCAGAGCATCGGCCCACTGCCGGAACACAGAAGCGCCGCCCCCCAGGTGATGAAAACAAAACAGCCGCAGCCGCGCCTTGGGTCGGTGCAGGCGGTGCGCAAGCCAGGCTCTCTCCTGCACAGGCGCATCGCGCAGTGTCTGCGGCTGCGCGGCAGGCGCCTTTTCGCGCAGATGTTTCGACAATTCCTCCACCAGTTCGTCGATACTCGGGTTGCGCAGCAGGCGGGCAGGGGACAAAGTGACCTGCAGATCGCGAGTAAAGTGGTCGCGCAGTTCCACCAGCATCAGCGAGTCGAGGCCCAGATCGCTCAACGAGCGTTCGGGCTCGAAGGTTTGTGCAGAGTGCAGCTTCAGTACGTCCATCACCTGCTTCTGAACGTAGGCGGCCAACCGGTCGCGCGGGGTATGAGGCGGCTGGGGGACTTTTGCAGGAGTGGGGTGCACCGGTAACGGCTGCTGCTCTGGTGCCATCCAGTAGCGCTGCCGCTCGAAGGGGTAAGTCGGCAGCGACACCCGCCGCATCCGCCCATCCCCCGCCAACCGCCCCCACTCCACCGCCGCCGAGCCTTCTACGAACCACCCACCCAGCACCTCCAGCATCCGCCGCCGCTCTACCAACGAGCTTTGCGGCCGCGGATAGGCACCCTCCTCCACCTCCACCACCGCCGTCCGCCGCCGCGGGCTGTGGCCGAAATGCACTCCCGGCGGCCTTTGGCCACAGCCAAAAGCTGCCAGCAGACCCGCCATCTCGGCGGGGTGCTCCGCCACGAGCGCCAGCCGAAAGGCGAACAGTGTGCGTCCGGTGTTGGCCGAAAAGCAAATATCCGGCAGGTGGGCGGGGTGGGCGGCGTCCAGGTGATTGGCGAAGCGCCCGGCCAGTTGGCGCAGGGCGGCATCGGAGCGGGCGGTGAGGGTGAGCAGGTGGGGGATAGTCGGGTGGTTGGGGGGAGCAGGCGGTTCGGGGGGGGCTTCTTGCAGGAGGAGGTGGGCGTTGGTGCCGCCGAAGCCGAAGGCGCTCACCCCGGCCAGGCGCAATTCGCCCCCAGGCTCCCAGGGGGTCAACTCCCGCACGACCTGCAGGGGCAGGCGTTCGAAAGGAATGTGCGGATTCGGTTGCTCAAAGTGCAGATTGGGAGGTATTCGCCGGTGGTGGAGGGCCAGGGCGACTTTGATAATCCCGGCGATTCCGGCGGCGGCCTCGAGATGGCCGATGTTCGTCTTGACTGAACCGACCAGGCAGGAGCGCCCGCTGGGATAGCCCTCGCAGAGAACCGCTCCCAGGGCTTTGCTCTCCATCGCATCCCCGAGGGCGGTGCCTGTCCCGTGGGCTTCGACGTACTGGACCTGGCCCGGCAGGACGTCCGCCTGCCGCCAGACCTGCCGCAGCAGGCTTTCCTGGGCGCGGGGGTTGGGAGCGGTCAGGCCGTTGCTGCGGCCGTTATGATTCGTCCCGCTCCCTCGAATCACCGCATAGATCCGGTTACCGTCGGCCAGGGCTGAAGATTGCGGCTTCAGGATAAGGGCGCCGGCCCCTTCGCTGCGGACGTAGCCGTCCGCACGGGCGTCGAAGGTTTTGCAGCGGCCGTCCGCCGCCATCATTCCCGCCTTGATGAAGCTCATCGTAATCCTGGGGGACAACATCACGTGCACCCCGGCCGCTACGCACAGATCGGACTCGCCGTTCCAGAGGCTCTGGCAGGCCAGATGCACCGCCACCAGCGAGGAGGAGCAGGCGGCATCGACCGCCAGACTCGGTCCTTTGAGATCGAGCACATAGGAAAGGCGATTGGCCGCAACACAGTTGGTGTTGCCGGTGCCCAAGTAGGCATCGAAGTTGCGGCCATCCGCCATCAGCAGTTCGTAATAATCGAAACTCGACAGACCCACGAAGACACCGGTGCGAGTGCCTGCCAGCCGCCCCGGAATCTGGCAGGCATCTTCGAGCGCTTCCCAGGCCACCTCCAGGACCAGACGCTGCTGCGGATCTATCGTGACGGCCTCCCGCGGGGAGATGCCAAAAAATTCGGCATCGAACCGGTCCACCTGCTCCAGAAATCCGCCCCGGCGCGCGTGCTTCATCTCAGACGCCCCGGGTTCCAGTGTGTCAAGATCCGCCAGATTCCAGCGCGCGGGGGGCAGATCGCTAATTGCATCGGCCCCATCGCACAGCAGCTGCCAGAATTGGCCGGGGCTGTCGACCCCGCCGGGAAACCGGCAGCCCATCCCGACGATGGCGATTGGTTCTCTATCCATACCGTTTGCTCCCGCAGCCATCAAAAGGTGACAGGCAACGTCTTCAACCCACGCAAGAGCGTCCCTTCGCGCCGCTCGGGCCGCCGACTCTCCGCGAGGCGCAGCTTCGGGAATTGCTGCACCAGGGTTTGAAAGACGACCTGACCTTCCACACGCGCCAGCGGACCGCCGAAGCAATGGTGAATGCCGTCGCCGAAAGCGAGATGGCGGTTGTCGACGCGGGTGAGATCCAAGCTGTGGGGATCGAAAAACTGGGCCGGGTCGCGGTTGGCTGCCCCCAGGTACAGATGTACGTGCTCACCGGCGCCAATCGTGCAACCTTCTATCTCGATATCCTCGATTGCCGCCCGGGCGACCAGTTGAATCGAACTGTCGTAGCGCAGCAACTCCTCGACCGCGCCGGCGATGATCTCCGGCTTACTGCGCAGGAGTTCCAGTTGCTCCGGATGGGTCAGCAGGGCGAGCATGCCGTTGCCGATGAGATTGACCGTCGTCTCTTCACCCCCGGCAAACAGCTGCATACAGACGGCGACCACTTCCTCCTCACTGAGGCGGTTGCCTTCCTCCTGGGCGGCGATCAAACTGTCGATGAGATCCGTGCCCGGCTGTCGCTTGTGCTCGGCGACAAGATCAAGAAAATAACTGCCGAATTCCTCGACCACCGCATTTAAGTGCAGATAGCCTTCCAGGGAAATCACCGGGTCGAAGATGCGCGCCAGTTCGTCCGACAGGTGCCCCAACCGGGCATAATCCGCCGCCGGCACTCCGATGAGCCGGGCAATGACGATGGCCGGAAGCGGGCAGGCCAAGTCGGCCATGATGTCCATCGCACCTTGCTCGCGCACCTTACCCAGCAAATCCGCCAGGGTCGCCTCGACGTGCGGACGCAGCCGATCGACAAAACTTGCGCTAAAAGCCTTGGTGATCAGTCCCCGCAACCGGCCGTGATCGGGAGGTTCCAGGAAGAAGAAAAACTTGCTGCTGGAGCGGACCAGGGCATCGAAGTTTCCCTGATCCGGTGTGAGATAGCGATTTTTGTTTTTGATCCAGCCGGGCTTGTCGAGGACGCGAAAGCGCCGGTCGCGCAGGATGGATTTGATATCGCTGTAGCGGGTAAATACCCAGGCACCCATAAAGTTGCGATAGATGGGAGACTCGCGGCGCAGACGGTCGTAAAACGGATAGGGATCTTCGTGAAAAGCGGGATCGAAAACATTGAATTTAAAGGGTGCTTCTGTTTGGGGCAGCGTATTGCCGAACGCATCCTGATTGAGATTGGCGACAGAATCCATGGTCTGCTCCTCGATGGTGAGCCGGGGCAACTGGTTTTTCAAGCATTGATCAGGCGCCGAGGTGTTCGGCGACCGATTCGATGTTGATAAATTCCCAAAAGAGGGTGGGTTCAAGATCGCGCCCGAGCCAGTTGCCCATCTCTGTGGTGACGGTGACGGCCACGGAGGAGTCGAGGGCGTAGTCGCTAAAGGGAACGGTGCTATCGATGCGTTCTGCCGCGATGCCCAGAAACTGGGCCAGGCGGGCAGCCAACCAGGCTTCGATTTGCGGCGCCGTCGGGCAATCGCCGGAAGGCCGGATACGGTCAAGATGCTGCACTTCCATGCCTTTAAACCTCCTTCGTCTGATCTGATGCTTTGACTGCCGCCGTCGCGGCGGGGGGCGACTCCATCCAGTAGCGTTGTCGCTCGAAGGGGTAAGTCGGCAGCGACACCCGCCGCATCCGCCCATCCCCCGCCAACCGCCCCCACTCCACCGCCGCCGAGCCTTCTACGAACCACCCACCCAGCACCTCCAGCATCCGCCGCCGCTCTGCCAACGAGCTTTGCGGCCGCGGATAGGCACCCTCCTCCACCTCCACCACCGCCGTCCGCCGCCGCGGGCTGTGGCCAAAGTGCACTCCCGGCGGTCTTTGGCCACAGCCAAAAGCTGCCAGCAGGCCCGCCATCTCGGCGGGGTGCTCCGCCACGAGCGCCAGCCGAAAGGCGAACAGTGTGCGTCCGGTGTTGGCCGAAAAGCAAATATCCGGCAGGTGGGCGGGGTGGGCGGCGTCCAGGTGATTGGCGAAGCGCCCGGCCAGTTGGCGCAGGGCGGCATCGGAGCGGGCGGTGAGGGTGAGCAGGTGGGGGATAGTCGGGTGGTTGGGGGGAGCAGGCGGTTCGGGGGGGGCTTCTTGCAGGAGGAGGTGGGCGTTGGTGCCGCCGAAGCCGAAGGCGCTCACCCCGGCCAGGCGCAATTCGCCCCCAGGCTCCCAGGATTGTCCCCGGGTCGGAATTTCAAAGGGGGTGCCGTCGAGGCGAATGTAAGGATGCAGCCGCTGGGGGGATAAAGAAGGTGGAATCTGTCGGTGTTGGAGGGCCAGGGTGACCTTGATGAGCCCGGCGATTCCGGCGGCGGCCTCGAGATGGCCGATGTTCGTCTTGAGCGAGCCCAGCAAGCAACGTGGATCGCCTTGCTGACGCTGACCCAGTACGGCCTTGAGGGCCTTGAACTCGATAAGATCCCCCAGGGCGGTGCCGGTCGCGTGGGTCTCGACATAGCTCACCTGCGACGGTTGTACGCCTGCCTGGGCAAGAGCCCGGCGGATCACTTCCTCCTGCGCGGCGGTGTTCGGGGCGGTCAGGCCGTTGCTGCGGCCGTTGTGGTTGACGGCGGTCCCCCGGATAATCGCCCGGATCGGGTCTCGATCGGCGAGCGCGTCGCTCAGACGCTTCAGAACGAGCACCCCGCAGCCCTCGCCGCGCACGTAGCCGTCGGCCTGCGCGTCGAAGGTCTTGCAGCGGCCGTCCGTCGCCAGCATCCGCCCCTGACTGAGGCCGATGCTGCGCTCCGGAGACAGGTTCAGGTGCACGCCGCCCGCCAGCGCCAGGGTCGACTCTGCCAACCACAGACTCTGGCAGGCCAGGTGCAAAGCCGCCAGCGAGGAGGAACAGGCCGTGTCGATTGCCAGACTCGGGCCGCGCAGGTCCAGCAGGTAGGACAGGCGGTTGGCGGCGATGCAGTCGGAGGTGCCGGTGGTGTCCAGCATGTGAATACCCGAGTACTGGCGAAAGGCGAGCGTGTCGTAGTCGCTGTGGCAGATGCCGATAAACACTCCCGTCCGGCTGCCGGCGAGCGCCACAGGCACGATGGCGGCATCTTCAAGCGCTTCCCAGGCCACCTCCAGGACCAGCCGCTGCTGGGGGTCCATCCGCTGCGCCTCGGGTGGGGAGATGCCAAAAAATTCGGCGTCGAACCGGTCCACCTGCTCCAGAAAACCGCCCCGGCGCGTGCAGGTCTTTCCCGGCGCCCCGGGAGCGGGATCGTACAGATCCGCCAGGTTCCAGCGTTCGGGGGGCACATCGCGAATCGCGTCGACCCCGTCGCGCAGCAGCTGCCAGAAGCGCTCGGGGTTTTCAGCCCCGCCGGGAAACCGGCAGCCCATCCCGACGATGGCGATGGGCTCCCCCATCCGGGTGCCGGTGTCCATCAAACCCGGCCAGCCAGGTGGCGGGCCAGGATCTCGATGGTCTGGTAGTCGTACAGCAGGGCCGGATCAAGTTCGCAGCCCAGCCAGGCTTCGAGATCGCCCGTCATGCCGATCGAAGCGGAGGAATCCAGTCCGTAGCGCTCGAAGGGGATCGCGATATCGACTTTGTCCGGGCGGATGTCGAGCAACTGTGCCAGATAGGCAATCAGCCACTCCTGAATCTCCGCTTCGTGCGGGTGGACAGCGGCCGTCTTCCGGGCCGGATTCGACAGAGGCTGTGTTTCCATGCAGGTACCTACGTTCAGAACAGTATCGACAGGTCAGATCGCTCTTGCCTTGGCCCGGCGCATCGCTTGGGTGGGGATCTTCACGTCCCAGACCAGGCCCAGTTTTTCTAGTGCACGGATAACCCAGCCGGAAGGATCGATCTGCCACCACTCCAGACCCGCCATCGCTGCGTTCGGAAAGGCGTGGTGGTTGTTGTGCCAGGACTCGCCCAGAGTCGGGATGGCAAACCAGAAATTGTTGGTGCTCCGGTCATCGGCATCGAAAGGACGTTCACCAAAAAAGTGCGCGCAGGAGGTGATCGACCAGATCATGTTGTGCCAGCAGAAAATCCGCACCGGTCCACCCCACAAAAAGCCGGTGAGCACTCCCATCCACGTCCCGGTGAGCACACCGCCCAACACCGCCGCAATCAGCAGGCCGAGAAACACCCAGAAAAAATAAGTCCGGCTGATGGGCGCGATCGCTCTGTCCCGCAGCAGGTCACCGGCATAGTAGGCGGCGTTTGGAACGGCATGGTCGAACGTCCAGCCGACGTGGGCGTGCCAGAGCCCCCGCACGCTTCCCCACCACCCCTCGCCGTGAAAGTGGGGGGAATGGATGTCCCCCGGTTGGTCGCTGAACTCGTGGTGCAAGCGGTGCAGGGCCACCCAGAAGATTACAGGCCCCTGGGCCGCCATCGAACCGAGGATCGCAAGCGCCACCCGCACAGGCGTAACGGCCTGGAAGCTGCGGTGGGTAAAGTGCCGGTGCAGACCGATGTTCACCCCGAAGCCGGTGCAGAGGAACCCGCCCAGAAAAAGCCCGACTTCTACAGCGCCCGGCGGTCGGCCCAGGCAAACCAACGCCAGGGCCGCCAGACAGCCCAGCAGCGACAGCGAACTGACCGCGACGGCGTGCAGCCGCTGGTGGTTTTTCAAGCGGGCACTGTCGAGGGTCTTGCGCGGGCCTTTGCTCGTCGCCTGCGAGAAGATCGGCTTTGCGTCCATAGGGTTAACCTGCGTGCGAACGGGTTGGCTGTGGGCGCACCGCCTTGGCGGCGATCAGCGCCTGGGAAGGCACCTTGACTTCTCGGGCGAGACCCAGCTTTTCGAGCAAGCGAATCAGCCAGGCTCCGGGGTCGGGTTGCCACGGTTGGAGCCCGAATACCGCCGAGTTGGGAAAGGCGTGGTGGTTGTTGTGCCAGGACTCCCCGCCGGTCGGCAGCGCCAACCAGGGGTTGTTGGTGCTGCGCTCGCCGGTCTCGAAGGGCCGGCTGCCGAACAGATGCGTCACCGAGTTGATGCTGTTGGTGAAGTGATAGGAACAAAACAACCGCACCCCACCCCCCCAGAGCAAGCCAAGCAGCGCACCGTTTGTATCCCGGGTCCACCAGGCTCCGAGCAGCGCCGGGAGGAGCAACCCCAGGGCCGCCCACAGGTAGTAGAGCCTGCTGACGCGGGCGATGAGCGGATCGCGGATCAGATCGCGCGCGAAGATGGTGGCGTTGGTCAGGTCGTGATCGAACGTCCAGCCGATGTGGGCGTGCCAGAATCCCCGCAGGCCGCCCAACGGCGTTTGCGCCCTGATGTAGGGCGAGTGCACGTCACCCGGGCGATCGCTGTACTGGTGGTGCCGCCGGTGGTTGCTGACCCAATAGATGAGCGGACCTTCGCAGGCCATCGAACCGAGGACGGCGAGCAGTACGCGGATGACAGGGTGCGCCTGAAAGGCGCAGTGGGTGAAATGCCGGTGGAAGCCGACGGTGATCCCCCCCACCATCGTCAGGGTGTACATCCCCAAAAACAGCCCCAATTCCAAGAGCCCAAGGCCCGAGCGCAGGGCGATTGCCGCCGCCGCCGCCGTGGCGACGGCAGGCAGCGACAGAATGGCCAGCGCGTGCATCCGCTGGGCGTTGCGCACGGCGGCGGTGCTTTTGATGATCGTCTTTTGCCAGGGGAGCGGACTGGCAGGCGGATTGCTCTGCATGGCGCGCTCGAAGGGCGATGACATCGTTCGGCTTCCTGTGAAATGTTCAGACACTCGGGCGCCCCGCAGGCGGCATCGGGCTTCTGCCCCCGGCGTAGAGCACCGGCAGCGTCCCGTCGAGAAACTGGCTACGGCAGGTGCGGCGCTGGATTTTGCCGCTGGAGGTCTTGGGGATGGAGCCGGTTTTGATCAGCGCGGCCGTATCGACGTGCAGCCCGTGGCGGGCCGCCACCGCCTGGCGGATACTGCTGAGCACTTCTTCGAAATCCAGCGCTTGGGGAAGCTGTCGTTCGAGTTCCTGGACGACCACCAGCCGTTCTTCGCCGTCGAATTCGACGGCAAAAGCCGCCCCACAGCCCGGGCGCAAGGCCCGGTGACAATTTTCCACCGATGCTTCGATGTCCTGGGGGTAATGGTTCGCCCCCCGAATGATGATCAAGTCCTTGAGGCGGCCGGTGACGAACAACTCCCCGCCCTCGATAAACCCGAGATCGCCCGTGCGCAGGAATGGCCCGGCACCCGTGCCGGCCAGACGGGCGCCGAAAGTCGCTGCGGTTTCGGCGGGCCGGTTCCAGTAGCCCCGGGCGACACTCGGCCCTGCAACCCAGATTTCACCCACCTGCGCGGGGGGGCAGAGCGTCAAATTCGTCGGATCGGCGATCACCACCTCCTGCCCCAACCAGGGTCGTCCGCAACCCACCAGCAGGCGGCTGCCGGGATCGTCCTCGGCGGCGGGCACGACCCTGTCTTGCTCAAGGGCGGCGGCGGCGACGCTGCGCACGACGGCGGGGGTCTGAAAAAGACCACCTGTCACAAACAGGGTGGCCTCCGCCAGGCCGTAGCAAGGATAGAACGCCTTCGCCCGAAATCCACACCCGGCGAAGGCGGCAGCAAACGCCTGGAGGGTGTGGGCGCGCACCGGCTCCGCTCCGTTGAAGGCCACGCGCCAACTGCTCAGATCGAGCCCCTCGCGCTGCTCAGCCGACACCTTGCGCACGCACAGGTCGTAGGCAAAGTTCGGCCCGCCGCTGGTGGTGGCGCGGTGGCGGGTGATCGCTTCGAGCCAGCGGCGCGGCTTCTGCACAAAATCCACCGGTGACATCAAGACACAGGGGATACCCAGGTGGAGCGGCTGCAGCACGTTGCCGATTAGTCCCATGTCGTGAAAGAGCGGCAGCCAGCCCGCGAAGATCGTCTCGTCGCTGTGCCCGAAGGCGCCTTCGACCATCCGCTGGTTGTGCAGCAAGTTGCCGTGGGTGATCATTACCCCCTTCGGATGGCCTGTCGATCCGGAGGTGTACTGCAAAAACGCGAGGCTGTCCTTGGAGAAAGTGCACTCCTGCCAGGTGTCGGCCAGATCGGTGCCGAGGTTGTCGGTGGCCAGCCATTGCAACCCGGCCAGTTGGGGATTCTGGGTGGTCCACTGATCGCTGCGGGCCAGGGAAGCTGCGGTCGTCAGCACCGCCGTCACCCCAGCGTCCGCCAGGATGGCCTGGAGCTTCGGCGCCGGGCGGCGCGGCCGCGGGGAGTGGGCCGGAACTGCCGTTACACCGGCGTACAGGCACCCCATAAAGGCCGCCACAAATTCCAGCCCCGGCGGATAGAGCAGCACCGCCCGTCGTCCGCGCAAGTTCGACTGCTGCAGCCTGGCGGCGATCGCCCTGGCCAGGCGATCGATTTCAAAGAACGTCAGTCGCACAGCTCCGGCGCTCTCCCCTTCCCAGGTGTAAGCGTTCCGGGCGGAGCGCACGGAAGCCCACCGCCTGAGGGCCTCGACCAGGTTGTCGGCCGTCCGGGTTGCTGTCGCCATCTGTGGTTTTCCTGAGCTTTTTGTCATCTTCAGGGCACCAGGATGAACTTGCCGATGTGTGCGCCCCGCTCCATCCGCGCGTGGGCTTCGCGGACGTCCCGCAGCGGGAAGATTCCCGCTATCGGCAGCGCGTAGGTACCATCTGCAAACCGATCGAGAACGTGTTGGTAGGCCCTTTGCACCGGCTCGCTTCCCAGGGCGCTCAATTCGTCGAGCAGCCACCCGCGCAGGGCGGCGCGCTTGCGAATCAGCGGTGTGACATCCAGCACGTCCGGTTTGCCCAGCAGGCCGTAGATCCAGATCGTTCCGCCCTCCGCGAGCAGGTGGATCGCCGATTGCAACAACGGCCCGGCCCCCACGGGGTCGAAGACCACATCGACGCCGCGGTTGTCGGTGAGCTTTTTGACCTGCTTGCGCCACTGGCGCTCGCCGGTGCACACGATCTGGGCGTAGGCGGATTCGCCCATCGCCTGCAGCTTTTCGCACTTGAGGGCGCTGGTCGTGGTGCCGATCGCCACGCCGCCATGGTGGCGGACGATCTGGGCGGCGGCGATGGCGACGCTGCTGCTCGCGGCGGGCAACAGCACCACTTGACCGGCTCTGAGGCCCTGGCGCCAGATAAGACAACTCCAGGCCGTCAGGTACGCCAGCCAGAGCGCCCCCAGCAGCTGGTCGGGCAGGGCGTCGGGGGCAATCACCGTCTGTGCGGCGCTCGTCAAGTAGTGCGTGCCGTAGGTTCCGACCCGGCCCTCAGGGTGGACCGGCGCGTCGAGGCTGAGCAGCACCCGTTGGCCGACGTGCCGGTCGTGCACTGCGGGCCCGACAGCCTCGATGTAGCCGCCACCTTCCAGGCCGGGGGTGAAGGGCGGCTCTCCTGAAGAAAGCCGGTACTCGCCGCGGCGCGCCATCAAGTCGGCGTGGTTCATGCCGATGCTGGTCAGCCGCACCAGCACCTGCTGCCCGGTCGGGCAGGGGTCGGGCAAGGCGGCCAGGTGCAGCCGCTCGACCCCCCCAAACGCTTCGACGATTACTTTTTGCATGGCAAGGCTCCTGCAGCCGCCGGCGCGCCGCCGTTGGCATGGTGCTCGACCTCGACGCCGCTCGCTTCGGGGTCGGCGGCCGCGGCCTGCGGGCGCAACCGGCGCTTGAGGATCCGGCCTGTGGGCGATTTGGGCAGCGCCTCCACCACCGTGAGCCGCCGCGGCACTTTGATCGGGGCGAGTTGCGAGCGGGCGTAGTGCACAAGCTCGGCCTCCCCGACCGTCGCTCCTTCGTGCAGGCTCACGTAGGCGTGGACAACCTCGCCCTTGTCGGGGTCCGGGTCGCCCACGACGGCGGCTTCGCGCACCGCCCGGTGGCTGAGCAGGACTTTTTCGACCTCCTGGGAATAGACATTCTGGCCGCTGACGATGATTACATCTTTGATGCGGTCGACCACAAAGTAGTACCCATCCGCGTCCCGATAGCCCAGATCCCCCGAGCGCAACCAGCCGTCCAGAAATACCGCTGCGCTCGCCTCCGGCCGGTTGTGGTAGCCCTTGAAGACATGGGGGCCGCGGATCAACAACTCGCCCACCTGGCGCTCGCCCAGCAAGGCACCGGTTTGCGGGTCGCAGATAGCCAGTTCCGGTCCCCCCGGCAGGGGCTTGCCGATCGAGCCGGGCCGGACCGGGCCGGGCAGGGGATTGAGGGTGGTGCTGCTGACGCATTCGGTGAGGCCGTAGCCCTGGCGGACGATGTCCCCGAAGCGGGCGCGAAAGTCCGCCTCCACCTGGGGGTGCAGGGCGCTGCCGCCGCAACAGACGCACCGCAGGTTCTCCGTCAGCCGAAAGTCCGCCGGAAAACGCAGCAGCGTCGAGAGCAGATTCGGCACGGCGATCAAAAAGCTCAAGCGCGGATCGCGCAGGTGCTCCATCAGACGCTTGGGGGTGAGCCGGTGCTCGAAGGTGACCGACGCTCCCATCAGCGCAAAGAGCACCAGGGCCACCATGCATCCGAACGAATGGAACAACGGCAGGACACACAGCAGGTGGTCCTTCGGCGTGCCTTCGATGGCTATCCGGCTGCTCTGGGCGATGGCCCAGAAGTTGCCGTGGGTGAGCAGGGCGGCTTTCGGTTCACCGGTAGTTCCGGAAGTGTACAGCAGTGCGGCGGTATCCGTCGGGTGGATCCGCTGGATGCCGCTGCGCCCGGCAGTCGCCGTCAGCTCGGCAAAGCTCAGATCCCCGGCCGGGACCTCGCCGCCCACGACGATAAAAGTCAACATCGGCGGCAGACAGCGCAGCGGCGCCAGGGTCGGCAGCAAATCGGCGGTGGTGATCACCGCCTGGGCCTGTGAATCGAGCAAGATATGCCGCAACTCGCGCAGGGTCAGCTGGGGATTGATCAGTACGGGTTGCGCCCCCAACCACCACAGGCCGTACATGGCCAGGCCGTATTCGGGAAGATTCGGCAGCATCACGGCGATCCGGCAACCGGGGGCGTACCCGAGCCGCCGCAGGCCGGTCGCCAAATTTTCGCTCGCGCGCACCACCTGGTTGTAGGTATAGGAGCGGCCGTCGCCGGTGAAGAGGGTTTTGCGGGGCGTATTTTCGAGCCCCTCGTCCAGGATGTAGGCAAGATTCATCGCGGCGATCTCCTTGAAATCGGCTCCGGGCTGTGCCAGCAGTGCACCTGCCCGCTCGAACCTTCCACAGCCAGAGCTGCCGGATAATCCGGCCAGGGCAACAGGTCCAACAGCACCCAGCGCCCGGCTTCTCCAGATTCCTCCCGACTTTGCAGGAGTGCTGCCGGTGCGTCCGGTGCGAGCGAAACTGTGTAGCGGTCGGGAGCGAGTGCGAAGCCATATCCCCTGGCTTTGGCGTAGGCCTCTTTGCGCGTCCAGCAACGAAAAAAAGCGGCGCGGCGCTGGTAGGGCGCGAGGGCTTTGAATACCCGGTTTTCGTCCTCGGAGAAAGCGACACGCGCAAGCTGATCGAAATTGGCGAGCGGTCGATCCCATTCGAGATCGACGCCGACCTCCCGCCCGCAGCTGAAGGCGTAGACGGCCTTTCCCTGGCTGTGGGACAAATTGAAGCGCAAGGGGTGCGCCCCGTCGGCCAGCAGCGGTTTGCCGTGCGCTCCGTAGCTGATTGGCACGCAAGCCGGTTCGCTCTGCAGATACAGTCCCAGCAGCATCCGCAGTGTGGCGCGGCCGACGATAAAGCGCCGGCGGTGCTGCTCGAAGCAGAAGCGTTCCGCCCGGCTCCGTTCCTGCGGGCACAGGGTGCGCTCCAGCACCGGCAGCGGAGCGGCGGGCCAATCGAGATCCGCCTGCCAGATGTGTACCGCAGCCGGGGTCAGCACCGGCGGGGCGGCAGTCGGCCGCCACGGGGCTTCAATAGCGACCATCGGGGGAGGCTGGTCCAGCCAGCGCCGAAGGGTCGCCGGTGCGCATCGGGGTGGAGAAACCGCCCGGTGGGGACGGGCTGTCGGCGGGCTGCCTGCGGAAAGCTTTGGCGAGCACCCCGGCGGCGATCTCCGGTTGGAAGAATACCCCCGGCGGTTTGAGCATGTTGACCACCTCGATGTAGGTGGTGAACATACTGGCCTTTTCGGTAGCGAGCATCTGCACGCGGTCCATGTACCAGTGCATGAATCGGGTGCGCATCGAGCGCTGCCCCCCTTCGGTGACCGGATAACGAAAGTCCTCGCCCGTGGCCATCAGCCAGGGATAGGTGTTCAGTTCGGCGAGGTTCTTCTGGAAGCGCTGCCCCAAACCGGTCAGCTCGGCGCCGGGTTGCTCCTGCAAACAGCGCTCCAGCAACAGCGCCCCCCGCCCGGCCATGGTGATCCCCTGGCCGTAGAGCGGATTGAAGGCGCAGGTGGCGTCCCCGAGCACCACCAGCCGTTCGGGCCAGCGCGGCAGCCGTTCGTAGTGGCGCAGACAGTTCTCGGCATTCTGGAAGCCATAGATAGGCGAGACGGGCCGGGCGCCCTGGATGGTCTCGTACAGTAGCGGGCTGCGCAAAGAGCGCGCGAACTCCAGATAGCCGGCCTCATCGGTGGGTGGATAGTCCCGGGCTCCACCGCCCAGGGTGACGATCCAGCGATCGCCCTCGAGCGGAAAGAGCGCGCCCCCGCGCAACATCGCGGGGGGTTTGCGAAAGACGTTCAGGGATTTCCACTGACCGTGGAAGTTCTCGGGGCGGGCGTAGTAGCGGGTGGCATAGCCCATGAAGGCGTTGATTTTGGTCTGTTCGAGGGAGCCGTAGCCCAGCGCTTCCAGCCACTGCGGCATCCGGGTGTTCCGCCCGCTCGCATCGACGACCAGGTCGGCGCTCAACGATTCGACCGCGCCGGGAGCGCTCTCGGCGCGCTGGCTGCAGCGGACCCGCACCCCGCTGATGCGGCTGCGGCCAGGATCGCTCAACAGTTCGATGACTTCGGCTGTGGTCCGAAAAGCGATGTTCTTGATGCTCCGGACGCGCCTGCGCACGCACCACTCCAGCAGATCCCGGCTCAAGGAGTAGGTGCGCAGACCGCTGTAGTAGCGCGGAGCCCAGCCGGCCGGCAAAAACCAGAGCGCCTCCGCACCCCATTCGAGGGGCACAGCGCCGCCCGCCTGCAAATCGGCTTCGATGCCCGGCAACAATTGCTCCAGGATCATCAGCCCCCGGGCCAGCAACAGGTGAAAATGGCGAGCCTGGGGTACCCCTTTGCGAAATTCGGGCTGATCTGCGAGGCGATCGCGCTCGAGGATGCTCACCCGCTCGAAGTGGGGAGCGAGCACCCGGGCGGCCAGCAGGCCGGCGATGCTGCCGCCGATGACGACGGCGTGCCGACGGCCGGGGGGGGCAGTGGTAAGGTCAAACATCAAAGTGGTTCCTGCGTTGGTGAAATGGCGCGAAAACGGTCCTATTGGCTGCTCCAGGCTTCGAGGGTACCGGCCAGGTAGCGCGCCCGCGCCCCGAGGCGCTGGATTTTGCCGATGGCGGTCTTGGGCAATGTTCCGGGTTTGAGCAGCACCACGGTGGGCCGCAGACCGTGCTGCTCGGCGACGGCCCGCTGGACGGCGCTCACGATCGACTTTGCCGCCGGCACGGGCACCGGATCGTCGTCGGCCAGTTCCGCGGCCACCACCAGCCGCTCTTCACCGTCCGATGGGATCGAAAAGGCGGCGCTGGAGTTGGGCCGCAGGGCCGGATGGCTCGTCTGCACCGTCAATTCGATGTCCTGCGGGTAGTGGTTGCGGCCGCTGATGATGATGAGCTCTTTGCAGCGCCCGGTCAGAAAAAAGTGGCCGTCGGCGATAAAGCCCAGATCTCCCGTGCGCAAAAACGGGCCTTCCGCGCAATCGGCGATCCGGGCTGCGAAGGTCGCCTGGGAGATGTCCGGTTTTTGCCAGTAGCCGCTTGCGACACTGCCGCCGGCCACCCAGATTTCGCCGATCTCGCCCGGCTGACAGCGCCGCCGGGTTTCGGGGTGGACGACGGCGATGGTCGGGTCATGGTCGTACAGTTCGAACCCGGCCACTTTGATCGCCTCGGCCTGGCCGGGGGGGGCATCGACGGCGCGGCCCGCCGCCAGGTGGGCCTTGTCGAGGGCTTTGACTTTTGGGCGTTCGGACTTGCGGCCGACGGAGACCATCAGGACGCTTTCCGCCAGGCCGTAACCGGGCACGAACGTCTCGGGGCGAAACCCGCAGGGGGCGAAGGCGGCGCTAAAGCGCTCGAGCAAGTCGCACTGGATGGGTTCACCGCCGATAATCGCCACCTCCCAACTGCTCAGGTCCAGTTCGCCGCGCTGTTCGGGCGGAATTTCTTTGATGCAGAGGTTGAAGCCGAAGTTGGGGCCTGCCGCCCCCCGGCCCCGGTAGCGCGAGATAGCCCTCAACCAGCGCAACGGCCGCTGCAAAAAAGCCGGCGGTGGCATCAGCACGCTCAGATAACCGACGTAGACCGGTTGCACCACCGCGGACATCAAAGCCAGGTTGTGGTGCAAAGGCAGCCAGGTCACCCAGGTGGATTGCTCCGTGTGGTGGCAGGCGCTCTGGATCAGCTTCTGGTTGTGCAGGACGTTGGCGTGGGTGAGCATGACGCCCTTCGGAGCGGCTGTGGAACCCGAGGTGTACTGCAGCAGCGCGATGGAAGCACTCTCTACCTGCGGGGGGCGCCACGATTCGGCCGGTGTCTCGGGCAACGGGTCGGTGCACAGCCACTGCAGCGGCTGCCGCTCTTCGCCGCCGGCCAGTTGGGAGTGGACGAGCGCGTGCACGCCGGTGGTGGTGAGCACCCAGCGCGCCTGGGCGTCGCGGATCACCCCGTGCAGACCCGCGAGGCTCTTCTCCAGTTGCGTCGGATCGGGTGGGTAGGCCGGTGCGGCGATCACGCCTGCGTACAGGCAACCGTAGAAGGCGGCCACGTAGTCCAATCCTGTCGGATAGAGCAGCACCGCCCGTTCACCGGCGGCGGCAAAAGTCTGCAGATGGGCTGCGATCGCCCGGGCGCGCCGATCGAGTTCGCCGTAGGTGAGGTTGCTCTCCTGCGTCTCGCCGTCGGCCAAGAAGGTGAAGGCGAGTCTTTCGGGCTGCTGGATTGCCCGGCGCTGCAGCATTTCGACGAGCGTCGTCGGTTGGGCGGCAATGGACGGATTGTCGAGTAGGTTGACCATGGTTTGGCTCTAAAATCACGACATTTTGGGTGGGGGTCGCCGCTAGTGGGCGCTCGGGGCGGCGAGCAAACCCGCCGCGACCGCCCCGAGCACCGCCTCGCGGGCGCTCTCGAGGAAGATGTGGTTGCCTGCAAACATCTCCAGCTGGAAGGCGCCGTTGGTGTGGGCGGACCAGGCAGCCAGCGACTCGCGGTCGACGACGGTGTCCTGCAGGCCGCCAAAGGCGGTGATCGGGCAATCGAGAGGCGGCTCCTCGGTGTAGAGGTGGGTGCTCAGGAGGCAGGCGTCCGCCCGCACCCGCGGCAGCAGAACCTGCATGAATTCGGCATTGTCCATCAGCGACTGGGGTGCGCTGATGACGCGCGGGATCTCCTCGCGGAGCCTGGCGTCCGTCCAGCCGGACACCCCGGTGCCCTGGGACGGCGTGCGCAGGTGCGGCGCATAGTAGGCGGCGGCAAACAGATGAACCGGCAGCGCGCCGGATTGGCGGCGCAGCCGCCGGGCCAGTTCGAAGCAGACCAGCGCCCCCAGGCTGTGGCCGTAGAAGGCAAACGGCCGATCCAGCTCGGGGCCGATCTGCTCGGCCAGGGTCGCAATCAGCGCGAAGAAATCCGCCACGGGCGGCTCTTCGAGCCGCTCCTCGCGCCCCGGCAATTGAATGGCGCAGACTTCGACGTCGGCAGGCAAACCCTCCGGCCATTGCCGAAAAGTCGAGGCGCCGCCGCCCAGATAGTGGAAGCAGAACAGGCGCAACCGCGCGCCGGGATTCGGTCGGGGGCGCACCAGCCAGGGGTTGTCCCGTCCGGCGGCGGTTCCGGAGGTTGAGCCTGCCGGCGCATCGGCGGCAACCTGCTGCGCCAGTTTCCAGGCGAGCTGGGAGAGGCTGGGATTTTGCAACAGCAGCACCACCGGCACACTCACCCCCAGCTCACCTTCGATTCGTCGCTTGAGTTCGGTGGTCATCAACGAATCGAGACCCAGTTCGTTGACCGGTTGCTCCAGATCGAAACTGTGGGAGGGAGCGAGCCCCAGCACCTGGGCCAACTGGCCGCGCAGGTGGGTCAGCAAAAGGGCATAGCAGGGCTCAAAACCGAGCGAGCGCAACTGTTGGGCCAGTTCGGCGCCGCCGCTTGGAGCTGGAACCGCCGCGCTCTGCCGGGGTTGAACCTCCCGGGCGATTTGCCTGAGCAAGGACGGCAGGCGGCCCGGCAGGAACGGTTGGACAAACTTCGCCCACTGCACCGGCAGCACGCCCAGTTGGGCGGGAACGGCCTGGCGGAGCATCCATTCGAGGGCCTTGAGGCCGCGCTGGACCGGGATGGCGCTCACCCCCTGGGCGGCGATCCGCTCCTGATACCGGCGGCTAAGGGCGGCGGCCATGCCGCCTTCGGCCCAGGGTCCCCAGTTGATACTGAGGGCGGGCAGGCCCAGGGCGCGGCGGTGATGGGCCAGCGCGTCCAGACAGGCGTTCGCCGCCGCGTAATTGCCCTGTCCCGGGGAGCCCAACAAACCGGCCACCGAAGAGAACAGCACAAAAAAGTCCAGATCGATCTGGCGGGTGAGCGTGTGCAAATGCCAGGCTCCCTGCACCTTCGGGGCGAGGACGGCGGCAAAGCGTTCGCGGTTTTGCTGGACCAGCAGGCCGTCGTCGAGCACCCCCGCCGCGTGCACGATCCCGCGCAGCGGCGGCAGCGCATCGCCGAAATGCTCCAGGACAGCCTGCGCCTGGTGCGGGTCGCAGATGTCCGCCTGCAGAACGCAGATCTGGGCTCCAAGCTTCCTGAGGCCGGCAAGAGCAGCTTCGGCCTCGGGCGAGGGGGCGCGTCGGCCCACCAGCGCCAGGTGCCTGGCACCCTGCTCGACCATCCACCGCGCCACCTGCAGACCGAGATTGCCCAGCCCGCCGGTCACCAGATAGCCGCCGCTCTCCCAAGCGGGGGGGGCGCCCGCGGCAGTCCGGCCCTGGCGGGTCTGCACCAGGCGGGCCGCCAGCCGTTCCTCCCCGCGCCAGGCCACGTGATCTTCGCCATCCGGCGCCTGCAGTTGAGCAAGCAACCGGGCGCCCTCGTCGCGGCCGGGCTCGACATCGAGATCCACAAGCCCTCCCCAGAGTTCCGGGTGTTCCAGGGCGATCACCCGACCCAGGCCCCACAGGGCGTTGTGCTCCACCGCGCGCTCGCCAAGGGGTTGTCCGAGCGCCTGGGTTCCCCGGGTGACCAGCCACAGCGGCGCCTGGCTTTCGGCGAGCACCAGCGCCTGGACCAGGTGCAGCGCACTTTCCCAGAGCGCTGGTCCGCTCGCCTCCTCCAGGCTCCACAGGTGCACAACCCCCAGCAGCGGCAGGCCGTTGGTGCTCACAATTTCCCGCATCAGCCGCCGAAAATCCTCCGGCTTTTGCCCATTGAGCGCGTAGTGCCGAGCGGGCTCCAGAATTGCGAACTGCTCGGAGGCAACCACGCGGACGCTGCTGTGGCCCTGCGCCTCCAACCGGGTAGCCAGGTCCGCTCCCAGAGCGCTGTTGCCGCTCAGCACGATCCAACGGCCCGGCGGCCGGGTTGCGATTTGGGGGGCAGGCAAAGGCAGCGGTTGCCAGGCGAGTTCGTAGAACCAGTCGTTCGACTGCATGATGTTGAGCAACGCTTCGCGCGAAGCGCGCTTCATCAACAGACCGTCAATTTCGAGCACCACCCGGCCCTGCGCGTCGTAGAGCACATAGTCCCCGGTGAGCGTGCCGGTCTGCTGCTGCTCGCGCGGGCGCATCCGCACGTGGCTGCGCAGCTGTCCGCGCGCCGGGCTGCCGTGGTAGCGGATCCGCTCGAAATGCACCGGAATGTGCACGTCGTTGCCATGGAACGCCTGCTCGCCCGCAGTGGGCAAAGCGCCCGCCAGCACCTGCAAACAGGAATCGAGCATCACCGGATGGATCTGGTAGAGCGAGGCTTCTGCCTCCAGACCCTCCGGCAGTTGCAGGTACCCCAGGGCTTCTCCGTCGCATCGCTCGACCTGACGGACCCCTTGAAGCTTGGGTCCGAGATCCAGCCCCGCTTCGCGGATGCGCCGGTAGAACGCTTCGACCGATTCCGGGCTGAGGGGGGCGGCAAAATCGGGCCGGTACAGCTTCTGGGTGTCCGTTGCGCGGACAAGCTCACCGGTGGCGAGCACTTTCCAGTCGGCTTCGCCCGCTTCGGCGCGCTCCTTGCCGCAACACACCTGAAAAGTAGCCCGGTCCGCTCCATCCGGTTCGAAGATCAGCTGCACGAGGCGCTCCTCGCCGTCAAACAGCGTGAAGGCCTCCTGGATCAACACGTCCTGCAGGGTGTAGGCACCCTCGCCGAGGACGGCGCCCGCGGCGGCGATCGCCATCGAGATGTACGAAGCTCCCGGTACGACCACGACACCGTGCAGGCGGTGATCGTCGAGAAAGGGCTGACGGGCGACGCCGACGCGCGCCTGAAACTGGACCTGCTTGAGGGGCGAGGGCAGGCGCCCGCCCAGCATCGCCTGGGGAGCCCCGTCCGCGGCGAGGACGAGATCGGCCCGGCTCGCAGGCGGGACGTCGAGCCAGTGGCGCTCGCGCTGCCAGGGATAGAGGGGCAGATCGGCACAAAAGCGCCCCTGCGGGGCAAGGCGTTCCCAGGCGATCGCAAAGTCGAGGGTGTAGAGCGTGCCCAGGGCCGCCAGCAGCGCGGGACGCTCCGGCTCCTTGCGGCGCAGCGAGGCCAGAACGACGCCTTCTTGATCCGCCTGCTCCAGGCATTGGCGGATCGCACCGCCCAGCACCGGATGGGGGCTCAACTCCAAAAAGACGGTATAGCGATCGGCTATCAGTGCTGCGACCGCCTCGGCAAAGCGCACAGGCTCCCGGAGATTGCGCCCCCAGTAGACCGCTTCGAACTGCCCGCCTGCGGCACTTTCGCCGGTGAGCGTCGAATAAATTGGCACCGCAGCGGGGCGGGGGGACAGACCGGCCAACAGAGCGCTCAGTTCCCGCGCGAACGGCTCCATCTGCGGGCAATGGAAGGCGTAGTCCACCGGGAGATATTTGTGATAGATGTCGCGGCGCTCCAGAATCGCCACCACTGCCGCCAGGGCCGCACTTTCGCCGGACAGCACCGTCGAGGTGGGACTGTTGACGGCAGCAACGGCGATCCGGTCGCCAAAGTTCTCGATCAGTTGCTGCGCCTGGGCCGCGGGCAACTCCACCGCCACCATCCGCCCCCGCCCGGTCGCCTGCTCCATCAGCCGCGCCCTGTGCACAACGATGCGCACCGCCTCTTCGAGGGTCAGCACCCCGGCGATGTGGGCCGCGGCCACCTCCCCGACGCTGTGGCCGACCACACCGTCCGGTGGGACCCCCCAGCTGCGCCACAGGTCCGCCAGGCCCACCTGCAGGGCAAACAGAGCCGGTTGGGCAAACTCCGTCTGCAAAAGGCGCGAATCGGCCTCCGGTGCGCGCAGTTCCTCCAATAGCGACCAGCCCGCCTGTTCGCGCACAGCGGCGTCACAGCGCTCGACGGCGGCTTTAAACAGCGGCTCCTGCTCCAGCAATTCCCGTCCCATCGCCCACCACTGCGGACCCTGGCCCGAGAACACAAAAGCGATCCTCGGGCGGCGTTTGCGCGGTTGCCTGCCGCTCACCACGCCGCAGTGCGGCTGGCCCCGGCCAAAATCCTCCAGACGCTCGCCCAGTTCGGCAAGGGTGTGGGCGACCACAGCGAGGCGCTCGCCGTGGTGGTTGCGGCGCAGCCCGGCGCTATAGGCAAGATCCGCCAGGGCGGGAAGCGCCTGGTCCGAGCGCAGCCACGCGCGGTACGCCGAAGCCAGATCCTGCAAAGCTTGGGCTGTGCGGGCCGACAGAGGCACCAGATACGCGTCGGCCTGCGGCACGGCGGGGGCGGGCACCGGCAGGGCGGGCGCCTCCTGCAGAATTACATGGGCGTTCGTGCCGCCAAAGCCAAAGGAGCTGATCCCGGCAAGGGCCGGTTGCGACGCTTGCGGCCAGGGAACGAGGCTATCCAGGACCCGCACCGGCAGCCGCTCAAACGGGATGTGCGGGTTGGCCTGCTCGAAGTGCAGACTCGGCGGGATCTGCCGATGCTGCAGCGACAGCGCCACTTTGATGATCCCGGCGATCCCGGCGGCGGCCTCCAGGTGGCCGATGTTCGTCTTGACCGAGCCCAGCAGACAGGGATTGTCCGGGGAGCGCCGGCCGGCCAGCACTGCGCCCAGGGCCAGCACTTCGATCGGATCGCCCAGGGGGGTACCGGTGCCGTGGGCTTCGACGTAGCCGATCGCTTCCGGTGGCACTCCGGCGGCGGCGAGGGCCTCCCGGATGACCGCCTGCTGCGCCAATCCGTTCGGAGCCGTCAGGCTGCTGCTGCGCCCGTCCTGGTTGAGGGCGCAGCCCGCCACCAGCGCCAGCACCCGGTCCCCGTCGCGCTCGGCGTCCGCCAGGCGCTTCAAGATCACCGCACCGCAGCCTTCGCCGCGGACGTACCCGTTGGCACGGCTGTCGAAGGTGCGGCAGCGCCCATCGGGCGAGAGCATCTGCGCCTCAGAAAAGATAATCGTCAGGTCCGGAGAGAGCAGCAGATTGACGCCGCCGGCCAGGGCCAGATCCGATTCGCGATGGGCCAGACTCCGGCAGGCCAGGTGCAAAGCCACCAGCGAAGAGGAGCAGGCCGTGTCGACCGCCAGGCTCGGGCCGCGCAGATCCAGCAGATAGGACAGGCGATTGGCGGCGATGCTGAAGGCGTTGCCGGTGCCGACCAGGGCGTCGAGCCGGTCGGGAAATCGCCTGTTGACCCGCGTATAGTCCTGGGTGCATATCCCCACGAACACCCCCGTCCGGCTGCCTGCGAGGCGCTCCAGCGGCAGTCCCGCCTGCTCGAAGGCGTCGCAGGCCACCTCCAGCAACAGCCGCTGCTGCGGATCCATCAGCCGCGCTTCGCGGGGGGTGATCCCAAAAAACTGGTGGTCGAAGCGATCGACCGACTCCAAAAACCCTCCCCAGCGCGTGTTCATCGTTCCGGGGGTTCGCCTGTGGGGGTCGTAGAAGGCATCCACATCCCACCGCTCCGCCGGAACTTCACCGATGGCATCGACGCCGTCGCACAACAATTGCCAGTAAGCCTTCAGGTCGCTCGCCCCCGGAAAACGGCAACCCATACCGATGATTGCGATAGGTTCCACGGGCTAAATCTCCTGCCGGTGAGCCGCCGCCTCGATCTCCTCCACAAGCCATCCGGCCAGGGCTTGGATCGTCGGATAATTCCACAGCACCGTCGGCGAAAGTGCAAAGCCTACCTGCTTTTCCAATTTGCCCAGAAGCACCAGAGCCTGCACAGAACTTAAACCGTAACTGCCGAGCGGTTGCCGAAGGTCAATGTCCTCAGGATCGATTTGCTCTTCTTCGAGACTTTCGACGAGCAAGGAGATAATTAACTCCTGCAATGCTTCCGCGTTTGCCAGCTCTTTTGCAGCCAATGAATACGGTGGAGCGTTCATGCAGTCTACCTCAAGAAAATAGATAGTTTGCTTTCTCTAACGCGTAGGAAAGTACCGGCAGTAAGCGGGCGGCAGTTGAAGACCCTGGCTTCTTAAATGCTGCACCCGGTACAAAAAAGCAGCTCCCAGCATCAACTGTCCAGCCACATCGACAACTGTGCGATTTTCAGGCACGCCCAGGTAGGTGCCTTTGACCCAATCGTTAAAGGCACCCATCGCTGGCCCGCACCAGATCTGGTAATCCATCTCCCGACCCTTTTCGCCGAGGTTAGACCAGCGCGAAGAAAGACCCAGATACCAGCGAAAGATCAGGGCCATTTTGCGCCTGGGGTTGCCCTCGGCTTTTTCGATTTGCTGTGGATCGCGATGGCTGAAGTAAGCAATGGTTTCCTGCCAGATCTGTTCGAGGCTTTTTTTGAAAATTTGGGATTCGAGTTTTTGAATTTCGGCGGCCGGGATTTCTTCGAGAGCGCCGTAGGTCTTGTACAACTCGTAGAGTTTCTGGGCGCGCATCGCAAACAAGGTTTCGCGTTTGAGCACCTGCAGTCTGACCCCCACCTCGAACATGTCCGCCGCCGGGGCCATCGTCACATCGGTCGTCTCCGCCCTGGCCAGCAGGGCACGGGTGTGGGCGGAGGTACCCGCCTCGACGCAGGCCTGGTTGACCGAGCCGGTCACGACGTACGCCGCCCCCATCACGAAGGCCGCCAGAACGGCCTGCGGCGTGCCGATCCCGCCTGCTGCCCCGATGCGCGTCGGCTGGGCAAAGCGCTGTTGTGCCTGGATCTCGTCGCGTTGCGCCAGGATCGAAGGCAGCAGGCACACCAGGGCACGGTTGTCGGTGTGGCCGCCGGAATCCGCCTCGACGGTGATGTCGTCCGCCATCGGCACTTTGCCCGCCAGGGTCGCCTGCAAAGGCGAGATCCGACCCGCCTCGACCAGTTGCCGCAGCAGAGCTTCAGGTGCCGGCTGCAGAAAGCGGCCCGCCACTTCCCGGCGGGAAACCTTCGCAATCACCCGGTTGGCAATCGTGATGCACCCAGCCGGATCGAGCCCCAACCCCGCCGCGCGGTAGTGAACGATCTGGGCTGTGAGATCGATGTAGGCGCTCGCCTCGACGGTGCGCACGCCACCTTCGAGGTACACCCGCACCGCCCCCGCCTCCAGGGCCGGTTCGCTGGGGCTGTGGATCAAATTGAAGGCGTAGGGTCCCTCCGGCAGCGCCGCCTGAATGCGTCCGATCGCCGCAGCGATCCGATCCGGCACCAGACCGGCCGCCCCGAAACTGCCGAGCATACCGGCCCGGCCCACGGCGATCACCAGTTCCTCCGAGGCGATGGCGTTGGCCATTGCCCCGGTCATGTACGCACAACGGACCCGATGGGCGGCCAGAAAAGCGGGATCGCCCAGGGAGTGCAAAGACATCGCCGGCACAAAGGCCAGCACCTCCGGCAGATCGGCTTCGTCGGCGGCCCTCAGCCACGACCCGCCTCTTGCCAGACCGATCCGGCCTTGTTGGCGGACGGCATAACAGGGCACGTCGCTATCGCGCAAAATCGAGCGGATACCGGGTTCATCGAAGGCAACCGCATCGGCAGGACCGCTCCAGACCTGCCCGGTCTTCGGCGCGCTGCCTGCATGGCGCACATCGGTGTCACAAACCGTTGTAGAGATCGGCATTATCGGCTCCCTGACGAGTGCTCCGTGGCCTGGACGGGTGCGTCGAGCACCTGCTGAGCGGCGGCAAGCTGCAGCTGGAGAATTTCGCCCCATTGCCTGAGCGACGCGGCCCGCTGTTCGAGAAAACTGCTGTGCGCCCGGCTGGCTGTAGCCGTCTGCACCAGGGGGGGTCCCCCCGTCGCCGGGGGGAGCGGCACTTGAACGGTCGCGCCGGGCGGCGGCGGCTCAAGTCGGTCGCCACCCAGGACTATCGTTCTGGAGAGTGTTGTTTGGGCCGCGGCGCCGCCCGCAGCGCCCCGCTCCAAAGTCGTCAGATCCACCGGCACCCGATGACTCACCAGGGCTGCCAGTAGGCGCACAATCGAAACCTGCTCGCTGACGCCGCGCTGGTCGATCTGGAGGCTGAGGTGCGGGCGATCTCCGAGAATGGCGGCAATCCAGCGGGCACAACCGCCGCTCGGCCCGACCTCGATAAAGCACCGGTGACCATCCTCGTACACCCGTTCGACCAGGCGCGGAAAATCGACGCGCCGGCACAGATTGGCCGTCAGGGCCGTGGCGATGGACTGCGCCTCCAGATCGATCGGGGCGTACCCGGCCGTCGAGTAGAACGCCAGGTCCGGCTTCCCCTGGATCGCCACGGTGGTCAAGCGCGCGATTTCCTCAGAGCGGGAGCGCACCGCCTCGCAGTGCAGCACGCCGTCGAAGGGCGCGCGCACCGCACCGCAGCCCAGGCGCTCGATCAGGCGTTGGCACTGGGCGCTATCCCCGGCGATCACCACCTCGCCGGGGGTGTTGATGTGGGTCAGGTAGACGCGCTCGTGCTCCGTCAGGGCTTGCTCGACGGCCCCCGCCGGGGCGAGCAGCACGAAGTTGCTCCACAAGTCTGAGGCTGCTTGCTCGGGGGCGATGGCCCAGTGTTCGCGCGCCGCCAGCTTCGGCCCGGCCAGGCAGCGGGTGAACAACGGCGAGGTGCGCAGGGGCTTGCACAGCGCGTCGCAGCCCGCCCAGACCCCGAGGGCGCTCAGCATGCTCGTCTCCCCAAGGCTGTAGCCGAAGGCTGCCTGGGGTTGCACTCCGAATTCGCGCTGCAAGATGCTGGTGTACAGCGCTGCGAAAGCGAGCCCGGAGTCGATCATCGCCACTGGATCGGCCAGCAGGCGTTCTTCGTGGGCGATCCGCTCTCTGGCGGACAGGGTATTCAGGCTCCTTGGATAGAGGAGCTTTTCGCGCGTCAACAGAGCGGCATCTTCGGTCAGTTCATCGAGGCGCCGGTGGCAGCGGGGAAAGCGGTACAGCAGATCCTGCCCGAGGCCGGGGTAAGTATTGAACGCGCCGGGGTAGACGAAGGCGACCCGGGTTTGCCGCCCGAGCGGCTCGGCGGTGAAATAGCTGCCCACGGGGGTCTTCCAGGTCTTGCCCTGCTCAAAGGCCGCGGCGATGCCTTTGTAGGCCCGGCGCAGCTGGCCTGTCACTTCCTCGCGGTCGTGGCCGACGATAGCGAGAGCGTAGGGCAGATCAGGGCGGCTGCGGCAGGCTGCGTGGCAGCGCCGGACCAGGACTTCGAGGGCTTGATTTTCGGCGAGCCGGGCTTCCAGTTGCTCCAGCTGCGTCTGCAGATCGGCGCGGTCGGCCGCGGCGACCACCAGCAGATGCGGTCGAAAGGGCGGGTCTGCTGCTTGGGGGGGCTCGACGCGCCGGGGCGCTTCTGAGAGAACGGCGTGGGCGTAGCCGCCGTCGTGGTCGAGGGCGCTGATGGCCGCGATCCGCCCCTGGCCGGCCGACAGCCACGGCTGCGCTCTGGACGGAACAAAAAATGGGCTTTCCTGCCAGCAGTGCGACGCTTTCGGTCCGGACCAACCGGGGATCGCAGGCAAATAGCGGTCGTGCAGGCACAGGGCTGTGCGCACCAGGCTCGCCATGCCGGCGGCGGCCTGGGGGTGGCCGATGTTGGCGGTGGCGCTGCCCAGGGCCACCGTCGCCGATTCTGCCCGGCGATAGACCGCATGCAGCCCCGCGATTTCGGCCGGATCGTGCGTGGCACTGCCGCCCCCTGCGACCTCCACAAACCCGATGCCATCAGCAGCGATCCCCGCTGCAGCCAGGGTGCAGCGGGCGGCCTGCTCGATCGCCGCGGCGGCTGGTTGCGAGGCGTTGGTCTGGCCAAAGCCGACGGCGTCGAGGAGCGCCCAGATAGGCTTTTTTTGAAGCTGGGCTGCGGCAGTCGGCATCAGCACCACTGCGGCGGCCCCTTCGCCTACCATCCAACCGTCGGCATCGCGGTCGTAACCAAAAGTCGCAGCTCCCTGGTTCAGGGGCTCGCAGTGGTGGCGGGCCAGGACGTTTTCGATCCCGCCTGCAAGATCGACTGCTCCGACGAGCGCCGCCTCCGCCTGCCCGGAAGCGATCAGCATCTGGGCGAGTTCGAGGGCTCTGAAGGAGGCGGCGGCACCCTGGGCCGGAAGCACAAAAGCCGGTCCGGTAAAATCCCACAGCGCGGCGATGCGGCTCGCGGCCAGGTTGCCCATCAGCCCCAACACCCCGTGCGGCTGCAGTTGGTCGGCCGCCGGTTCGACCCGGGTGGGGTGGGTCTGTTCGTGCAAGCGCCCCGAACTGAGCCACTGGTGGCCCTGGGACAGATTGGCCCCGGCAACGACGATGACCGCCACCTTGCCGCCTCTGGCGAGCCCCGCCTGCGCGAGCGCCCGCTCAGCCACCTGCACCATCAGGATTTGCTGAGCATCGAGCCGGTCTGCTTCGTGCGGCGGGATGCGCAGATGCCACAAATCGACCTCGAAGCGCTCCAGAAAGGCTCCCCTGAGCGCCGAAGCGTCAGCTTCAAAGCCGTACCGCCCCAGAAGTCCGGGCTCAGATTCAAGCTTGTGCCAGCGCTCAGCAGGTAGAGGTACCCAGTGTTGAGCGCCCTCGTAAAGGGTCTGGCCAAAAGCTTCCAGACCGCACGCTCCCCCGAAGTGGGCGTCCATACCGACGAGCGCGAGCTTTTCAGCCGGCTGGGAGGCACCGGGTGCCAGGGCCGCCTCGCAACGATGGCCTTCCGGCTGCTCCAGGATGAGGTGGGCGTTGGCGCCGCCGAAACCAAAGGCGTTGAGCGCGGCCAGACGGCCGGGATGGGCAACGGTGGTCCGCACCAACGCCCTGGCGCCGAACAGACCGTCTTTAGAGCGCAGCGGATCGCTGACTCCCACAGTCGGGGGGATCACTCCCGCGTGCAGGCTCAAAACCGTCTTGAGCAGTCCGGCGAGTCCGGCGGCCGGTAACAGATGACCGACGTTGGACTTGACGGTGCCGATGAGCGGTGCGCTGTGGTAGCGCCCAAAAAAACGCTCCAGCGAATCGAGTTCGGTCCGATCGCCCAGGGGCGTTCCGGAGGCGTGGCATTCGATGTAGCCGATCGAGCGCGGATCCACCTGCGCCTGTTCGTAGGCGCACTCAAAAGTGAGCAGCTGACCGCGCGGACTCGGATTGAACAGGTGTCGGCCCTGGCCGTCGTTCGCGAGCCCCGTACCGCGCACCACGGCATAAATGCGATCCCCGTCGGCCAGCGCATCACTGTAGCGCTTGAGGGCTACCATTGCCGCCCCTTGCGCCGGTCGCAACCCCTGCGATGCGCGGTCGAGCGGTCGGCTGGCACCGTCGGCAGGCAGGGCCTTGAGCGCCGCAAAAGCGGCTCGGACCAGCTGCGGCTGCGCGGCGTGCACGGCACCGGCCAGCATCAAATCCGCTTTGCGGGCGCGCAGATGCTCGCAGGCGAGCTCGACGGCGTACACCGATGAGGCGGAGGCGGCATCGACGGTGAGGTGCCCTCCTTCCAGCCCGAGCGCCCGGCAGATCACCGCGGCCGGATAGCCTGCCACCAAAGCGTTGGCCATCGACGGCAGCGAGGCTGTATCCGCCTGCTCCAGCCGGAGCGCAGAGGTCTCGCGGTACAGAGGAGCGAACAGTTCGCTCGAGCACAGCGTCGGCAGGCAGGATTGGCCGAGCACCACGCCGCAGCGTTTGAGAAGCGCTTCGCCGTTGAAGTTGCCGCTGTCGCCCAGAGCCCCTTTGGCCACCGCCAGCGACCACTGAAACAGCCGGTCCAATCCCTCCAAAAAGGCGGGGTCCAATCGGTAACCGCTCGGATCAAAAGCAAAATCGACCGACAACCCGGTAGCGCAGTCGCCCGGCTCACACCGCCCATCGAGCAAATTCCGCCAGAACTGGGCCGGATCGTTTGCACCGGGAAACAGACAGGCTATCCCGATGATGGCTATGCTTTCCATCGCGCCCTCCCGGATCGGGCAAACAGGGACTTCAGTTGCGGACCCATCGTCAGGTGCATTCCCTGCATCCGGACGCACAGGCGGCCGCCGGCGTCGTAGGCGGCCGCCTCGCCGACGACGCCCGCCTCGGAGTGGGCGGTGCACTCGAAATCGATCGTGAACACTTCGCCAAAAGCCGGGCTGCGAAACTGTTCGATGCACTCCACCCGAGCGGGCAAGCATCCCTGCCGGTGGTGGTGCTGGACGAAGACGAGGGCCGCTTGCAGCAACTGGTCCAGAATATAGGGATTGAACGCACGGGCGGGAAATTGGCCCTGGCAAGCCGCGTCCGGCGGCAACACCCGACAGCGGACCTCCACCCGGCGGGCATCGAGGCTCAAAACCGCTTCAAGCCCCCGGAAGCTCGGGCCGTGAAAGAGCGTCCCATCTTCGTACAGCGGCGCCACGGCAAAGGAGCCTTCTCGGGCACAGTCCGAACGGTGCGACTGGGTAGAGGAGGGCAACTCGGCAAGCAGGATCGCCCGGCCGCTGAAATGGCGGCGAGCCGGTCCCGGCCCGGCCTGGCTCCAGATCAGCGTGTCGAGTTCTATGCGGCCCGATTGCCTCTGGCCAGGCTCCGCGATCTCCAGATACAGCGTTTCCGGTTCGCCGCCATCGAAGACGATCCCCTTGAGCACTCGAAAATCTTGCAATTGCAAGCAGCGGTAGCCGGCGAACAGTTGCTCGCACCCATCGACCATCCAGCCCGCTGCGCACATCGAGGGCAGCACGGGGTGCTCGCCGATTCTATGGTCGCGGACGAACGGGTTGCCGGCCAGGCTCATTCGGCGGGCAATCCGCCAGTGGCGTTGCTCGCAGAGCGGTGCCTGCGGCGCGGCGGGGGCGAGCGGCTCACCGATCACCACCTGCACCTGCTCGCGGCGTTTGGGTAGAAGTTGCCCGGCAAGCAACCCGACGCCGGTCTCGATCGCAATGCGCGGCAGCGGCAAATTTTGCTGCCGGTAGGCGCGGATCAGTTCCGGGGTGACCATACCCCCGTCCCAGGCCCCCCAGTCGATTGCCGTCACGTGGCAATCGGGGTGATGGTACTTCACCGCGTGGGCGACTTTGTTGAGGATTTCGTTGGCGATGGCGTAGTCGCTTTGACCAATGTTGCCAAAAAACCCGACCACCGAAGAAAACAAGATGAGCTGTTCGAGCTGCCCGGCCGGCACCCACCGCAGCAGGTTCGCCAAACCGGCCACCTTGGCGCCGTAAACCCGTCGAAAATCTTGCTCGGTTTTGTGCTCGATGCGCTTGTCTGCGATGTTCCCGGCCCCGTGGATGAGGCCGGTGATCGGCCCAGCCTGGGCGGTGGCCGAGCGGATGACCGCTTCGAGGGCGAGCGGATCGCTCACATCGACGCTGTAGTAGAAGGCCTTTCCACCCGCCCGCTCAACCGCCTCCAGGGTGGCCACCACCTCGCGCCGCGCCAGCAAGGCGTCGAGGTCGCGGCGAATTTTGCGCGGTTCGGGCTTGTCTGCCCGCGCGGCGAGGTGGGCCACCAACCGCTCCTGCAGTTG
This sequence comes from Gloeobacter violaceus PCC 7421, assembly GCF_000011385.1. NCBI lineage: Bacteria > Bacillati > Cyanobacteriota > Cyanophyceae > Gloeobacterales > Gloeobacteraceae > Gloeobacter > Gloeobacter violaceus. Next base: position 2,095,977 of record NC_005125.1, read on the forward strand.
CTGTTCGCCGTGGCCATCGGCTGCCCACGGCGGTTCGGGTCCGTCGATAGCCGAGCGCCCAAGTAACACGAACCGGCAGCGGTAGAGCTTGGCCAGGTGCACCACGCATTGGGCAGTGATTCCCCTGGCACCGCCGCTCACCAGCAAGACGGAGTGCGAACCGAGGGGGGCGACCGGCGCGACGGCCGGCTCGCCCCCCTCCTCCTCCGGCGCGCAAGTGAGGGTTGTGCGCTGCTCGCCGGTCTGTCCCACTTCTACAAGCCGCCGGTCCGGGTCGTCCAGCTCCGCCAGCAGACATTCCACAGCGGCGTCCACGGCCAAATCCGGGCAGAGATCCACCGCCCGGCAGTAAACGTTCGGCCATTCTTTGTGCAGACTTTTGCTCAACCCGAACAGACCGCCGGCAAGGGCACTGCAGGGACGGCTGTGCTCTACGCCCAACCGGCCGTCCAGGCGCGCGACCGTCACAAAACAGCTGCGGGCGCTGCGGGCCGCTTCCTCCAGCGCGCTTTTCAGGTGTTTGGCCAGATAAAAAACGCCCTCAATCAAAGCGGCCTCAGACGGCAAAAACGCGATGGTACTCCGCTCGACAATCGGCAGCGGCGGGTGCAGGTGCACAAAGGCGCGCACCGTGCCGCAGCGCGAGCGGATCGCTGCGAGGACCGCTTGAATGTCGCGATCGCCCGGGGCGGGCACCACCACCCGCTCGATCCCGGCGGGCAAAGCCGGTCCGGCCGCTTCCGCCCAGGCGAGCACGACCACCCGCCAGCCGCGGGCGCTGAGGGCCGCAGCCAGCCGGGGCGTCAGCTGCGAACCGTCTTCGCTCAGCAGGCACGTCGCATCTTCGGGCAAGGCGTACTCCAATCGGTCGGCCATGGGCAAGCGCTCCAGAACGGCGATGCGCCGCTCGGGGGTCCAGTTCAGCTCACCAACCTCGTCGGCAGGACGGCCGGGGACTTTTTTTTGGCCGCTCCCTCCGCCACCGCTACCCAGTGCGCCCCGATCTGCTCGAGGGTCCGCAGTTCGGCTAGATCCTCCGGTTCCACCTCCGGCAGCCGGCTTAACGCTTCTTGCATCGCAGCGAGGATCTCGATGCGCTTGATCGAATCGATGCCCAGGTCGGCTTCCATCTCCATCTCCATCGTCAACATCTCAGCCGGATACCCGGTCTTCTCGCTGACGACCTGCAACAGCACCTGCTGGACGGTCGCCCGTACCGACGAACCGTTTGCGGAGGTTTGGACCGGGGGCTCCGGCGGTGGCGCAGAGGGCGTCAACACCGGTTGGGGCACAACGGCGGGTTCGACGGCCGGCGGCGCCCAGAAGGCTGCCGCGGCGGGCACCCCTTCGCCGGACTGTGGGGGCGCAAGCAGCGCCCACTGCTGCTTCAGCAACTGCACACACGCCTGGGAGTAGGCGACCTGGTGCTTGAGGTAGTGCTCGTGCAGGTGGAGGGTACCCTCTTCGTGCTGGTGCAGGTGCAGCAGGCTGCGCTCCAGGCTCTTCAGCAGCGGCCCGGCCACCTCTTCGAGCATCGGTCCCATCCCGCTTCGGCCGCCGAACAGGGTGTGCTGCTGCTGCAACAGCTGCAAGGAGACCATCGTGTACTCCGCCTGGTGATTGAGGTACTGCTGATGAACGCGCAGGGTTTCTCCCTGCTGCTTGCCCAGCTGCGACAGGGTCTGATCGAGGCTGTCGAAAAACCGTGCGTGGACGCTGGTGGTAGTGGGGTGCTGTGACATCGAATGCACCTTTGGGTGAAATTGCACAACATCAGATGGCGGCAAAGCCGCATGGCCGTTGGTGCGGCCGGGGCCCTGCACTACCTGGGCCGGCGGCGCTCCGTTCGGACTATGGACCGGGCGTTGCCCATTGCGGTTGGCGTTGGTCGGTGCCGCCCGGGTGGGCGGTTTGCTCTGCAGGGCTTGTTCGAAGGCGGCACGGGTCTTTTCGCTCAGGTAGCCGCGACCGTTCAGCGCAATGGTCAAAGCCCGCTTGCCGTCTCCCGCCGCCGGGTAAGGGCGTTGGTAGCCGCTGAGATCCTTGAGCGGGAGACCGACAACGCGCAATTGGACCGCCGCTGTGCGCAACTGGCGGTCGCTGTCGCCCCGAGTGCTCGGGTTGAGGGCCACCGCGACATGGGGGCGTTGGCCGAGGATGTCTTTGACCAGGCCGGTGAGAATACCCCGCGGTCCGAATTCGACAAAGCAGGCACCCCCCTCGGCGTAGATGCGCTCGATCGATGGTTCGAAAAGCACCGGGTTGACGATCTGCTGCCGCAACAACGAGGCAATCCCCTCCGCGTCGTCGGGATAGGGCTCTGCCGTGGCGTTCGCGTAGACGGCGACGGTCGGCGGCTTCAGCTCAACGCTGCCAATCGCCTCTGCGAAAGGCCCAAGCGCATAATCCACCGCAGGGGTGTGAAAGGCGGCTTCCACCGGGAGCAGCGCGGTGCGGATCTGCCTGGCTTCCAGGGTTTGCTGGGCTGCCAGGATAGCCGCCCGCCCGCCCGCGAGCACCAGCTGGTTGGGGGAATTGAAGTTGGCGACACTCACCCCCTCAAGCTGAGGAAGCCAGGACTGGAGAACCGCTGCGGGATGTTTGACCGCCAGCATTGCCCCGGCCTGGTGGGGCGGCTCGATGGGCGGGGTCATCGCCCGGCCGCGCGCCCTCACCAGAGCCAGATAATCTGGTGCGTTCAGCACCCCGGCCGCCCAGAGCGCCGACAGTTCGCCAAAGCTGTGGCCCACGGCAAAATCCACCCGCAGACCGGCCTCGTGCAGCAGAGCGAACAACGACAGACTCAGCGCCCCGATGGCCGGCTGGGCGTACTCCGTCGCCTGCAGCGCCGCCGAGTGCAGGGCGCTGTGTTCTTCGCCGAAGCCCGGCTCCGGATAGACCGTCTGCGAGAGCGTCCGTGCGCCCTCCAGGCTAAATAGACCGTCGAAATCCGCAAAGATTTGCCGAACCTGGGGAAAGTTGTTTGCGAGGCTTCTGCCCATATTGAGGTACTGCGCCCCCTGGCCGGGAAACAGAGCCACCACCTTTGCGCCGGCTGCCAGGCCGCAGCGGCGGTAATAGATACCGGCCGGATGCTCCCAGGGATCTTCCGGGTCCGCCCCTGCGAGCGTCTCGATCGCCTGGGCGAGCAGCGCGCAGGTTTCCTCGCGGCTTGCCGCCACAAATCCGAGCCGGGCGGCGTCGCCCGGTATCACCAGAGCGGCCGTCGCTTCGATCCACTGGGCAAAGACCCGCTCGCCGCTCTGGCCGCCCAGTTCTTCGAGCAAAGCACGGCACTGTTCCAACAAATGCGTCGGCGTCTCGGCGCAGGCGAGCAACACCCGGCCAGTGCGGTGCAACTGGTAGGGCCGCAGGTGTTCGGCTTCGTATTCTTCCAGGACCAGATGGTAGTTGGTGCCGCCGAAACCAAAGGCGCTCACACCCGCGCGCCGCGGCTGCTGTCCTCGGCTCCAGGGACGGCTTTCGGTGTTGAGATAGAACGGAGAATCCTCAATATTCAGCTCGGGATTGGGTCGCTCGACATGGAGGGTGGGCGGCAGAATCTTGTGGTGCAAAGCCAGCACCGCCTTGATCACCCCGGCGGCACCGGCCGCTCCCTTGGTGTGACCAATCTGGGACTTGACGCTGCCCAGGGCAATGCGCGGCCGGGCCGCCGGCCCCTCGCCAAAGACCGTGCGCAAGGCCGTGAACTCGCTGAGATCGCCGGCCGCCGTTCCGGTGCCGTGGGCTTCGACGAGGCCGACGCCGGCCGGGGCTATCCCGGCGGCGCGGTAGGCATTGCGCATCGCCTGGACCTGGCCCTGCCAGTTGGGGGCATAGATGCTCTTGTGTTTTCCGTCGCTGGAAGCACCGATCCCCCGGATCACACTGTAGATGCGGTCGCCATCCAGCTCGGCGTCTTCTAGGCGCTTGAGCACCAGCATGCCCAGACCCTCGCCGAGCAGCGTGCCGTCGGCCCCGGCCCCAAAAGGCCGGATGGTCTGTGTTTTCGACAGGGCCGGTGTCTTGCTGAAGCTCATGAACATGAAAATGCTGTTGTCCAGATCGAGGCCGCCGGTGATCATCAGATCGCTGCGGTACTCCGTCAGTTCGCTGATGGCCATCTTCATCGCCCCGAGCGAACTGGCGCAGGCGGCGTCCACCACGCAATTGACGCCCCCGAGATCGAGCCGGTTGGCAATGCGGCCCGCGATGACGTTGCCGAGCCAACCTGGAAAGGCATTTTCCTCCCAGCCGACGTAGGCCAGCTTCAACTTCCGCTCGATCTCGCACGCCTCCTCGTCGCTCAGACCGCTGCTGGTGAGCACCCGATGCCAGGTGGGGCTTTGCAATCGGGTGGTGAGGGGCACCAGCAGTTGCATCGTGCCGCCGACTACCCCCAGAATCACCCCGGTGCGCTCGCGTACCGCCTGTGCCGCCCCGGCGTACCCGGCATCCGCCAGCGCCGCCTTCGCCACGACCAGACCCAACAGCTGGGTGATATCGGTAACTTCCAGGATGCTTGGGGGCAAACCGAATTCCAAGGGATCAAACGGCACATCCGGAATAAAACCGCCGCGCTTGCAGTAGGTTTTGTCGGCAGCGGACGGGTCCGGATCGTAGTAGTCCTCGACGCGCCAGCGCGTCGAGGGCACCTCGTCGATACAGTCCCTTTTGTTGAGGATATTCTCCCAATATTCCTGCAAATTTCCGGCCTTCGGAAAAATAGAAGCCATGCCAATAACGGCAACGGGAACCCTTTGTAAAGCATCCCGTTGCTGTTCCGATTCGGTGCGTTGCTCCTCAGCCATGCGGGCAGCTCCTGATTGATTGGACAGCCATCTATTTCGACTCGATAATTTCCCCGGTGCCTACGACGGCATCCAGGACGGACGGGCTTTGAATCGCCTGGTTTTGGCTCTGTTTGACGGCGATATCGATGCGAATATTCTCAAGGGCTACTGCGAGCTTTATCAGCCGCTCGTAGTAGTCGTCAACAGGCGTGCTCATCGGGCAAGATCCCTATCCATGGGTACGCAATCTGATTCCCCGGCTGTTGCGGTAAGTAAATTCACCGACCGAAGGATTCGGCCGTCGCGGATCGACCGTTCCGGTCGTCTGCTGCCACTGCTCGCCGGTGGCCACCTGGCCGCTCACCTGGCCGCTTTTATCCCGGTGACAGGCAATCCAGGCTGCTCCGTCGTTCGGGCAAAAAAACTCTTCAATCCAGCGGGTCCGATCCACCAGGGTCGTAGTGGCGGCGTGCAGCAGCGTGGCGGTTTTTTTGGTCAGCCCCAGCAACTCGCGCGCCTGCTCCACCGTCGTCGAATAGACAAAATGTTTCTTGCCAGGCATGCGCCAAAGACGCACACCACAAGTCGGGCAGTAAATTTCGACGCGATTGAGTGCTCGGCTACGTTTTTGCGCCATAGGAACACCTGCTGTAGAAATGGTCAAAGAATGAGCGAATCCGCCGCTATGCCTGCACTAACGGAAGGGCATAGATGGTCCTGGCAAGGCACAAGTAAGGCTCTTGAAACCAGGAATATCAAGGAACTATCGCTGTCTTGAGAATAGCACTTATCGAGTGCGAAAGATTGTCTTTATTAAAACAATTACTCTATTTTGATCTAGATCTTGCGACGCGAGTTTCCGATGGTGCCGCTTCCTGCAAGTAGGGCTCAAAGCGTTCCAACATTTCTGCCGGAAGGCGTTGGGGCCGCATCTTCTGGAGATCGACAAAAACTCCTTTTTGATGTGCGGTCGCCACCAGGGTTCCTTCCCCGTTACACATGCGAAAGGCTACGTTGACGGACACGCTTTTGAGTTCGTCGAGCCAGATTTCCATGTGGGCACAATCGCCCAACTTCAGAGAATGCTTGTAGAAAATTTCCGTCTCGATCAATACCGGTGCAATGCCCTGTTCGGAGAGTTTGTGTACCGGCATACCGATTTCCTCCATAAATTTCATGCGCCCGATTTCCATCCACTGAATGTAAACGATATTGCTCACATGGCCGACGAAATCGATGTGATAGGTATAGACCGGCAGGATCAGCGTAACAGTCTTCATGATCGAGGTCCTCGAACGGTGGCAAAGGACTCCGGGATGGGGCGTCAGCCGCCCAGTTCGAGCCGCCCGCCGATCCGAAAGGTCGTCCCCGGCGCCGGGATGCCGCTCAAGCTCTCGTACTGGGTGTCGGTGAGGTTGAAGACGCTGCCGGTCAGGGTAAACAGCGGCACCAGGGGAATTTCGACGTTGAGATCGAGGGTCGCCCAGGCAGGCACGTACTCGTTCGAGCCGCGGCTCACCACACCGCTTGCCGTGGTCGCCCGTCGTTTGCCGCCGTCGTAGCGGCCCACCAGGGCCACCAGCCAACCCTGATGGACATAGGAGGCACTCAACAGGACGCTGTTGAAGGGAATACCCGGATCTTGAAACTGGTAATAAAACGGATAGGTCGACTGGCTGGGATTGTCCGCGTTTCCGGCGGCGCGCACATCGCTGTTGGTCCAGATCGCCTGCAGGCGCAACTGTTCGGTCGGCCGCCAGTCGGCCACCGCCTCGATGCCGGAAGCCTGGCGCGTGTCGAGGTTCTGGGCTTGCAGAACCAATGGGATGGCCGCAGCCGTGGCCGGGTTAGGGTTGGCCAGGCTCACCCCGCCGATGGCGCCATCGAGATAGCTGTTGAAGTAGGTGAAGCGCAAGCCCAGGTTGCGGGCGGGAGTCAGATCGAAACCGACATCGTAGGTCACCCCCGACTCCGGTCTGAGGCCCGGATTGGCCAGGATGTTCGAGCCGGTGGCAAACAGGTTGCTCAAGGCCGGCGCGTTGAAGATATAGGAATAATTGGCGCGCAGCGACAGAACATTGTTGGGGCTGTAGCGCACCCCCGCCGCCGGGGTCAGCACGCTGCCGAACTGGGAACTGTTGGTGAGGCGCAGACCGAGGTTGGCCTTCAGCTCGTTGCTGAAGCTGATGTCGTCGATGAGAAACAGCGAAAGCCGGGAGATGGCGCGGTCGAAGAACGTTTGGGCGCCTTTGGACTGCTGCTGCTGGTAGCTGCGGTCCTCCAGAAAGTTGATGCCGAACGAGAGGTTCTGGCCGGGGGAAATCTGGCTGTTGAGGGCTATCTGGGCTTCGTAGCGCTGGTTGTCGATGAACGGCTGTGCCGGGGGCGGCACAGTGAGCGCGCCGGGGGTACCGGTGCCGCGGGCGTTGGTGTCGTAGAAAAACGGCGAGGGCTGCTCGGTGATGGTCAAAAGCCGCACCAGCGAGAGATAGCTGTTGAGCGAGGTGGTCGGGGTGATGTCGTAATCCCAGAAGACCGTCGCCTCGGTCTGGGCCTGCAAAAAGCGCTGAAAGAAGTTGGTGGTGCCGGTCAAAGGCTCGATCAAGTAGGACTGACCGGTCGGGATGGCGACGGTGCCGGCGGCATTGGCGTCGAAGTTGTAGCGACCGGAGAAGGCCGCCGTCGGCGTGTTGAAGATAAAGGCCTGGGTATCGCAGGGCAGTTCGTTGCCGTTGGCGTCGAGGGGCAAAAACCGTCGGCCGCTGGTGGTGCCGTTCGGCTGCACGGAGGTGCCGCCGCGGCACAGACCGAAGGCACTGCGCCCCGGACCGAACGCTTCGTTTTTACTGTTTTGCTGGTTGAGGCGCAGGGTGAGCCGGTTGGCGGGGTCGGGGCGAAAGACCAGTTTGCCCGAATAGGAATCGCTCGCGTTGTAGCCGGTGTCGTTGATGCCCGAGAGGGTGACGGCCGGACCCAGTTCGGGTTTGAGGTAGCCGAACAGACTCTGGCCGTTGGGGGCTACCGCATCGCGCTCGTAGAACTGCGCCGTATTGGGAATCGTCAGCGAATACGGAAAGTTGTTGAAGGCGACCAGCCCCGTGTAGACGAGGTTGTAGGAGAAAGTGTCGTCGCCGCCGCCGTACTTGCCGACGTAGCGCGAGAAGCCGTAGGAGCCCGCTTCGTACTTGAGCGTCAACTTGGGCGGTCCCTTGGGCGTCTCGGAGATCAAGTTGATGACGCCGCCCGCCGCACCGGCGCCGTAGCGCAGGGTTGCCCCGCCGGTGACCACCTCGACGCGCTCGATGTCCTCCAGGCTGATGCGCGAGATATCGACGCGATTATTCGACGAGCGCTGCAGCGAGATGCCGTCGCGCAGCAGTTGAAAGCGCTGGTCGTCGAAGCCGCGCAGGTAGCTGTTGCCGGAGTTGCGCACGCCGCCTAGGGCAGGGAGGCTCTGGAAACCCGGCACCTGCACCAGCGCGTCGGTGACGGTGAGCGCCCCCAGACGGCGAAAATCTTCTTTGGTGACGGTGTAGGTGGTGGCGGTGGTGTCGCGCTCGCGGGTCGGGCGGCGGGTGGCGGTCACCGAGACTTCATCGAGAATATCGCCGGAGGCATCTTCTGCTGCCGTGGCCGGAGCCTGGCTTGTCTGGGTATCGGCCGACGGCTGGGGAGGGGCCTGCCCCAGGTGCGTCTGCGGGGCAGGCGGTGCTATATCCCACGGCAGGGAGTCGCCCGTGAGATCCGACGCGCTCCCTTTCCAGAGCCCAAGCAGCTGCTGGACCCTGCCGGGAGCGGCGACCGTCTGCCCTGCGGCTATCGGCACCACGGGGATCGCGAGCACTTGCGCCGCCCACAGGCAAGGACCGACGGAGGCGACAGCGAACAACCAGGTGCGCCGGCGGTGTTTTTGGCCTTCGAAGTGGATCATGCTTACCTCTGCTTGGGGGACAGCTTGGCTGCTTCAGCGCACGGCCGTTCTGCGGGCGGATTGCCCCTGGAGGGTGACCGGCTTGGCGACCACCGGCAAGGCGGTCGAAGTGCGAACCGATGCGGTGATCGCCTGAGACACGTCCGGGGGAGCCTCCCGGGCTACAAAGCATTCGATGGTCACGGTCTTTTTGGCCCCTTTCTCCAGGCGCCCGACGGTGACCACGACGCTGCGCTCGTGCTGGGTGCATCGCTCCTTGCCGCGGTAGGCCGCGAAGGTGACGCCGGTGGGTAACCCGAGGACCACCTGGGTGCCGTTGAGGGCGTAGGGCGAGCGATTGACGAGGCGCACCCGGCAGGGCAAGGTTTGGGAGCGGGTCGTCCCCGTCGGGACGTGCAGTTCCACGCTCAGCCGGCCCGTCAGATCCGGGCGGGTGACGGTGAATTTGTCGAGCAGCGCCGGGGTGCCCAGGGTGGCCGGTGTGACCAGTTCCCCGGTAGCCGGGTCGAGGAGCGGATCGGCGAGCGGATCGGCGAGCGCCTTGCCGTCGGCATCGCTGCCGTAGGGAAATGGGTCCGCTGCGCTGGCCGAGCAGGTGGCCGAAAGGGGCTCCGAAATCTGGTAGAGCGTCAGATGGTCGCCATCGACCACCACATTGCCGAAGGAAAAGACCCGCGCTTTGAAGCGCGCCGTGATCTTCGGACCCCGGCCCGCGTTGGCGACGAAGGGCGCCATCTTGGCGCAGGTGAGGTGGGTGTCTACCCAGCCGGCGGGACCACCGGGCAGCGCCCCCGCTTCGGCACTGCGGCGGCCGACGGCCGAATCTTCGAGCTCTTTGCCGGAGTTGGTGAAACCTCCTGAGCCTTCGATGATGTGGATGAGCCCGTCCGGCACGGTCCGCCCGATGCCGTCGAAGGCGGTGTCGACCTCCACGGCAGGTTCGCCGCGGGTGTCGGGTGCCTCCGCCACCCGTCGGCCCGCCCGCAGAGGATGGGTGCGCTGGTAGTTGTGCACATGGCCGTTGAAGACCAGGTTGGCGCCGTGGTCTTCGAGCACCCTGGCGATGGCGCGCATCTGGTAGTCGCGGGTGGCGGTGGCTGAGAAGGCCGGCTGGTGGTAAACCACAAACTTCCACAACTGCTCGCTGCGGTCGAGATCGGCAATGAGCCAGTCGAGCAAGACCGATGGGTACGGGGAGTAGCCAAAGGGTGGGGACTTGTCGGCCGAGCCGTTGCGCGCTCCGACCCGGGCATCGAACAGATGGGGATTAGCATCGAGAAAGACGAAGTGGGCGTTCGCGTAATCGAACGAAAAGTTGCTCATGTGGTCGATTTGGCGCCGGGGGCCGCTCAGGGTCGGCACCGTGGTGCTGGCGCGATAAGCCTCGATAGCAGCAGGCGAGCGATAGGTTTTGCCCTGGTAAGCAAAGGTAAACCCTTCCGCCCGACAGGCATCGCCGTCGAAGATGTACTGCGGGTCAACTCCCTGCGGACCGTTGAGCGGCAGGTAATAGTTGTTGAAGTAAGCCAGGGCGTCGCCGCCTTCGAGGGCGCCGCTGAAGCGCTCGCCCACGGCCGGCAGAGCAGGGTTCACAGGTGCGTCGTCGGCCAGCAAGTTGACGATATCGCCGGCGCCGCCGATGTCGTGATTGCCGATTGCGACGTAGATGGGGAGACTGCGCGCCAACGGTGCCCCTTGATCGCAGGCGGCCACGTCGCTATTCCAAACAGGCATCCAGTAATCGCGGTAGTTGCCCTCGGAGCCGCGAATATAGACGTTGTCGCCGGTGTTGAGGATAAAATCCGGGCGGGGCAGTGCCGGCGTGCCCGGGAACTTCAGCTCCTCCAGGCGGGACATGGCGTAGGCGATGCGGGCCTGATATTTGTGCAAGTACGGTTTTTGCGTCTCGCTGGGGTGGAAGAATCCTTGATCTCCGACGACCAGAAACGAGAACGCACCGGAGCGCTTGCGCGTGTAAAAGGAGGCGCAAAAGCCTTCCAGCGGCAACCCCGGTCCTCGAACACAATAAAAGTAGCGGGTTTCGTATTCCAGACCGCCCAGCAGAGCGTGGTAGTTCATCCTGGCTCCAGAGGCGGTCGACGGCTGCGGCAGATGCGGATCGCTCGACAGATAGTGGTTTACCATCCGGCCGCGGGCGATGACGCGGCGGCCGTAGCGCGGCGTTTTACCGAAATCCACGGTGTAGAGATCCGGTCCGTTCGCCTCGGTTTGCCAGGCGATCACCATCTGGTCTGCAGTACCAAAATCGCCGGCATCCCCCGGCTGAATGTAGGGCTTGTACGCGATTTTGGTCGCCCCGACGGCGGCGAGTTTACCGGCTCCTCCCACCAGCAGCAGCAGCGACAACCCCAGGACGTTGCGCCTTCTCACCGCCCGACTCCCACCCCGGAAGCGTTACGGGGAATTTTGATCAGATCGGGCACCTGCCGGATCCATTCCTCGGCCCCCTTCCAGGGATTGGGACCATCCAACCGGTAGTGCGTGGGCAGCATCGGCCCGGTAAGCAACTGCCAGGCGATCTGCCAGTGCCTCCAGACTTTGGGGACAGCGTCGATGAGCCGGGCGATTTCCTCGGTGTACTCCACCTGCCGCACCTGGAAGGACCGATAACCGCTTGCGACCCAATCTTTTTGTTGTTGGGCGCGCATCCGCTGGATTTCAGCGCGCATCGACTCGGTGTCGGGCAGGTGCACCTGTTCGCTCAGCACCTTCGAAAACCAGCGCGCCTGCATCTCGGCGCAGGGCAAAAGCGCGCCGATCACCCGGATGATCCCGATAAAACCGCAATTGGGCAGATCCGGATGAAAGACATGCTTGTAGAGGTCGGTGCCTTCGTTGTGCACCGGCACCACCGACGCATCGAAAAACGGGAAGCTGACCCCGTAGCCGGTGGCATAGATCACAATGTCCGCCTCGGTGCTGCTGCCGTCGGTAAAGAGCACCCGCTGCCCGCTAAATCCGGCAATGGTGGGCCTGGTCTCGATCGCCCCTTTGGCGACCAGGTCGATGACGAACTCGTTGGCACTCGGAATCGAAGCAAACAGGCCAAACGCAGGCTCCAGGTTGCACTGCCGATGCGCCTCCCAAATCGGGGCGAACTTGCGGCTGTACAACGATTTGCGCACACCGGCCGGAATGAGCGCATAGAGACGGCTGAGATTGCAGTCGAGGGGGCGGCCGGCAAAATAGCGCGGGACCAACCAGCTGTTGCGCCGAAAGCTCCAGATCACCTTCTGGGCAAAGTCCGTGGCCCGCACGGCAATGTCGACGCCGCTCGCACCGTTGCCCATCACTACGACGCGCTTATTGGCGAACATGGACGGCTCTTTGTAATCTTTCGCGTGCAGAAGGGTGCCTTTGAAATCTGCCTCACCCGGTATATTTGGCCAGCGCGGCTCCCGAAATACACCGCTGCAAATGGCGAGGGCGTCGAACGATTCGCTCGCCGCACCCTCGGGCGTACTCACCGTCACCTTCCAGTGATCGCGGCTTCGCGAAACCTTCTCGACTTGGCAATTTAGGCGTATACACTCGCGCAGTCGAAAATGGTCTACATAGCTGTTCAAGTACGCGAGAATCTCGGTGTGGTGGGGGAAATCGGACATCTGCTCAGGCATCGGATAATCCGAGAAAGCCGAGAGATATTTGGAATTTTGAAAGCGAACCGATTCGAAAGTGCCGCCGCTGGTTTTGCGATACACCCAAATGCCGCCGACTTGGTCGGTGCTCTCATACAGCGTCACTTGATGGCCGTCATCCCGCAGACACTTAGCCGTCACGATCCCACTTATTCCACCGCCGATGACAGCGACCTTGCAGCGCTTCACCGCGACCTTGGGAGCCGAAGATATCAACATCGAACCTGTATCAATCGCCATGGGCTCTCTCCTCAGAAAGCATTCAGCTTTCCTGGCTATAACAACTTTGACTACACCGAAACAACCACCCACCGGCCATCCAAGACGTCATTTCACCCGCAAAGTCCAGGGTCGCCGGGGATGACACAGCGCCCAAGCAGCCCTCCCGGTTTCTTGCGAAAAGCCAGTCCGGTGACACGACCTCCATCGATTCGCTACCCATCTCCAACAAGGCATAGAGAGCTCTTCAAGCTGGAGAGCAATCGAGGATAGAAGTCAGATGAGAATTGCCAAATCAGCAATCACAACAAGTCAGTCCAAAAGAATGAATCAACCCTATAGCTGTGCAGCTTCACTTGCGTACCAGTTCATCGGCAGCCAAACTCCAGATCGCGGAAGGGTATTGTCCCTCAAGAAGAGAGATTTTCTACTCCTCACAAAGGGCGTGCGCATTGCAAGAAGCGACGAGGAAAATCTGCAGGGATCTGCGGCAATCACCTTTGACACGCCAAGTGTATTGGCCCATCGGATCAACAAGCTAGGAGAGATAGGCCCGTTTCGGCAACTTAAGCAAGCAACTTAACTGTCCTGAAATTTGCCCTGCGCAAACATCAGGGCGTCTAGAGCGCGAGTGTATGCGAAACAACATGAATCCCGGGTACCCTGTTGCGATACTGGAGCCCTCCTACGGCGGCACAGTGGTGAGTTGATCATGAAAACCCCTAAACGCAAACGGCAAAGGGGTGTGCTCCTCACGCCTCAGGGATACAGCCGGCTGCAGGAAGCGCGGCGGCGGCTGGAATTTCGCGGTAATTTCGGCAACCGCTACACGCTCGATGCGATGAGCGAGCGCACCGGGCTCGCGCCGCGCACCCTCTCCAAGGTGATGAGCCGCAAAGAGGGCGTCGATCGGCAGACGCTCGAGCAATGTTTTCATACCTTTGGTCTGCAGTTGAACGAGGAAGACTATCTCAGCCTGCAGATCGGTCGCGGCCGGCGGCGCCAACCGCACGCAAAGCCGCACATGGAATTGGAAGGGGCTCCCAATTTTGCGCAGTTCTATGGGCGTGAGCAGGAACTAGCCACGCTGAAGCAGTGGATCGTACAGGAGCGCAGCCGGTTGGTGGCGGTCCTGGGGATGGGGGGCATCGGCAAAACCTGTCTGTGCGCCGAATTGCTCCAGCAGATCCATTTGGAATTTGAATATGTGCTCTGGCGTTCTGTGCGCAATGGTCCCCTTCCGAAGGAACTGCTGGCGGATCTGGTCCGTTTTTTCTCCCATCCGCAGGAGTTGGAGTTACCGGCTTCCTTCGAAGGTCAGGTGTACAGCCTGCTGGCGCATCTGCGCAAACATCGCTGTCTGGTTGTTCTTGACAACATCGAGACGTTCATGAGCAGCGGCAGTCTCGCCGGTCGTTACCGCCCGGGTTTTGAGGAGTACGGATTTCTCTTTGGAGCGGTCGGAAGCACGGCCCACAACAGCTGCCTGGTACTCACCAGCTGCGAGCAACCCCAGGGGGTGAATTTTGTCGAAGGCAAGCGGCTGCCGGTGCGGCTGTATCGGCTCGGCGGGTTGGGATATCACGAAGGCAGACAAATCTTGTTGGAAAAGGGGCTAGCTGCACCGGAAGGCGATCCGCACTGGAAGGAACTGATTCGCTGCTACGCGGGCAATCCGCTTGCCCTCAAGATCGTCGCCTCTACCATTCGGGAGTTGTTCGACGGCCAGGCGGCAAATTTTTTACAGCAAGGCTCCGTGGCGTTCGGCGGTATCTACGATCTGCTTGAGCAGCATTACCACCGATTATCGGATATCGAAATCGAGTGTCTTTATTGGCTTGCCGTCAATCGCGAACCGGTCCTGCTGTCGCAGCTGCAGGAGGATGTTCTGCTTCCTGTGTCGCGCTCTCGATTGCTGGAGGCTATGGAATCTTTGCGGGCCCGCTCTTTGATCGAATGCGGCGGGACACGCTTCACTTTGTTGCCGGTTGTTCTGGAGTATACAACCGACAAACTCCTCGAAGCGATCTATCGAGAACTGGTAGATGGCAAGAGCGTACTGTTTAGAAGATTCGCCATCTTGAAGGCGCAAAGCCCGGAACATGTCAAAGACGCCCAAATCCGCTTTCTGCTCAAGCCCCTGGTCGATCAGTTGCTTGCGGTATTCGGAAGCCGGCTGGCTTTAGAACATTATACGCATCGGCTGCTGGGGGAGTTGCGGCGCTCGGAGCTGCAACAGTTGGGGTATGCGGTCGGCAATCTGCTCAACATCCTCTGCCACTGCGGGATCGAGTTGGGCGGGTACGATTTTTCGACGCTGACGGTCAGGCAGGCCGACCTGCGCGGAGCCCGCCTGTGCAATGCCAACTTTCAACAGACGAATTTCAGTCAATCCATCTTCACCGAAGCCTTGAGCACCGTTTCGTCGGTAGCCTTCAGTCCGGACGGCCAACTGCTGGCCACCAGCGAGATCAACGGCACGATCAGGCTCTGGCAGGCTGCCGACGCTCAGCAACTGGCCTACTGCCGGGGGCATACCAGTTGGGTGTGGTCGATCGCCTTCAGCCCGGACGGGCGCGTCCTGGCCAGCGGCAGCGCCGACCGGACCGTGCGGTTGTGGGATTATCGCACCGGACAGTGTCTCAAAGTGTTCCAGGGGCACGAGGGATGGGTGCGCTCGGTCGCCTTCCATCCGGGAGGCGGTATCCTGGCCAGCGGCAGCGAGGATGCCGCCGTCAGGTTGTGGGAGGTCGATTCGGGGCGGTGTCTGCTGACGTTGCGGGGGCACTCCGGCTGGATCCACGCGGTGCGGTTCAGCCCCAACGGTCAGTGGCTGGCAAGCAGCAGCCAGGACGGCAAAATTCAGTTGTGGCATCCTGAATCCGGGGAGCCGCTGCAGGCGATGCAGGGACACACCGGCTGGGTGCGCTCCATTGCCTTTGCCCCGGATGGACAGACCCTCATCAGCGGCAGCGACGATCAGACCTTGCGGCTATGGGATGTCCAAAGGGGCCTCCTCCTCAAGTGTTTGCAGGGGCATACCGGCTGGGTACGCTCGGTCGATTTCAGCGCGGACGGCCGCACCCTCGCCAGCGGCAGCGACGATCAAACCGTCCGGCTGTGGGATGCGGATTCAGGCCTGTGTTTTCGGGTCATGCACGGGCACAGCAACTGGATCTCGTCGGTCGTGTTCAGTCCGGATGGGCGGTTGCTCACCAGCGGCAGTGTGGATCACTCGGTCAGGATTTGGGAGATCAGTTCGGGCCATTGTTTGCGGGTTCTCCAGGGACACGGCAGCGGTATTTGGTCGGTGGCCTTCCGGGGCGACGGCAAGACCCTGGCAAGCGGCAGCATCGATCATTCGGTCAGGCTCTGGGACTTCAGCACCAGGCAGCCGATGCGCTCACTGCAGGCCCATACCAGTTGGGTGAGGACGGTGGCCTTCAGCCCGGACGGCACGCTACTGGCCAGTAGCGGACAGGATCGCACCATCAAGCTCTGGGATCCGGATTCTGGCCGCTGTTTGAAGACTCTGCGCGGGCACACCGGTTGGGTCAATTCCCTGGCCTTCAGCCCAAACGGCGCTCTGCTCGCCAGCAGCAGCGTCGATCACTCGTTGAGGATCTGGAATGTCGAGACCGGCCAGTGCCTGGGGATGCTGCAGGGACACACCAGCTGGGTGCGCTCGGTCGCCTTCCACCCGGACGGCCGCGTGCTCGCCAGTGCCAGCCAGGACAAAACGGCCCGACTGTGGGATATCGAAACCGGCCGGTGTCTCTGGACATTGCAAGGGCACACCAGCTGGGTGCGCTCGGTCGCCTTTCACCCGGACGGCCACACCCTCGCCAGCGGCAGTGACGACGGTACCGTCAAGCTCTGGGACGTGCAGACCGGCCGGTTGGCGGACAGCCTGTCGGGGCACGGCAGTGGCGTCTGGTCGGTAGTCTTTGCCGCGGATGGCAAGCGGCTCGCCAGCGGCGGGGACGACAAGACGGTGCGGTTGTGGGACACCACCTCGATGCAGTGCACCCACGTACTGAACCGCCACGCCAGCGGTGTGCTGTGCGTCGCCATCGAAGCGGACAGCCGCATCCTCGCGAGCTCCAGTGCCGACGAAACGATCACCCTTTGGGATTTACAAGGGGGCAACTATCTAGGAACGATGCGCATCGAAGGACCGTATACGGGGATGAACATCACCGGCGCCACGGGGTTGAGCGAAGCCCAACTGGCGACATTGAAAGCTTTGGGGGCGGTGGAACGGGACGCTGCCGCTCCGGCGACACCTTCAGGCCTGGACCGCTGAATCGCTGGATGCGGCATCTTTTGTAGAATTCAGCAACTGCAAGCATCGTTCGAGGCTCTGGCCGGTGAGCATGCGCTCGGCCAGAGCGTTGTGCGTCTGGCGCTCCGCGTCCAGAATCGCTGCTGCCCGGCGCTCGGCGCGGTTGCGCAGCGTGCGCGCGGCCACGGCTCCCGTGCGCTGGGCGGCAGCCAGCAGCAAGCCGACTTTTTGCTGGTCCTCCACCGCCCCGACCGCCTCGCTGTAGTACATCCGCTCGGCAAGCGCCCCGGCCAGCCAGGTGGCGCAGTAAGATTCGATGCCCTCGATGCCGAGCCGGGCGGGGGGGCTACCCAGTATTACACCGCCCCCGCCGCCCTGTCCCCGGCGAAACGATTCCCAGGCACCCAGGGTGTACCCTTCCACCGGAAGACCCAGGCGGTGGGCGACCAGTAAATGCCCGGCCTCGTGGCGGGCCACCCGCTCGCGCCAGCCGGGTCGGCGCTCCTGAATCAGCCCGACGAGCAATACCGACAGCCTTCCCTGCAAGAAGAACTGGTCGATGAAAAACGACCCCAGACCCACCGCCACCAGAAAGGCGGCGATGGCCGGCGAGAGGCCGAGGGCGGGACCGAGGCCCGCAAGTACAGTTACCAGGAGTGCCAGGACGGCCAGAAGACCGGTGCGATCGCCCATCGCGCTAAGCCTCGACCCGGGTGCCCTTCCAGAAGGCGATGTAGCCGGTGATATGCTTGGCGGCGTCCTTGGGGGTCGGGTAGTACCAGGCGGCGTCTTTGTTCACTTTGCTGTCCACGACAACGTCGTAGTAACTGGCTACCCCTTTCCAGGGGCAGGTGGTGCGGGTGTTGGAAGGCTGGAAGTACTCTGTTTGGATCGCATCGGGCGGGAAGTAGTAGTTTCCTTCCACCACTTCGCACTTGTCGCTCTGGGCAAGTACGGTCCCATTCCAGGTTGCTTTGGGCATAATCGGTGATTCCGGCAGCTGAGACTTCCTCTCCAGGGTAGATCGATCCGGCCGCCCCGTGCAGCCAGCTCTCAGGAATTGGAGGAATCGTCCAGCCCGATTGTGCCGTCCGACTGCGTCTCGTTCGTCAGCACATCTCCACTGAATTGTCCGCAGGCTCACACCAATCTACTGCTTAGATGCCTAGAGCCGCCTGTTATGGAATTTGAGAGACCGGTTCCGTTTCTTTAGTTTGTGCGGCGGTCGGCATTGGTCTTTCGGCATTGAATTTGCGAGCTCGATAGATATTGGTTGTTTCACTGGTTACATGCAAATAACCACTTGTTTTATACAGCGTGTCACTCAGACGGATTGAACCATCCCGTGCAAAGAGCATATAAGTTACAGCCACTCCACCGTTATATGCGGGATCGCTGGTAAAGAATAAGTTTTGTTTTGCTTGCGTACTTCCGCCCGAGTTAATTACATTGAGTCGAAGCAAGTAAGTGCCTTCATCTTTCAGAAGATCTTCGATTTTTGCTCCTTTAGCCAAGGAATAAATGGCGAATTCCGTTGAACCCAAGCCACTCAGAAAAATATTGGTTGAAGCGCCGAGATCCGTTAGTTTTCGGACAAGCTGTTTGCTTTCTAGATCCGAATTATCCTTTAACTCGGTTATCTTTGAGTCAGCCATTTGCTTGTAAGCAAGTAGAATTACGAAATCTCTCAATATTCTGTCCAAATGATTCTTGCTCATTTTTTCTTTGTCAGAAAATTCTTCGCGATAATGTGTAAGATCAAGCAGCAGCAAAGAAGGATGATACACGTTAGTACATCTGCTTTCATTGCATTGTTGAAAATCAGCAGCGAGTTGCGAGATAAGAGCCTCCCGCGCATTGTCCTCCAGGCTTATGTTAGTGGGCTTGATGGTGATATCTTGTTTAAATAATGAAAAAATATCAGCGACTGCCCGAATGGTCGAGCTTGCTATCGAGAGTGGTAAGTCGAGATCAACTCCTCCCTCAAAAGATTTCTTATATAAGCGCTTTTTAGATCCCTTGCCCATTTCATCAAAAGATTTCTCGATCATTTTATCTGGAACAAGTGGGGAGTCGAAGATATTAGCGTATGCAGCTATGAGACTTGAACCAATTTCCCTGAGCAATTCGTAGTTAGAGAGTGATTTAACTACATCTGGGTCTTCGATAATCAGGGTCTTGACGTCGCTGGCTCGTTCCTTTATTTGTTTTCGGATAGCTTGGGCAATCAATTCCATCGAGCTGTAGGCAAGGATAGTCGCTTCGATTTGTCCAGCATTCCCTTCTATCTCGGTTTTGCCTTCAAGAGCTTTAACATCCTTTCCAGAAGTGGGGAGAATCGGTTTGTTCTGTGCAGAAATTGCTGCGTCAAACTGTTGAGATAGATATTCAATTTCTTTGCGACGTAAGTCGTCGCATTGATTTTTTAGCTTATTGTCAGTTCCTACTTGACTGCAAAACTCAGGAACCCTTGGGTCAGGGGATTGAGCATATACAGGCTGCTGTACAACTTTGCAAGAAAGAGCAAGTGAGGCGAAGCCCAGAACTTTGATTACTTGCTGAAGGTAAGCAGCTTTATGCGATGTAGTAGACATGACTTTCATCTCCAGTGTTTAAAGAAAACCTTGATGTTACTTATGTTGGTCCAACGAAAAATATGCATGGACACTGGAGTTTCCGTGGTATCAGAGTTGTAGATATGCAGAAACTATTGCAATTTAGAAGGCTTATTTTTAATCCGTGCCATCCGCCCGCAAGCATCGTGCCAGTTCACGCAGAGGCTGACTCCAGCGATAAAATTGCCTTGGTCCGTTTGAAAGGAAGCAGATGTCCATTTATCGAACACAAGCGCTCGGGGTGGCGGCATTGATGCTGGCAACAAGTGGGCTAGCCCTCGCCGCCGAGATGCCAATCACCGTGCTGCGCTCGCGCAGTGTGAGCACCACGAGCAAATCACGGCAACTGGTCTACGCGAGCGTACCCGCCAAGGCCACCGACGCGCAGATCGTCGATGCAGTCAAACAATACGCCCTCAAGGAGCGCAAGGCGGCGGGTATCGACGAAGTGACGGTGTTCGTAGACCTGGATCTGGCCAAAAACTGCGAAAAGATCACGACGCCCTACTTCACCATCAACGACGCAGGCAAGGTCGAGCAAGGTTACACCGACCGGGCCGCCTACACCCGGGTTATCGAAAAACTGCGCTCCCAGGGCAGTTGCAAGGCGCTGTACTAGCGGCCGGAACTGGAACAATCGTCAAACTGAATGGGTCGAATAAGTTCTCCCCCTGTTCGGTTCAATGAAAAACGATGCTCCAGGCCGGCCTTTCCGGCGCTCGACCCTGCTGCGGTGGGGATTGGCTTTGGCTCTATTCGGTTCGGGTGTGCTGCGGGCCGGTGCCCAGGAGAAGTCGGCCGTGAAGATGCTCAGCGACGCGCAGACCCGTTTTGGTTTGCAGCTTTTTGCGGCCCTGCACAACAAAGCCGCCGACCAGAACGTCGTGATTTCTCCCTTGAGCATCGCCCTGGCGCTCACCATGGCCTACAACGGCGCAGGCGGCTCCACCCGCACCGCCATGGCGCAAACCCTTGCCCTTGATGGACTGGACGAAGACGCCATCAACCAGGGTTCGGCGGACCTTGCCACTGCCCTGCAAAAAACGCCCAAAACCTCCAGAGTCCTGATCGCCAACTCGCTTTGGTCCCAAAAAGGCATTACCCTGCAACCGGCCTTTATCCGTACCGCCGAGCAGTACTTTCAGGCACAGGTGGAAGCACTGAATTTTGCCGAGCCGCGCTCCGCCGAGCGCATCAACCGCTGGGTGGCCGAAAAAACCGAGAACAAAATCGATCAGATCGTCTCTCCAGGAGCGTTGCGCGACGCGCTGGTGGTGCTGATGAACGCGGTCTACTTCAAGGCGGACTGGCAGGAGGCGTTCGAAAAATCCGCCACCCGCGAGCGACCGTTCAAGCTCGGGAGCGGCTGGCAGAAGAACCATCCGCTGATGGCGAAGCAGGGCCGCTTCGATTACTACGAAACCGACGAATTCCAGGCGGTGCGGCTGCCCTACAAAGACGATTTTCTGGGAATGTACGTCTTTTTGCCCAAGGCGGACCCGGCGGCTTTTTACCGGCAATTGACCGCCGAGAACTGGCAGCAATGGCTGGGTCCGCGTACCTTTGCCCGTCGGCCCGGAGAACTGGTCCTGCCCCGCTTTCAGGTGCGCTATGAAGCGCAACTCAAACAAACTCTGAGCGCCCTGGGCATGGGTATTGCTTTTACCGGCCGGGCCGACTTCACGCGAATGGTTCGCGAGCCGGCTTTGATTTCCGAGGTGATCCACAAGACCTTCGTCGATGTTAACGAGGAAGGCACCGAGGCGGCGGCGGCCACCGGCGTGATCGTGGCGCGCACCTCCGCCGTCGCCACACCACCTTTTCGGATGGTGGTTGATCGCCCGTTTTTCTTTGCCATCCAGGACAACCGCACCGGAACGCTGCTATTTGCAGGAGCAATTGCCGACCCGATGGGTTGATGCGATAAGTTGCATTGGCCTTGAAAAATCAGCGTTCAGGCTTTGGCCCTGACCTCACGTTTACGACTTTTCAATTCTAAAGAACAATATAGGACTCCCACGCACAATTTTTTCTGCCATCTTCCTCATTCCGAGTCTTTGCGCTACTTTTTGCGACCCAAGGTTTCGCTGATCGCAGCTTGCTACAACATACTCATAACCAAGTTCATCAAAACAATATTCCAAGATTTTGGCTGCGGCTTCAGTAGCGTAGCCTTTTTTGAGCGCCTTAGGCAGCAGGGCATAGATTAATTGAGGCTGTTCTTCGTCAAAGAAATACCACAAACCAATAAATCCAATGGCTTCACTCTCACTATTTAACTTGATAAACCAAAGGCCAAATCTTTCTTCTTCAAAGTGCTTTTTACTCTGTTTGAGCATCTCCTCAACCTGTTGCAAAGAAAAGATTTCTTCGTCACACAAATATCTCCTCACATGTGAATCAGTGAAAATCCTATGGAGTGTGCTAAGTTCACTCTCCAAAATCGGTTTCAAAACCAACCTCTGCGTTTCAAATATCATTATGTAAGCTTCACTAACTGTTCAGTGGCCTTTTTCCAGATAGCCTTACTTTAATCATAATTGCTTCACCAACACCCTTCAAGCAACGTCTTTCAGATGACCTCACAGCAACTTAATCCTTGATCCCAACAAATGGCTTTGCTCTAGCGTTGCCACCGAGATGTGCATCAGCCCAACGGGTTTGTTGAACGTCGACGAACAACCTTTGAACGAATCGCAGAGTCTCTGTTTTCCGCTCCAACAGAATTGTTCTACGGCGCTCACTACGCAAGTTCATTAAACTCTGAATGATACTTTATTATTCCAACACAGCCCTCCAATGCACCACTTTCCAACTCCAACACCATAAATGTCTCATCCGGCACTGCGTACTCACACCCCAATCCCTTCTCCTTAGCTGGAGTAAACTCGAATCGCAGATAGTATGCTGGAGAACCCAGCACAACAACAGCTTTGAAACCGAACCGAGCGCACTCTGCTAAACCATGCTGAATCAGCAATGACCCGATTCCTTTTCGCTGATAGTCAGGAAGCACTGCCACTGGCGCCAATCCAAGAACAAGTAAATTAGCAGCACATTCTCCTGCGATCGCAACTGGACTAAAGAAAATGTGTCCAACAATTTGCTCGGATTCAACAGCAACGAAGGAAAATGTAGACGCAACGCCTCGCAACTGATCGACTAAGTTTGCCTCACTCTCTCGCCCAAATGCCGCAACATTGAGTCTGCGAACAGCTTCTACATCTTCTGGCTTTTCGGCTCGAACTTCCATGATTAGTGATTGTGGCAACACACCAAAGATGCTCCTAATCAAGATAACGTAATCCTGAACACTCAACCATTGCTTTTCAAAACACTTTCACAACCTACAACCGAAGCCGTAGAACATTGTCTCTCCGCTGGAGCGGGGATTTAGGGCTCATTCTCGTGCAATGGATACACGACGATTGTCTCTCCATCCTCGATCTCGCCGTTTGGTTTGAAGCCGAGCGAAAGGTAGAACAGCTCCGGGCCAACTGGCCCTGGCACGTAAGACGTATAGAACGAGTTGACGTCTTTGACGTCACTTGCCGCCGGCCACCTGCACCCGATCTCCGGCTTGCAGCTTTGCTGCAGCCGTCCAGCCTTTGTCCCGGAGGAAGAATTCTTAAACAACAGCGCAATAAGACGTACAATTGTCGATTGTCGGCCGGGGTCGCGACCTGGTGTATGCTTACAGCACAATCGAATGGCTTTGGGAGCCCGGGGGATCAGCCCGGGCTGAAAGGGGAAAGTCCGGTGCGAGTCCGGCGCTGTGCCGCAGCTGTGATGGCTTGAGAGCAAGCCTCAGTCAGAATGCCCGTCCCACAAAAGCCGCATTCCACTCGACCCGCGTCGCACGGGGAAGGAGTATTTTTGTGCGTGGCATTGTCTTGGTGCCCCTGGCAGTCTGGCTATTGACATGGCCGGCCGGGGCGGAACGTGTGCAGGATTTTCGTCCCCAGGCCGCCCCGGGGGCAAAGGATCTGTTGGCCCAGGAGGTACCGGGGGCGCCCAGGCCACTCGAAGGCTTCGCCGATACCCGGCTCAACCAACCGCTTTATGCCCCGTTTCGCCGCGAAGGGACGCTCAAAGAAGCGAGCCGTCCCGCCTACGTGATCACCCGCCGGCAGATCGAAGCGCAGGGGGCACGCACGGTGCAGGAGGCGCTCCGTTACCTGCCCGGAATTCTTAGCGACGGCACCGCCGGCACGCAACTGGGAACCCTCAGCTCCCAGTTCATCCGCGGCTCCAACAGTTCCCAGGTGCTCGTGCTGCTCGACGGCAGACCGCTCAACGACCTGGGCTTCTTCGGCGGCTACGACCTGTCGGAATTGACCACCGATACGGTGGAGCGTGTCGAGGTGGTGCCCGGCGGCGGTTCGACCCTCTACGGCTCCGACGCGGTGGGAGGAGTGATCAACATCGTCAGCCGCGCCCCATCCGAGCGGCCGAGCACGACCCTCAAAGCCTCTGCGGGCAGCTTCGCTCTCAACGAGCAAAGCCTGCAGACCAGCGGTCGCAGCGGGGCGGTCGGTTGGCGCGTCGACTACAACCGCCTGCAGGCGAACAACAACTTTCCCTTCGAGATCGCCTCGGTGGGTTATGCCGGGACGCGCGAGAACGCCGACGTTACTTATAACAACTTCAGCGCCCGGCTGGAAGCGGATCTAAGCGAACGGACGGCACTCAGTGCAAGCGTCCTTTCGCAAAACAAAGACCTGGGGGTGCCGGGCGGGGTGCCTATCCCGATACCGGGCAGTGTCGGCCAGTTCAACACCCTCACCACCGACACCCGCCAGTTCACCAACAACTGGCTTGCGGATCTGGGTCTGCGTGCCAAGCTCGGGCTGGGCGAAGATTCGCTGCTCACCGCGAGACTCTTTGCCGATTTTCTCAACTACCGCTACGACGCACCGCTAAGCCAGGGTTCGCGCGACGAGATCCGCCGCCGCTCCTGGGGGGCGCAAGTGCAGCACACCTGGCGGGTGAGCCCCGAGCACCACCTCACCTACGGTCTGGATTACCGCACCGTCTCGGCCTTCAACTCGACGTACCTCTATCCGCTGGCTGCCACCAACATCAACTACGACGGCCAGGTGGGCCAGGGAGCGCTCTTCGTGCGCGACGAAATCGCCCTGGGCGAAGATCTCAAGCTCAACCTCGGGCTGCGCCAGGACATCAGCGGCCTGGCCAAAGGCTCGTTCACTTCTCCCAGTGCCGGGGTGCGCTGGCAGGTGGGCGAGGACATGGCATTGCGGGCCAATTACGCCCGCAGCTTCCGCGCGCCGCTGCTGTCGGATCTCTATTTCAAGTTGCGGGGCTTTTTCACCGTCGACGGCAACCCGGACCTCAGACCCGAGCAGGGCGACAGCTACGACATCGGCATCGATCAAAAAATCGGCGAGGCCGCCCTGGTGCGCCTCACCTACTTCGCCAACACCGTGGCAGATACCATCGCCTTTACTTTTACAGGCCCCACCTCGGGTTCCTACGCCAACCTCGGCCTGGTACGCAGCACCGGCATCGAGGCGAGCATCGAGGTGCGACTGGCGCCTTCGTGGTACCTCTCAGTCAATTTCACAGGCACCGAACCGCGCATCCTCGCTGATGCCAACCCGGCCTACGTGGGCAAGGAATTGAGCTTTCGTGGGGCTGACAGCTTCAACGCCTCGCTCGCCTACGAGTCAACAGGAGGCTGGTTCGCGGGTCTGTTTGTGCACAGCGTCGGCCGGTTTTTCACCGACAACGCCAACACCGAAGCCCTGGGCGGTTACACGACCACCGACTTGAAGCTGCGCTTGCCGCTCACCGACAACTTGAACTTTAACGCCCAAGTGAACAACCTATTCAACCAGCAGTACCAGGTCTACCCGGGCTATCCGGGCGTGGGGATCAACTTTCGCACCGGCTTGAGCTGGACGATTTGAGGAGCGACGATGAGCACCGCATTTGAACGCCGCGTCCAACCGCTGGGACGCACGACCTACGAAAGCCAGCCTTCCGGCTGGACGCACGAGTACGAAGACTTCGACAGCCGCCTCGATGTGGTCGGACCGCTGCTGTACACACTCTTTCAGGAGCGCTGGCGGGAAGTCCAACTGGGCTACGTCGTCGAAGGGGGCGTCTTCGAGCTGGAAATGCCTGCATCTCCCAAGTTGTGCGTACTCTACGACGGTTACCTGACCGTCATCAGTGAGTCGTGGCATATCCATCTGTGCGTGGCACCCTGCCTCGGCGGCCCGGAGCGCAAGACCCCACCCGAGTTGAGCGAGCGGCGGCAACTGAGCCGGGCGGCCTTCTACCGCTTTGTCGATCCCGGGGGCGAACCCAAAGGCTGGGGCATCCAGTTCTGGAATGGCTGGGGCGAAAAACTGATGAGTATCTTTTTACCCAATCCTTATCTGGGTGAGGACGACGACCTGCTGCCGGAGGGTAAGGCCCGCTTCGAAAAACTCGGTCTCTACGACGAGTTGCGTGCCATCTACGTGCTTGGAACCCGTCCGATTCCGTTTGAAGATAATCCCCTGACGCGCCCCTATCTGGCGGTGTGCACCTCCAGCCGCTGCAACCCGTCGCGCCGCTGGCAGCCGGTGGCCGAGGCGCTGCGCGCGGCGCTGGCCGAGGCGGGATCGCCCGTCGCGGTGATCGAAGCGCCCTGCCTGCAGGTGTGCAAACTCGGTCCAGTCGTCTACCACTCCGGCGATGACACCTGGTACACCCGCGTCACCCCGGCGGTGGCCGGACGCATCGTCCAAGAACACCTCGGCCGGGGGCAAACGCTCGCCGAGCACCGCTATCCCTGTGTCCAACACGTTGATCACCATTCCAAGGAGCAGCTATGACTCTCACACATCCGAAACCGGCCGCGCCGAGTGCAAACTTTCCGCTCGCCAGGCTCTCCCGGCAGTGGCCGACGCTGCTGGTGGGCCTCGGGTGCGGCAGCAGCCTTTTCTATACCTGCACCGTGCCGCTGGTGGGCTTGGGCGTCACAGCCGGCCTGACGCTGCCGCGCTCTGTGGCGCTGCGGGTGATTGGGGCGGTCTGGCTGGCCAATCAACTCCTGGGCTACACACTGCACGCCTACCCGCGCACCCCGCAGTCCTTCGCCTGGGGTTTCATTTTGGGTTTGGGAGCCGTCGCCGTGACGCTGGTGGCTTCCCGGGCAGTCTCCTGGCGCGGCGGGTTGCAGCGGCTGGAGGTGCCTACCGCCGCCTGGGTGACGGTGGTGGGCTTCTGCATCTATGAAGGGCTGATCTTGCTTGCGAGCCTGGCACTCGGCGGACTGGAAAGCTTCACCCCGGCCATCGTCGGCGGTATCTTCCTCACCAATGCCCTGTGGGCTGCAGGCTTGCTGGGGCTGCACGCCCTATTCCAAAACCGTCGCCCGCCTGTGCTGCCGCCCGACTCTTGGCAACCGTGACCTGCGGGTGTTCCGGGCGTTCAAGGATGGATGCTCCCGTCGGGCATCGTGGCCCCTGCCAGCAACACCTGCGCCAGATTCGCCCCTTCCAGATTCGCCCCTTCCAGATTTGCACCCTTGCAGTTCGCACTGTCCAGGTTCGCCCCGCGCAGGTCCGCCCCGCGCAGATCGGCGCCGACCAGTACAGCTTCGATCAAGTTCGCCTTGGAGAGGTTGGCTTCGCGCAAATCGGTATCGCACAGGTTGGCGTCAAATAGTTTGGCCTCTTGGCAATCCGCTCCTCTGAGGTTTACTCCCCGCAAATTGGCACTGACAAAACGTGCCTCACGCAGGATAGCTCCTTCCAGATTCGCTTCCTGCAATTTCGCTTCATCCAAACAGGCCCCCGAAAGATCGGTCCCCGCCAGGTTGGCCCGCTGCAAATGGACCCCCGTCAGCTGGGTGCTGGATAGATCTGCTCCCGGCAGTTGCCGGCCTGTGACCGGCGGCAGGTTGACAAGCTCCCAAACCGTGCGCCATTTGGGGTCCAGCTGCGTCTTCTCGTCGATGAGCATTCCTTCGAGATCGGTGTAGTGGTCGAAGGTCGCCCCGATCAGGTTCGCGCCGCGCAGGTCCGCTCCTTTGAGGAACGCACGGATGAAATGAGCACCCGGCAACTCCACGTTGCGCAAGTCTTCTTTTTCTAGATCGGCCAAAACGAAATAGCGCTCGCCCCGGGCGTAGCGCTCCAGCAACTCCTGGGCGTTGTGCACCGTTTGTTTGTCCTGGGCGGCGGCGTCTCGGTCGTGCTGCCAAGCCAGGTACAAGTCCCGAAAGATGTCCCTGAAATAGTCGACAATAAACATCTCTCTACGCCTCCTTGGCTAGGGTTGTGGCCGTGGAGAGCCTGTAGCTCGTTCTGCTGCGCTCTGCCCCAGTGCTGAACCGCCCAAATACCCCACCGCTCCCCCTGCCAGACCGCCCAAGGCTCCTCCGACGATCGTACCTACACCGGGCAGCATCGTGGTGCCGAGGGTGGCGCCCAGACCGCCGCCTACCTGCGCCGCGGCCCAGCCGCCTGCCCACCCGCCTGTTATGCGGGCTCCTTCGACGACGGCAGGGTCCCACTCGCCGCTGTGCAGACCGGTGTGGATTGCACTGCCCATCGCCCAGGCATCGAGGAACACCCCACCCACCAGTGCCGCTCGGCCGAGCGGTTTCGCCTTCTCCAGGGTGCGGCCGAGGGTTTCTGCGAAGGTCCCAGCTTTGATTTCTGCATGATTTTTGATACCGAAAGCATTTTTAGAACCTTCTTGATTCCAGTGCCAGCCGACTTTGTACATTTTCTCGCCGGTGAGCGGGTCTCGTTTGATGCTTCCGCTGACCGAGTCCTGATCCGGAAATGGCCCAAAGTCCAACCGCAGACCTTTCCACTTGGTCGGATTGCCGGTCAAGGAATCTATCCGATTGATGTAAGCCTGGCCGGTCGGTTCTGGAAAACCGGATATGTCCCGAAACGACAGGTTGAAGTTTTTGGGTTTGCCCTGCGGCTCCTCAAACTGCTTCCAAATCGGGTAGGTCAATTCCTGCACCAAACCCAGGCCGGATAAGCCCGCTTTGCCCAAGTCAGCGAACCACTCCGTGACTGACGCTTCTTCGGTACTCGCCAACTCCCCGGTATCGGTGGAATCCACCTCGACACTCAGTTGGGCCTGCAAAACCTGCGGACTCTCATCGCCAAAACCGTCCTGCGCGTCGATAGGGACACTGTCGGCCGACCAGAAGTCCTGACCGGCCATATCGGTCTTGTCGGTGGCGGCCCACTCTGAAAATGCTTCCCAGGTAGCCGAGTCGTCACTGTCGTTTTCATCGTTGTCGAAGCCCAGTGGCGTCTCCGACACCCCACCAACCGGGAAAGCAGCGAGAGCCAACAGATCTTCACCCCCAGCGATGCTGGTTTGAGGTGATGTCCCCTCCCCGGTGTTCTCCCACGACAAAGCATTCGCTTCCCAGGCGCTTGAGACCGCTGTGGTCTCCTGGGTCAATGGCTCACCGCCGTAAGACGCCTCCGCCCAGAAATCTGCGTTGTCATCGTCGGCAGCAAAGGTTGCTCCCTCGGCAAAAGCATCGGCCACCGGGTCCTCAAAAGCCGGCTCGGCCCGGTGCGGCTCGCTCCAGGGATAAGGTTGTGGTTCCGGATGGACGCTGAGGTCGGAGTGATCCCAGCCCTGGCTGTCCCACCGCTGCGGGATGGTCGTTGTGCCGAAGGCGGTGCCGTCGCTCGCTTGGTCGGCGTTGTCTGCTTGCGGGCTGTCGATGCTCAAGCCACCAAAATTGTCCTCCCCGTGGGTGTCGCTGAGGTCGGCAGCGGCTGCCAATAGCTCGCTAT
Organism: Gloeobacter violaceus PCC 7421; assembly: GCF_000011385.1. Lineage (NCBI taxonomy): Bacteria > Bacillati > Cyanobacteriota > Cyanophyceae > Gloeobacterales > Gloeobacteraceae > Gloeobacter > Gloeobacter violaceus. Next base: position 2,125,270 of record NC_005125.1, read on the forward strand.
CGCCCGTGCCTGGTTCCTCTGGCGGATAGGAGTTCTCAAACCCTGCCGATTCTGCGAGGCTGGCATCATCCTGTCCATTGGCATTGATGTCCACAGTTCAGGCAAGGCAAGAATTGTCGGCATAATAACAAATGCTTTGCCGGGTGGCAATCCCCCGTGGGCTGGAGGGTTGCTGGGGCTGCACACCGTATTTGTGCCTCAAAACTGGAGCGATAGCGTGCCCAGCACCGTCAGCGGCGGGTTCGGGTAAAGGCCGAGCCCTTCGGTCGTGTAGTCTCTGGCGCTGGTGAGGTTCTTGAAATTGACCACGAGCCGGTAGTTGCTGAAGGCATAGTATATGGCTGCATCGGCCCTCAGTACGGCGGGGATGGTAAACGAATTGGGCAGAGAAGCTTCTTTTTCACTGGCGTAGTAGAGCCCTAAACCCAAACCCAGACCCGCCAGGCTCGATTCGCGCGCGAAGAAGTACGTCGTCCACAATGTCGCCCGGTTGACCGGCGTGTTGAATAGCCGGTCGCCTACCGGGACGATATCGTCGCGGCTGACGTAGGCGTCGGTCAGGGCGCAGGTGGCAATCACATTCCAGCCGGGCAAGATCCGACCGGTGATGTCCAGTTCGATACCGCGGCTTTTTTGCTCACCGGTCTGCACACCGAACAGGGGATTTTCCAGGTCGGCGCGCACCACATTCTGGCGGGTGATGTCGAAGAACGCCAGGTTGGCCGAGAGTTGGCCGGGAATGAGATCTTGCTTGACGCCGAATTCGAACTGGCGGCCGGTGGTGGGCTGCAACTGGGTGTTCCCGCGAGTACGGGTGTTGAATTGCGGAACAAAAGCGGTTGAATAGCTGAAGTACAGCGAGGTTGTATCCCCTGGCTGCCAAACGAGCCCGGCCCGCGGCGAGAGGTTGTTCAAAAATTGCTGATTTTCGAGCAAACCGCTCAGTCGGTCACGGATGAGCGAATCGACATAGTCGTAGCGCACGCCCGCGAGCAACTTCAGATTTGGGGTGAACTCGACAAAATCTTGCAAGTAGACGCCGATATTGTCGGAGCCGGTCTCGGAGAGGGAAAACGGAACAAATTCCGTCGGCAAATCGCCGTAGACCGGGTTGTAGATGTCGATGGCGTCGAACGTCGGAGCGGCAAACACGTCGGAGCGGTAGCGGTAGCGGGACAACTCGACACCGAACAGCACATTGTGCTGGATCGAGCCGGTGGAGAACTTGCCAAAAATCTCGTTTTGCAAGGAGTAATTTTCGTTTCCTTCGTTATCCAGCAGCGGTAGACGGGGGAGCGTGCGCCTATCCGGCAGCAGAAAAAACGGAAAGGTTTGGCGGTTGTCGTATTTGACCAGGGTCATATTAAAGCCCTGCCGAAACTTCCACCCCTCGGCGAAGCGGTGTTCGAGCACGGCGGTGAGCGCGTTGGAATCGGTCTTGCCCTGATCAAAGGCGGGCTCGCCCAAAAATCGGTTGGGGGGCAAATCCAAAAACTCGACTTCGAGCGGGAAAGCCTGTTGGAATCGGTTGTTGAAGCGCTGGTACTCGTATTCCAGGCTCAAATCCGTGCGCTCGTCAATCTTCCAGGCGAGCGCCGGGGCGACAAAGACGCTCTCGCTTTGGCCAAAATCTTTGAACCCGGCGTCGTTCTCGTAGGCGGCGTTGAGGCGGTACGACAGCGAAGCGTTGGCCGTGAGCGGTCCGCCGAGATCAAGCGTTCCCCGGTAAAGGCTGTAGTTGCCGAAGACCAGTTCCGCCCCGGTGCGCGCAGCGGCCAGGGGCTTTTTGGTGACGACGTTGATCAGACCCGTACCGGCGCCGAAGCCGCCGCTAGAGCCGTAGAGCACCGCTGCCGGTCCTTTGAGAAATTCGACGCGCTCGACATTCGCCATCTCCCGTGGACTAATCAGGCCAAAGTCGCGAAAGCCGTTGCGCAGGTGCTCCCCGAACAAGTTGAAACCCCGCACTTGAAAGCTGGGCGTCGAAACGCCCCCAAAACCGGTGAACTGCTGCACACCTGCGACGTTGTCCGCCAGTTCGTTGATGCGCAGCACCTGCCGATCTTCGATCACCTGGCGGGGGATAACCTGGATCGACTGGGGAATGTCCCGCAGGGGCAGATCGAGCTTGGTGGCCGTGCCGGCATCTTCGATCCGGTAGCTGCGCTCGCCTGTTACAAACACCGGCTCAAGATCGGTAGGCGCGGTCGGGTCGGCCGACGGAGCGGTGGGTCTCAGCACCGGTCCGAGTTGGGCTGCACCCGGCTCGGCAGCGGGCTGAGGGTAAGCGGGCCAATCGAGTCGGATGGCGACGGCCAGCGCCAGCGCCAGACTTCCGGTGAGCAATCTCGGTTGCATCGTGCGGCGTTCTCTGCGAAGGAACTATTTGACCGTTTCTCTGGCCAGGCGAATTTGCGCCCGCTGCGCGGCGGCTCTGGCCTGGGTCGTGTAGGAGGCGTAAAAGTCGCGGACGAATCGGGTCACCTGCTCGCCCGCTTTGCGCGGTGACCCGGCAGCAAAGGGCGGTTCGGGGTCGTACTCGTAGGCTAACTGGAGCGCCTTCGCGTATTCTTCCCCGCGCAGCTTCGCAGCGAGGCGCAGGCCAAAATCGATGCCGGCCGTGACCCCACCGGCGGTGATCCGGTTACGGTCTTCGACCACCCGCGCTTCCACCGGTCGCGCGCCCATTTCCGCAAGCACATCGCGCACCACCCAGTGGGAAGTCGCCCGGTAGCCCTTGAGCAAACCGGCGGCCCCCAACAACAGCGATCCGGTACACACGCTGGTCACCCAGCGGGCGCGTTCGCCCTTGCGCGCCAAAAAGTCGGTGACGTGCGCGTCGTCCATGAGTTCCACCGTCGGCAGCGATCCACCGGGGGCAAAGAGAATATCAAGGTCGTCCGGGCATTCATCGAAGGTGGCGGTCGACTGGATCGTGATGCCGGTGTCGCTCTCGACGGGGGACTTCGACTTCCAGACCAGCTGGATGTCGGTGTGCATCATCCCGGTGAAGACCGTATGGGGACCGACCAGGTCGAGCAACGTGAAGCCCGGATAGACGAGCATGGCAATCCGCGTCGGCTGCTTGCCCGGATTGGGCATCGCGGGGGCCGCCGCCTCGCCCGCGGTGGTGCCAAGGGCGCTCAGGGCAACCGCCCCGAGCAGGGCTCGACGCGTCAGCAGGTGGTCCCGCGCAGGCAGGGCTGGAGGCTGATCAGACAGTAGGCTCATGATTGGTACCGCGAAAGCCAGCAGCCACTGTCGTGGATGGCGGGCAGGGCTGTCAAAAGACGGGCAGTCAAACTGCTGGAGTGTCGCCAAAAAAATGGGCCTTTAGAAAAGACGACCACAACATCGGCTTTCCGGCGACCCATTGTCCACGCATAATCCTGCTGTCGAGAACCTATCGCTTCGTGCAAACCGCCCGAACGGCTGCTACTTTTTCCAGCCTTTGTTCGCCTGATCGAGCACGTAGGCGGTGACACTATCGATTTGATCCTGCTTTAACTTTCCATTTTTTCCGAACGCAGGCATTGCACCCTTGCCGTTGTAAAGCTGTGCCGAAATGGCAGCGGCCGTGTCCATCTTGTACTTCTTGAGATCTTCGATCTTCAAGGTTTTAGCCGGGTTGACCGTGTTGCGTCCCCCCGCATGGCACATGGCGCAATTGGCTTTGAACACTTTCTCACCCTGGGCGAGATCGGCTGCGGCTTGCAGCGATGATGCGGCAAAGACAATACCCACAGCGCTCAACAATAAACCGCCGACAAGTTGTTTCATGTACAGCTCGCGGAATGACTGATTTCGATTTTTATCGTAGGACCGTTGTGAAGCGAGTGCAAAAGACATCGTGTCAAACCCGCCCCTCAGCTTAAATCTTTCAGTTCAATGGCGACCGGCGGCATTAGGTGCTGGCCAGAATGCGGACAGGTCTGAGGTTTTCGAGGGATTTGGCGCCCGGCCGCGGGAGCAGTTTGACAGGTGGTCGTTTGCCGCTCGAAAGTCTCCGGCTTTAGCCTAGAGTCGTCAGGCTGCAATGGCAGCGAGGAAGCATCGATGAGTAAGCATCTATTCGCCCTGGGAGCAGTTGGCTGGTTGCTGGCCGCACCGGCCCTGGCCGGCGAGCAACCGGCGGCTGTCTCTGCAATCAAAGATCTCAATGGGCAGGTGGTGGGCACAGCCACCTTCCGCCAGCAACCGGAAGGCGTTCTGGTCAATATCCAGGTGCAGGGACTACAGCCGGGCAAGCACGCCATGCACATCCACGCCGTCGGCAAGTGCGAACCGCCCGCCTTCAAGTCCGCCGGTCCCCACCTGGGCGATGCGAAGATGGCGCCGACCTCCGGCACGCCCCACAGCCATGGTGCGAAAGGTGCCACTGCATTGAGTATGAATCACGCTCACAGTGCCGGGTCGATGGCGTCGAGCATTCCCCATAACCATGGAGCCATGCACGCCGCGATGGCCGGGGATCTGCCGGATCTGGTCGTCGGCAGCGACGGCAGCGGCAAAGCCGAAATTCTGAATGCCGAGGTGCGCCTCACCCCCGGCCGCAACTTTTTGTTGCAAAGCGAAGGAACGGCGCTGCTGATTCACGATGTCGCCGACCCCAATCAGCGCATCGCCTGCGGAGTGATCTCGAAGGCGCCGAATTCCTCCCCCGAAGCCAAGGTAAACCCGTGAACAAACATAGACTCTGGATCCCAGCGCTGATGCTCCTCCTGGCAATGGCTGCAACCGGGCAGACCCACGAACTGAAGGCCAACAAGCAGGTGGGGGCCTTGATGCACATCCAGCCCGACGACAGCCCCCAGGCCGGGGTGGAGACGATTGCCTGGTTCGGTCTGGTCAAGCGCGGCGGCGAGCCGGTGCGCCTTGCGGAGTGTGAGTGCGGCTTGAGCATTTACAAGGGCAAAGCCGCCGTCGGCAAAGCGATCGTCGTCCCGAGGCTGCGCGAGGGCAGAGTGGAGGGGGAGGTGGGCAGCAAAGACCGCCTGCTCGCCGACGTCACTTTTCCCCAGGCAGGCCCCTACACGCTGGTACTCACCGGCAAGCCGAAGGAATCCGGGCGCTTTGCGCCCTTCAAGTTCAAATGGGTAGTGCGCGCCACCTGAAAACTTCAGGCACCCCGCAGGCTTCTTGCCGAACCGTGGCCGGGGCACAACTCCCAGAGACGGTCGCCGAGCCGGTACCAGGTGCAAGTCTGGCCGCAGCGCGGACAGAGGGTCTGCACCTTGACCAGGTGCAGCGGGTTATCCAGATCGAAAAAAGCTCCCCCCCCGGGACCGGGACCCTGACGGCGAGAACGGCTGGAAGGCATGGCCACCTCAATGACCCGTCCGGACGGGTTACGTACTTGCAATGTCAAACACCATACTGAAACACTCCAGGATAAAAACGATTCAAAACTTTACTCTGGGCAACGATTCGTGTTAATTCGTTGCGTTCTGGAGCGTTTCGGCGGCGGCGGCGCGGGCGCGGGCTTTGCGGTGGACGACATAGACCGAGCAGGGGGCGTGGTGGAGTACGTAGTGGCTGACCGAACCGAGCAGCACTTCGCTGAGGGTGGAGCGGCCCCGGCGGCCGAGGACGATGAGATCCACCTGCTGGGCGCGGGCGAGATCGCAGATCTTGCGGCCCGGATTGCCGGAGGCCTGGTGGGTTTCGACGGTCACCCCCTGGGCTTCCGCCTGCACCTGCCGTTCGTTGAGCAGCTCCAGACCGCGCCGCTCGAAGGCTTTCCAGTGCTCCAGATACTGCTTGAGCGGTTCATCGTCCAGCGACGGATACAGTTGGGAAGCGAAGGTGATGGGCAGCGAGGGGCTGCCTTCTTCGTCGTTTGAGAGCACGTGCATCAGCAAGAGGCGGGCGCCGGTGGCGCGGGCCAAATCGAGCGCCTCGCGAAAGACGGCGAAACCCGTCTCGCTCGAATCGAAGGCAGCCAGGATTTTTTGCATAGGATCCATCCTGTAACGACAAAGGGCGGTTCCAGGCGCCAGTATCCTCCCGGGAGCGCGGTTGCGCACCCGGTCAGGACGGCCGGGAGAGTTCCTCCTCGACACGGGCCACCAGAAGCCGCGTCTTGAGGGCGGCGTCGGGATTGAGGCTCAGCGAGTCGATGCCCCGTTCCACTAAGAAACGGGCAAATTCGGGGTAGTCGCTCGGAGCCTGGCCGCAGATGCCGATTTTGCGCCTGGCGGCATGGGCGCCCTCGATGGCCATCGCCACCATCTTCCTGACCGCCGGGTGGCGCTCGTCGAACAGGCCCGCCACCCCGGCCGAGTCGCGGTCGAGACCAAGGGTGAGTTGCGTGAGGTCGTTCGAGCCGATCGAAAATCCGTCGAAGACCTGGGCAAATTCGCCCGCAAGGACGACGTTGCTCGGCAATTCGCACATCACGTAGACTTCCAGGCCGTTTTCACCGCGCACCAGGCCGTGGCTCGCCATCTCGGCAATCACCCGGCGGCCTTCTTCGGGGGTACGGCAAAAAGGCACCATCACCACGACGTTGGTAAACCCCATCTGGTCGCGCACCCATCTCAGGGCGCGGCATTCGAGGGCAAAGGCGGCGCGGTAGCGCTCGTCGTAGTAGCGCGAGGCGCCCCGCCAGCCCAGCATCGGGTTTTCTTCGAGCGGCTCGAAGTGCCGCCCGCCCAACAAGTTCGCGTACTCGTTGGACTTAAAATCCGACAGACGCACGATCACCGGCTGGGGATAAAAGGCGGCGGCGATGGTCGCCACCCCCCGCGCCAGGTGTTCGACGAAGTACTCGGCCCGGTCGGGATAGCCCTCGGTGAGGGCGCTCAGGCGCGCTTTTTCGTCGCCCTCGGGGAGTTGCTCGAAGTGCAACAGCGCCAACGGATGCACCTGGATGTGGTTGGCGATGATAAATTCCAGCCGTGCCAGACCGACGCCGTCGTTGGGAATGGCGGCGAGGCGAAAGGCTTCCGCCGGGTTGCCGACGTTGAGCAGTATCCGGGTGTGCGGCCGGGGCAGGGCGTCGATGGCGACCTCCGTGCGCTCGTAGGGTACTTCCCCGGCGTAGACCCGACCCTCCTCGCCCTCGCAGCAGGCGACGGTGACCGGGTCGCCGGTCTCGATGCGGCGGGTGGCCTCCCCGGTGCCGACGATGGCCGGGATGCCCAGTTCGCGGGCGATGATCGCGGCGTGGCAGGTGCGTCCGCCCTGGTTGGTGACGATGGCGCCCGCCTTTTTCATGATCGGTTCCCAGTCCGGGTCGGTGCGGTCGGTGACCAGCACTTCGCCTTTTTCGAAAGCTTCGAGCTGACTCGGATCGCGGATCACCCGGGCGCGGCCCTGGCCGACGCCCTCCCCGACCGCGCGGCCCGTGGCGAGCACCGGGGCACTGCCCTTCAGGCGCCAGTGCACCAGGGTCTGGGCGCTTTTGTGCGACTGCACCGTCTCGGGACGGGCCTGCACGATGAACAGCTCCCCCGTGCGGCCATCTTTGGCCCATTCGATATCCATCGGGGTGTTCACCCCGCGCACCCGGCTGTAGTGCCGCTCAATGAGCACCGCCCACCGGGCCAGTTCGAGAATTTCGGCCTCTTCGAGCACAAAACCCGACCGCTCGGCGGGGGAGGTCTCGACGGTGATCGGACCGGTCTCGCTGTAGACGAGCTTGCGCTCCTTGCTGCCGGGGCGCTTGGCGAGGATGGGAAAAAATCCTCGCTCCAGCGTCGGCTTGAAGACGACGTACTCATCCGGGTTGACAGCACCCTGCACCACCAGTTCGCCCAGGCCCCAACCGGCGGCGATGTGCACAACGTTCGCAAACCCCGTCTCCGGGTCAATTGAAAACATCACCCCGGCACCCGCCAGGTCCGATCGGACCATCTTCTGGATGCACACCGAAAGGGCCACTTCGAAGTGATCGAATCCCATCAACTGCCGGTAGGAGATGGCCCGGTCGGTAAACAGCGATGCGTAACAGCGCTTGCAGGCTTCGAGTACTGCCTCCTCGCCCTGCACTCCCAGATAGGTCTCCTGCTGACCGGCAAAACTCGCCTCGGGCAAATCCTCGGCGGTGGCGCTGGAGCGCACCGCCACGTCGGTGTCCGCCCCGTAACGCCCGCACAGCTCGCCATAGCCTTCCCGGATGCGCTCCTGCAAACGCTCCGGCAGAGACGAGGCGAGCACCAGCCCGCGCGCCTGCTCGCCCACACGGCGCAACTGTTCGATATCCTCCGTGTCCAGACCCGCAAACAGGGCGCGCAACTTGGCTTCCAGGCCGTTGTGGGCAATAAATTCGCGATAGGCAAAGGCGGTGACGGCAAATCCTTCCGGCACACGAATGCCCTCGGCGCTCAACTGGCGGAGCAGCTCACCCAAAGAGGCGTTCTTGCCCCCGACTTTGTCGATGTCGGCAAGGCCCACCTCACCCAAGCGCAACACCAGAGCCCGATCGCGATGCAACCGGCGCTGGGAATCGTGTCGCTCAACCTGCAGCATGAAAATCCTCCCAAATTGACCCAAGGCGCGACGGCCACTCCACCGAACCACCGAATCGAACAGCAAAATCTTTGTACTGCAGTCGCAAAAACAACTGAAACAACGATAGATTTTGCAGAGCCTCTATCCGATTCGGAGTAGACCCATCGGAGCCAAACCGATTTTTAAGCGTTCCCACAACGAACCGGCTGCAGACAGGAATAACGTCAGCCCGTCCTATTCCAAATATAGTCCGAATGTTCAGCCTGAACATCAAAGTATTTTTAAGCGTCGGGCGCGGGGATCAGGTGCGCAGTCTGGATTTGCGCCTTGTGGGACTGGCAGAATGCTTGAAGATGGGCTAAGGGCGGCGGCCGGCCGGGGGCTAGACTGGGAGGGCCGTCTTGCGGACGCCGCTTCGATGTCTATGCACCGCAGCACCGGGCGCTGGCAGTTGGGATTGGCCCTGGCCCTGCTTACGATGTTCCTCTGGGGGATACTGCCGATTGCTTTGAGTATCGCCCTGCAGGCGATCGATGTGTACACGCTTACCTGGGCGCGCTTTACGGCGGCGGGCGGATTGCTGTTGGGGTTTCTGGCCGTGCGCCGCCGGTTGCCGCCTTTGGGGAAGCTCACCGCCGCCAGTTGGGGGCTTCTGGCGGCGGCGGCCGTATTTTTGGGGGGCAACTACTGGCTGTACCTTGAAGGGCTGTCTCTGACGACCGCGGCCAATGCCCAGGTGCTCATCCAGCTCGCCCCGGTGCTGTTGAGCCTGGGGGCGCTCGTCATCTTCAAAGAGCGCTACTCGCCGTTGCAGTGGACAGGTATGGGGGTGCTGGTGGCGGGCTTCGCGCTCTTTTTTCGCGAGCAGTTGCAGGGGTTGCTCAGCGGCCCGGGTGCCTACCTGACGGGCAGCGCCTTTATCCTGGCGGGAGCCGGCAGTTGGGCGATTTATGCCCTGGCCCAGAAGCAGCTGTTGCGGGTGCTGCCTTCGGCGGGGATCATGCTGATGCTCTACGGCGGCTGCGCGCTGCTGTTTACACCCTTTTCCGAGCCCGCTGTCCTGTTGGGTCTGGACACCCTGCACACCGCCGCGCTGGTATTTTGTGCCCTCAATACTCTGGTGGCCTACGGCGCGTTTGCCGAGGCGCTCGAGCACTGGGAAGCGTCGCGGGTGAGCGCGGTCCTGGCGCTCACCCCCCTGGTCACCCTGGCAGCCGATTGGGGCTTCGCCCAACTGTGGCCGGGGCTCATCAAGCCGGACGTACTGACGAGCTTCGGAGTGTTCGGGGCGGTGCTGGTGGTGACGGGCTCGCTCGCCATGGCCCTCGGTTCTACCCGCAACCGCTGAGCCTCCGGTCACCCTGGTAGGCTGGAGCTATGCAACACCTGCCGAGCGCCCCGGCGCGCGCCGCCGCCTTTCTCGAACTGGCCCCTGAGGAACGCCGCCGGGTGCTTAAAGCATTGGGCCTGAACCGCTACTCAAGCTTTCTGGTGCCGATGAGTTCGAGCGAGGCAAATATCGTCTGTGTCTCACGATTTTTGCGCCACCCTGAGCGGGTAAAATTTCCGGACCTGCGCGGAGTGGAACTTTCGGGGCTGGATTTGGCCGAGATCAACTGGATCCGCGGCGATCTGAGCGGCGCGGACCTGCGCGGCTGTGGGCTGGTGCGGGCGAACTTGCTCTTCGCCCGTCTGGAAGACGCCAATTTGGGCGGCGCGGACCTGCGCGGCGCCACACTCGCCGAAACGGTCTGGACCGGGGCGACGGTGAGCGGCTGCCGCTTTGGGGCGGGGCTCGGTCTGGGGGAAGCCGCGCGCCGGGATCTGACGGCGCGTGGCGGTCTATTTGGCCTTTCGGACTTTGGCTGAAGCGGCCCTACAATTTATCGTGGCCTGCTCCCGCCCGTCCCGATGAAATCTGTTCTCTGGCGCCAGATCTTGCTGAGAGCCTCGCTGGGCTTGCTGGTATTGGCCGGCGCAGCGGTAGCCGGTGTCTACTATTGGCTGGCGGGCAGCCTGCCTCTGACCGCGGGCCGCGTGCGCCTGGCCGGGATCAAAGCCCCGGTCGAGATCCGGCGCGACACCGACGCCGTGCCCCATATCCGCGCCCGCAGCGAAGCGGACGCCCTGTTTGGCCTGGGCTACGTCCACGCCCAGGATCGGCTCTGGCAAATGGAATACCAGCGCCGCATCGGCCACGGCCGCCTCGCCGAGGTGCTGGGGGAAGCGGCCCTTGAAACCGACCGGTTTTTGCGCACGGTCGGAACCGGCCGGGCGGCCAAGAGTGCCTGGCAGCGCACCCGACCGGCCACCCGCCGGCTCATCGAAGCCTACACCGCCGGGATCAACGCCTTTATCGCCACCCACCGCGGCCGGCAGTTGCCGGTGGAATTTGCCCTGTTGGGCTTCGAGCCGGAGCCCTGGAAGCCCGAGGATGTCGTGGTCTGGTCGAAGATCATGGCGCTCAATCTGGGGGGCAACTGGAGCGATGAAATTTTAAGAAGCGAACTTGCCGCCCGACTCGGCCCCGAGCGGGCCGCCCGTTTGCTGCCTGCCTACACCGCCGACGGCCCCGTCATTCTGCCCGGCAAAGGGCAAAATGCCGCCGCTGCGGTCCCGTCTCCCGTTCCTGCGGCGTTGCGCCCGGGGGCTTTGCTCGCGCTGTCGGAGAAGATACACACGCTTTTGGGCGGCGAATCGCTCGCGGTCGGCAGCAACAACTGGGTGGTGGCAGGCAGCCGCACCGCCTCCGGCAAACCGATGCTTGCCAGCGACCCGCACCTGGGCCATCAGATCCCCTCGGTCTGGTACCTGGCCCACGTCGAAGGGGGAAATTTCAATGCCATCGGCGCTACCCTCCCGGGCTTGCCCGGCTTTCCGATCGGCCACAACGGCCGCATCGCCTGGGGGGTGACCAACCTCGAAGCGGACGTCCAGGATCTGTTTATCGAACAACTCGACCCTGATGGGCGCCATTACCGGGCCAATGGTCGCCAGCGACCGCTCACGGTAATCCGCGAAGTGATCAAAGTCAAAGGGAAGCCGGCCGTGCCGATCGCGGTGCGCATCACCCGCCACGGCCCGCTGATCAGCGATGTCGTCAAGGGGACGGCGCAACCGCTCGCCCTGCGTTGGGCCGCCCTCGACCCGGAGGACCACACCATCGAAGCCTATCTGGGGGTCAACACCGCCTCGGACTGGCGAGATTTCACCCGCGCCCTGGCCAACTTTCACGCCCCGATGCAGAACTTCGTCTACGCCGACAGAGCGGGCAACATCGGCTACTACGCCGCCGGGGCGGTGCCGGTGCGCTCCTCCGGCGACGGGACCGCCCCGGTCCCCGGTGGGGACGACCGGTATGCCTGGCGGGGCTACATTCCCTTCGGCGCCTTGCCCCACACCTATAATCCGCCCCGGGGTTTCGTCGCCACCGCCAACAACCGGGCGGTCTCCGGCGGCTATCCCTACGTACTCAGCACCAACTGGGCACCTCCTTACCGGGCCGAGCGCATCGTCGAGCGGTTGGCTGCAGCCCGCAAGCTGACGGCCCGGGACATGGCCGATCTGCAGGGGGATGTGCAGTCGACTTACGCGCGCAGGCTGTTGCCGCTGCTGTTGCGCGTCGAGGGCTCCGACGCGCGCTCGCGGCAGGCCATCGCCCTGTTGCGCGGTTGGGACGGCAGACTCACCGGCGACAGCGCCGCCGCCGCCGTATTCTGGGCCTGGCACCAGCGCATTCCCGAGGCGCTGTTTGCCGACGAATTGGGGGCGGATCTGGCCGGCAAGTATCTGCGCCTGGGCGGCATGCTGGGCAAAGTGCTTCCCGGCGCCCTGGCCGGGGAGGGCGGTTGGTGCGACGATGCGGCCACCCGTCCGCCCGAAGATTGCCGGGAGATCTTAAAGCGCGCCCTGGCGGCGGGTCTCGATGATATGGCCCGTCGCCAGGGCAGCGACAATCCGGCCGACTGGCGGTGGGATCGGGTGCACCGGGCCGTCTTCGCCCACGCACCCTTCGACAAAGTCGAGACGCTCAAGCCGCTGTTTAGTCGCAGCATCGGAAACGACGGCGACAGCTTCACGGTCAACGTCGCTCCGGTCAACCGCAAAGAACCGTACAACCAGTTCGTCGGCGTCTCCTACCGGCAGATCGTCGATTTTGGTGCGCTTGAAGCTTCCCGCTTCATCCACACCACCGGCCAGTCGGGGCACTTCTTGAGCGGCGACTACGCGGCCTATCTAGAGCGCTGGCGGCGGCTGGCCTATGTGCCGATGCGCTATGAACGGAAGGCGGTCGAATCGGCGACCCGCGCCGTGCTGGTGCTGGAGCCTTGAACTTCGGCCAAGCCGTCCCACCCACTCTCCCGTCCACCGTGCCGCTTCATCTAGATTCGGTATCAGTGCTTTCATCGGGTATTCGGCCCGCATTGCGAACATTGACAACCTTGCCCAACAGATCGAACCAGAAACTTGCTCCCATGGATAGGGCAAGGCCAGTTAGAATCCATCCCGGATATCCTTGCCATTCTCCAAATTTACTCGGAAATTTACATTCTTTTCTGGTATCGCACCACCCGATGAGCGTAGAAATCCTTGCCGCCTCGAAAAACTGCGCATCAGTCTGCTTAAAGCAATCCAATTTTCCAGATTCGTTTTCCTCAAGGCACTGCGTATTTAAAGCGTCTGCGGAAGCAACCAGCGCACTGCGAACGGCCTGATCGGCATTTAGAACTTTGACAATGTACAGGGTGTCCACATTCAGCAGGATAGCTATAAGTACTCCCAGAAAAATGGCAAATCCTCTAGCATTCCTTCGGTAGACACCGCTGACGCGTTCCATCGCCTGATTGAACCAATCTTCCACTCCTTCTTCTATTTTCTTCAGTTTTACACTTGCGTCGTCAATCTCTTCCTCGGCCCTTGCGACGATTTCCTCAATGACTATTTTCAAATTCTTGGGGAGAACAGAATTTTTGAGTCCATTTTTGAATTTTTCCAGATCTAAAGTTGTATCCTCCGCTCGATCAAGCGTCTGGATTTCAGCCAGTAAAGCTCTGGCAAAAGTTGTTCCCTGTATGTAAGAAGGCCCACTCCCGGTAAATTTGCGCACTAGTTCAGCGGGCCAGCCCCGCGATTCAAAATTCAAAGTCTTGATCAGCGGGTTATCATAGAGTTGTTTGACCAAGCCTTCCGCATCAGAAATCTCCTGAGGCTTGACACCAGACTTTCCAGACAGAAGAGCCTGAATATAGTATTTCAAATGGTTGGCCCTCCACTGCAGTGCCGCTGCTATCAGTTCCTGAATCTGTGAAGCGAGAAGGCTAAGGATGATGTAGACGAAAATCAAGCCAATCGCAATGTCCAAGATCGCATTCATTTCCATTATTCTCCAGGTTGATTGATTGATGATTCGCGAGTAAACTCCAAAAATGGAAGCCCTAATTGCCAGGGTTTAGGTCATTTTGTCAAGTCTTTTGGACTGCAGTAATCTTGTTTTTCCAGTTCTTTAGCAGCCTTTGCAAATCTACCTACCCAAAAACAGTCTATGGAACTTTGCCTCAAAGAAATTGATGGTTTCCTTCTAACGAAACAGGCAAAGAGAGCAGGCCGCGCTGTGAATGAAATTGTTGCTCCAGGGCGCCGATAGAAGGTGTGTTTGCGGCTTGCCGCAGTTGATTTGCTGACCTACCGCCGCTAATTTTGCAAATTCCAACATTGTGTGAGCGCGAAAATATGGACTGCAAATATGAGAAGCCAAAATACAATCGGTGCAGCAGCCCCCTTGAATTTGATGCCGAAGGCGTCAAGCTCGATTGGTCCTCCGACATGTCGGAACAAAACAACCAGGCTCGCCGACAAAAGGGTGGCCAATGGAATGGCTATGGTGGCAGCGGCATGCTTGAAATAGACCCTCGTGAAATACTGTGGATAGTTATAGATGTACCATCCGACAGCTATGACCGTCGCCAAGATCCAAACACCTATGGCGACAACGATCGAATGATGCACAAATGATTCAAAGCGGGCATTGAGTCCCAAGATTGGCTGCAAATCGATTCCGTCTTCTCGGGGCTGCAAATCCGAGGGCGCTCGGCGCGTTTCTTCTACCGTTGGTTCGGGCATAGGTGTTTCTCCAAGAACCAAGAATGCGGTGAGCGTTGCAGTTACAGAGGAGAATAGTTTTGTGCTCTATGGTTATGCACGTCGGTCGCCACGCGCCGCACCCGACGGATAGTCACTCTCTGCCAAACGGTTGCTCAGCTGCACGAAGCGCTCAACGCTCAAATCCTCAGCGCGGGCATCCGGACTGATATCTAGCGAGGCAAAAGCAGCGAGGAGCTTTTCCGTTTCGACCCAGCCTTTGAGACAATTTTTGAGCATCTTGCGGCGGGTGGCGAAGGCGCGGGTGACCAGCGCGTCGAGATGGGCCGGATCGTCGGCCTGCAGGGCAAAAGGGCGCGGCGTGAGGCGAATCACCGCCGAATCGACCTTGGGCGGTGGGGTGAAGCAGTGGGACGGGACTTCAAAGAGCAGTTCGCACTCGGCCAGGTACTGCAATCGCACCGAGAGCGCGCCGTAGGTGCGGCTGCCGGGCGGGGCGGCGATGCGTTGGCCCAGTTCCTTTTGTACCAGCAACACGATGGTGCGGAAGCGCCGAATGGGCTGTGCCAGACTGCCGGTAAGCTTCGCCAGAATCGGGCCGCTGATGTTGTAGGGAATGTTGGCCACCACGACGTTCGCGGGCTCGGGCAGCGCTTCTCGCAGGATGTCTCCCTCCACCAGCACGAAGCGCTTATCACCGCCAAACTGCCGCTGCAACTGGGCCACCGCCCGCCGGTCGATTTCGACGGCCACCACCGGGACCTGGCGCAACAGCCGAGCGGTGAGACTGCCCAGACCCGGACCAATCTCCAGCACCCGATCGCCACAGGCGAGTCCGGCGGCGGCCACGATGCGATCGAGAACCGCCCCGTCGTTGAGCCAGTGCTGACCAAAACGTTTGAGAGTGTACATATCAAATCAAATCGATCCGGAATGGCCGCGAAGCACAGGCTGCGGCCCGGTAGGCGCAATATCCCGTGCTACACTAATCTGCAACCTTTGCGCCCTTGCCAGAAGCCGCCCGGCCATGCAGACTCTGCCCAATTCCCTCCCCACCCAGGTTACCTTCAAGGGGACTCTCGAAGGGTTACGGCTGCTCATCCCGGTCGCTTTGCCCTGGGAAGAAGTGGTGCTGCAACTGCAGCACCGGCTCAACGCCGGGGAGCGCCTCTGGCAGGGAGGGGCGGTGGTGATTTTGGAAGTCGGCGAACGCCTGCTGGACGGCCCGCAACTGCAGGCCGTCACCGAAATGCTCACAGCCCAACAGCTGCACCTGATGCGGGTGCGCACCGTGCGTCGCCAGACGGCGGTGGCGGCGGCGGTGGCCGGGCTGTCCGTCGAGCAGCAGGAGGCTCCTCCGGAGGAGAACCCCGACAAACCCCCGGCCCTGCGCGGGCTGGCCGAACCGCTCTACCTGCAGACGACCCTGCGCTCGGGGATGAGCCTGGTGCATCCCGGCACGGTGATCGTGGTAGGCGATGTCAACCCGGGTGCAGAGATCGTCGCCGACGGCGACATTCTCGTGTGGGGCACCCTCAGGGGCGTCGCCCACGCCGGTGCCCACGGCAACACGCGGGCGCTGATTTTTGCCTTGCGCCTCAGGCCCATCCAGTTGCGCATCGCCGATCGCGTGGCGCGCGCCTCCGACGAACCGCCCGCCGCCCCGCAGCCGGAGGTGGCCTACATTCAAGACAACACCATTCATATCGCTATTACAACGGAGTTTGCCCGGAGGTGGTAAACATGAGCGGCAAAGTAATCGTCATTACCTCGGGCAAGGGCGGCGTCGGCAAGACGACCTCCTCGGCCAATCTCGGGATGGCCCTCGCCTCCCGCGGCAAGTCCGTGGTGCTCATCGACGCCGACTTTGGGCTGCGCAATCTGGATCTGCTGCTGGGTCTCGAAAATCGCGTAGTCTATACTATTCTAGAAGTTCTCGAAGGCGAGTGCCGTCTGGAGCAGGCCCTCGTGCGCGACAAGCGCCAGCCGGGGCTGGCCCTGTTGCCGGCGGTTCAGCGCCGCGACAAGTCGGCGGTCACCCCCGAGCAGATGCAGGACCTCACCGGTCGCCTCGCCGAGATGTTCAACTACGTGCTCATCGACTGTCCGGCGGGCATCGAGCAGGGATTTCGCAACGCGATCTCGGGCGCCCACACGGCGATCGTGGTGACCACACCGGAGGTCTCGGCGGTGCGCGACGCGGACCGGGTGATTGGGCTATTGGGTGCGGCGGGGGTGGGCGAACCGCGGCTGGTGATCAACCGTTACCGCCCGCAACTGGCCCAGACCAACGACTTGATGTCGGTGGACGACGTGCTGGAGATTCTGGCGGTGAAGTTGCTCGGAGTCGTCCCCGAGGACGAGCAGGTGATTACGACCACCAACCGCGGCGAACCGATCGTGCTGTCCGCCAGTCCGCCGCCCGCGGGCCAGGCCTTTATCAACATCGCCCGCCGCCTCGAGGGTGAGGATGTGCCGTTGATGGAATTCAAGCTGCCTGCAAGCAACGGCTTTATCGCCCGCTTGCGCGCCCTATTTACCGGACGCTGAGGAGATTTCGATGGTCTTCGATCTGCTCGAACGCCTGTTTAACCGCAACAAGACCGGCAGTGCCACCGTCGCCAAAGATCGCCTCAAGATGGTCCTGGCGGTGGATCGCACTGAAATTGCCCCCCAGACTATCGAGCAAATCCGCAAAGAAATTCTCGATGTGATCGTGCGCTACTTCGAGATCGACGAGAATGAAAAGTTCGACGTCACCCTCGAACGGGAGCGCGGTTCGACGGCAATCATCGCAAACGTTCCGATCCGCCGCATCCGGCCTGAACATATCTAGGGCGCAAACAAACGCAACATCCGGCCCGGAAAGATTCAGTTCGACTCAGCCTGGGGACGGATGAAGGGGCCTGAGTATCCAGCAACATAGAGGTACGCAGACGCGTCAAATTCCTACCAGAAATGGAAAGGATCGATCTTTCCCTCACTATTGCGATGGATACTCGGATGTTGATTTCTCAAGCCCTGCCGATTCAACGCTTTCAGGCCGCTGCGCAAGCGATCAAAGTTTCGGCGTTCAAGAACGCTTACGGCGATCCCTCAGCCGAAGCCGATCTTTCTGTGTGGCACAAACTGTACCGTTCCTGCCCATATGATGCGCGCTTTCGTGGGATAAAGACACCCACGATCTTCGAGGCGTAGTTTGGTTTAAACGTTTCCGATGGCATCCTCCGCCAGGCCTACTGCGCCTGCAGCCAGGCGCGCTTGTTGGGATTCACCTGCCAGAAGCCGTGGCCGTTCGCTTCGAGCCGACAGCCAACGATGCTGCGATAGCCCTCCGGGTTGGCTCGGTGCAACCGCTCGGCTGTGGTGGGACTGAGGGCGCAGGTTTGAGGGCCTAGTTGTGCAACAAGTCGCTGTGAAACTTGCTTGTTCTCTGGATGCTCAACTGCCGAGTGCTGTCAATACCCTTTTCAGAGCCCAGATTAGTATAATTGTGATGTACTCATCTTCTCTGTGAGCTTACTTAATGCCTAGCGAAGCTCAAAGCCTATGGCAGCAGGTAATTAATTCTGCGGTTTTAGTTGCCGTAATTACTAGCCTAACCTCCATCGTTACATCGTTAATAAACAACCAAAAAAAGAGACGAGTTCAACCAATTGACAGCAAGCTGTTTAGGGTGTTGAGTGTCAAGCAGAGATATACAGAACATCAACCGCTCACCTTTGGGGATATTTTGGCTTATGCTCTTGCAGCATCGTACGGGGTGCTGGCAGCTACAGCCCTATACATTTGGTTTTTATCTAATACAATACAGAATCTATTCGTTGTTTTACTTTTCGGTGTCCAAGCTTTCCTGATTTACACGGGTGTATCACTTTCGAAATCTCAATTAGAACCTCGAGCCGAGATCGAAGTAGAAGCAGACTTTGATGTTCTAGTTAGTAGATCTTTAGAGTCTCTTTCGGTTCTAGATGCCAAGCTGACGGTTCTAGACATAAAAAATGGAACTGTTGAAGCCAGAATTGGGCAAAATTTTCTTTCTCTTGGTCAAAAGATAAGAATTCGGTTAAACAAGACAGCTGATAAAAATTGTCGTTTAGTCGTTTACAGTTCTCTGGTAAAAGATGATCCTGAGTTAACCAAGCCCAAGGTACGGCAAAAAGGCAACTCGAATATCGTCAGCAAATTTATTCAGCAGTTTACTGGTATGTCGGGAATGGGATTCGAATCGGCCAAACTCACCCCATCTACGCCAAGCGGTCGAGAACTTACACAAGCCGCTGAGCAGAACGCACTTCCCGTTCAACACATCGTGACCAGGTTGAGCATGTCTGAACCAGAATTACTTGAGTTTGTCAAATCCAGGCAAGTGATTGTTACCAGGCAAGATGTGCGAATCGAAGCTGATGACGATCCATATGACTGGGGGGAGACTGACCCAAAAACAATTGGTAAACCTGTGTATTTTGATCCTGAATTAGGGCCAGTGGTCGAAGAATAATGAGGAGGAGACCCCTTCGCATAAGAGACATCGTAGTGGTGCAATTTCCCAAACATATGCCACGAGGGCGCGAGCAAGAAGAAGAGCGACCGGCAATTATCGTCGGTATACCATCTCAGCTGGGTGAACCCCGTTTCTCAATGTTGATAGTTGTTCCGTTAACTACCAGTCGAGAACAAAATTGGGCTGCTGCTTGCCCAAGGCTCTACCCAAAACTTGCTGCCGGTACAGGTGGCTTACCGCGAGAATCAGTCGTTTTAATCGATCAAGTTCGCAGTGTGGATAGGCTCCGCCTTCTTCGCTTCATTGGCTCGCTGACACTCGAAGATTACGAGCCTATTTTGGCTGGATTATGTCAAATGCTCTGCCCTTAGACGTAGTACTACACTTTTTCTACTGCGTCCTCAGCTAAGGAATACTCCTGCTGCAGTCTCAGCATCCGCTTACCAGAAGCCATGGCCATTTGCTTCAAGCAGGCGGCCCACGACGTTGCGAAAGGCTTCCGGGTTGGCGCGGCGCAGCCGCTCGGCCATCGCTGCATCGAGAACATAAGTCTGGGCGGCCTGGTCGTAAATCCAGCCGTCGCAAAAATCGGCGATCGCTCCCCAACCGAATCAGGGCCGTGAAGCGCTAGGACATCTCGACCGCTCCCCCGGAACCCGCCGCCGCCATCTGCTCGGCCCACTTCGGGTTGAGCAACTTGCTGCAGTATTCCAAGCGCAACAGCTTCTCCAGTTCAATCGCCTCGGGGTTACGGGCGCGGCTCTCGACAAAACTGGCCCCACCGCCTTGCCCTCGGCCCGCTCGGCGACGAGTTTGAGCGCGCCGGTGTTGGCGCAGTACTCCTGGATATCGGGTTGAATCTTCCCGCCGTCTCCGAATTTAGCGCCATCCCCGGCCAGGGGGTACAGGCCGAGATCGGCGGCAAAGTGCTGAGGGTGGGTGGGCCGCGGCTGTTGGAAAGCGGCCGGGTGCAGGTGCCGGAGGAGCGGTCGCGGCTGGCGCACCGGTGGGGCGAGCAAGGCCAAACCGTCGTCTATCTTGTCGAAGAGGACCGGGCCCAAGCCGCCTTTCGCCCTGGCCGACGTGATGCGGCAGTAGGGCATCTGGGTGGTGATGCTCACCGGCGATAGCAACCCGGTGACCCGCTGGGTGGCGGGGGAATTGGGAATCGACATGTACCTCGCCCAGGTTTTGCCGCAGGCCAAATCCGCGAAAGTCCGGCAACTCCAGCAAGAAGGCGCGAAAGTGGCGATGGTCGGCGACGGAGTCAACGACGCCCCGGCTATTGCCCAAGTGGACGTGGGCATCGCCATCGGAGCGGGCACCGACGTGGCGCGCGCCACGTCGGGGATCGTGCTGGTGCGCAACGACCCGCGCGACATCGCCAGGATCGTCGCCCTTAGCAAAGCGAGCTACGGCAAAATGGTCCAGAACTTGATCTGGGCTGTAGGATACAACGCCGTCTCCCTGCCGCTCGCCGGCGGGGTGCTGGCCGGTGTGGGCTTCGTGCTGCCGGTGTGGGTAGGGGCGGTGCTGATGTCACTGAGTACGATGATTGTCGCCATCAACGCCCAGACGCTGCGCGGCTCAAAACTTTAATTCATAAACCGAGAATCCCGAGGCTTTAGCCGTGTGAAGTGTCAGGTTGTTTCCTTGCCTGGCAGGAAATCCGGGTTCAGGCTTTGTTCCAGCGTAAAAGGACAAACCGTAGGAAACGCCCCGTAGGAAAAGTTAGTTTCTCGGACCGCTAGATCCAGACCGCCCTCGTAGACTGTAAGCCACGCTTCGCCAAGGTACGGCTGCAAGCTGGGATTGTCGCGCAGCAGTTCGCCAATCTCGCGGCGCTGCTCGCGGATGGTGGCAAGCCGGCTGTTGCTGCGGCCCTCGGGCTGGAACTGCCACTTGAGCAGATGTCCGAGCAGAACACCCAGCCGGTTTCGCAACTCCTGCCGCTCTTTTCTGCCCAAGGATGCAATTTCCTCGATGAGATTGGCGACATCCAGCTGTTCCCACCGGCACTCCTTGAGCAGACCGATTTGCTGCTGCGTCCAGGCGTAGAAATCCGTTTCGTAGAGCGGGTACACGCGCATTCGGGGCTTAGTGCTCCCTCAAATATACCGATGCTTGGCAGCGGCGTTTGGCACATGCACTCTAGACAAGGTTGGAAACTTTTAAGCTGCGCAGGGTGGCGGTTTTTTTGTGCTGGTGCTCCTGCATGCGGCAGAGGATGTCGGCGAGGGAGTGCACAGCTTCCACGATGTGGGGGCCTTTGTTGAGCATGACGCACTCGGCGCGCTGGCTCATCGCCGCGTCGGTAATCTCGGCGCGCGAGGGCAAACCCTTTTTGGCCAGTTTTTCGAGCACCTGGGTGGCCCAGACCACCGGCATGTGCCCCGCTTCACACAGCCAGAGGATTTCCTCCTGCACCTCGGCGGTGCGCTCCCAGCCGCACTCGACCGCCAGATCCCCGCGGGCAATCATCACCCCGGCCGGATAGGAGCGCATGGCAGCCAGGATCAGCCTTGGTAACTGCTCGAAGCCCCGGCGCGTTTCGATCTTGAGCAAAATGCCCAAATGTCCTGCCCCCCGCTCGCCCAGGGCCGCCTGCAGCGCAAAGACATCCTCGGGTTCATTGGCGAAGGACATTCCGACGATGTCGGCGCGGCGGGCGACAAAATCGAGGTGCTCCAGATCCTGTTCGCTCAGCCCCCGAAGCTTCAGGCGGCTCTCGGGAAAATTGATCCCCTTGTCGGCGGCCAGGCGACTGCCTTTGTCGTCGGCCCGGGTGATCTCCAGCTGGATTTCGTCCTGCGCTACCCCGCGCACGACGCTCTCGATTTTGCCGTCGTCGAACAGCACCGCCTCGCCCACCTGCACACCGCCGTAGATCCCGCTTACCGCGCACACCACGCGCGCCGGGGAATCTTCGCAGGCAGATCGGCCCTCTTCTGCGTCGCGGCAGAGGACGAGCCCCTCACCTTTGCGGAGGGTGAGCGGTTCGGCAAGCGGTCCGGTGCGCAATTTCGGTCCGCCCAGGTCCATCAAGATCCGGCAGGCGCGCCCCACCTCCCGCTCGGCGCGGCGGATGTTGCCCACCATGCGCTCCCAGACCGTCTCGCTGTCGTGGACGCAGTTGATGCGCGCACAATTCATCCCGGCCCGGATGAGAGCGCACAACAGCCGGTAATCGCCTTCGGCTTCGCTGGGTAGGGTGACCATGATCCGGGTGGCGCGCGTCGCGGGCCTCGGTCCCAGGAGCACCTCGGTGTGGGCGGTGAGCAGATCCCGGCCCCGGGCATAATCGTCCGCAAAAGAAACGACCTCGCCGCCGCTGCCCGCGAGTCGCTCAAGCACCTGCACCACGGCGTTCAAACTTGCCATGGTGTGCGCCTCGGTGCGGCCCAGCGACGAGAGGCCCAGACCACTCAACTGCTCCTGAATTTCGCGCAGGTCGAACTGGCGCAGGGCGAGGTAGTCGATGAGATTGTGGGCACTGTCGGCAAAGTTGGGATGAACGTGCTGAAGGTGCTCAGCGAATTGTTGCTTGAGGCTCTCTGCGTGGGAGCGGATCGTGTCGAGCTGATCGATCAGTGCTTCGAGCTGCGGTTGAACGGCGGACATCGCTCTAAACCGAATGGCCGGGTCGCTACTTTGCATGATAGCGGCAGGGGTTGCCCACCACCTGTATCCGATGGCAGTCTGTTACAGACGACCGAAACCCACCGGGGGCGCGCGGCGTCCAATCAAGCAGAAGGCACTTACGGAAGCAACTCGCTGTGATTCGACTCGAAAACATCGTCAAGAACTACACCCTGGGTGAGGTGGTCGTGCCGGTGCTGCGGGGCATCGAGCTGGCGATTGCCGCCGGGGAATATACCGCGATTATGGGGGTCTCCGGCTCCGGCAAATCGACCCTGATGAACATCATCGGTTGTCTGGATCGCCCGAGCGGCGGACGCTATCTGCTCGAAGGCCGGGACGTCACCGACCTCGACGACGACGAACTGGCCGAGGTGCGCAACCGTCGCATCGGCTTTGTCTTCCAGCAGTTCAACCTGCTGCCGCGCCTGAGCGCCCTCGAAAACGTGATGCTGCCCATGGTCTACGCGGGTTACACCAAAGCGGACCGCCGCGGGCGCGCCGAGGCGGTCCTTGAGCAGGTGGGTCTGGCCGATCGCCTGCAGAACAAACCCAGCCAACTCTCCGGCGGCCAGCAGCAGCGCGTCGCCATCGCCCGCGCCCTGGTCAACGAACCGGCCCTACTGCTGGCGGACGAACCGACCGGCGCCCTCGACACGCGCACCAGCGAGGAGGTGATGGCCCTGCTCACCGCCCTCAACGACGGCGGGATCACGATTGTGATCGTCACCCACGAACCGGAGGTCGCCCGGCAAACCCACCGGATGATCCGCGTCCAGGACGGATTGATCATCGACGACGCGGCGGTGCTCACCGGCCAACCGTGAGCGCGTCCGCACTTTTAGCGCGGATAAAGAGGCGGCACCGGCATGTAGGGAACCCCGGCGGGCGGATAGGGCACTCCGGCGGGTGGGTAGGGGACCCCCGCCGGCGGGTACGGGTACGGGTACGGGCTGTTGTAGCCGTACCCCGGTGGATAGACCGGTGCCGGACCGACGGGGCTCACCGGATAGATCATCGCCGGGGTGCTTGCGGCGTTGGGCACCACCGCCTGGCCGGGCAGGTGGGCGGGCGAGAGTTCCGTCTGCGGCTGGGTCATGTCCACTTCGGCCATAAATTCGACCGACAGGCTCTGTAGCGGCGAGAGATCGGCCACCAGCACGCTCGGGATGTCGCGCTCGAGAATTTCTTCTTGCTCGCCGGTCGATTGGTTGACCGCACCCTGCTGCTGCAGCGCCCCGATCAGGCCCCCCAACGCCCCGATCGCCGAACCGGCGCGGTAGGATCCCCAGGTGCCGCCGATCGCGCCAACCATACTGCCGGTGGCGCGGCCGACGCTGCTGGTGGTCCGGCCCTGGGTCACCCCCCGCCGTTCGCGTACATAAGATTTGGTCAGATCCTTGCCGTCCTGGACCGTCTGCAGGCTGTAGGGATCTGCCCGCAGTTTGCCGGGCACCGGATCGCTCATCGCCTGCACTTTGTAGACGCGGTTTTCGATGACGAGCGTATCGAAGACAAATTGCCCCAGCTTTTCATCAAGCCGGTTGAGCGCACCGAGCAACATCGAGCCGCTCGGCAACTTGACATCGCCCATGCGACCTGAGACCGGAATTTGCACAGCCTTACCCTCCTCGACGGTGAGCGCTGAAATCGGCCCGCCGGCTACGAAGGTGACGATCAGATCGCCGCGGGTGCCGGCAGCGATTTTCTGCACGCCGGTGCGAAAACTGCGGATGGACTCGCCCGTTCCTTCGGTGATGACCGGGGGTTGGGCGCGCAGCGTCGGTTGCGCCAAGACTTGAGGTGCAGCGGTGCACAGAACGATCGCCAGGGCAGCCCCCAGCCGTACCGGAAGCAGAAGAACGGTATTCGACATGACAAACTCCTTTGGCAGATCCGGAAGCTAGGACCTTCCCGGCTGCACCACAGAGGTATCCTACCCGAGCAAGATGCCCTGACTAGTCGCCAGTAGTAAATCTTAAAATTTTGTTTTTTGTGGTAAATCTTTGGCTTGTGGTATGTGCGTCCATGCTTGCACACCTGTTGGTACAGGTTAGTGTCTGCGCCCGACAAACCGATCGGGTTCTCTACCCAAAACCTGCTCAAGTGGCGCTTGGATTTTTACGGCGCAGTTCCGAGCGGATGTGTCGCGCCGTTGCCTCGGGGGCTTCGAGGGGCAGCAGGTGTCCGGCGTCGGGCACCGTCACCAGACGTGCCCCGGCGATGCGGCCTACGACTTGCTGTTCGAGCAGGCGGGGCGAGAGGACCGGGTCGGCCTCGCCGACAATCACGAGGACGGGTAGGGCGATCTTGTCCATCGAGTCGGAGAAGTCCTCGCGGCTGCCGTGCTGCAGCCAGGCCCGCCAGGCCGCCTCCGAAGTGCGCAGGTTGTCCGCGACGACTTGCTCGAACTGTGGACCTGGGAGCGGTCTGGCGGTGATTTTGCGGGCGGTCTCCTCGGCGGCGGCCCGTTCGCCGTGGGTGTCGAGCATTCGGGAGCGCTCCGCCTCGGGCATCGGTTCGGGGCTGGGCGGCGAGGGGGCAACCAGCACGAGCGATTGCAGTCCGGCCGGTTGCCTTGCGGCAAAGGCGAGGGCAATCTTGCCGCCCATCGAGTGGCCGACCAGGATGTACCGGGTAAGGGCGAGCGCCCCAACCAGCCTTTCGAGGTCGTCTGTGTAATCGCTTATCGCGTATTGGCCCGCCGCCTCCGAGGCTCCAAACCCCCTCAAGTCCGGCGTGGTGCAGCGTGCGGCGTCCGCGAGGCGCTCGATCACGGCGAGCCAGGTCTGCGACGACCCGCCGAAGTAATGCAAAAACACCAGCGCCGGCTCGCCCGCGCCCCGCTCTAGTACCTTGAGCATCGCCGCGTCCTCCGGTGCCAAGCGCCTACACCTCCACCTTCAGACTGGCCGCGCGGCCGGTCACTTCGAACAGTTCGCCGTGGGGTACGACGGTAATTTGGCCAAATTCTTCGAGCAATTGCCGGTAAGCGAGCGCCACCGGCCGTGGGCGGCGCTCCAGATCAAAAAGGCCGCAGGGATTGACGGTGCCGCGCTGCTCGGCAAGCTCGATGTCCCAATCGATCTGATCGGTAAGACTGTACCAGGTGAAACCGAGCACCGGCACGCCGTCGTGGCGCATGCGCAGGATATTCATCCACTGCTTCCAGAGCCAGCAGGGCGCTTTCTCGGCGTCGAAGACGTTGGTCTCGGTGTGCATGACCGGCTTGCGGTAGCGGTTGTAATATTCCCGGGTGATCTGGTACCAGCCCATCACGTCTTCGGCCTGGCACCTGCCGCCGTCCGGCAGCAAGATGTGCTCGTTGCGTCCGTAGTAATCGTTGCCCATCACTTGGTAGCCAGGGGGTTCACCGGCCATGAACCAGTCGTACTCGGCGCGGGTGAGGCCGTTGTCCGCCAGGTACATGCACACGTCCGACTCCATCGGGTGAGCGTAGAGGAGGTCGAGGGCCAAAAAGCGCAGCTTGTTGGCGACGGTCACTTCCGGCGTGCGTTCGGCGCGCGCCTCGTGGGTGTATTCGGCGCTCTCGCTCTGGATGACGATGAGGTCGGGCCGCCGCTGGGCGATGCGCTGGGTGCCGAGGATGCTCGCCGCCACCAGGTGCTTGAGGGCGGTCACAAAGCCCCGGTCGCTTTTGAGCTGTTCGTTCCAGACACCGTCCCGGGCGCTGACGCGGGCGGTGACGTAGATTTCGTTGACGGGGGTGTAGTAGCGCACCCATGGGTAGCGCTCGGCGACGGCGGCGCAGTAGTCGGCAAAGTGCACGGGCAGCTCGGGGTTCTGAAAGTTGCCGAGCCAGTCGGGTACGCCGAAGTGCAGCAAGTCGAGAATCGGGGTGATTTTTAGCGCCTGCATTTCGCGCATTACCGTGTCTGGGAAGCTCCAGTCGTAGCGCCCCGGTCCGAGGTGGGTGAGGTGGTAGGGCAGGCCGTAGCGCAGGACGTTGAGCCCGAGTTCTTTGACCAGGTGCAGGTCCTTTTGCCAGTGGCGGTAGTGGCCGCACTCGGCAAGCAGGTCGCGCCGCACGCGCCCGTGTTCGATGGTCGGATAGGAGCACTCGATGCCGGTCGCAAACATGAAGTTGCGGGGGCTATCGGTCGGTAGCCCGCGGCCGTCCGCCCCGTCCGCCCCACCGTACTGATCCCCCGGATAGTCGCCGTCGCCGTAGCGCGCCCGGATGAGGTCGAGAAAACTCTGTGCCACTTAATACTCCCCGCGCTGGGTGCGCTCGATAAAGCGATCGGCCGTCCGCAGCGAGAGCGCCATGATCGTGAGGGCCGGGTTGACGCTCAGCGCACTCGGGAACACCGAATTGTCGATGATGTAGAGGTTCGGTACGTCGAAGGCGCGGCCCTCCGGATCGACTACGGCCCGCTTGGGGTCGGCGCCCATCCGGCAGGTGCCGATGGTGTGGGCGTTGCGCTCGAAAGTCCAGACGGCCTGGGCCCCCGCCGCTTCCCAGATGCGGCGCATGAGCGCTTCGGCGTGGTCGCGCAGGCGCCGCTCGTTCTTGCCGTTGCTGAAGTGGATACGCGGTTTGGGCAGACCCCGCTGATCGGGTTCGTCCGACAGTTCGAGGTAGTTGTGGGCGTAGGGCAGGCACTCGCCCAGGATGTTGATGCCGGCGGTGTGGTTGTAGCCGTGCATGTGCGACTGGAGCTTCTCACCCCAGAGCCCACCCCCGCGCGCCGTCTGGGTCGCGTAGGTGACGGGCATGACGCCGATGCTCTGCAACAAGTAGCCGCCCGCAAAGTCGGCGTCCTTCGGGCGGTGGGTGTCTTCTGAAATCAGGCTGCCGGGGACGCCCTTGAAGGGCCGGGTCGCCTCCGAAAATTGGCCCCAAAGCTGCAGACCGGGGTGAGCCATAAAGTTGCGGCCGACCTCGCCGCTCTGGTTGGCGAGCCCGTTGAGCAAGAGCAGGCGCGGTGTCTCAATGGCCCCGGCCGCCAAAAAAAGGGTCCGACAGCGCTGGCGCTCCTCCCGGCCCTCCCGGACGTAGACGACGCCCGTGACCCGGCCCGCCCGGTCGGTCTCGATGCGGGTCACAAAAGCGCCGCTTCTCACCTCGGCCCCGTGGGCCAGGGCCAGGGGAATAAACGTCACATCCATGCCCGCCTTGCCCCCCGTCGTGCAGCCCGCCTGGCAGAAGCCGCGGTTGGTGCACGGGCTGCGCCAACCCACGCCGGACTGGAAGTAGGGGGCTGAAAGGACGGCGTTGGCGGCGGGTGAGGTGCGCAGGCCCAGGGCGGCACAGCCGCGCGCCATCAGTTGGGCGGCGGCGTTGAGCGGCATTGGGGCGAGCGGGTAGGGCGTCCGCGCCGGTCCCCACGGGTAGGGCGACGGGCCGGAGACGCCCAGGAAGCATTCCAGTTCGTCGAAATACGGTTCGAGATCCCCGTAGCCGATGGGCCAGTCCTCTCCGACACCGAAGTCGCTATAAAGCCGAAAGTCGTCGGGTTGCGGCCTCGGGACGTAGGCAGTGTAGTGCAAGGTCGAGCCGCCGACGCCGATGCCCGAGTTGTTGCGCCCGAAGGCGAGCGGGTCCGCGCCCGCGCTCAGCCGCTCGTCGAACCAAAAAAGCTTGTTTTGCTCGCGCTCGTCGGTGGCAAAGTCCGCAGCCGGATCCCAGTGGTTTCCCGCTTCGAGGGCGACCACTTTCAGGCCGGCCTGGGCGAGTCGGGCAAGCAGCGGCGCTCCGCCGGCACCGGTGCCGACGATCACCGCGTCGACCGGTTCCTCCCGGCTCTCGCGCCGGACCGGGAGCGGGGGGCGCGCCGGTTTTCGGGGTTCGGCCGCCAGGGTCGGAATCATCGGCGGGGAGCCGGGCGCGGGCTCCCAGCTTTCGCGCTCATCCAGGCCGATTCGCTGCCACCCGCGCGCGTCGGCCATTCCTGCGTAGCCGATTTCCGACTGGGCGTCGGGATGGCTGTAGTAGTACTCGGTCAGTTCGGCGAGCAGCTCTTCAAAGTAGCGCCGGGCAGGCAATTTTTCCCAGGCCGTACCGGGCGCTTTTGCGGCCTGCACAGCACTCAGCACCGCGTCTTGGGAGGCGCCGTCGAGGGCGCTGAACCCGGCCCCAAACAGCAGCCGGGCACTTTCATCGAGACCGGCAAGCCCCAGCCGGTGCGCCTCGAAGTCCGGAGGCATCTCGTCGTAGCGCCAGCCGTCCCCCGTCCCGCGGGCGAGCCGCGCTTCGAGATCCTTCGCCGGGTCAATGTCTTGCCGCCGTTGCAATTGGGGAAAAAACCGGGCGGCGGTCGCCCGCAGGGTGGCAAGGGTCGCCTCGTCGAACAGGTGCACCTGGGGCTGGGCGTCCAGCCTTTGCTTCAACACTTCATTGGTCTTGGCGGTGACCAGGGGCGTGGCAAGCAGGCGGCGCACACTTTCGGGAGGATAGGAATCCGGTTGCATCGACGGCTCTCGTTTGGGTGGGCAGGTGACGGGTTCGCCGCACCCGTCACCCGCTGGAGAGCTTGCCGCCGGTCACTTCGAAGATGCTGCCGGTGACAAAGCTCGCGTCTTTTGAAGCCAGGAACACATAGACCGGTGCCAGTTCTTCCGGCTGTCCGGGGCGCTCCATCGCCACTTCGTGGCCGAAGTTGTCCACTTCCTCGGGGGGCATTGTCGCCGGAATGTTCGGAGTCCAGACCGGGCCGGGGGCGACGGCGTTCACCCGGATTTTGCGTTTGGCGAGGTTGAGGGCGAGGGCCTTGGTGAAGGCGTGGATCGCCCCTTTGCTCGCGCAGTAATCGATCAAGATTTCGTTACCGACCAGGCCGACGATGCTGCCGGTGTTGATGATCGCGTCCTCGGCGTTGAGATAGGGAAGGGCCGCCTGGGCCATGTGGAAGTAGCCGAAGATATTGGTCTCAAGCGTGCGGCGGAACTGTTCTTCTGTGATGTCTTCGAAGTTTTCCTGGGCCTTCTGGTAAGCGGCGTTGTTGACCAGAATATTGAGGCCGCCCAGCTTGACGACTGTTTGTTCGATGGCGCTGCGGCACTGCTGCGGGTCGCGCACGTCGCCTTTGATGAGGAGGCACTGCCGGCCCTGGGCTTCGACCAGACCGGCTGTGAGCTTGGCGTCGTCGTCGTTCTCGTTGTAGAAGATGGCGACGTGCGCCCCCTCCATCGCAAAGGCCAGGGCGACGGCGCGGCCGATACCCGAATCGCCGCCGGTGACGAGCGCCGCTTTGCCTTCGAGCTTGCCCGCCGGTTTGTAGTTTGCCAGGTCCGTGTCGGGGGCGGGCGTCATGTCCTCCTGGCTTGCCGGGTAGGGCAACTGTTGGCCCGGGATCTCGGCCGCTGTCGGACGAAATTCTTCAGTCTCCATGTCAAACTCCGTGACGGTAAGCGACTGCCTGGCCGGGCTATGGGCCAGAGCTATTTCATTCTAAAGAGGATTTTGAGGGTCGATAAGCCAAACATACAGCGCCTCTGCGCCTGAGCCCGGTTCGCCATCAGCAGCGAACGGTACAGATTCAATGCAAAGCTTCGCGCCACACTCCACACTTGCACCAACGGTAAGGTCCGGATCCGACTACGGTCCTCGCCAAATGTCACGTCTTTCGGATAATGGACCTGATTCTCCACTCCCCAATGCCCACGTATCCGACGACCTAATTCGCTCGCACTCGCTTCGATGCTCGATAGGTACCAGTGCGTCTTTACCGTGACAATCCCGCGCAACTCTCGATAGCGTTCCAGGCGAATAGAGCGAGTTCGGCCATTTCCCGAAAATAAAGGAGGAAACGCCTTCATCAGCGACGTGTATAGCGGTGCTTGATGCCAACTGGGAAATACTCAGGATCTCCCGATGGCCGCAGTTCGACCTGAGGCAGTTGTGCTTTGGTAGGCACGTAGTTGGCAAATTCGCTATTGAGCCGCACCAGCTGAGCACGGATCGATTCACTTGCAGCAACACGCCTTGACTCGTCCGCTGCTTGCCCAGGTGCCATTTCTACCATCACGTGTAACTCCAGGTTGCGATCTGCATCCTCTCGAACTTGGAGGACAAACTTGCCGCTCACCCACTCTGCAATTCCTGGTTGCTCTAGCCCGATAGATACGTTCTCTGGGTAAACATTCGCCCCATAGAATGACACTGTGAAGTCGGCTCTGCCAAATACATAGACGAATGGTAAGGGACGAACCCCTCTTTCTAGACCCACTCTTGGATCAAACCCGAAGCCACCTAGAAAGTGCAGTACCTCCTCGTAGGCCAAGATCCCCCCACTGTCTGCAATGTGATAGCGCACTAGAGGGACCCCGCCATCGGCACTAAAAATTAAAGTGCCTCCCTCAGTTTCGAAGTATCGATGCTTCGGATCGTATTGAACGAGGGTGGGCAATCGCGACTCACCGAACAGCTGTCGAGCAGCATCGGGATGTCTAGCCAAATACTGCCGAATGCGGATGCTCAGGGGAGTTTCATTGCCCAGAACCCCTGCATCAGCGGTGCCATAGAGCGAAGCAAAGTCCAAGCTCGGCTCCGTAGAACTGATACGATGAGCGACCAGGGATCGCCACTCCTCACTGAAAACTTCACCGGCGAATACCATCCTCACATTCAAGCTAGACCAATCAATTTCCTCAGCGATGCCTTGATCTATGACTCCCTTCAAAAAAGGCGGATAGCCGAGTAACACCACTTGATCAAAGTTGGGCCCGAGTTCGCGCACGACCCGCAAGATCTCACTTGGTTGATTTCCTGGGGCAGCAAGAGTGATCTTGTACCCTTTGCAGGCGAGCCAGCGACAACAGGAGGCTGTATACATGCCACCCACCCAATTGCCCATAGGGAAGCAAACGACTGCCAGGGTTCGACGTTGCTCCGCGTAAAAGGTATCGTGGAAAATCTGCTCGAAGCGAACAGCTACAGCAAACTCATCGGCCACCGTTCTTGGCCAGAAGGTAGGCTGACCCGTTGAGCCTGATGAGACAGCGATCATATCGCAGCCATTTAAGTCGCCATTTCTGCACAAACTATCCATGGAGTGCAGCTTAAGGTAGTTCTTTTTGGTAATCAGAGGAAGGCGCTGGAAGTCTGCTTTACTCTTGATGCTTTCAGGATCAATGCCGTGATCCCTTAAGAAAGCCCTATATGCCGGAACTGTGGTGACAACTTGGCGGAAAAGCGCAAGGGGAGCTGTGGCTTTGCCATCTTCGAGCAATTCGTCTAGAGGGGTAGCAAGAAACGTTTCGAGAGCTGTATTGATGCCGTTGTGCTTTCCTATTTGCATGCCTGCACTCCTCATTTTGGGTACTGTCGGATCTGTCAAGAATTTTGTGTAAATGATTTTGTCATATACGCCAATTCAAAAATAAAGTGCAACGCTTGAGAGCCTTCCGTTGAGGGACTCATAGAGGTATCCTGACGTTTACCACAACAAACAGGAACCCCCATGAGCTACAGCCAGCTTACCCTACCGGAGCGTCATCGGATCTATATTCTGCGATACCAAGATTGCTTATCTTTGAGAGCCATTGGCCGGTTGCTTGGACGCCACTGCAGCACGATTGCTCGGGAATGCCAGCGCAACCAACTCGACGGGCACTATCTACCCGCAGAAGGCTGGCTGAGTGCGACGCGCAGAAAAGAGGCAAAAACCCCTTTTCTCAAAGTGTCTTCCGAGCTATTGGCCTGTATCAAGTCGGCCTTAAAACAGTTTCATAGCCCGGAACAAATTGCCGGTCGCCTAGAAGCAGAAGGTCAAGTCTTTGTCAGTCATGAGACAATTTATAAGCTGATTTATGCGGATTACGAAGGGTTAGGAGCTTGCCGCAAGTATCTGCGTCAAGGTCGGAAAGTGCGCCGCCGTCGTGGTGGAGCGAAAGACAAGCGTGGATTGATTCCAAAGCTCGTAGATATTGAGTTTTGGCCTGGGGAAGCTGAGCAAAAACAGGTGATTGGTCACTGGGGGTCGTTGGGGCAACGACCCTGGGAGGGCGATACCGTGATTGGCGCCAATCATCAGGGTGGATTGGTCACCTACGTGGACAGAGCATCGAAGTTTTTAGTGACCGGACTACTCAAAAACAAAAAGGCAGGCCCGGTCACCGCTTTGAGCATCCGGTTGCTGCAGAGCGAAGCGGCAGGGAAAGTGAAGACGATCACGTTTGATAATGGCAAGGAGTTCAGTCGTCATCAAGAGCTCACTGGCGCGCTGGAAGCCGAGTGTTATTTTGCGAAGCCGTACCATTGTTGGGAGCGAGGATTGAACGAGCATACGAATGGATTGCTCCGCCAGTTTTTCCCAAGTCGACAAATTTTTGGACAGTCAAACCAGAGCAGGTGCAAAGGGCAATGGACTTGATCAATGACCGCCCGCGAAAAGTGCTTGGTTATCGGACACCGCGGGAGGTATTCTTAGCTCAGTCAGGTGCTGTCGCACTTCAAACTTGCATGGGCCTCTTGAAATCGGAAAACCGGGGCGAGGAGGGTCCTACTCTGCAACAATACTTGTCCTCCATCATCAGTCGTTAGGCAGAATGGTGCCGACGCAAAAAGTGGACCCACCCGGCTCCGACACGTGCCCCACCCCTGCAACTGCAATCGAGCTGTAGGTAAATGACGAAAAGCCATCCCACGAAGCGATGCCGGGGGACGCTCTTTGAACAACCGTCAAAGCAAAAATCGGCCCACCCGTTCGTAGACCTCTTTGCGTTCGAGATCGAGCGGCAGGATATGGTCGGATTTGTCAAACCAGTGCAATTGCCGGACGCGAGAGCGTACCCGGCGGTAGATATACTCGGCCCCCGAGGGGGCCACGACGCTGTCCCGGCGCGACTGCAAGATAAGTAACGGAGAGCGCACCAGGGACAATTCCGCTTTGACCGTGCCGACAAGGGCAAGGGCGCTGCGCACGGCGCAGAGGTTGAAGGTGCGGTAGTAGGCGGCTTGTTCGGCGGCCTCGCGCATCGCCCGGTCGCGCACCGGCAGACGTCGGCGCGGCACCTGCGGCAACAGCCGGCCTACTGAGTACAGATAAGCCTCCGGCGGCAGCAGATAGAACCAGCGGTGGCGTACGGAGACAAAGGGGCTGATCAGCACCAGTTTCGCCACCGGCCAGTGCGCCGCCAGGTGCAAAGCAAGCGGGCAGCCGGTGGAGAAGCCGACGACGCTGATGCTTGCAAACGCCCCTGCGAGTTTGCGGTAGGTGGCCTCGATGTGGCCGTACCACTCGGGCCACGTGGAGGCGGGCATGCGGCGGGCGGGTTTGTCGTGGCCGGGATAGGCCACCGCCAGCACCGAAAGCCCCTGTGCGTACAGCGATTCGGCCAGCGGCTGCATCTCGTAAGGACCACCCCCCAGCCCGTGCAGCAATAGGCACACGCGCTCGGCGGAAGCTTTGAGAAAAAAGGGCTTGTTCTCCAGCATCGGATGCATTCGGTGCGGCCGAGTTGGAACGGGCGCCGCCTCAGCATAGTCCCGCGTCGGGAGGTGCCGCAACGCACGGGCGGAGGGTTTAGTCCCCGCCCCCCGAGGCGTCGAAGCTCGCATCGAACCCGTCGAGAACGTCGAAGGCAACATCCCCACCAGGTCCAGCAAGTCGAGCATATCGACGCCTTCCTCGGTACGCAGCGCTTCGGCGGGGATGCGCCTGAGAAAGTCGGCTTCAATCGTCATCGCGGCACCTCGCAGCCGGATCCAGCCAAGCCTGCGGCCTAAAATAGACGGCAGAACCGGCGAGGAGACTGGCGTGGGCACCTGGGAAATCGTGGCGAATGCGTTGAGGCTGTTGTTCAGCCTCTATATTTTGCTGTTTTTGTTTCGGATCGTACTCACCTGGTTTCCGCAGCTCGACCTCAACCGGCCGCCCTACAACTTTGTCGCCTGGCCCACCGAACCGTTTTTGCGCCCCACGCGTAAGGTCATCCCCACCTTCGGCGGGGTGGATATGACCCCGTTTGTCTGGCTTGCCCTCGTCGCTCTCGCCCAGGAATTGCTGATCGGCCAGCAAGGTATCGTTACAATGCTCACAAGGCTGGCCTGAGTCGCCAAGCAGGTGCGGCCTGTTGCATGGATTTGGCCGGTTTTGCCAGGCCGCAACCGCCCACGGATTCTCCGTGGATTCGGGCTGGTTTCGACCGCCGTCCGGCGGCGATAAGGGCGTCAAAGCTTTAATCTTGTTATCATTCTTGAAGCGGGCTCTGCGCATGACCCACCGGGGCCGGGTCGAAAACTTGATTTGCCGATTAAATTTTTGTATCCCATATTCTGGCAGCTCCCCGAGGAGTGCCGCGCCACAATTTCCCAGGCGGTTTCGTGGGGCAGGCCCCGGACAGGTTCCGGGCCTTGCCGAACGATAGTCCTAGCGCAGCTGGTCTTCGCGAGCGCTCGAACGGCGCCTTTGTACTTAAACAACAGATGGAAAGTGTTATGAAATTATCGGATATTTCAGCGAAGCTCGGCTGTGCGCTTGAGGGGGATGGACAAGTCGACATCGTCGGTATAGCGGGCATCGAAGAGGCAGAAGCGGGACATTTGACCTTTCTTTCCAACCCAAAATACAAAGCCAAGCTTCGCCACACCAAAGCGTCGGCGGCGATCGTCCCGGCCGATTTTGAGGCTTCTGCGGCATGGCCCCTGCCTTTGCTGCGGCACGCCAATCCCTATCTCACCTTTGCCCACGCGATCGAATTATTTTATTCGCCCCCGCCGGCACCCCACGGTGTCCACCCCACGGCCGTCGTCGCCCCCACGGCCGTCTGCGGCCACAACGTGCGCATCGGCGCTTCGAGCGTCATCGGCGAGGGCGTGGTTCTGGCGGACGGTGTCACCGTCTACCCCAACTGCACCATCTACCCGGGGGTGCGCATCGGCCGCAACAGCACCATCCATTCCAACTGTGTCGTGCGCGAGCACGTCGTGATTGGTGAAGACTGCATCGTCCAAAATGGAGCTGTGATCGGTGCCGATGGATTCGGTTA
Source organism: Gloeobacter violaceus PCC 7421 (assembly GCF_000011385.1). Lineage (NCBI taxonomy): Bacteria > Bacillati > Cyanobacteriota > Cyanophyceae > Gloeobacterales > Gloeobacteraceae > Gloeobacter > Gloeobacter violaceus. Next base: position 2,160,920 of record NC_005125.1, read on the forward strand.
TGCCAAACAAGCCGACGGCACCTGGTACAAAATTGTCCAGTCGGGGAGCGTCGTGCTCGAAAACCGCGTCGAGATCGGCGCCTGTACGACCGTCGACCGCGCCACCATCGGCGAGACGCGCATCAAATCCGGCAGCAAGCTCGACAACCTGGTGATGATCGGCCACGGCTCCAGTGTCGGCGAAAATACGCTGCTTTGCGGCCAGGTGGGGCTCGCGGGCAGCAGCACGGTGGGCCGCAACGTCATGCTGGCCGGTCAGGTGGGCGTGGCCGGACATCTGCACATCGGGGACAACGTGGTCGCCACGGTCAAATCCTGCATCTGGAAATCGGTGGAGGCGAACCAGGTGCTCTACGGCAACATCCCCGCCAGCGACAGTCACACCTGGCTTAAAGCTTCGGCCGTGTTTCGCCAATTGCCGCACATGCAAAAGTCGGTCCAGCAGATGCAAAAGCGGATCGCCGTGCTCGAAGAACCCTTCAAGACCAACGGCAAATCCGGCCAGGCCGATGCGCCGCCGAAGGTCGCCCTCGAATGCCACGGGACGACCGGCGATGCCCCCCAGGGCTGATCACTCGCTCATCCGTCGCTGGACAAAGTTGGTGTAGACGTCGCCGCGCAGGAACCAGGCGTTGTCGAGCACCCGCAGGTGAAAGGGAATGGTGGTCGGTACCCCGGTGATCGCACACTCGGCGAGCGCCCGGCGCATGCGGCGGATGGCCTCGTCGCGGTTGCGGCCCCAGACGATCAGCTTGCCCAAGAGCGAATCGTAGTGGGACGGCACCTTATAGCCCGGGTACAGGTGAGAATCCATGCGCACCCCCGGACCACCCGGCGCCAGATAGGCGCTGATCGTGCCCGGGGTGGGCCGAAAGTCATTATTGGGATCCTCGCAGTTGATCCGGCACTCGATGGCGTGGCCTTCCATGCGGATGTCGGACTGGGTGTAGCCCAACGGCTCCCCGGCGGCGATCCGGATCTGCTCGGCGATCAGATCGATACCCGTGCGCATCTCGGTGACCGGGTGCTCCACCTGGATGCGGGTGTTCATCTCCATGAAGTAAAAGTCGCCCTTTTTGTCGACCAGAAACTCGATGGTGCCCGCCCCCACGTAGTTGATCGACCTCGCCGCCTGTAGGGCCGCCTCCCCCATGCGCTCGCGCATCGCGGGGGTGAGAAAGGGGCTGGGGGATTCTTCGAGCAATTTCTGGTGGCGCCTTTGGATCGAGCAGTCGCGCTCGCCCAGGTGCACGACGTTGCCGTGCTGGTCGGCGAGAATCTGAAATTCGATGTGCCGGGGTTCTTCGAGGTACTTCTCGATGTAGACCCCCCGGTTGCCGAAGGCCGCCTCCGCCTCGCGCTGGGCGGTCTGGACCATTTTGATGAGGTCGCGCTCGTTGCCCGCAATGCGCATGCCGCGCCCGCCGCCCCCGGCCGTCGCCTTGATCATCACCGGGTAGCCAATCGCTTTGGCCGCCTCGTAGGCTTCTTGTTCACTGTCGATGAGCCCCTCGGAGCCGGGTACGGTGGGCACCCCCGCCGCCTTCATCGTGTCGCGGGCGGTGGATTTGTCGCCCATCAGCACCATCGCCCGGGGCGAAGGGCCAATAAAAGTGAGGCCGTGATCGGCGCAGATTTCAGCGAAGCGCTCGTTTTCCGACAAAAAACCGTAGCCCGGGTGGACGGCGTCGCAGTCGCGCGTCAGGGCCGCCGAGATCAAATTCGGAATGCTCAAATAGCTCTTGCTGGCCATCGGTTCGCCGATGCACACCGCCTGGTCGGCCAGTTGCACGTGCAGCGAGAGGGCGTCGGCCGTCGAGTGTACCGCCACGGTGCCGATACCGAGTTCGCTGCAGGTGCGCAGGATGCGCAGCGCCACTTCGCCCCGGTTGGCAATCAAAATCTTGCGAAAATAGACCACAATAGTTGCTTCTATAAAAGACCGATCCCGGCGCTCATCTTATCACGCCCCTTCGCCCGCTTCGCGCTCGGCCTGTGGGGCGCTCCCGGTCAAAAGACGCACCAGGCAGGCACTGTAGCGCTCGCGCTCCACGGGGAACCACCGGCTGCCCCCGAGCAGCGCGTGCAGGAGCACAAACCCGATGAGCGGCGTGCAGTAGAGCACCGTCAGCGTCGCCGGGGGCAACCGCCGCGGGCGGCAGTGCTGCAGGAACGTGCCCAAAAGGCGAAAGCCGGGTTGCATGACCGTCCGCGTGTACAGTCTGCCCAGTTCCGGAAAACGCACCGCCTCCCTGAGCACCAGGCGCACCACCGCGTGGTACTCCGGGTCGTCGATTTTGGCGAGGAGGGCCTCGGCCTGCCTGGCGAACACCACCGCCGTCGGCGCGTCGAACAGCCCCGGCTGCAGCAGCAAAAACGAACGGCGGATCGTCACCCGGGCAATCAGTTCCGAGAACAGCCCCTCTTTGTCTTGAAAGTGGCTGTAAAGGGTCGGCTTGGACAGCCCCGTGTGGGCAGCGACCATATCCATGCTCGTCCCGGTGTAGCCGTGCTCCACAAACACCGCCATCGCCGCGCGCAAGGTTTGTTCGCGCCGCTCGTCGGCCCCGGCGTCCTCCGATGGAACGGGCTCAGGCTCGACCGGAAGGGTTGCTATCCCCGCCGCCTCCCCGACCCCGGCGCGGCCCGAGACCAGATCTGCCAGCCCATCGACAAACTCGCCGCGCTGGACCGGCGCCACCCACTGTCCCCGCAGGATCTCGCTAAATCCGACAAAGGCAAACAGCGCACAGCAGAGCAGTGTCGCTGCCGCCTCCGGATCGCGGTCAGTCTGCAGGCAGGGGAGCAAACGGCTTTTGAGAGGCTCCAGGGCCGTGCGCACGTACAGCTCCCCCAACTGCGGAAACCGGGCCGACTCACTCAGGGCCGTCTGCAGCAAAAACACCGCCTCGGGCGTCAGCGCCATCGCCAGCCACCGCTCCATCTGCTCCTGCAGCTCGCCCTCGGCGCCCACGGCCGCCTCGGGCGCTTCCCAGTGCAGATGGACCGCACAGGCCCACTCAAAGAGCGCCACGAACAATCCTTCCTTGCTCTGGAAATGGCTGTAGAGGGTGGGTTTGGAAACGCGCGCACCGCTGGCAAGCCGGTCCATGCTGGCGCCGGCAAACCCGTGCCGGGCAAAGACCGCGAGCGCCCCGCGCAAAATCTGCTCGCGCTTGGCCCGACCCCGCCCGGCGTGGGGAGGCAGCGCCCGCTCGCGGGTCGGTTCGGCGGCAAGAGGCTCTGGATGGGGCATGGGCTCGATCCTACTACAGGCTTATTCAACAAAAATTTTCACACCGCGCGCATCCACATCGGGAAAGCTGGCCTATGATTTTACTAAACCGTGTAGTTAAGGCCATTGTACCGCTCTCGCCGCTGGGGGAACTTATGCAGCAGACGACGTCCACACCGGCTTTTGATCCAGACGGCAGTGCTGCCGCAACGGCCCAAAAAAAAGGGCCGAACCTGCGCGTACTGCTTTTGCTGGGGGGACTCCTGGCGGTGGGAGCCGGGGTCTTTTTTTGGTGGTTTGCCCTGTCGCGACCGCCCGTCGACCGGCTCGCCCTGAGCGGTCGGCTGGAAGGCTACGAGACCGACGTGGGCGCGAAGACCGCCGGTCGGGTCGACCGGGTGACGGTGCGCGAAGGGGACGCGGTGCGTCGGGGGCAGCTCATCGTCCAGCTCGACGACGCCGAAATCCAGGCCCAACTGGCGGGAGCGGTGGCGCGCATCGCCGCCGCTCGCCAGCAGCAGCGCCAGGCCCGGCTGCAAATCGACGTGCTCGAGGCGCAGGTGACCCAGGCGCAGCTGGAACTCACCCAGTCGCGCGGCGACGCCCGGGGACGCATCGCCCAGGCCGACGCCCAGGTGGCCGCCGCCCGCTCGCAACTCGCCCAGGCCGAGGCGCAGGTGAGCGAGGCCGAGGCGGACCTCAAGCTTGCCGTCGCCAACCGCAACCGCTTCGAGCAGCTGGTGCGCGAGGGTGCCACGTCCGTCCAACAGTTCGACCAGGCCCAAACCACCTTCGACGCCGCCCAGGCCACCCTCGCCGCCCGCAAGGCCGCCGTGAACGCCGCCCGCAAACAGGTGACGGCAGCAGAAGGCACCCTCACCCAGACGCGCACCACAGCCCTCAACCCGGCGGTGCGCACGGCCGGACTGGATGTGGCGCGCCGCCAACTGGCCCAGGCGCGCTCGCAACTGCTCGCGACCGAGGAAGATGTCAAAAATGCCGAGGCCACCCGCCGCGAGCTGCTGGCCCAGATTGCCTATCTCAATATCACAAGTCCCATCGACGGGGTGGTCACCGCCCGCAGCGTCGAACCGGGGGCGGTGGTCACCGCCGGGAAGACGGTCCTCTCGCTGCTCGATTTTCGGACGGTGTACCTCAGGGGCTACATCCCGGAAGGGCAGCTAGGCCGGGTGCGCGTCGGCCAAAAAGCGAGGGTGTTTCTTGATTCCGCTCCCGAGCGGCCCCTGGCGGCCCGGGTGGCCGCCGTCGATCCGCAGGCGTCCTTTACGCCGGAGAGCATCTACTTTCGCGACGAGCGGGTCCGCCAGGTTTTCGGGGTGAAGCTGCTGCTTGAAGATCCGGCGGGCTATGCCAAGCCGGGCATGCCCGCCGACGCCGAAATCTTGACGGAGGAGACGCCGTGACTTCGCTGCAACCGGCCGAACTGTTGCAACCGGCTGCTCCCGACGCGCCCGCTATCGTCGTCCGGGGTCTGGTGAAGCGCTACAAGCAGCTTGCAGCGGTAGACGGCATCGATTTTGCCGTTCGCCGCGGCGAAGTGTTCGGCCTCATCGGGCCGGACGGCGCCGGGAAGACGACGACTTTTCAGATCCTGGCCGGGGTGATGGAACCCACTGCCGGCACCGTTTCGGTGTTTGGTCGGCCACCGCGCGACGCCCGGTTGCAAATCGGCTACATCACCCAGCCATTTTCGCTCTATCTCGATCTATCCGTCGATGAGAACCTGCGCTACAGCGCCGGGCTCAAGCAGGTGGACGAAGGGCTCTTCGAGGAGCGGCGCTCGCGCTATCTCAAGCTTGTCGATCTCGATCGCTTCGCAGACCGCCTTGCCGGGCAACTGTCCGGCGGGATGAAGCAGAAACTGGCCCTGTGCGCCGCTCTCATTCCCCAGCCGGAGATTTTGCTGCTCGATGAACCCACCACCGGCGTCGACCCGGTCTCGCGTCGGGAATTTTGGGACGTGCTCGCCGCCCTCGCCGAAGAGCAGGTAACCGTGGTGGTCGCTACCCCTTACCTTGATGAGGCCGAGCGCTGCCACCGGGTGGCCCTGATGTACGGGGGACGACTCGAGCCGCCCGATACTCCCGCCCGCCTGCGCGCCGGGCTGGGACTCTCCCGCCTGGAGGTGCACGCCGGCGACCTGCAGCGCGCCGAGCAAGCGCTGCAGACCCTCGAAGATGTCGAGGACGTACAGACTTTTGGCGACAGGCTCGATGTGCTGGTGGCGGACCCCGAGCGGGGCGAGCGGGCGGTGGCGGGTGCACTTTCGGGGCTCTCTCCGGCGGTGAGCCGCGCCGAGCCGACCCTCGAAAACGTCTTTGTGACGCGCCTTAGGCAACGGGGTTCAGACCCGCCGTTGCTGGATTTCCCCCACCCGCTGAGCCGATCGGTTGCGGCGGAGGCGGTCGCCATCGGTGCTGACCACCTGAGCAAGACTTTCGGGCAATTTCGGGCAGTCTACGATGTCAGCCTCGAAGTGCGGCCCGGCCAGATTTATGGGCTGTTGGGCGCCAACGGCGCGGGCAAGACGACGACCATCAAGATGCTGTGCGGGTTGTTGCCCCCCAGCACCGGCTCGGTCACCCTGGCAGGCGAGAGCGACCGACTGCGCTCCAACGAGTTGCGCAGCCGCCTGGGCTATATGAGTCAGAAGTTCACGCTCTACGACGATTTGAGCATTCTGCAAAATCTCGAATTTTACAGCGGCGTCTACGGCGTGCCCCGCCGCTTGCGTCGCGAGCGCATCGACTGGGTGATCGACATTTGCGGCTTGAGGGGCCAGGAGAATCTGGTCACCGGTCAGCTGCCGGGGGGCTGGAAGCAGCGGGTCGCCTTCGGCGCCTCGGTGATGCACCAGCCGGAGGTGCTGTTTTTGGACGAACCGACCTCGGGGGTGGACCCGCTCGCCCGGCGGCAGTTCTGGCGCCTCATCGAGATGTTCGCCCGCTCAGGCACCGCGGTGCTGGTCACCACCCACTATCTCGAGGAGGCCGAGCACTGCCACCGGCTAGGCTTCATGGTGGCAGGGGAACTGGTGATCCAGGGGACGCCGGGGGAGATCAAAGCCCGCCAGCCCGGACAACTCTACGAAGTGGTGAGCGACGACCTGCCCCGGGCGGTACGCGAGTTGCGCGCGCTGTTTGCGGAGGAGTCCTGGCGGGTGGCGCTGTTTGGCGACCGGCTGCACGTGGTGCTCGATGACGGCGACGCCCTGGAGCGGCTGCGGGCGCTGGGGCGCACCCGGGAAATCGGCTACTCGCTGGAGGACGCCTTTATCGCGATGGTCCAGCGCGCCCGCCGGGAGGCGCCATGAAACGCATCCTCTCCCAGTGCGCCAAAGAACTCACCCAGTTTCGCCGCGACCGGCTCACCGTCGCCCTCGCGGTATTGTTGCCGATGGCGACATTGTTGATATTTGGCTATGCCATCCGCCTGGAGGCCAACAACATTCCGCTGGCGGTGCAGGATCTCGATCGCTCTCCCACCAGCCGCGCCTTTGTCGAGCGCTTCTATGCCACCAATCAGTTCGCGCCGGTCGACTGGGACGGCCGGGGCAATCCCGAAGCGCTGCTCGATGCCGGGGTGGCCAGGGTGGTCGTGATTATCCCCCCGGATTTCAGCCGCCGCCTGGACGCCGGTAAGATTGCCCCCGTCCAGGCGCTCATCGACGGCACCGACGGCAACAACGCCCGGGTCATCCGCAACAGCGTGCGCTCGGTGACCAACTTTTATTTGGGCACCCGCTCGGACACAGCCCCGGCAATTACCCTGCGCTCGCGGCTGTGGTTCAACCCGGGGCGCGAAGAGGCGCTCTACATCGTGCCGGGGGTGTTCGCGGTGGTGCTCGCCATCTGGCCGCCGCTGTTGATGGCCATCGCCATGGTGCGCGAAAAGGAACAGGGCACGATTATCCAGGTGTACGCCTCCAGCCTGAGCGCGGCCGAATTTTTGTTGGGCAAGGGGCTCGCCTACTTTCTGGTCGGGGTCGCCCAGGCGGTGGCGGTGTTTGCCCTCGGGGCGGTGCTGTTTGGCCTGCGCCTGGCGGGTGACCCGACCCCTCTGGTGGTGGGCACCGTGCTGATGATCGCGGCGAGCGTCTCTTTTGGGCTTTTTATCGGCACGCGCACCGCCAGCCAGAGTGCGGCGGTGCAGGCGGTGGCCACCAGCGGCTTTCTCACCGCCCTGTTGCTTTCGGGGTTTATCTACCCGCTCAGCAACATTCCTTTTCCACTCTCGCTGGTGGCCAACATCGTTCCGGCCCGCTACTTTATCGAGATTACCCGCGACGCCTTTGTGCGGGGCACCGGTTGGCCGGGGGTGTGGTCCGCACCGCTGCTGCTCGCCGTGCTGGGGGGGGTGTTTTTTATGGCGAGCTTCCGCAACCTCAAACGCATGCAACTGCCGGGGTAGGGTTATGAAATTTCTCGAAAGCCTGCTTGAGAGCCGTTTGTGGGCATTGATGCGCAAAGAGACTACCCAGATTCTCAAAAACCGGCAGCTGCTTTTTTTGCTGCTCTTTCCGCCCACCGTGCAGCTGATGATCTTCGGGTTTGCCCTGAGCCCCGACGTCAAGCACCTGAAGCTCGCCGTCGCCGACTACGCGGGCACCGCCACCAGCCGCGAACTGGTGGCCGCCTTTGCCAACAACGGCATCTTCGATGTAGCGGCAGCTCCCAGCAGCCCACAGGCGGTCGCCGAGGCGGTGCGCACCGGCCGGGTCACCGCCGCCCTGGTCATTCCGCCGGAGTTTCGGCGCGATCTGGCCCGGGGCCAGACTCCCGAGGTGCAGCTACTGATCGATGGCGTCGACGCCAACACCGCCGGTATCGCCAATGGCTACGCAGGCCAGATCGTCCGGCAGTTCGGCTACACGCTGTCCGGCAATGTGCCTCCGGCGATCGACCCGATGGTGGCTATCCTCTACAACCCGGGCTTACGCAGCAGCTGGTTTTTTGTGCCCGGGGTCTTGGGTCTGGTGCTCACCCTCACTTCCTCGCTGGTCTCCTCGGCCACGGTCGTGCGCGAAAAGGACGTGGGCACCCTCGAACAGCTCCTCATGACCCCTGCGGCTGCCTGGGAGATTCTGCTCGCCAAACTGGCGCCGCTCTTTGTGCTGCTGGTGGGCGAGGCGCTGCTGGCTCTGGGGATCGCCCGCCTGGTCTTTGGGGTGCCCTTTCTCGGCAACTTTTTGCTGTTCATGGTCTTCACCAGCCTCTATATCTGTGTGGGTGTCGGCATCGGCATGATGCTCGCCACCGTCGCCCGCTCCCAGACCCAGGTGGTGCTCACCTCGTTTTTCGTCAACTTGCCTCTGATCCAGCTGTCGGGCGCCATCGCTCCCATCGAGACGATGCCCGAATTTTTTCAGGTCGTCTCGCTGGTCAACCCTTTGCGCCACTACATCGCCATCGTGCGGGGAATGCTCCTCAAGGGCGTCGGCTTCGAGGTGCTCTGGCCGAACGTGCTGGTGCTGGGAGCCGCCGCCTTTTTGCTGTTGGCAATCAGCGCCAACCGCTTCCGTAAACAACTGGAGTAGGTTCGATACCGACGGGCATATTCAACAGGTCGCGTCGGTCGACTCTTCGTGGCTTATCGTGCCGACCGGCCACGGAGGAGCAGGGTGAATGTGCTGGCTGGGCACGCGAGTCTATGGAGCGAGAGGCGGAACCCCCTTCGGGTTCCCCTCTCGCGCTCTCCAGCCTCCCCGCGTCGAGGGGGTGCCACCCCCCCGACACCCCCCGGACTTCACGGCACGGTTGAGTACGAGAATTGGCGGGTGGGATGGGTTTATTCTTCCAGGGCCTGCACGACGCGTGTCGACTGCGGCGGAGAAGTTGGCTTGTCGTTGGGCTGCAAATGTGTTGAGGAGTGAAGCGACTAAGGCTTTGCAAACTTGACGGGCAGCGGGTTTTTCCTGGCACCTATTCGAGACTGCGCCAGAGGTACCAGCAGGCGATCGTGCAGTAGGGATGCCACGGCTCGGACACGGCCGCCATCTGTTTGGGTGAAGGGAGCGCTTTCAGGCTGTAGGCAAGCTGGATGGCTTTTTGGATGCCCAGGTCGCCTTCGGGGAGTACGTTGGGCCTTCCAAGGCGAAACATCAAAAACATCTGGGCGGTCCAGCGGCCGATTCCTTTGAGGCGCATCAGTTCGGCGAGGATCGCCTGGTCTTCGAGGATGTGGAGCGTCTCGATGGCGAGAGCGCCCGACTCCACCTGGGCTGCCAGGGATTTTAGATAGTTAAGTTTCTGGCGCGAGAGGCCGACGCCGCGCAGGGCCGCCGCTTCGACCGCCAGCAATTCGGCGGGCAGGGGCGGCCGGCCGTCGAACAAGTCGCACAGGCGTTTGTGGATGGTGGCGGCGGCTTTGCCGGACAGTTGCTGGTAGACGATGGCGCGCACCACCGCGTCGAAGTGAGTGCCTGCCGCCGAAGTTTGGTAGCTGCAGTCGCCCACCCGCTCGATAATCGCGGCCAGTATCGGGTCCGACCGCTTGAGGTGACCGACGGCTTCAGCAAGGAGGAGAGTGTCGCTGGTCTGCATGTGGACAGAGTATCACAAGGCGTCCATCCACGGCGCCGTTACCGCCTGTGTTCTTCTTCCTCGAACAGCCGGTCGAGTCCCCAGGCTTTGAAGGCCGATTCGCAGGCTTCTTCGAAGCGATGCACCAGGGGGCTCACGTGGGTGTCCACCTGGACCAGCGCCTCGTCGACGACCAGTTCGACTCTGTCCATGGCGCGGTCGAAGGCCTGGAACGCCTCGCCCACCCCAAGCGGATCGACGGGCAGCGGCATGACGCCGTGGGGCGGAAAAGCCCACCAGCGCCCCCCGAGGATCTGATCCGGTTCATCGACCCAGCACGGGTCGCTGTAGCCGTTTTGCCTGCACCACTCTTCGAGCCACCAGGGCACTTCATCCATGGATTTCTCCCCGCACGTAGGCGTGGACGGACTTGTCGCCGATATCGTCGGGGGCGGGCACCGAGAACTTGCGCACCGCAAAGATCAACAGCGACGCGGCGCAGACGCCGAACAGGCCCGTCTCCACAGCCGGGCTGAGGATCCCGCCCAGATGCCCGAGCAGCAACAGCGGCAGAGCGGGCACCACCAGCACCGTTTCCCACCAACCGAAGCAGAACGATTCTTTGACGCACACACCGGTGAGGGCCGCGAAGACAAAGCCCGTGGCGATGAGCCCTACCGGTTCGCTGTAGGCGATTTGGGCCAGGGGGGTTCCGGTGTTGAGGGTGAGGACGGTACTCGCCGTCACCCCCACCGCCCACAACAGCCACAGTGCGCGGTGCAGGGCGAGCATATAAATGTGGATCGTGGCGAGGGCCACCCCGAGGGCGGCGGCAAACACGGCGAACAGCACCGTCACCACCCACGGCGAGCCGCCGGCGAGGGCCACAGCGCCCCCCGCCGCGAAACTGACGGCCACCGCCAGCAGGGCCAGACGATAGATGAGCACACCCCGGCGGTCGGCCTCGGTGATTTCGTAGGTGCCGAAGCGGCCGGAGTAAATGTTCAAAGCAGTCTGTTGAGCCATGGGTCGAAACCTCGCCGTACCTCAATCTTAGCGCCGCGCAGTGTTTGTCCCGTTGATCCCCCGGCTGGGAGGCATGGGGAGCGACGGATTACAATGGGTTTCGAGATCCCTGGAGCATCGCCCTATGACATCCCTCTGGCGGGATATCCGGCATGAGGTGGCCGCCTGGCTCGGTTCGTTGAAACTGGCCATCGGGCTTTTTCTGGCCATCGCCGCCGCGAGCATCGCCGGCACGGTCATCCCCCAGGGCGAATCGACCGATTTTTATCGACAGAACTATCCCGACTCCGGTGCGGTGGTCTGGGGGTTTGTCACCTGGCGCTTTATCATCAGTCTCGGGCTCGACGAAGTCTACCGCAGCTGGTGGTTCGTGGCCCTGTTGCTGCTATTGGCCACGAGCCTGACTATCTGTACCTTCCGCCGCCAGATCCCGATGCTCAAGGCGGCGCAAAACTGGAAGTTTTATACCGAACCGCGCCAGCTCAGCAAATATGCCCTGCGCACGGCCATTCCCGCCCGGGGCACGGGGCCGCTGGCCGAGCAACTACGCGCCGGCCGCTACAAGGTCTATCAGCGCGACGACTTGATTTACGCCACCAAGGGCACCATCGGTCGGGTGGGACCTATCGTCGTGCACGTGAGCCTGCTGCTCATCATGGCGGGGGCGATGATCGGCGCCTTCGGCGGTTACCAGACCCAGCGGATGACCCTCGCGGGCGACAGTTTCGACATCCAACAAGTCGAGCAGTCGCGCCTGTCGCTGGCGCGCCCGCCCGACTGGACAGTGCGCGTCAACAAGTTCTGGATCGACTACCGCCCGGACGGCTCGGTGGACCAGTTTCACTCGGATCTCTCGGTGGTGAGCCCCGCAGGCAAGGAACTGGAGCGCAAAACCATCTCCGTCAACGACCCGCTGATTTACGACGGGGTGACGATGTACCAGGCAAGTTGGGCGGTCGGTGCTTTTAAGCTGCGCCTCAACGACAGCCCTGTGCTCACCATCCCGATGCAGCCTATCGAAGCCCCAAATGGCCAGGAAGCCTGGGGTCAGGCAATCCCCTTCGACAAAGACGGCCGGGTGGCTCTGCAGATGGTCACCCGCGGTCTGCAGGGCAGCCTAATGCTGTTGCCCTTCAACCCGCGCACCGGTGAAACCGTCCGCGAGGCGGCCACCCCCGCCCGGGTCGGCAAACCGGTGAGCGTACTCGGCCAGCGGCTGGTGATTGAAGAACTGGTGGGCCAGACCGGCATCCAGATCAAGGCCGATCCCGGCATCCCGGTGGTCTACGCCGGGTTCGCTTTGTTGATGGTAGGGTTGGCCATGAGCTATCTCAGCCACTCCCAGGTATGGGCCATCTACCGCGACGGCCAATTGCACGTCGCCGGGCGCACCAACCGGGCGCAGATCGGTTTTGAGCGTGAACTGGTCCGCATGGTGGCCGCCGTCCAGACCCCCCGTCCCCGCACTTCCGACGCCCTATCCGCCGCACAGGAGTAACGGTCCCATGAACGCGAGCCAGCTCGTCGCCATTCAGGTGCTTCTCGACAACGCCGCCTTTGCCGCTTTGATGGTGGCCACCGCTCTCTACTGGCTGGCCGCCGCCTTTCGCCGGGTGCCGCTGTTGCACGAACTGGGCACCGGCGCCTCGGCGGTGGCGCTTTTGAGCGTCACGGGCCTGCTCACCGCCCGCTGGATCGAGACGGACCACTTTCCGGTGAGCAACCTTTACGAATCGCTGTTTTTCTTGTGCTGGTGCGTGCTCGCCGTCCACATCGCCGCCGAAGCCTTCGCCCGCCAGCGGCTGGTGGGCGTGTTCACCCTGCCGGTGGCGCTCGGCATGGTTGCGTTTTCTTCATTGACGCTCTCACCCGCGATGAAGGCCGGCGGACCGCTGGTGCCCGCCCTCAAATCCAACTGGCTGATGATGCACGTGAGCGTGATGATCCTGAGCTACGGCGCGCTGATGGTCGGTTCGCTGGTGTCCATTGCCTTTTTGATCGTCACCTGGAAGCAAAAAGACCCCGAATTGCGGGGCAGCTCCGTGGGCACCGGCGGGTTTCAGAAAGCCGAATACACCGACTCCGAGAGCACACCGCCCGCGGGTTCGATGCTTTCGAGCCTGGGTGTGGGTGGAAGTGAGACCACTGTCACTCTCACTTCCGCCACCGCCACCGCCGGTACTGCCCTGCGCCGCTCGAATCTGGCCGAGACCCTCGACAATCTGAGTTACCGCCTGATCGGCCTGGGCTTTCCGCTGATCACCGTGGGCATCATCGCCGGGGCCGTCTGGGCCAACGAAGCCTGGGGTTCCTACTGGAGCTGGGATCCCAAGGAAACCTGGTCGCTGATTACCTGGTTCATCTTTGCGGCCTACCTGCACGCGCGCATCACCCGGGGCTGGCAGGGCCGTCGCCCGGCTACGCTCGCGGCGGTGGGTTTCGTTTCGGTATGGATCACTTATCTTGGGGTCAACTTCCTGGCCCAGGGCCTGCACAGCTACGGCTGGCTGTCTGGAAACTGAAGCGCGTCACGAGTGCGGGGAGCCTGACGTGGTGGAGCATCCAAATTCGACCGAGCCATCCCGGCCATCCGTTGCCCACGGTTTCTGGCGCTGGTTCTCCAGTCAGCGCGAAAACCTCCAGACCATCGTGCTTGCTGTCTTCCTGGCGCTATTTATTCGCTCGTTCGTCGCCGAGGCGCGCTATATCCCTTCCGGTTCGATGGAGCCGACCTTGCGCATCGACGACCGGCTCATCGTCGAAAAGCTCAGCTACGAATTTCAACAGCCCGAGCGCGGCCAGGTGATCGTCTTCACACCGCCCAAGCGCACCAACATCGACCAAGCCTTCATCAAGCGCGTCATCGGCCTGCCGGGGGACACCATCGAAGTCAAAAACGGCAAAGTCCTCCTCAACGGCAGGACTTTAAACGAGCCCTACATTGCCACTCCCCCCGCCTACATCCTGCCTCGCCAGAAAGTACCGGCGGGTCATTTTTTTGTGATGGGCGACAACCGCAACAACAGCTTCGACTCGCACCTGTGGGGCTTCCTGCCGCGCCAGAACGTGATCGGCCGGGCCGTCTTCCGCTTCTGGCCCCTCGAACGGGTCGGGGCAATCGAGTGAAGCTGTTGTTGAGCAGCTGCGTACCCTCAAAATCGTGGTCTTGTCCGGAAAAACTTCTCCAGAGATCAGCTCTTCCTGTGTTTTGGTGTGCCCTGAAACGGCATTTGGTCACAACAGCCATGTCATTCCCACTACCAAATACGTTTGATCCCATACTGATCGAAGACAACATCGGCACTCACGAGTGGAATATCTTCAACCAATGCCTGAGCCACCAGGAGCCGGTCGAATGGGTCTTTGTGGTGAAACGGCATCGTGGTCAGGGCACCAGTGTGTCTCGGGGTGATGGGAAGGATTGTGAAACCGTACTGATTCAGACACCCATCCATAAAATCCTTGTAGGGCTGATGTAGGGTGAGCTTGTTGATGCTGATTTTGATGGCAATTTCCCAAAATGAAGCCGGGCTGATGAACGCCTCGTTATCCAGATCGAGTATCAACCTGCTTGCCGTGCTACTGAGTTGTACTTCACCAAGCGTGTACCAGAGTAGTGTGTGGGAATCAAGAAGGTGCTTCACGGCATGTACTCTGCAAAGTCCTGCAAATGATCATCATCATCTGCCATGATGGTGATCATTCCCTTCAAAAGCCCTGGTCCCGGACGTTGGGTTAGCGGAGGCTTTTGACTGACCAGCTTTGCTAGCGGACGCTCGTTCTCAGTAATCACCAACTCTTCACCCGGTTTCAGATTGTGGAGCAAGTCCGGCAAGTTTGCCTGCGCTTCTTGAATCGTGATCGTCACCATGAGTGATGCTCCTTTCTCAGTTTTGGGACTAATCCGTTCTCCTCAACTTGATGGCCTATTGGGCTGCCCCAATGGGGAGAGCGACCATGCGATCGCGGGCCAGATCTGCTGCGTAAAACAGAGCCGCCTGAATATCCGCTTCCTCAATGTGATAACTATCCATAATGGCTTGGTGTGATTCCCCTGCTGCCAAATTGTCGAGAATCACCGACACCATAATCCGGGTGCCCTTGATGCACACCTTACCGTGGCATATGTTCGGATCGACACTAATGCGCTCTTGCCAGTGCATAGACATTCTCCTGTCCGAGTTATTGGACTCAACCCTTTTTGCCGCAATTGCTTACCAATGAAGGACCACTCGTACTCGCCTTCGATGGTCTTCCTCCGAATGCTTGAACCAGTTTTTTCGGGAGAAGACCAATCATCCTCAAGAAGCCGGTATCTCACATTCTAGGCAGCTCAGTTTCCCGATTGCACGTCACAGCCGGCTGCACCAACTTTGCGCCCCGCCAGGTGCAACACTTTGCACGCTATGCAAGGATAAAGGCACACTCGGGAATACACCGACCTCCCGTACACTGATTCTGGATCCATGAACCCCACCGAAACCAGCCGCATCGTCCGTGCCCACCGCTCCGGCCTCAAGAAGCTCTTGGGTGAGCAGGAAGCCGAGATCATGGAGCAAGTCTGGGCAATAAGTGGACCGGTGCTTGCCAAACAGGTGCACGAGCGGTTGCCTGCGAATGTCAGCCTCGCCTACTCGACGGTCGCCTGCACGATGGGACGACTGGTGCAAAAAGGGCTGCTGCAAGTGATCAACGGCAACACAAAGCCCTATCTGTACCTGCCTACCCTCAGCCGCGAACAGTTTATCCAGCGGGCGGTCGATCAGTTGCTCGAATCGCTCGCGGTGGATTTTCCGGCGGCGGTTTCAAGCTTTGTGCGCAAAGAAAGCTCCAAAGATGCGGCTCACTTGGTCGAGAAAATTGCGCAACTGGAGGATTGAGGCTGATGATCGCCATGGAACTATTTCCAGTGCTGGTGGCCGTGGTGATCTACGGCCTGACCTTGCTCGCCGTCGGCAGGCTCGCCCGCACCCGTCCCGAAGCGCGGGTGGTGCTGAGGTACGCAAGCTTGCTGGTTCCGGCGGCGGCGGCAGCCCTCGCCCTGGCGCATCTGCACGCCGACTTGCAGCCCGTGGACCTGGACAGCTGGTTGTGCCTGCCGTTGTGGTCGCTCGCAGCGATGGGCCTGCTGGCGATGGGCTTCGCGGCCGGATTTTTTTGGGAGCAGGTCCGCCTGGAGCGGCAGTTGCACATCTGGGCCGAACCTGCCCAGGGCGAACTGACCGAAGCCCTGGCGCCGCTCGCAGCGAAAATGGGCTTGGCGCGAGTACCGCAAGTGCATCTGGTCGCCGCCGATGCGCCGCTTGCCCTCACCATCGGCGTTCTCAGACCGCGCATTTATGTGTCGAGTTGGCTGGTCGAGCGGCTCGATTCGGTCGAAATCGAGCAGGTACTCGCCCACGAACTGGCCCACATTGCCCGCTCGGACAACTTGATTGCCCTGGTGGCCACCGCCTTGATGGGGGCGACCGCCTTTTTGCCCACCAGCTGGCAGGCCGTGCGCGCCCTGCTGCGCGAGCGCGAACTGGCCGCGGACGAACTGGCGGTCGCCGTTACCGGCAAACCGATCGCCCTCGCCCGCGGCCTGCTCAAAGCGGGCGTGCCGGACCACCCGGCCTTCACCGCGGCGGCCGGTCTGCTCGAAGCCGGTTCGATTACCGAGCGCGTCGATAACCTGCTGCGCCTGCACTCGTCCCGGCCCGAGCGCACCAGCCCTGTTCAGTGGCGCGAAAAAACGGCTCTGATGGCCATGACCGCCCTCGGGCCGCTCGCCCTCACCTGGTTCGTCTTCGATCTGCCCCACCTGCTGCAGCTGCCCTGAGCCGCTCGATCCTGGCTTTTTGCAGTTAATGCAAAATCGTGTTAGATTCTGCGCAGCAATGAGAAAGCTTGTGCGTCGCTGGGTTGCGGGTGTGGTGTTGGCGTTGTTGCTGCCGAAGGCGGCGGCAGCCCAGGTCTTGGAGCTGGAGCAGGCTTTTGAGCTGGCCCTGGTCAAAAGTCCGCAGGCGATGGCGCTCGGGCGGCGGCTGGCGGTGAGCGAGGCGGAGGTGCTGGTGGCCGGGGCGGTGCTCAACCCTTCGATCGGGGCCACTTTTGAGAGTGCCGGGGCCGAAAACCGCAGCAACGTGCCCTATATCGAACAGACATTTGAACTCGGGGGCAAGCGCGACGCCCGGTTGGCGGTAGCCGACAGCCAGGTGGCCATCACCCGGGTGCAGATCGCCGAGGCGCTGCGGGAACTGCGCGCCCAGGTGCGCAGAGCCTACGCCGAATTGTTGGTGGTGCGCGCCGGTTCCGAGGCTCTGCAGGAAGTAGCGGCGGCGGGGGAGCGACTGCAGGTGGTGGCGGCCCAGCGCTTTCGCCTCGGGGACATTCCTGAACTGGATCTGATCCGCGCCCGGCAAGAACTGGCCCTGGCGCAAAACGAACTGCAGTTGGCCCGTTCGCGCGAAGCCGCTGCCCGTATCCAGCTCAACACGCTGATCGGCCGTGACCCCGGAGCGGCGGTGACAGTGCCGACGGTGGCCCAGTTTTCGCTGCGGGTCGAAAACGACAGCCTGCTGCCCCCCGACAACCGGCCCTCGGGCGAGCGCGAAGACAAACTGCGCGGTTTGATCGCCCTGGCCCTCGCCAGCCGCGCCGATTTGCAGGTGTTGGGAGGCCAGGTGGCCTTGGCTGGAGCCGAGCGGCGGCTCGCCGAGGCTGAGCGCGCCCCGGATCTGCGCGTCGGTGCCGGGCCGCGGCTCTCCTTTGGCGAAACGCTGCAGGTGGGGGCGGCGGCGGCGGTGAACGTGAACTTTCCGCTCTGGTACGCCCAGCAGGGCCAGATCGCCCGGGCCGAGGCGAGCGCCAGGCAACTCGAAACCGAGCGCGAGGCGCTGGTGGCGCGCATCAAAGCCGAAGTCGAGTCGGCTTTTGTGCGGGTGCTCAGTGCCCGCGAGCAACAGCAAATTTACGAGCAGGGGCTGCTGCCCACCGCCCGCACCGTCGAGCAGACGGCCCGCCTGGCCTACGAGCGGGGCAAGGCGGATCTGACGGTGGCCATCGGCGCCCAGACCACCGGCAACCTGACCCGCAACCGCTACTACCAGTCGATCCTCGAATACCAGACGGCCCTGGCCGATCTGGAAAAGGCGATCGGTGTTCCCCTCACCACCTGACGAGGCACCATGTCCAAGGCCATGTTCGGTATACGAATCGTCGGGTCGGCCGCTCTGCTAGCCGGAGTGCTTTATGCCACCCCGGTCCTGGCCCATGGCAACCACGGCGATAAGGAATTTGCCGGAAACAAGCCAGCGGCGGTTGCAGGCGAGCAGGTGAAGGTAGCCCCCGACGTGCAAAAGGCGCTCGGGCTTGCCGTCACGGCTGTGGGCGAGCAGGTGTTGCGCGCAGGTTTCGAGGCGAACGGCCGCATCGAGGCGATTCCTGGCCGCAGTGCCGAGATCCTGGCTCCCGTGGCCGGTCGAGTCTTGCGGCTGGTCGCCTCGCGCGGGCAGGCGGTGCGCCGGGGTGAAACCTTACTGGTGCTCGACAGCTCCGAGATTCGCGCCCTCGCTGTGCAGAGCGAGCAGGCAAAAGCCGCCGCCCGCGCCGAGTCGAAGCAGGCCGAGGCCCGGCTGCGGCTGGCGAGGAGCACCTTCGAGCGCGAAAAGGAACTGGTGGATCTGAAGATTTCGGCGCGCAAAGATTTTCAGGTGGCCCAATCCGAGTACGAGCAGGCGGCAGCCGATCTCGAAGCAGTCAGAGCGCGTCTGAGGCTGAGCGGGGCGCAACTGGACGCCCGCCTCGCCCAACTCGGACAGCGCGGGGTGCAGGCGGCCCGCGACGGCCGCGTCACCGTCGCTTCTGCGGTGAGCGGCTTCGTGGCGCAGCAGAGCGTCAGTGCCGGGGAGGCGGTTGAAGCGGGGACGCCCCTGTACCGGGTGGTGGACACCGCCGGTGGAGTCTGGGCGACGGCGCAGATCTACGAACAAGACCTGGCGCAGGTGCGGGTGGGCCGGCCGGTGGAAGTGGTGACGGCCGCCTACCCGGGCCAGGTCTTCAAAGGCCGTGTGGACAGTGTCGATCCTGCCGTCGATCCCGAGACGCGCACGCTTGCGGTGCGGGCGGTGCTCGCCAACCCCGGCGGCCGTCTCAAGCCCGAGATGTTCGCCACCCTGCGCGTGACGACCAGCGACCGCCCGGCTGCTGTATCGGTCATTCCCCGCTCCGCCGTGGTCGAGGCGGATGGGGCGCGGATCGTCTATGTCCAGAACGGTCCCGACGTCTTTGAGCCGGTGGAGGTGGATCTGGGTCGGCTAAGCGGCGAACTGATTGAAGTCAAAAGCGGTGTCTATCCGGGCGACCTGGTCGTGAGCCGCCGCGCTTTTCAGCTACGTGCCCAGGCGCTCAAGGGCGGCATCCCGGCTGAAGACGGCGCCTCCGGCGAGATCGAATCGGAAAAGCCAAAGCCCGAGAGTCCGTCACCGGGCGGTACGCCCTGGTGGGCGCTCACCTTTGGGGCTATCGGGTTGGCCGGTGTCGCTTTTTGGGCCGGGGCGCGCTTTGCGGCGGGGCGCGTCGCCGGTGTCGGCCTGGGCGCCGGGGAGGGGGCTCCGCCGCATCGCTCCGCCGCCCGTCCGCGCCGCTAGGGGGCTCCCAGAATGCTCAACCAACTGATTTTCTGGTCGATCGTCCAGCGCTGGCTGGTGGTGCTCGCCTCGGTGCTGCTGCTGGTGGTGGGTACCGCCGTCGTCGTGCGCATGCCCCTCGACGTCTTTCCCAACTTCGCTCCGCCCCAGGTGGTCCTCCAGACCGAGGCGTCGGGACTGGCGCCGGAGGAAGTCGAGTCGCTGGTCACCATTCCCCTCGAGAGTGCCCTGGGCGGCATGCCGGGGCTCACCGACATCCGCTCCAGCTCCGCCGTGGGCCTCTCGGTGATCACGGTCGTCTTCGACTGGGGCACCGATGTTTTTCGCGCCCGCCAACTGGTCACCGAGCGCGTCTCGCAGGTGGCGGGCCGTTTGCCCGAGGGGGTGAGCCCGCCGTTGCTCTCGCCCATCAGCTCGCCCGTGGGCGATGTGATCAAGTACGCCCTCACCATCGACCCCGACGCAAAAGTCCAGAAGCGCACCTCGCTATTGGATCTGGCCACCACCGCCAACTGGCAGATCCGCAACCGGCTTCTGGCGGTGCCGGGGGTCACCCGCGTGCTGGTCATCGGCGGCGGCGAATTGCAGTACCAGGTGCTGGTGGAGCCTGCGAAGCTGCGCCAGTACGGCGTCACGTTAAATCAAGTGAGCGAGGCGGTGGCCAAGGCCAACGTCAACGCGGCGGGGGGCTTCTTGCAGACGCCGGACGAAGAATTTCTGATCCGCGGCGTTGGTCGCATCACTTCGCTGGCCGAATTGGGCAAGTCGGTGGTGGTGGTGCGCGGGGGGATCCCCGTGCGGCTGTCGGAAGTGGCACGCATCCAGACCGGCGCCGGGGTCAAGCGCGGCGACGGCTCGCTGGGTGGCCGGGAGGCGGTGATCGTGACGGTCACCCGCCAACCGTTTGCCGATACCCCCACCGTGACGCGCGGCGTGGAAGCGGCGATGGCGGACCTGGTCTCGACCTTGCCCAAGGACGTCAAGGTGACCGTCACCTTCCGGCAGGAGGACTTTATCGAGAAGTCCGTGGGCAACGTCGTCGAGGCGCTCAGGGACGGGGCGATTATCGTCGCGGTGATTCTGGTGCTCTTTTTGGGCAACTGGCGCACGATGCTCATCACGCTCACCGCCCTGCCGCTCTCGGTGGTGCTCGGGTTGCTGGCGCTCAACTGGTTTGGCGTCGGGCTCAACACGATGACGCTCGGAGGGCTCGCGATTGCCCTGGGTGAAGTAATTGACGATGCGATCATCGATGCGGAGAACGTTTACCGTCGACTGCGCGAGAACCGGCTGCGGCCCGACCCGGCGCCGGCTTTGCAGGTGGTCTTCGCAGGTTCGGTGCAAATCCGTACCTCCGTGGTTTTCGCGACCTTGATTTTGGGGGTCGTCATTGCTCCCATCTTTGCGCTGAGCGGCGTCGAGGGCCGCATCTTCACCCCGCTGGGGCTTGCCTATGTCTTTGCTGTCGCCGCTTCGCTCGCGGTGGCGCTCACCCTCACCCCGGCGCTTTGCTATGTGCTTCTGGCAGGCCGGGATCTGCCCGAGGAGGAGACAACCACGGTGCGGGTACTCAAAAAACTCTACCGGCCGGTGTTGCGCTTTGCCCTGGCCCGCCCGATTCCTGTGTTGGCCGCTTCGGCGGCGGCCTTTGCCGCCTCGCTCGTGCTGATTCCGTTTTTGGGGCGGACCTTTTTGCCGGAATTTCAGGAGCGCAGCTTGATCATCGCCGTCTCGCAGCTGCCGGGTGCGTCGCTTGCTTCTACTCAGCAGTTGGGGATCGCCCTCGAAAAAGCCCTGATGCGCCACCCGGAGATCGAGACGGCCCAGTTTCGCGCCGGCCGCGCCCTGGGGGACGATGACGCGGGGGGGGTGAATTTCGGCGAACTGGACGTGCAGGTGGCAGCCGGTGCCCAGGACCGCGAGGCGGTGCTCGAGATGATCCGCGCCGAATTCGCCCGTTTTCCCGGTGTGGCCGTGAATGTGGGCGGATTTATCTCCCACCGCGTCGATGAAGTGCTCTCCGGGACGCGGGCGGCTATCGCCATCAAAGTCTTCGGTCCCGACCTCGCCCAATTGCGCCGCCTCGCCGGGGAGGTCGAAGCGGTGATGAAGACCGTCCCGGGCACCGTCGATCTGCAAATCGAGCCGCAGGTGCCGGTGAACCAGTACACGGTGCGCTTCAACCGCGACGCGGCGGCCCGCTATGGTCTGGCGGTGGGGGATCTGGCCGAGGCGGTGGAGACGGCCTTCAACGGTCGGGCGGTCTCTCAGGTGCTCAAAGACCAACGGCTGTTCAACCTGGTGATCTGGCTCGCCCCGGAGGCGCGCAACCGGCCCGAGGCGCTCTCCGATTTGCTCGTCGACACCCCCACCGGCCAGAAAATTCCGCTCTCGCAGGTAGCGGCGGTCGTGCTCGACAAAGGCCCCAACACGATCAACCGCCAGAATGTTTCGCGCCGCATCGTGGTGGCCGCCAACGCCGGCGGGCGCGACATCGGCTCATTGATCGCCGAGGCGCGCGAAAAAATCTCCCAACAGGTGCCCTTGCCCGACGGCTATTACATCGACTACGGCGGCCAGTTCGAAGCCCAGGAGCGCGCCACCCGCGAACTGATTCTCTTCGGGGTGTTGGCGCTTTTGGGGGTGGCGGTGCTGTTGTACCTGGCGGTGCGCTCGGTGCGCTCGACGCTGCTGATTCTGGCCAATTTGCCTTTAGCTTTTATCGGCGGCATCGTGGCCGTTTGGTTCGGAGGCGGGGTGCTCTCGGTCGCATCGCTGGTGGGCTTTATCACCCTGTTTGGCATCGCCAACCGCAACGGCATCATTCTGGTCACCACCTACCAGCAGCGGATGGCGGCCGGGGAAAGTTTCGATGAGGCCATCGAAGAAGGATCGGTCGAGCGACTCTCGCCGGTACTGATGACCGCCCTGACCGCCGCCCTGGCCATGGTGCCCTTGATGGTGGGTTCCGGCGCCGGTAAGGAGATTCTCCAGCCGTTGGCGGTGGTGGTTTTTGGCGGACTCTTCACCTCCACTGCGCTCACGCTGGTGGTGATCCCGGCTTTGTTCGAACGCTTCGGCGAGCGGACGGCCCCGGTGATCAGCGAGCAGGAAAAAGTGGCGATGGACCTGCAGAGCGTGCTTGCCGACAGGCAGTAAATCCTGTTCAGGAGATAATCATGTCCACAAAACGCATGCTGAGCGCCCTTGCCCTCCTGGCGATCCTGACTGGCGCGCTCCCGGCCATTGGTGCGCCGAGGCACGGCGGCCAGGCGGTCGAAATCCAGGGCTACCAGTTCGAACTGGTGGTCGAGCCGGAATCGGGGGGCGCGCACCTGGATCTGTTCATCAACGATCCCAAAAGCAAAACGGTATCCGACGCCGCTGTCCAACTACAAGTCAGCGCCCCGGGCGGCCAGAAACTTTCGCTGCCGATGAAGTACGGCGAGGGCCACTACGAGGCGGTGCTGCCGGCCGCAGCCAAGGGGGTGTACCGGGTGGTGGCCCTCGCCACCGTCGGCGGCAAAAAGCTCAACTCGCGTTTTTCCTTTAAGCTCTAACTGGCTGGTTTATGTTCACCCTGTAAAGACACGGAGATACACCAATGCATCGATGGTTTGTTGTCTGCTCTGTCGCGACGTTACTGGCCCTCGCCGCTCCCGCACAGACACACGAGGAAGCCCACAGCCCTCAAAAAACCGGTACCCCGATGCATTCCGGCGGTCACCACCGCGCGCAGAAATCGGCTGCGCAACTGGGCATCACCCCCACCGTCAATCTGCGCGCCGGCCAACCCAAAACCTTCACCCTGCAGGTGCGCAACGCCGACGGCAAGCCTATCGGCGACTTTGCCACGGTCCACGAAAAACTCCTGCACCTCATCGTCGTAGATAGCGACCTCGGCTACTACAACCACGCCCACCCTACTTACCTTGGCAACGGCCGCTTTGAGATCGCCCTTGATTTTCCGCGCGGTGGCAAGTATGTGCTTTTTGCCGATTTTGTGCCCAAGGGGGGCGCCCCGCAGGTGCAGACTCAAGAGTTGCGCGTGAGCGGAGCCACCCCGCCCCCGACAACGACCCTCAAGCCCGACACCAGCCTCACTAAGACCCAAGAAGACCTCACCGCCACCCTGTTGTGGGATGCCGGAGCCGTGCGCCCCGGAAGGGAGGTGACCGTCGCCTTTGCCCTCAAAGACAGCGAGGGCAAGCCGGCCGCAGACTTGCAGCCCTATCTGGGGGCGATGGGCCACCTGGTCGTCCTCAAGCAGTCCAAAACTTTGCAGGCCGCCAGCTACCTGCACGCCCACCCGGAGTCCGCGCCAGCAGAGCAGTCGGAGGCCGCCATGGCGGCTGCTCACGCCGGTCACAACGCCCCCAAATCAGCTCCCGGCGTGGTCAGTTTCGCCACGACCTTTCCTGAACCCGGCCTTTACAAGCTCTGGGGCGAATTTAAGCGCAACGGCCAAGTCCATACCTTCGACTTTGTCGTGGCAATTTAGCTGCCAATTTGCTCGACAGCCGCCAGGACGCGCTCGGTAACCGGTTTGGGCAGTTCAATGTATCCGAGGGATTCGCTCGACTTTTGCCCTTCGGTGAGGCACCACTTGAGAACTTCCTTCAAAGCCGTCGCCTTTTCGGGGGTGTCCATTGTCTTGGGTGCGAGGATCCAGGTGTAAGTGACCAGTGGATACGAATCCTTACCGGGCGGATCGGCGATAAAAGCGCGCAGGTTGGGCGGCAACTCTACCGAGGCGAGGGCCGCGGCGGAATTTTCCAGCGTCGGCAGGACATAGTTGCCCTCTTTGTTTTCAAGCGAAGCGTAGGGCAACTTGTTGTTGGTGGCGTAGCCGTATTCCACGTAGCCGATCGAGCCGGGGTTCTGCTGGACCTGAGCCGTCACACCGTCGTTGCCCTTGCCGCCTACACCCGTGGGCCATTTGACGGCGATGCCTTCGCCGACTTTCGTTTTCCACTCGGGGCTGACGGCACTCAGGTGGCGAGTGAACACGCCGGTCGTGCCGCTGCCGTCGGCGCGGCGCACCACCGTGGCGGCCAGATCCGGCAGTTTGACACCCGGGTTGAGTGCGGCAATCTTCGGGTCGTTCCAGTTTTTAATCTTGCCCAGGAACATATCGCTGTAGACGGCGCGGGAGAGTTTAAGATTCTCCGGCGCACCCGGTACGTTGTAGATGAGCACGACGCTACCGGCGGTCATCGGCAATAGCACCACGCCTCGATCCGCCGGCACCGCGGCAATCTCCTCGTCGCTCATTGCCACGTCGCTCGCGGCAAAATCGACGGTTTTGCTTTGAAACTGCTTGATGCCGGCGCCGCTGCCCACGCCCTGGTAGCTGACTTTGACGTTCGGGTTGGCCTGGCCATAATCGTAGAACCACCGCTGATAGAGCGGTGCCGGGAAGGTGGCCCCGGCGCCGGAGAGGGTCACCGCACCGGCCGGTGCGCCGCCGGGGCTAGGGGCGGTGGCACTGGGACCCTCCGGTGGGGAAGACTGGCACTGGGACAACAAAAGGTTTGCTCCCAGCATGGCGGCCAAAACAGGAAAAATCCGCCGGATTAAAGTTGCTCTTGTGACCATGGTTTGACCCACAAATTATCTCGGATCCTACGCGCAGGGGAGCTCAAGCACGTGTATCGCGCAATGCCTTACCATATCGGGCCGGGGGCTTCGGGTCACAGCAACATATCGACGGCGGCCAGAAAATTCTCCAGTTCTGCTTCATAGCGCTCGCTGCCGGCCGCTTCGACTAAGCAATGTTCGGTGTGGTCCTTGAGGACCAGTTGGGCCGCCGCGTTGACCGCCGAGCGGAGGTAGACCATGCGGACGAGCACATCCGGGCAAGCGCCGCCCGCCTCGACCGTGGTGTAAACGTCGCGGACGCGCCCTTCGATGCTCGCCAGGTGCTTCAACACGTCCTGGGTGTACTTGTGCGGCATGAGCAATCCTCGCAATGGACCGGATGTGGAGCCCGGCGGCACCCCAATGGTAGGCCCACGTCGCCCTCTCTTTCTCGACAGACTCAAACTCGCACGTCGATGATAAAGTCGGCAAAGCGGGCAGGCGCAAAGATGAAAAGCTTCGAGAAAATTGCCGATGAGCAGGGCTGGTCCAGCGAAATCCAGGTGCAGATTCTCTTGAAGTACATCGAGAAGCAGGTCAGGCCGGAGGATTTCGAAGATTTTCTGCTCGATCAAGTCGATAGAGAAGACGCGAGCGATCACATCGGCGGATAAATCAAGAGCCGCACGCGAAGCCAAGTCCGACGGCACTCCTGCAACTTTCGATGTGCTTGAACTTCAGCTCCCCGGGCTGGATTCGAACCAGCGACCAATCGATTAACAGTCGATCGCTCTACCGCTGAGCTACCGAGGAATGCGTCTCTTAATGTAACCCGTTCACAGCAGCGGCGGCAAGTGCCGGAGGAGTCCTGGGACCGTCCGACGCCAGACGGGTTCACCCACATCAATCCCATTTGTGGGAATAGCCGGTGTGCCTTGCCTATGCTGTTGTCTGTCTAAGGACGGTGCAGCAATGAAGGCAGCGAGCAGCAGTCTATTTGGCGGGTTTGTGCTGGCGACGGCGGTTTCAGGAGCAATTTTGCTTGCCCTGACGCTCTGGAACACGGTGCAGTTGCAGATTCTGGCCCATCGGCCCGCTCCGAGCCTGGTGCAGCTCAGCGATGGGCAGTCGGTGCAGGTGCGGGCGGCGGGGCACTATGCGCGGGAGCCGGAGGTGATCCGCCGCTTCGTGGCTGAGGCGTTGGGGATGCTCTTTACCTGGCGGCGCTATATTCCGGCGGCCGGGCCGGGCCAGGCCGACAGCGAAGACCCGGGGATCGTGCTGAGTAATCGCGCGTGGGTGCCTACCAGCGTCTTTCAGGCGGGGTTTTGTCTGAGCGAGGATCTGCGCACCGAACTGCTGCGCCAGCTTGCTGAATTGAGCGCCCGTACCCTGAGCGGCAAGAGCGGCCAGGTGCTCTTCAGCGCCACCTTTATCGGCCGGCCGCAGCCGGTGGCGGGTCAGGAGCATACCTGGTCCCTCAGCGTTGTCGGTTCGCAGGTGGTCTTCAGCCCGGAGCGGCCGGAGGGGGTGCCGATTCCCTTCAACAAACAGGTGACCGTGCGGGCGGTGGAGCCACCCGTCGTGCCGGGCGAGCTGCCCCAAACGCCACTAGAAAAAGCCGTCGCGCGGGTGCGCGGCAGCGGGCTTGAGATCGTCTCCCTGCGATCACTCGCCGCCCCAGAAATCTCCCCAGAAATCTCCCCAGAAATCTCCAAGGAGCAATCGCGATGACCCAGCCGGAATTTGATCAATTCGACCAACAACCCGACCGCCGCGAACGGCTGCTGCGCTGGCTGACGCCGGGGCGCAAGGTGGCCATCGTGGGGGGGCTCACGCTACTGCCGGCCCTGGGCATCGGCGCTGCCCTCAACGGGCTGTTTTACCCGAGCGCTCCTCGTCCGAAGGCCGAGGCGGCGGCCAAACCCGCCGCCGCTGTGCCACGGGCGACCCAACCGGCTCCCACCGACGAGGTGGATCGGTTGAAGGCGGAGGTGGCCCTGGCCGACCAGCGCCAGATGCTCGAACAGTTGCGCTCCCAGCAAAAAGACAAGCCGTCTCCACCGCCCGCTACGAAGCTGCGAGGGGCGAAGTCGCTGCCCCCGGCGCGTCTGCTGAGCCCCCCCGCCCTTGCCCAGTCCGCCACCTGGCGCCCGGATACGAACGGGGTGCGGGTGCTGCCGCCCCCTGCCGCCCTGGGAGCGCTCGCCGCCTCCGGCACGGGTCCGGCCCAGCTCGCCTTTTTGGGTTCCAGCCGCGAACAAGAAGGAGCCCGCGGCGGCACTCCACCCCCGACGGCCAGTGCCCCGGATGTCGCGCTTCCTCCTGTGGCGCGCCGGACGGCCATCCCGCGGCCCGCCCCCGCGATCTCAGCCGCCACCAGCCTCGACCCGAGTCTGGAGCCGCTCGCCGCCCAGGGCTCACCCGTCCACCACCTCTCTGCCACCCACCGCCTGCCGGCTGGGGCGGCGATCCCCGCCGCCAGCCTGGCGGCGGGGGTGCTCGAACGGCCCATCCTCTGGGAGCAGGAGCAAAAGCACAGTCCCGCCGCTTCTGAGGCCGATCGCCACGTGGTGGTGCTCACCGAGCCGCTGGCAGGACCGGAGGGCGACAGCTTGCTTCCCGCTGGCACGCGCGTGCTTGCCGCCCTGCGGCGCGTGTCGCCGGGGGGGCTGGTGACCCTCGAAGCGGTGGCGTTGCGGGCCGACCGCCGGGAGATCCCGTTGCAATCGGTCGCGGTGCGGGCGGTTGGCGGGTTGCCCCTGGTGGCGGTTCGTCAGGACAAGGGAGGCGAAATCGGCGGTCTTGACACTGGTCAGTCGCTACTGAAGGGAGCCGAGGAGGGACTTGCCATCCTCAACCGCGCAAGCAGCACCATCGAAGCGAGCGGCTTCGGCGGGGCTACCACCAGCGCAAATTACGGGCAGGCCAATGCCCTGGCGGCCTTCGGCAGCGGCCTGTTTGGCGAACTGGGCAGGCTGATTCGCCAGCGCAACCAGCAGGCGGTCCGCCAGGTGATCGAGCGTCCGGACCTGTGGCTCATCCCCGGCGGTACGGCGGTCGAACTGCTCTTCGGCCGGGAGGTGCCGCTTTGAGAATTGCGCTCGCGCTGCCGCTGGCCCTGTGGATAGCCTGCGTCCCTGCCGCTTCGTCCTCGGTGATGGCGCGCATCGACCGGGCGACGGCCACCGGGGCAGGCAAACCCGCCTTTGTGATCGACCTGTTTAGGGGAGTCGGTTTCGACGTCAGCCTGCTGGCCACAGGAGAAACGATCGCCGACTGGTGGGTGGAGGACCCGTCGCGGGTGGTGGCGCGCACCGATCGCAGCGGCCGGATCTTGAGCCTGAGGCTGGTCGATCTGCCCGCCGTGGTGCCGAGCAACCGCAACTGGACGACGCTCAAAGTGCTCGCCGGCGATCCCCAGGGCCGGTTGAGCCTGCTGCACTTTGTGGTGCGCTTTCAGGAGCGCCCCCCGCCGCGCGCCGAGCACGTCCGCTACCACGGGCTGGAGGTTCTACCCGCAGCCCCGGCCCCCGCTTCGACCGGTCCCACACCCTTGAGGTAACCGCCATGCGCCCGCTTGCCCTGACCCTCGCCCTACTGTTGAGTGGGTCCGCTCCCGCCCTCGCCATTCCGGTACGGCAGGTGGCGGGCGTGCCGATGCCCGACTTCGAGCAAATCACGTTCAGGGTGCTGCCGGCCCTGGCTGCGGCGGGTGAGATTGCCATCACCCACCCGACCGTCCTAAAACACCTGGGTTACGACCCAAGCCGGTTGTGGCAGGTGGGGGCGGCGGCCGACACCGTTCTGATGCTCGGGGATGTGGCGGGGGCTTTCGGGCTGGAGCGCTTCTCACTGGAGCAAATCGCCCAATGGGGTTTGACCGGGCGCTTGCGCCTCGAAAGGCTCACTCTTGCCCGCCTCAAGATGCTCGCCGCCAACACCGTGGGGGAGATTGTCAAAGCCCTGGCCTACGAACAATTGCCGCCGGAGTCGGTGCCGCTCCTGCGGGATCTGGCCAACTACTACTTCAACGGCGCCATCCCCTACGAGCGGCTGGGGGAGCTGATCGCCCAGGTGCCGGGTTTCGCCGGATTGCCCCTCGGCACGACGGACCTGGCGGGCTACGCGCTTTCGGGACTGCCCGGCATCGAGCGGGTGGCCATAGGCAAGCTCGCGGGCTGGGCAAGCCAGTACATTCGCGACATTCCGGGGCTCAGCGACGTGCCCTTTTCGAAATTTCTGTCCTTCACGGGCAACTTTACCGGCATCGCCGGCCTGGTGGACGTTCCCCTCTCCAAAATCGAGCACAACCGCACCCGAACGATCACCGGTTCCGATGTCGAAGGTTTTGCGGTGCCCTGCCCGCGCGATTGCCTGCACGTCGAATTGGGCGACCCGTTGCGCGGCAGCCAGTGGGTGGGCAGCACCCAGCAGGTGCGCGGCGGCCACGGTGTACTCGCGGCGGTCAACGGCGGCAAAGAACCCACCGGTCGCCACCCCTTTGGCCGCTGGGGCAAAATCGTGCTCACCGGTGTCGACGAAAAAGCCGGCAAAGCCGACTTCGGCCTGTACCTGCGGGTTTGCATCAAGACGACCTTGTTTGACTTTGGATGTACCCCGTATTTTCTGGGTCCCATCCCCTGGATTCCGAGCCAGGAAAAAGCGCTGACCTTCGTGGGACCTTAGAGCATGGAAAACGACTGGACAAATTACGCCCTGCTTGCCGGATTGGGAGCGGCGGCTCTGTGGGTCAACCGTTCGCGCCGGGGGGCGCTGCCGCGCTCCGCCTCCGGCCGCTGGGCCGGTGCCAAAGAGCGCGAACACGCCCGGCGCACCGCCCGGCGTCAGCAGGAGCAGCGGGCCAAGAACAAAGTCGCCCTGCAGATCAACCCCGGTGGGCGGGGCGAGCGAGTGATCCCCGTACCGCATGCCGAACGGGGTGTGCTGGTGATGGGCCAACCGGGTTCGGGCAAAACCTACTCGGCCATCGACCCGCTCATTCGCTCCGCACTGCGCCAGGGCTTTCCGCTGGTGCTGTACGACTTTAAGTACCCCACCCAGACCCGGCGGTTGTTTGCCTACGCCCGGCATCTGGGCTACACCGTCCAGGTCTTTGCCCCGGGATTGCCCCAATCCGCCGTGTTCAATCCTTTGGATCTTCTCGTCTCCGCCGAGGACAGCGAGACGGCCCGCCAGCTGGCCGAGGTACTCAACCGCAACTTCAAGCTTGCACAGCAAAAAGGGGGGGAGGACGCTTTTTTTGGTCCGGCGGGCGATCAGCTGGCCGAGGCGGTGCTGCTCACGGCCAAAGCGAGCCCCTACCCGGATCTATTGATGGTGCAATCGCTATTGAGTCTCGACCAGTTGCCCCAGCGCCTGCAGACAGCCGAGCACCTTTCCAGTTGGGTCAAAGCCTCCTACGGCCAGTTCTTGAGTGCGGCCAGTTCCGAAAAAACGGCTGCGTCGATCGTGGCTACTGCAAGCGCTCTATTTACACGCTTTCTCAAGCCCCAGGTGGCTCGCAGCTTCGCAGGGCCGAGCGCCATCGACTTTGATCTCTCGGGCAAGAAGCTGTTGGTGCTGGGGGTGGATCGCACCCGCCGCGACGTGGTGCTGCCTTTGGTGGCTACCCTGCTGCACATGCTCATTCAGTTCAACACCCACGAGCGGCGCACCGAACCGCTCGTGCTTGCCCTCGACGAGTTACCGACTTTGTTTTTGCCGGCTCTTGTCAACTGGCTCAACGAAAACCGCGAGGACGGGCTGGTGAGCGTGCTTGGTCTGCAAAACCTGGCCCAATTGGAGCGCACCTACGGCAAAGAAACCGCCCAGGCGATCTTCGGCGCCTGCGCCACCAAGTTTTTGTTCAATCCCGGCGAGAAAGATTCCGCCCAGTACATCTCCGACATGCTGGGCCAGGAATCGATACTCCAGCGCTCGATCAGCCGCAACACCGGCAAGGGCGGCCCCTCGCGCACCCACTCCGAAAGCGAGAAGACTCGGCCGCTTCTGGAGGCGAGCGGCCTGCTCAAACTCGGCCAGGGCCACTGCATTTTACTCAACCCCGAGTACGGCAGCGGCAAAGAGTCCGGGGTGCCGATGCGCCTCGCCGTCCGACTTGATCCGGGTGAAATGGCGATAGCCGAACTGGCCGAAAAGCTCTGGTCCACTCAGCAGCCGGAACTGCTCACCAATTCGCCGCCCGTCAGTGCCCAGTCCCTGGCAGAGCGTCAGGCGTCGGCGGAACAATTTTTGCCCCTCGCCCCAGCTGACGCCTCCACAGTACGATCCGTGCCGCTGTTTTAGTCCTGGCCTGCAAGCCAGCTGTCCAAATCTGAAATGGATGCAAAATCCAGCAGCGCTTCGCTCAAGGCTTCGAGAGCAGTCGTGGAGAGGCCACTCACCCGTTCGGCGTTCTGGGCCGGCAACGTCCCCAGGCGGCGGCTCAGCTGACGCAGGACAATAGCCAGAGCTTCTTCCTGTCTGCCCTCCTGCCTGCCCACCTGCCTGCCCTGCTCAAGACCCTGCTGCATCCAACTGGTGACAATCTGCACGACCGCCTCCTGCTCGCTTGCCCCGATGGTAGCAAGTTCCGCCGCGAACAACCGTTCCTCCTGGGCCGTCAGCTTCAAATAGGTATCCACGAAACCTGAAATCAACTGCGTTCGCGCCGGGTCCAGCCGGAGGGTAGCCAAAAGCCGCAAGCATTCGAGCTTCACCCGAGGCCGATCTGCCGGAGCAATGCGCATCCGGGCCATCAGCGCGCTGGCTACCGGATTGGGCTGGCGCAAAAAGTCCCGCCAGTCCAGCCTATTGAGTTGCACCACCCGGTAATGGAACTCCAGCACAGTGAAATCTGGAAACGCGACCCGGTGGGCAGTGGGTTCAGCCCGCAGCGGCTCGGTAAACGAAAAAACGGCAATCGGATAGATTGGCAGTTGATACTTTTCGTACAGCCGTGCAAAGTAGCGGAACATTCGGTAGCTAAAAATTGACTGGGCCTCCGTCTGGTTTTCGATGTGCACCAGGAAGAAAGACTGGTGGTCACGAAAGCGGGCTTTGACCACCAGATCCGCCTCGTAACGTTCGCCTGCAGTGATGTCGGAAAACAGCTCTTTCTCCAAAAAAACAATAGAGCCCCGCTCGAGATAGTTGCCGACGTCGGCGAAAAACAGGTCGATGAACTCGACAAAAAAAGTGCTGAGCAACTCTTTAAACAGTCGATCGTGGTCGGTCATGGTCCAATCCTACGGCTCCTGCGGTTCCGACAAACGGTATGCTGATGTCCACCATCGCGAAATCGAACGATGAGCTACCTGGCGGAGGGTTTTGCAAATGTCGATTCGACAGGCAACCCAGAAAAATTTGTCGATTGCCTCAAGCTATTGATGTCACTGCCATATTTTCAGCGCTACAAGCATAAGACTTTCGATTTGCTGCAGCTTGGCGAGGGCGATCGGGTACTGGAGGTGGGTTGCGGCGGGGGCGAGGATGCTATTGCCCTGGCAGACCGGGTGGGAGCAACAGGCCGAGTGGTTGCCCTCGACAGCAGTCAGGAAATGCTCGCACTGGCCAACCAGCATGCGGCGGGGCTGAATCTGCCCGTGCAATTCGTTCTGGCCGACGCCCAGAACTTACCGTTTGCAGACGAAAGCTTTCAGGCGGCGCGGGTCGATCGCACTCTCCAGCACATCCGGGAGCCCAGGCGTGCGGTGGCTGAGATGGCCCGCGTCGTCGCTGCTGGCGGGCGCGTGGTGGCCATGGAGCCGGACTGGGAGACGTTCGTGGTCAACTCCGACGATCGCGCCCTCACCCGCACGATGCTCAATTACTGGTGCGACGGGTTTACCAGCGGCTGGGTGGGACGCTACCTGCCGGCGTATTTTACCGCCGCCGGACTGGTCAATATTGAAATCAGCCCTGAAACCCTGGTGATCCGCGAACTGAAACTGGCGGACAAAGTCTTCGACCTCTACGCCACCGCCCGGCGGGTGCAGGAAGCCGGGCGGCTGGACTTCCAGCAGGCGCAGGGGTGGCTTGCCGGTTTGGAGCAACTCGACCGGGAAGGGCAATTCTTCTGCGCGTTTACCGGGTTCGTCGTGAGCGGAACAAAGCCCCAATCACCGCAGTGATACTGTACAGAGGCAACGCCTCGACACACCGCCACAGGCTATGGCCACCCCTGCACCGGACCTGCTTGCCCTCGATTTTGACGGCGTCCTCTGCGACGGATTGTTGGAATATTTTCAAACCGCCTGGCAGGTATACCGCCGGTTGTGGACACCACCGGACAACCTGGCTCCTCCCGCCGCTGTCGCGGAGCTGTTCTACCGGCTGCGGCCTGTGGTCGAGACCGGCTGGGAGATGCCATTACTTGTCAGCGCGATTGTCGGAGGAGTCGAACCTGAGGCCATTCTTGCCGATTGGGGAGGCATCTCCCAGCAACTATTGGCCCAATCCGGTGTCAGTGCTCCACAATTGGCCGGGGAGGTAGACCGGACGCGCGACGCGTGGATAGCCCGGGATCTCGAAGGCTGGCTGCAGTTGCACCGACTCTATCCCGGTGTGGCCGGACGGTTGCGTGCCCTGTGCGAGCACCCGCAACCGGCGGTGTTCATGATCACCACCAAAGAAAGCCGCTTCGTGCTGTTGCTGTTGGAGCAGGCGGGGGTAGACTGGCCCGGCGAGCGGATCTTCGGAAAAGACACTCAGCAGCCCAAGACCGAGACGCTCGCCAAACTGCTGGGAGCGGGCTACGAGCGCATCTGGTTTGTCGAAGACCGGCTTGCCACGCTGGAGAAAGTGGCCAGGCTGGCAGAACTGGCTAGTGTGCAGCTGTACCTCGCCGACTGGGGCTACAACACCCCGACCGAACGGGAACGGGTGCGCGCAGATAGCCGCATCCGTCTGCTCAACCTCGAACAATTTGCGGACGACTTTTGCAACTGGCCCCAGTAAGCAGCCCCACCGCATTGCCCACGTTTAACGATTCTCCTTGTTTTGCAACAATCGAATCACTTTTTTTGGCGTCGGTTACACTGTTCCTATGCGAACAAGTTCGCAAAATTTTTCTTGAGTGTCTGCCATTTTTTGAACCCAGACATCGATAAGGAGGGTTCTCCCGTGGTCGAAAAAATCAAACATTTGTTTGCACATTTTTGGGTTCCCTTGGGCATATTATTGATTGCTCCTGTGGCCTACAACTTTTTGCAGGCGTTGGGAATGCCCGCTTTGAACGCAGGCTTCTGGACCAGCGGGGTGGTGTGCGCGGCCTTGGTCGGATGGGTTTATACCTATACGCTGGGTAAGCGCGAACCACTCGGGCAATCGACCCATCCGACGGTCGATCAAGACATCCGCAATCTCTACGATGCCCTTCGACAAGAAGACCGCATCATTCAGGAGCACGAGGCCAGAATTGCCCAACTCAAGTTGGAGGAGGAGGCCCTGGAGGCCCAAATTCAAGAACTCAAGCGGCAAATCACCGCCCTGACTTCCGCCGGTTGAAGCGGATCTGCAATAGCGGCAAAGCGATGGAATTTAAAGCGGTCACCATGGTCATTCCCGAGGACTGTAACTTGATCCTCGGCCAGGCCCATTTCATCAAAACCGTCGAGGATCTGCACGAGATATTCGTGGGGATCTCCGCGCAAGTCAAATTCGGCATCGCCTTTTGCGAGGCTTCCGGTCCTTGCTTGATTCGCCTCTCGGGCAACGATGCGCCGCTGCAGGAAGTTGCGACGGCCAATGCCCAGGCCCTCGGTGCCGGTCATTGCTTTGTCATCTTGCTGAAGGAGGCCTATCCGATCAACTTTCTCAACGCCATCAAGCAGTGTGCAGAAGTCTGCACGATCTACTGCGCCACGGCCAACCCCACCCAGGTGATCGTTGCTGTTACCGAACAGGGCAACGGCATCCTTGGGGTGGTAGATGGTTTTGCGCCCCGGGGTGTAGAAAGTCCGGCCGATGTGCAGCAGCGCCAGGCTTTTTTGCGGCGGGTGGGTTACAAACTTTGAGCTTTCTGGAATCGACTTACCGACGCATCAACCGTGGCCAGAGAAAAAGAAAATAACCCATCCAGACCACTACCGGGGCGACGGCAACCCCCCACCACACCGAGAGTCCGAGTACCCAATACGTCAGTGCCATCCAACTGCAGCCGGTGAGGGCAATCGACCACGGTTGGCACCACCAGGGTTTAAAGCGCCAGGGGCTGTCGTCGCCGGTCATGGTTTTTGGGTGAATCGCTGCAACTGCTCAGGGGACAAAGCGGCGTTGAGTTTGCCGCTGCGGTAACCCTCCAGGTCCAACGTCACCAGGCTGTAGCCAAACGATTGAAAGGCTTTGACCAGTTCGGCCAGATCGACGCGCAGCACGAACTCTTTGATGCGCTCGGGAGCCAGCTCGATGCGCGCCGTGTCGCCGGCCGAGCGCACCCGGAACTGGCGCTCCCCCAGCGAACGCATGAAGCGCTCGGCGGCGGCCAGGCGCAGCAGCTTTTCGCGGTCGATGGCCTCTCCGTAGGGGAAGCGCGACGACAGACAGGGCATCGCCGGTTTGTCCCAGGTGGAAAGCCCCAGCCCACGGCTCAACTCGCGCACCTCCAGCTTGGTCAGCCCCACCTC
The DNA here is from genome assembly GCF_000011385.1 of Gloeobacter violaceus PCC 7421. Classification (NCBI taxonomy): domain Bacteria; kingdom Bacillati; phylum Cyanobacteriota; class Cyanophyceae; order Gloeobacterales; family Gloeobacteraceae; genus Gloeobacter; species Gloeobacter violaceus. The sequence continues at coordinate 2,196,561 of NC_005125.1, forward strand.
GATGAGCGGCGAGCGGATTCCTTTTTCGCGCGCGGCCTGAAAGCCGGGGCGGTAGTCGCCCAGATCATCCAGGTTGGCGCCGTCGACGACCACCTCGATGCCGCGGGCCGTGGCCAGGGGCACCAGTCTGCCGTGCAGTTCGCTCTTGCAGAAGTAGCAGCGGTTGGCCGGATTGCTCGTGTAGTTAGGATCGTCCAGTTCGGTGGTCTCGATGATCTCGTGGGCGATGCCGATCTGGGCGGCCTGGCGGACGGCCTCTTCGAGATCTTCGGCCATCAGCGAGGGCGAGGCGGCCGTCACCGCCAGGGCGCGATCTCCGAGCGCGTCGAAAGCCACCTTGGCCACCAGGGTGCTGTCGACCCCACCCGAGTAGGCGACCAGCACCCGATCAAGGGAAGCAAAAATGTCGATGAGCTTGGTGTGTTTGGTCTGAAGCATGGCTATACCGCCGCCGGCACCCCGGCCAGGCGTTTAATCGGATCCAGCAGGGTCAAGGGCAATTGGAGCATGTTGAGGCTGACCCCGGACTTGTTGTCGCCGTGAAAATCGCTGCCGCCGGTCACCACCAGACCCCACTGCCGGGCCAGTTCGGCGAGGCGGGCGCTCTGGCGGGGGGTGTGCTCGCTGTGGTAGACCTCGATGCCCTGCAGGCCGCTTGCCGCGAGCGCCGGCAGCACCTCCTCGACACTGCCGCCCCGAAACAACAGCGGATGCGCCCACACCGTCACCGCGCCGCACTCGCGCAGGCGGCGAATGCCTTCCTCGGCGCTCAGGTGCTCGTAGGGGACGTAGGCGGGTTTGCCCTCCCCCAGCCAGCGCCGAAAGGCATCTTGTTCGTCGTTCACGTAGCCCGCCTGCTTGAGGGCGCTTGCGATGTGAAAGCGCCCCGGCGTCGGTACCGAGGGCATCGCGATCGGATAGCCCAGTTCGGCCAGCCGCCCGACGATACGCCCCGCCCGGCGCACCCGGGCGGCGTGGCGCTCCTCCAAAAAGGGGGCCAGCTGCACCGGATCCGGGTAAAAGCCCAAAATATGCAGCGAACTGCTGTTGTGGACCGTGCTGAGTTCGAGACCGGGGATCAGCTCCAGGCCGTGGCGGAGGCAGGCTTCGTGCGCCTCGGGCCAGCCGGAGAGCGTGTCGTGATCGGTGATGGCCAGGGCTGTGATCCCCGCCGCCGCCGCCGAGGCCACCAGTTCACTCGGCGTCAGGGTGCCGTCGGAACAAGTCGTGTGACAGTGCAGTTCGATCATTGCGCTCGGGGCAGCCAAGGTGTCGCCTCCAAGCTAACAGATGCCGACCCGGCGAGGACGAATCGCGCTTTGCCGGTGGTAAAATCTGTCCGCAAAACTTTTATAATTGGAACCTTGATCCCACTTTCCCCTGGAGGTCCACAGTTTTGAGCGGCGGGACGCGGCGTAGGAATGTCTTTGTCACTGGTGCCAGTGGATGTGTGGGTCAGTACCTGCTCGATATCCTCATCGAGGATGACCGATACCATTCCTATCTGCTCCTCAGAGAGCCCCTCAAACTCAAAAGCAGCGTCCGCGCGCATCCGAACGTCACGATTATCCCAGGCACCCTTGCCGACCTCGACCTTTATCGGCCCTACCTGGAGCAGAGCGATTACCTGATCCACATGGCCACCTCCTGGGGCGGGGCCGACGCCGCCTACGCGGTCAACTTCGTCCAGACTCTCCAACTGCTGGGCGCCGTCAACCACGAGCGCTGCTGCAAGGTGCTCTATTTTTCGACCAGCAGCATTCTCGACAACGACAACCGGCCCCTCGAATTCGCCAAGCGCGAGGGCACCGACTACATCCGCACCAAATACCTCTGCCACGAGCGGCTGCCCGAACTGGGCGTCTACGACCGGATTGTGTCGCTATTTCCAACGCTCATCATGGCGGCGGGCAAGGATAAACCCGTCTCCCACGTCTCCTCGGGTATTCCTAAGGTGGCTCCGTGGCTGGGGGTCGCCCGTTTTTTCAAGACCGACGCGAGTTTTCATTTCATCCACGCCCACGATGTCGCCCTGGTCACCCACCACCTGCTTGCCCATGACACCGAGAGCAACGAACTGGTACTGGGCAACCCGGCCATCACCGTCAACGAATGCCTCGAACAGTTGTGCGCGTTTTTTGGCAACAAGCGGGTGTTTGGGCGCTTCGAGATGACGGTGGGCATCATGGAGTGGATTATCAAAGTCTTCCATATCCAGATGAGCCCCTGGGATTATTACTACATCAAGCAGCGCCACTTCAATTACAAGCAGGTGGTCAATCCGGCCACCTTCGGGCTGAGCACGCCCTTCAACACCCTGGCGGGGATTTTGGCGGAATAGGCCACCTGAAGCCGATCAATCCGTTTCCTCCGGCTCCGCCGACAGACGGGTGACCGCGATGATCTGCTCAGCCGGATTGAGCACTGCGAGGGGCTTGCCGGGGCTTGAGCGGTCGGTTGCCGCCAGTTCGCCCAGATCGACCTGCACCAAGCGCTCTTGATCGGTGGCCATAGCCACCTCCCCTTCGGCTCCGACCGCCAGCACCGCCAGCAAACTGTCGCCGTTGCGCTCGCGCAATAGACCCACGGGTGTACCCAAGCCCGCGCGCTCCTGCAGGCGTATCTCGCCTGTCTTCAGGCGCTTGCCGAGGCCCAGGCGGCTTACCATCAGCAGATCTTCGCCGTTGCCCACTACGGTCATGGCCGCGAGCGACTCGCCGCGGCGCAGCTTGATGGCCTGCAAACCGAGGGCGGAGCGGCCCATGGCCGGCAGCTGCGCCTCGTCGGCCACAAAGCGCAACAGCCGCCCGGCGCTGGTACCCACGACGATCTGGCTGTGGGCTGTGGCAAGCCCCACCTGGATGAGCTGGTCCTCCTCGCTCAGTTTGAGCATCATCAGGCCGCGACCGGTAAGGTTGGCACACTCGCTCAAGAGCAGCTTCTTAATGCGGCCCTCGCGGGTGAGCAGCACCAAAAACAAATCCGGTGGATAATTTTCGCGCACGAAGGTGGCGGCTATCTGCTCCCCCTGGATCGACAGCAAAGTGACCAGGGGCGTACCCCGGCTGCGGGGTCCCGTCTCGGGGATTTCGCTGACTTTCAGCGAGTAGGCGCGTCCGGAGCGGGTGATGACCAGCAATTCGTTGCGGGTGCGCGTCGGGTAGCTCTCGACGACAAAGTCGTTGTCCTCCGTGCGCGAGACGGCCCTGCGCGAGCGGCTGCGCCGCTCAAAGGCGGCGGCGGGGATCCGGCGCACGTAGCCGCGGTGGGTCAGTTGCACCACAACTTCGTCGTCGCTGGTGATCTCGGCGAGGGTCGGCAGCGGCGCGGTGCGCGCCTCGATGCAGGTGCGGCGGGGGTCGGCGTGTTTTTTCTTGAGATCGCGCAGTTCGCGCTTGAGCAGACCGAGCAATTTGCGGCGGCTATCGAGCTGCGACTGCAGCTCGATCACCTTCTCGCGCAGTTCGCGGTGCTCGGAGGCAAGGCGCTCGCGGTCGAGCTGGGTGAGCCGCCTGAGGGGCATCTGCAAAATTTCTTCGGATTGCCGTTCGCTCAGGCCGTAGCTCGCCTCCAGTTCGGCTCGGGCCTGGGCGGCGTCGCGCGCCGCACTCAGCATCTGGACGATGGGCTGCAAATTGGCCAGGGCGACAAGTTGTCCTTCGAGCTGGTGGGCGCGCTCACTCGCGCGCCGGAGGTTGTACTGAATGCGGCGGGTAAGGGTAGCCACCCGAAATTCGAGAAACTGCTCGAGCAGTTCGCGCAGCTTGAGCAGGCGGGGCTGGCCCCCCACCAGCGTCAGCAAGATCGTCCCGAAGTTGGCCTGCAGCGGCGTGAGGCGGTAGAGGCCCGCCAGAATCGCCTCGGGGCGCGCCTCGCGCTTCATTTCGAGCACGACGCGCACCCCTTCGCGGTTCGATTCGTCGCGCAGGTCGCTGATGCCGTTGACCTTGCCCAGGTTGACCAGCTCGGCCACTTTTTCGATCCAGGCGGCTTTGTTGACCTGGTAGGGCAGGGCGGTGACGATGATCGCCGGTTTGCGCCGTCGGCCGCTGCCCACCTCCTCGCAGTGGGTGATCCCGCGCATGGTGATCGAGCCGCGGCCAGTGAGGTACGCCTCGCGGATGCCCTCGGTGCCGATAATTTGGCCGCCGGTCGGAAAGTCCGGCCCGGGAATGATCCGCAGCAACTGCTCGTCGGCCAATTCGGGATTGTCGATCAGGGCCACCAGCCCATCCACCAGCTCCCCCAGGTTGTGGGGCGGAATATTCGTGGCCATGCCGACGGCGATCCCGGCGCTGCCGTTGAGCAGCAACACCGGCAAACGCGCCGGCAGCACTTCCGGTTCGCGCTGGGAGCCGTCGAAGTTGTCGGTAAATTCGACTGTCTGATCGTCGATCTCCGCCAGCAGCGCATCGACCCCCACCGCAGCCAGCCGGCACTCGGTGTAGCGCATCGCCGCGGGCGGGTCGTTGTCGATCGAGCCGAAGTTGCCGTGGCCCGACAGCAGCGGGTAGCGCGAAGAAAAATCTTGCACCAGCCGCACCAGGGCGTCGTAGACCGCCGTGTCGCCGTGGGGATGGTACTTGCCCAGCACGTCGCCCACGACGCGGGCGCACTTGCGAAAAGGCCGGTCGGGGGCCAGTCCCAGTTCGTGCATCGCAAAGAGAATCCGCCGGTGCACCGGTTTGAGGCCGTCGCGCACATCCGGCAGCGCCCGCCCGACAATCACGCTCATCGCGTACTCAAGATACGAGCGCTGCATCTCCGAGTGCAGGGCGGTGGGCACGACCCGGGCTTTGGGTTCGGGGCCGGTCAGTTCGAGTTGTCTGGGCATGGCGATGGCGGCACTCGGGTAAGAAGGTGGCCGGACAAATAGGCGGACGCGACAAGGGACGAGTTGTGCACGATTGTACACAGCGCTTGTCCCGGTGGCCACCCCCAGGGAGCAGTTCTTCCAATGGCGGGCGGTTACAGGCCTTTGTATCACAGGTGCGGGATTTTCCGGTTTGCCTATCCCCCCTGCCCGGATTGGGTAATCGCTTCCGGTATGGCATCAATCGGAGGGTGAGCGAGTGAACAAACGATGCGATTCTCCTGCCTGTCCGTCCTTTTGATCCTGGGTGCGGCTCTCGTTGCGCCGGCCTATGCCCAGCAGACCCCCGACCTTCCCGGAGCGCCCGACACCACCCAGGCGGCCGAATCGGACCTCGACGAGGTGACCGTCACCGCGAACCGCCGGGCGACGCCGCGCTCGAAGACCCCGGCCACGGTGTCGATCAAGACCCGCTCCGAACTCGATCGCGAGCAGCCGCTGTTGCGCACGGTGGCCGATGCGCTGCAGACCTTGCCGGGGATCACCATCAACCGCCTGGGCTTGCTGAGCGGGGCGGCGAATATCCGCGGCCTGACCGGCGAGCGCATCGCGGTGCTGGTAGACGGTGAGCGGCTGCCGAATCTGGAATTCGGCCCGGATCTCGGTTCTGTGGACCCATTCCGGGTCGAGCGGCTGGAGGTGCTCAAAGGCCCGGCCTCGTCGATCTACGGGGCGGACGCCTTTGGGGGCGTCATCAACATCATCACGACGCTGCCGCGCTTCGACACGCCGCCCAAGGTGCGCACGTATCTCTACGGCGGCAACTTCTCAGAAATCGGCGGCAACGTCGAATTTCAGGGGCCGAACGTAGTGGCGGGGTTGTCTTTGCGCACGGCGGGAGACGCCAAAGACGGCCTCTCGCGGCCCATTCCCACCAACGGCACCGGCTACGACGCCTTCGACGCCTACGCGAGCGGCCGGATCGACTTCGATGCGACCAATCACCTGGAGCTGCGCTTCGACCGCTACCGCCAGAGTTACGCCGATCTCAACGGTTTTCCGACTCCGCCTTTTGTCTTTGCCCAGAACCAATTTCGCAACCGCGACCGCTACTCGATCGCCTACATCAACGACGGGGCGCCGGGAGGAACGAGCTTTGCCCTCAGGGCCAACTACCAAAAAAACGAGCGGCGATTCGACAACACCACGGCGGTGACAATCCCGGTGTTTGCCAGCCCATTTGCTGTCGGGGGGAACGGAACGTCCAGCCTGTTCGGGACGCCCAGCCGGCAGGCCGCATTCTTCCCGCCCGCGCCGCCGACGTTTATCACCCTCACCACCCCCAGTTCGACCTACAGCCTCACCGAGACCTACGGCCTCTCCGCGCAGGCCAACACGGCCCTCGGTTCGGCGGTGCTCACCTACGGCTACGACTTCAGCCAGGACGCTTCGACCTCGATCGATCGCTTTGCTGTGCCTTCGGTGCAATCGCCGCTGGCCACCCGCAGCTTCAACGGCGTCTTTCTGCAGGGTTCCTACGACATTACCCCGAGCTTCACCGTGGCGGGCGGGGTACGCTACGACACCTACGACCAGAACACGAACACGGGTCTGGTCAACAACGCCAACCGCGTCACCTTCAACGCCGGGGCCATTTACTCCATCACCCCCGAACTGGCCCTGCGGGCAAATTTTGCCCAGGGCTTCCGGCCCCCGAGCCTGCTGTTTTTGTTCGGCAGCAGCCCGGAGGGCACCTTCTTCGCCCCGAGCGCCGGCAACGTCCAGGCAAATCCCAACTTGCGGCCGGAGCGGGCCGACAACTTCGACATCGGCATCAACTACACGAGTCCCGAGTTTCGCGCCGGGATCACTTACTTCAACAACCAGGTCACCGACTTTCTCGGCTTCGGGCCGCTCGTTGCCTTTGGAGCGCCCCCCTTCGGACCGCCGCCCCCTTCCCAAACCGTGCTCAACAAAAATGTCCAGCTGCAGGGGCTCGAATTTTCGAGCGCTTACTTTTTTTCGCCCCAGGCTTTTTTTGAAGCCAACCTCACCTACGTCGACGGCCGCGACGGCTCCGGGCTGCCGCTGTCGCAACTGGAAGTTTTTCCGCTCACGGCCCTGTTGCGCCTGGTCTACGACGACAAGACCTTCAACGCCCTGCTGCAGTCGCGCATCTACGGCGGCCAGGGTTCGGTGATCGGCAACAACGGTGTGGTCGGCCCCGGCACCCCCCCGGCGGGTGTGCTCGATCTGAGCTTCGGTTACCGCTTCGTCCCCAATGTGCAGCTGACGGTGAGCGTCGAGAACGTCACCAACGCCCAGTACATCTATCCGACCAGCGGCTTTGTGGCGCCGGGGGCGAGGCTATTGGGGGCGGTGAGGGCGGAGTTTTGATCGCTGTTATGCTGGCTTCAGGGTGATTGAGCCGCCCAGCCGACTTGCCTGGGATGCGTTTTTTCTCGAATTGGGTCAGGAGAACCGCGATGGAAAAGTCGATGGCACAGCGCTGGCAACTCAAAGACTATGTTTTCGCCGCCTTGATGACCGTGGGTCTGGCCGTAACGGCCAAGGTCACCCAGCCTTTCGCTTCGGCTATTCCGCTACCCGGGGCGACCACGATCGCCTGGGCGCCGTTTGCCGCCATCTTTCTCACCCTGGGGATGGCCCGGTTGCGCCGTTCGGGGGCCGTCGCCCTGATGGCGGGGGTGCTCGCGCTGATCTTGGGAATCATCTCCTGGACGATCTCGGCTTTTCTGGTGGCGGCCCTGCTCGCCGCCGAGCTGGTGGGGCTGGTGAGCGGCGGCTTTGCCGGCAGAACCACCCGCCTGTTGGCCAACATGGCCTTCTTTGCCGCCACCTGCCTGACCGGCTGGTTCATCGGCGTCACCTTCCTGCGCGGCACGCCGGTGGGAGATCTGGCCGCCCAGTGGCTCACCCAGCCCTGGGTGCTGGTGCCCGCCGCTGTGGTGAGCGCCCTGGCCGGGGCGGTCGGTTGGTGGCTGGGGGAGCAGATCGTCTTTCAGTTGCAGCGGGCGGGCAAGCTCGATGTCGCTCGCTAAGCTGCCGCAGTTTTTGGGCTCCGTCAACCCGCTGCTCAAGATCGTTTTGAGCATTGCGCTGACGGCCTGCGCCTTCGCGCTCAAAAGCGTATGGGCCAACCTGTTGTTGGTGAGCGTGCTGATGGTGCTCACTTTTGTGTCGGTGCGGGTGGAGACAAAGAGCGTCGTCGGCGTCGGCGTCTTTTTGCTGATCTTCACCGGTCTTACGGGCACACTTTCGGGCGACTGGGGCTACGCGGGGCTGGGAGCGGCCAGGTTGCTGGTCTTGATTCTGCCCGCGCTGTTGCTGCCTGCCACCACCGCCCCCGGCGATCTGGTGCGGGCCTTTCAGGCGGTGCGGCTGCCGCCTTTTTTGGTGCTGAGCCTGATGCTCACCTGGCGTTTCTTGCCGATCATCCAGCAGGAAGCGCAGCGCATTATCGAAGCGAATTTGCTGCGGGGCGTCGATCTGGCCCGGCGGCCGGGGCTGTGGTTCTCGGGGCTGTTCACGCCCTTGATTTTTCGGATCGTGAGCTATGCCGACGATGTGACCGTGGGCCTCGAGACGCGCGGCTACGACCCGGAGTCGCCGCGCAGCACCAGCCAACCGCTGCGCTGGCGCCCCGGGGATACGCTCTTTGCCCTGGGTGCCGCGGCGTTGCTGATCGCGGTGGGGGGACTGGAATGGACAGCCTGATTGAAGTGCGGGGACTGGGATTCGCCCCGCCCGGCCAGGAGCGGCAAATTTTGCACAACGTGCAGCTCACCCTCGCTCCCGGCGAGATCGTGCTGGTGGCCGGTCCCACCGGCAGCGGCAAAAGCACCCTGATCAATGCCGTCGCCGGGGTGATCCCCGCCCATACCGGCGGTCGCCTCGAAGGGGAAGTGGCCTTTGCCGGCCGCTCGCTGCTGCCGCTGTCGGTGCGCGAGCGCGCCCGCCACATCGGCACGGTGCTGCAAAACGTCGAGGTGCAGATCTTTACCGACCGGGTGCGCGAGGAGGTGGCCTTTGGCCTGGAGAATCTGAATGTCCCCCCAGGGCGGATCGCAGAGCAAATGGGCGAGTTGCTCGCCGAATTTGGCCTTCAAAGCCAGCGCGATTGGCCAATCGCCCGCCTCTCCGCCGGTCAAAAACAGCGTCTGGTGCTCGCCTGCGTGCTTGCCATGGATCAGCCGGTGCTGTTGCTCGACGAACCGTTTGCCTACCTCGACCGGGCCGGGGCGCAGTTGCTGCTGGAGTTGCTGGTCCGGCGCGCTCGTGCCGGCCAGGCGATTTTGCTGGTCGAACACCGGCTCGACTTGGTGGCCGCCGTCGCCCACCGCAGCTACTGTTGCGCCGATGGAACGTTGCTCCCGGGTCTGCCGCAAAGCGCTGTCGCCAGCGCCGTTCTCGTCCGGCCCGCCGCCGGGCCGGTGGTGCTCGAAAGCCGGATCCTCGCCTACGGAGGCTATCCGCCTTTGCCGGATCTGACCGTGCGTGCCGGGGAGACGGTGTTGCTCAAAGGCGACAACGGCTGCGGCAAGACGACGCTGCTCAAGCTGTTGTGCGGTTTGTTGCGCCCGACCGGCGGGTCGCTGGCGATCCTGGGTAAAGATGCCCTCAAACAGAATGTTGCCGAGCGCGCCCGCACCCTGGGCTTTGTGCTCCAGAACCCCAATCACCAGCTCTTTGCCGACAGCGTCGCAGGCGAAGTGGCCCAGCCGGGGGTGGCGCCGGAATTTGCCGAGCAGCTACTCGAACAACTCAATTTGCTCCCCCAGCGCGAGCAGCACCCCCAATCGCTCTCCCAGGGCCAGAAGCGCCGGTTGGCCCTCGCAGCGGTGCTCGCCCGCAGGCCGCGCATCTGTCTGCTCGACGAGATCACCGTGGGCCAAGATCCGCGCTCGCTCTCGCTGATGCTGGACGCACTCGAAGCGTTCACCGGCAAGGGCGGAGCGCTGATTCTCACCAGCCACGACCCCCAGGCGGCTTCCCGCCTGGGAGCGAGGGTGGTTGCGCTCTAGCATGGCAAAGCCCGGACGCGCGCTGCTGTTGGCGGAATTGACGGCGGGAGCTCGCGCCGCCAGCCGCTTTCGCTCCCCCGAGTCTGTCTTGCTGTCCCGGGGTTGGTCGCGCCTGGCGGCAGGCTGGACACTGCGCCTCGGAGCCACGGCCCTGGTGGACCAGTTCGCCGTGCGCGAAGAAGTGTTCTTTGCGCTGGGGTGCGATATCCTCCGGGGCAAACCGACCGGTTTTGTAGTTGATATCGGCAGTGGTTTTTCTACCCTGGGGCTGCGCTGGGCGCGCACTTTCCCGGATTGCTCGGTGCTGGAACTGGACCTGCCTGCGGTGGCCCAAAGCAAGCGGCGGCGGGTAGAAAGCCTGGGTAAGCCTGACAACTGGCATGCCGACGGGTTTGATCTTTCAATTGACCGCCTCGAAGATGCCCTCGGCGGCGAGCGGGCCTGCCTGCTCTCGCTGCAGGGTGTACTGCCCTACTTCAGCGTGGAGGACATTGGGCGGCTTGCCGACAACTGGCGAGATCGCTCCCTGGTTGCGCAAGGCGTTCTGCTGTGCGACTTGCTCGATGCCGGGTATTTTGACAACCAGGGCAAAAGCCTTTCCCGCAGCCCGTTTCGTAGTCGCTTTGCCGATGCCGCCGCCGCTGCGCGGGTCTTTACCCAAGCAGGCTTCGAGCCTGTGGAAAGCACGGCGCTCGAAATCCTTGGTCGGCCCCTCGGTTGGCGAAACCCCGGCAACAACGGTCTATTTATCTGCAAAGCATTCGCTTGACGTAAAAAAGCCCGGTGCTGGTAAGCACCGGACCTTGCGTTTCGCTATCGCTACAGACTTTTAGTTAACTACATCCAGCATGATATGCCGGTGTCATCGTTGCAGGCAATTGACAAACCAGCGCCGGATTGAAATTAAATAATGCCGAGAACTTGGCGCAGAACGCTATAGCCTGCATAATCCCAAAGCAGATAAGCGACAAAGCCAATCATCGCCAGACGGCCGTTCCAGATCTCCGCCTGGGGAGTGAAACCAAAAAGAAAGGCATTGCGGTCGCGGCCGTTGATTTCGGTGCGCTCAAGATCATTCTGGGGTCCCGTGGTCATGGCTATTCTCCTGGGGTTCATCAGTGTTGCTTGAATTCATCCTATTCGCGACCGTGATCCGACTCCACCTGCCACAAGGGACAATTGTTCCTCGGTCTTGCGAGGTACCCAGGAGGCGTGTACAGCCAAAATGCTCTATCGCTGGAGGGGAACCCCATCAAACGGCGGCCGGACGCACCCGCTGGCCCATCGAATCGGTCATGCGCCGGAGGGCGGGCGAGAGATCTCCCGGTTCGAGGTGCACATCGATCAAGGAGAAACTGCCCCGGTGGCGGCGCGCTTCGTGCAGGGCGGCGGCAAGTTGGTCCTCTGTCGAAACTTCGAAGCCCCGGCCCGTGCCCAGCAACTCCGGCAGACGGCTGTAGTTCCAGTTGAGCACGTCGTTGAAAGAACCGTCCTGCATCGGCCGCTCGGTGCCGTAGCCCCGGTTGTTGAGCAACACGACAATCGGGTCGAGGCCGAAGCGGGCAATGGTCGAGAGTTCCAGGCCGCTCATCTGAAAGGCGCCGTCGCCCACCAGCACCAGGGGCCTGAGGCGCGCGTCGGCCATCTGGGCGCCGAGGGCGGCGGGGACGGCAAAGCCGAGGGAGGCGTAGTAGGCAGGAGCCAGAAACCGCGTCTTGCCCGGGATAAACAGATCCGCCCCGGCAAAAAGGGCGTCGCCGGGGTCGGCCACCACGATCGTTTCGTCGTCCAAAAAGGCGTTGAGCTGCTGGAAAAGGCGCAGCACGGTCATCGGTCTATCCTGGACCGGCTGGAACTGGGCGAGGGGCAGGGGATGGGGAGTCGGTCCGTCCACCCGCCGCTCGATCTCGCCTGCCAGTAGACCGGCTGCGAAGTCCTGCAACCGCACGTCCTCGTAGGAGTGGTAGCCGATAGTGAGCTTCTCGGTGGCGCAGTAAATGGACCGGCGCGGGTCGAGATTGGCGGTGTAGATGCCCAGGTTCATATCGGTCATCAGCGCTCCGAGCAACACCAGGCAGTCGCTCGCTTCGACGTAGTCGCGCACGTCCTCGCGGCCCATCGCTCCCTCGTAGACGCCCAGGTAGCGCGGATGGGACTCAGGGAAGACCGATTTGCCCAGGATGGTCGAAGCCACCGGAATGTTGGTCTTCTCGATGAGCTGCGCGAGCAAGGGCTGCAACGCGAAGCGGTGCAGTTCTTCTCCAGCCAGAATCACCGGCTGGCGGCTCGCGTTGATGCGGGCTACGGCTTCTTTGACGGCTTCGCCCAGCGTGGCCGGGTCGCTGGTCTCCTGGGGCAACTCGCGCAGGTGACAGGCGGAACCGGTGGCGCGGGCGACGTTGCGCGGCAATTCGATGTAGACCGGCCGGCGGTAGCGCAAAGCCGCCTCGAACACCCGGTCGATTTCACAGAAGGCCGTCTGCGGGTCGTCCAGTACCGTCGCGGCGACTGTCAGTTGCTCGAACACTTTGAGTTGGGTGTCGAACTCGCGCACTTTGTGGTGCAACAGCGGATTTTTGTGGCGCTCGTTGGTGCCCGGCGCGCCGCTAATCACCACGACCGGCGATTTTTCGGCGTAGGCCTGGGCAGTAGTATTGGCAACTTTGAGGCCGCCCACGCAGTAGGTGACGCAGACGGCCCCGAGTCCGCGTACGCGGGCGTAGGCGTCGGCGGCGAACCCGGCCCCCTGTTCGTCACACGTATTGATCACTTTTATGGGGCTGTCGCACAGTTGCTTGAAAAAACCGAGGACGTAATCGCCGGGCACGCCGAAGATATGGTGCACGCCGTGGGAGTACAACCGTTCGATCAAGTACTCGCCCACGGTCAATACAGAAGAAGCCATCGTGCAAACCCTGACCCATCGATTTCCATGATGCCCAATGGGGGAAGGGGCGGCTTTTGACCCACACAAATCGCAAAATGCCCGCCTTGACGGCACCGGCCACTTTGGCGATAAGGAAGTGGCCCCCTCGATAGGAACCCCCGCGCCATGGCCGAACCGTACCGGGCCGAGCCGCTGCCGCCGCGCGACGGCAGCCTGGATGTGAGTGCCAACCACTACTGGCACTACCACCGCCTCGAAGCGCTCCTGGCGTGCAAGCAACCGATAACCGCTTCGCAGGACGAAGACTTGTTCATCGCCGTGCACCAGATCTGCGAGGTGGCCTTTCACCAGATGATTGGCGATCTGGAGCGCACCCTGGCGGCCCTGGCCATCGCCCTCGATGCCGACGAGGAGCGTCCCGTGGGCGACACCGTCGAGGCGTGCTACTTTCTGGAGCGCGTTGTGCGGCTCTACGAGGTCGTGAATGTGACGATGCCCATCCTCGTCTCGATGCGCGCCTTTGGCGAATTTCGCAGCGCCATCGGTCCCACCAGCGGCTTTCAATCGTTTCAGTTTCGGCATCTGGAGATCTTGAGCGGCGTGGCCGCCCCGTACTGGCGGGGGGGCACCCGCGACGCACGGGGCGAGGTGCACCCGGCAGAAGCCGAGTTCGATCGCCGCTACGGCGCCCGGGTAGCCGGCTGGCTGGCGGAACATCAGGAGCACAACCTGGCGCATTACTACCGGCGCTTGCTGGAGCGGGCACCGGGCACGGAGGTGCAGACGAGTCTGACGGCGCTTTTTACCCACCCCGGCGCAGCTTCATTGTTGCGCCTGTTGGCCCGCTACGAGCAGCAGCAGACCCGCTTTCACCGCGGCCACCTGGCTCTGGCGGTCCGCCAGCTCGCGATGGTCGGGGCGAGCGCCGGGACGGGCGGCACGGCGTTTCAAGCCTATCTGGCCAGGTACCAGCGCGAAGTGGAGCCGCTGTTCGCGGGACTCGGCCCGGAAGACGAGGGAGCATCGGCCGGTGTTCCTGGCGGCGGCTCAATCCCGGGGCGATAATTGGGTGAGCCGGTGTGCCCGTCGGCGTGAGGAATATTCCGCAGAGACGTCCATGCAGCATCCAAACCGTCTGTCCTCTTTGTTGCCTTCGCTCGATCAAGCGATGGAGACCAGGGTCAAACTGGTCACACCCGATACTGTCCTGAGCGACATCGTCGAGTGGATGGGCGGCCAGGCGGACTACCGTTGCGCCCTGCCCGAGCGCAAGGACCGCACCCTGCGGCAATCGGGCGAATTGCAGCCCGATTGCGTGCTGGTGGCCGAAGGAGCACATCTGGTGGGGATCATCACCGAGGGCGATATTGTGCGCCTGACGGCCCTGGGCAAAGATCTGGCGGCGGTGCGCGCCGGGGAGGTGATGTTGGGGGGAGTGGTGACCCTCGTCCAGGATGGTCGCCAGGATATCCTGGGTGCCCTCGATCTGATGCGCAGGCACAACGTGCGCCACCTGCCGGTGCTCGACGACGGCGGCCGGGTGACCGGTCTACTCAGCGCAGGCGGCATCCGGCGGACCTTGCAGCCGATTCACCTGTTGACCTTGCGTTCGGTGGCCGAGGTGATGACCACTCCGGTCGTCCACGCCCCCGCCGGCAGCTTGCTGGTGAATCTGGCCCGGCTGATGGCCGGCCGCCGCGTCAGCTGCGTGGTAATCGCCGAGCCGCACACCGACGGAGTACACGTTCGCCCGGTCGGATTGATCACCGAGAGCGACATCGTTCAGTTTCGCTATTTGCAGTTCGACCTCACCCAGACCCGGGCGGCGGCGGTGATGAGCGCGGTGGCGTCTCCCCTCAAGCCTTTCGAGTCGGTGCTGGTGGCCCACCAGCAGATGCTGCGCCGCCGGGTGCGCCGGTTGGTGGTCACCGGCGAGCGGGGCGAACTGGTGGGCATCGTCACCCAGACCGGGCTGTTGCGCCTGCTCGATCCGCTCGAAATTTTCGGTGTCATCGAAGCGCTCCAGCGCAGCGTCCACCAGCTGGAGGCCGAAAAAATGGAATTGTTGCAGGGGCGCACCCTGCAGCTGGAGCGGCTGGTGGAGGAGCGCACCGCCCAGGTGCAAGAACAGGCGCGCCGCGAGCAGCTGGCGCGGGCGGCGGCGGAGAGCGCCCGGCAGGAGGCCGAAGAAGCCAACCGCATCAAGGACGAGTTTTTGGCCACCCTCAGCCACGAACTGCGCACCCCCCTCAACCCGATCATCGGTTTTACGCAGCTGTTGCGCAAAGGCCAGCTCGACGAAGCATCCGCGGCGCGGGCGCTCGAAACGATCGAGCGCAACGCCCGCGCCCAAAGCCGAATCATCGAGGACATGCTCGATCTCTCGCGCATCATCACGGGCAAGCTGCGCCTGGAGGTGCGGCCGGTGGCCCTCGCCACGGTGGTGGAGGACGCCCTCGACACGGTGCGCTTCGCCGCCCAGAGCAAAAATATCGAACTGCGCGCCCGCCTCGATCCGAACGTGGTCCTGCCTTTTGGCGATTCGAACCGTCTGCGGCAGGTGGTCTGGAATTTGCTTTCCAACGCCATCAAATTTACTCCCGAGAACGGCAGCATCGAAGTGCAGCTCGAGCGGGGGCGGGCGGAGGCGGTACTGACCGTTCGCGATTCGGGGGTAGGCATCGCCGGCGATTTTCTGCCCCACGTCTTTGAGCGCTTCCGGCAGGCCAACAGCACCACCACCCGCAGCCACGGCGGCCTCGGGCTCGGCCTGGCCATCGTGCGCCAATTGGTCGAGCTGCACGGCGGCACCGTCGGGGTCGAAAGCCCAGGAAGCGACCAGGGGGCGACATTTACCGTTCGCCTGCCGCTGTTGTTGGGCCGGGGCGCCCGCACGAGCGCGACGCAAGCCCCGCTGCCTCCGGAGGCAATGGGTCTACAGGTGATCACCGTCGAGACCGGCTGCCTGCTCGACGGGCACACCCTGGCCGAGACCGACCTTCGCCGCCGCTACGGGGTGGTGGTGCACGCCCTGCGCCGCGAAGGCCGGCTGATCGGTTTTCCGGACGCGGACACGCCCTTGCGCGAGGGCGATCAGTTGCTGGTCAGCGGCGGGTGCGACCAGCTTGAGCGCCTCAAGCAACGCATGGCCGAGAGCCAGGGGTAACCGCTCAGCCTATCCGCGGGCGGATGCCCGGGGCCGCCCGCCTGGCCACGATGGGCTTGCAGTCCGACTTCAATCACCATGGCCAATCCCACCGTGGAGCGCTTCATGCAGACGCTCCAGCACACCGAGCAATCCGGCGACGTCGAATCGCTGGTCAACCTATTTGCCGAAGACGCCGAACTGAGCAATCTGGTGCTCACCGAACCCCTGCGGGGTCTTGCGGGCGCCCGGCAATTCTGGAGCGACTATCTGGGGGCTTTCGGCCAGATCCGCTCCCACTTCGAGCGCGCCATCGCCGCAGACAACGCGGCGGTGCTCGAATGGGTCTCCGAGGGCAAACTGCACAGCGGCGAGCCGATTCGCTACCGGGGCGTGAGCATCCTCGAAATCGAAGGGGACAGGGTACGCCGCTTCCGTTCCTACTACGACTCGGCGGCCTTCTCTTTGAAGTAAGACCATACAAGCTGAACGCCGCCCAGAAAAAATCCGCCCGACGCCGGGGATGCGCCAGATGGCTCGGGCAAGGCGCAAAAGATTACCCCCCGGCGATGGCCGGGACGATGCTCACTTCGTCGCCGTCTTTGAGGGGCGTGTCGCGGCCCTGCAAAAAGCGGATGTCTTCGCTGTTGACGTAGAAATTGACGAAGCGGCGCAGGTCGCCGTTTTCGGCGCACAGGCGGGCCTTGATGCCGGGACAGTGCGCTTCGAGCGAATCGAGCACCTCGGCCAGGTTGCTGCCACTGCAATGGACCGTCGGCTGTTCGTTGGCGAGTTTGCGCAGGGGCGTGGGGATGAGTACGGTCACGGCCATGGGTCAGTCGGGCTCCTAAACAAGGGTCTGTTGCCAGTCGAGGCGGTCGAGGGTACGGGCGCGCTCCAGGGCGCGCTCGAAGCTCGCCAGATTCGCCTCGATTTTCAGGGTCTCGCCCGCGTAGGGGGCAATTGCTTCTTGGGTCTTGAGGCCGTTGCCGGTGATGTAGACCACGGTCAACTCGTCGGGGGCGATTTTGCCCTGTTCGACCAGTTTCTTGAGCACCGCCACGGTCGTGCCCCCGGCGGTCTCGGTGAAAATGCCCTCGGTCTGCGCCAGGAGCTTGATGCCCTCGATGATTTCGGCATCGGTGACGTCTTCGATGTGTCCGCCGGTGCGGCGGGCCAGATCCAGGGCATAAACGCCGTCGGCGGGGTTGCCGATGGCGATCGACTTGGCGATGGTGGCGGGCTTGACCGGAGCGATAAAGTCGCGTCCGGCCTTAAACGCCTGGGCCACCGGCGAGCAGCCCGTCGCCTGCGCCCCGCTCATGCGCACGGGCCGCTCCCCAACCAGACCGGTTTTGATCAATTCCTGAAAACCCTTGTAGATTTTCGTATAGAGCGATCCGGAGGCCACCGGCGCCACAACGTGATCGGGCAGGCGCCAGCCCAACTGCTCGGCCACCTCAAAACCCAGGGTCTTGGAGCCTTCTGAATAATAGGGGCGCAAATTGATGTTCACAAACCCCCAGCCGTGGCGGTCCGCCACCTCCGAGCACAGGCGGTTGACCTGGTCGTAGTTGCCCTCCACCGCCATCACCTGCGGCCCGTAGATGAGCGTGCCCAACACCTTGCCCGCCTCCAGATCCGCTGGGATGAAGACATAGCACTCGAGACCCGCGTGGGCGGCGATCGCCGCGGTGGCGTTGGCCAGGTTGCCGGTCGAAGCGCACGAAACGGTCGTAAAGCCCAGCTCGCGCGCCCGCGTGAGCGCCACCGAAACCACCCGGTCTTTAAAGCTCAAACTCGGCACGTTCACCGCGTCGTTCTTGATGTAAAGCGCCCCCAGACCCAGGCGCCTTGCCAAGCGCTCGGAGCGAATCAGCGGCGTGAGCCCCGTTCCCACGTCGATCACCCGTTCACCCACCACCGGCAAAAACGGCCGGTAGCGCCAGATCGAGCGCGGCCCCGCCTCGATGGTCTTGCGGCTGGTGCACCCGCGGATGGCTTCATAGTCGTAGAGCGCTTCGAGCGGACCGAAACAAAATTCACAGACGTGCCGGGCTTCGGCCGGGTACTGTTCGCCGCATTCCCGGCAGCGCAAGCCCTTCAAGGTGGTGATGCGCAGGGGCGTCTGGGTCATGGCAGTCTCACATCGAGCAACGTGGGCGCATACTACCACACCCCGTCAAGCAATCCAAAATAAACCCGACTAAAATACTCGTATATTTATTCTTGAGACAAATCAGGCGAAGCCCTACCCTAAAGCCATGGAATGGGGACAACTGGAGAAAGTGGTTGCGGCGGACACTGCCGCCATGGCCGAGATGGGCGCGCTGCTGAGCCTGGGGATGCCGGGTTATTGGAGCGAAGGGATGCTGCGCTCGGATGTGGCCCAGCAGGCGGGGCACTATTGTCTGGCGCGCGCCGTCGACTCGGGTGAGGCGCTCGGTTTCGCCGGCTTCCAACTGGTGCTCGACGAGGCGCACTTGGCGATGCTGGTGGTCCATCCCGAATGCCGACGGCGCGGAGTTGGGACGGCCCTGCTGCACGGGTTGTTGCGCTGGGCGCGGGAGGTTGGGGCACGGCGGATGACCCTGGAGGTGCGCGCCTCCAATGCTGCTGCGATCTCGCTTTATTGCCGTTTTGGCTTCGAGACGCTTGGGCGACGCGAACGCTATTACGGTGAGGAGGACGCTTTGGTGATGTGGACCCCGCGCATCGACACCCCCCACTTCACGACCCTGCTGGGACAAGTCGCTCTTCCCTGGCCCTTTGCCTGAAGAAGCGCCGCCCTGCCCGAATGGCCAGGTTAAAAATGCGTTGGAAATGGAGCAAACTTGGTTACGATGGAGGCGGGCGCATGGGCCGAACCCGGTCAACTAAAATCCCATTTGGATACATACATTCGGCTGCCCTCGCGGGCGGCTTTTCAGCGGGTGTAGAGCAGTTTTGTCGAGACCCTCAGAGCGCGGCCAGGAGCGGCTCATGCCCGGATCCCGGCTGCAGCCTGTGTTAGGATTAGGTAACCCTCAAAGGGCGCTGCAGGTGAAGGGACATAGCCATGTTTGAAAGATTTACCGAGAAAGCAATCAAAGTGATCATGTTGGCCCAGGAGGAAGCCCGTCGCCTGGGACACAACTTTGTGGGTACCGAGCAAATCCTGCTCGGCCTCATCGGTGAGGGCACCGGCGTCGCCGCCAAGGTGCTCAAGTCCATGGGAGTCAACCTGAAGGACGCCCGCATCGAGGTCGAAAAAATCATCGGCCGCGGCTCCGGGTTTGTGGCGGTCGAAATTCCGTTTACGCCCCGGGCCAAGCGGGTGCTGGAGCTGTCGCTCGAAGAAGCACGCCAACTTGGCCACAACTACATCGGCACCGAGCATTTGCTGCTGGGCCTCATCCGCGAGGGAGAAGGCGTCGCTGCCCGGGTGCTCGAGAATCTGGGAGTCGATCTGTCCAAGGTCCGCACCCAGGTCATCCGCATGCTGGGAGAGACCGCCGAGGTCTCCGCCGGGGGCAACACCGGCCGCACCAAGACCCCGACCCTGGACGAGTTCGGCTCCAATCTCACCCAGATGGCCGCCGAGGGCAAACTCGACCCAGTGGTGGGCCGCGAAAAAGAAATCGAACGGGTCATCCAGATCCTGGGTCGCCGCACCAAAAATAACCCCGTGCTCATCGGCGAACCGGGCGTGGGCAAGACGGCGATTGCCGAGGGCCTCGCCCAGCGCATCTCCAACAACGACATTCCCGACATCCTGGCCGACAAGCGCGTCGTCACCCTCGACATTGGCTTGTTGGTAGCGGGCACCAAGTACCGCGGTGAATTCGAAGAGCGGCTCAAAAAGATCATGGACGAGATCCGTGCCGCCGGTAACGTCGTGCTGGTCATCGACGAGGTGCACACGCTCATCGGCGCCGGGGCTGCCGAGGGGGCCATCGACGCCGCCAACATCCTCAAGCCGGCCCTCGCGCGCGGCGAGCTGCAGTGCATCGGGGCGACCACCCTCGATGAGTACCGCAAGCACATCGAGCGCGACGCCGCCCTCGAGCGCCGCTTCCAGCCGGTGATGGTGGGTGAGCCGACGGTCGATGAGACTATCGAGATCCTGCGCGGGTTGCGCGAGCGCTACGAGCAGCACCACAAGCTCAAGATCACCGATGAGGCGCTCATCGCCGCCGCCCAGCTTTCCGATCGCTACATCTCCGATCGCTACTTGCCGGACAAGGCCATCGACCTGGTCGACGAGGCCGGTTCGCGCGTGCGGTTGCTCTCCTCGCAACTGCCCCCGGCGGCCAAGGAACTCGACAAAGAACTGCGCCAGATTCTCAAAGAAAAGGACGACGCCGTGCGCGGCCAGGACTACGAGCGGGCGGGCGAGTTGCGCGACCGCGAGATGGAAATCAAATCCCAGATTCGCTCGATTGCCCAGGCGCGCAAGTCCGAGACCGCCAACGAAGAGTCTCCCAACGTCACCGAAGAGGATATCGCCTACATCGTCTCGAGTTGGACGGGGGTGCCGGTCAGCAAGCTCACCGAGTCTGAGACCGAGAAGCTCCTGCACATGGAAGACGTGCTCCACCAGCGCCTCATCGGTCAAGAAGAAGCAGTCAAGGCCATCTCCCGGGCCATCCGCCGGGCGCGCGTCGGCCTCAAAAATCCGAAGCGGCCGATCGCGAGCTTCATCTTCAGCGGTCCCACCGGCGTCGGCAAGACCGAACTGGCCAAGTCGCTGGCGACCTACTTCTTCGGCTCCGAGGATGCGATGATCCGCCTCGACATGTCCGAGTACATGGAGCGGCACACGGTGAGCAAGCTCATCGGTTCGCCCCCCGGCTACGTGGGCTACAACGAGGGCGGTCAGCTCACTGAGGCGGTGCGCCGCCGTCCCTACACGGTGATCCTCTTCGACGAAATCGAGAAGGCCCACCCGGACGTGTTCAACGTGCTGCTGCAGATCCTCGAGGACGGTCGCCTCACCGATGCCAAGGGCCGCACGGTCGACTTCAAGAACACCTTGATGATCATGACCAGCAACGTCGGCTCCAAGGTGATCGAAAAGGGCGGCGGCGGCCTCGGCTTCAACACCGCCGGCACCGAAGAGGAGCAGCGCTACAACCGCATCAGCGAACTGGTCAAAGAAGAACTCAAGCAGTACTTCCGCCCCGAGTTCCTCAATCGCCTCGACGAGATCATTGTCTTCCACCCGCTGACGCGCGAGGAAGTCAAGCAGATCGCCGTGATCATGCTGCGCGAGGTGTTCGCCCGCCTCGAAGAGCAGAACATGAAGATCGAGATTACCGACGCGTTCAACCGAAAGCTGATTGAAGAAGGCTACTCCGCCACCTACGGCGCCCGGCCGCTGCGCCGCGCCATCCAGCGCATGCTCGAAGACCAGCTGGCCGAAGAAATTCTGGCCGCCCGCCTTAAAGAGGGCGACACGGTCTTGGTCGACGTCGATAGTGACGGCAAGCCGACCTTCATCGTCAAGGACCGCACCTTGGCCACCGCCGAAGGTTAAGGCCCATTACCCCACAGCCCCCGACCGATCGGTCGGGGGCTTTATTTTATCGCTCCATGCAAAAACCCCCAGCCAACGGACCGGGGGCGATTCGCTCAAAGGAATTCTTAGGACCGGGCGACGCGGCTCCCCGCAAAAAGCAAAACCAGACCGGCCATCGCCATCAACGGCCAGGACCAGGGACCGGCACCGAAGCCGTCGAGAAACAAACTGGCAATTCCCAACACAACACCAAGGCCGAAGAGTTGACCCGTCTGGCGAGAGGCTGGGAAAAGTTCACAGGCAGGATGCTCAGGCGTTTGTACCGCAGTCCCCTGATAAACGCCATCGGAAAAAGGTGTGAGCATGAAACCCTCGAGCTATAGTCCGTTAACAACAGGTTAGTGGCAGCTCACCCGCGCGGCGCGAAAAAAGCCGAAAAATTCATCAACGTTTACACAAAGGAATTGACCATCGATTTTCATAGGCACAAATGCTTACGCCGACTGCTGAGCACAAATACTTAGCGGTTAGGATTGATACTTTTCGATTGTCCTCAACCCGGCTCCTGTAGACGGGCCTGCTCGACAAAACCGACACAGGAAGGTAACAATCCATCGCCCACTTATATCCGGAACGAGCTGCGGCCCGCCCATCCAGGCGACCAGACCGTTGGTCGTCCCTAGGTCGATGCCGATCACCTTTGCCATCTGTGTATGAACAGCAATGGATAATCAGCAACTCCTTCAGGCCATCCGAACGGCCGACAGCGAACAGATCCGGCAATTGCTCGCCCAGGGCGCCTCTGCCAACGGCCAACC
This sequence comes from Gloeobacter violaceus PCC 7421, assembly GCF_000011385.1. NCBI lineage: Bacteria > Bacillati > Cyanobacteriota > Cyanophyceae > Gloeobacterales > Gloeobacteraceae > Gloeobacter > Gloeobacter violaceus. The sequence continues at coordinate 2,218,769 of NC_005125.1, forward strand.
GGAACCGCTGCTGCTGTGGCTGCGCCCCCGAACCTTACCGTTGGTCGAGGCGATCCGCAGCCGCAATGCAGCGATCGTGCGGCTGCTGTTGGAGGCGGGGGCCAACCCGAACGCGGCGGATCGCCAGGGGGTGTTGCCGCTCAAAGTCGCGATCTACCTGAGCGATGAGGAGATCGTCCGGCTGCTGCTGGTGCACGGAGCCGATCCGGAGAAGCGCGGCGGCGACGAGATTGCCAATGCGCTGCAGCAGGCCGCCTACGAGGGCAATCTCCAGATGGTGCGGTTGTTGCTGGAGCATGGGGCGGCTCCAGCGGCGGTCACCGCCCAGGACAAGACCGTCCTTGCGCGCCTGCGCGGCCCGGTGCTGCAACTGCTCATCGACGCAGGAGCGGAGGTGCCGCCGGAAATTCTGGCCATGCTGCGAGAAGGGTCGGCGCTTCCGTAAGGTGCCTCTCCCCAGGAACTCCCCGCTCCCCGGGTTCGGTCTTCAAGGTCGATGCCCTAAATAACTATGAAAAGCTTCCCTACAAAGGACAAATCTCTTGTCCGAAAGTGCGAGCGTGGGACACCCCTCAGGAGGTCTCTATGATCCCGGAAGAATCAGATCCATCCCGACGAACAGAAACCCGATGGTTGATCAAAAACTGATTCTCGCCATACAGAGAGCTGAAATCGCGCAAATTCGGCGATTGCTCGCAGATGGGGTGTCACCCAATGGTCCTACAGTGGCCCCGTTGTTCGGCACCCGACCCCAGACATTGCCTTTGATCGAAGCCATTCGTTGTCGGCAAAAAGAGATCGTTCATCTGTTGCTCGAAGCGGGAGCAGACCCGCAGGCCTCCGAATATTCCGGGGCGACACCGCTTGCAATGGCAGTCCACCTGAATTTTCAGGAGGCGGTACAGTTTTTGCTCGCCAAAGGAGCGAACGCAGAAACCGATCGACATTTGCGCAGTCCGAACGCACTAGTGCAAGCGATCAGGATTGGCGACAGCCATGCGGTGCGTCGGCAGTTGGAGGATGGCGCATCTGCGGAAGGGCAGGCAGGTTTGCTCAAAGCGTTGGTGCGGCCGGAGGCGGTCCCTCTGGTCGAGGCGGTGCGCGGTGGGCAGCAAGAGATTGTGCGCCTGCTGCTTGAAGCGGGAGCCAATCCAAACGCGGCGGATAAACGCGGAGCCCTGCCTCTGAAGCTCGCAGTCCATCTGGGCAGCGAACCCATCGTCCGGCTACTTCTGGAGCACGGAGCCGATCCCAACAAACGCGCCAGTGGCGAGACCACCAGTGCGCTCCAGCACGCCGCCTTCTACGGACATGTCGAATTGGTGCGTGTGCTGCTGGAGCACGGCGGGAACCCCGCCGCGGTCCTGCAAACCAAGTCCCTGTTTCGCATTCGCGGGCCGATTTTGCAGATGCTCATCGACGCGGGCGGCGAAGCGCCGGAGGAGATTCTGCAGATGCTGCGCGAAGGTTCGGCTTTGCCGTAAGCAGGTGTCAGGACCAAACCGCTGCCCGTCAGGTTTTCCTAGACCTTTGCCTCGACCGCTTTACTCCCCATTCCATGCGCAGCCTAGCGACCGGCCAGCCCCATCGCCGCAGTCGACACGCGTCGTGCAGGCCCTGGAAGAGTAAGCCCATCCCACCCACCGACTCTCACGCCCACCTCGCCATCGAGTCCGGGGGGGGTGTCGGGGGGGTGGCACGCCCCTCGACGCGGGGAGGTTGGAGAGCGCGAGAGGGGAACCCGAAGGGGGTTCCGCCTCTCGCACCCACAGATCGTCGTGCCAAACCAACCACCAGATCTCAGGCTATAAACTCCTACCTCTCTCAACATTTCCAGTTCATCATTTGGTCAAGACTTTTTTATTCGCTCAGGCGAGTTCTGGATTTCACGATTCCGATTGGGTTTCCGCCAGGGGAGGCCAGAATTCTGAGATCGGTACTTCCCAGCCGGGAAAAAGTTCGTGTAATCTGAGCGTGTCCTGGCCTTGCAGAATTTGCCTATCGTCCTCCCCGCAATAAACAGAAACCGTCTGCAATTGGGGATCAAGCAACAGGCCAACCTTTACCCCATACTCCATCAAAATTTCCAGTCGCGTTTGCTTTGCGGAAGGCTCAGGGCCGCAGAGAACCACAGCTGCCAGCTCGGGGATGACATCTTGAAAAGGGTGTTGATCAAGCTGACCGTGGCCAATAAAAGCGACGTTGGGAGTCAAAGTCAAGTAATCGTCCTCGTTGAGCACCAGTCGCAGGCTGGGCGAGTTAAGGACATGTCCCAGTCGGCGCGGTTCCACCCACCGGTAGAGAGCGGCGCTGAAGCGGGCAGCGACGATGGCCGCTACCGGTTCAACAAAGCGAAAGATTGGGTTACTCAGCTCTTCAATGAGGGGGCGAACCCGGCTCGCAGACGAAGAAAGTGTACGGGGCAAACTTGATGGGGGTTCCGGAGATTGCTGGGCAGTGCTCCTGATTTGCTCCAGCAGCTGCGCAAGATTAACGCCCATATTTTCAAGAACGCGAGAAGCAACTCCTTCTCCCTCTTGCAGCAAGCCGATGAGCAGGTGTTCCGTACCGATATGGTTGTGCCCCAGGTAGCGCGCTTCTTGAAGCGATAGCTCCAGAACCCGCTTGGTCCGGGGGGTAAACGGAATCTCGACAGCGACAAACCCACTGCCGCGACCAATGATCTTTTCGACCTCGATGCGGGCACGCTTCAAGCTGACCCCCGCTGACTTGAGCACGTGAGCGGCGTTTCCGGTGCCTTCGCCAACAAGCGCGCAGAGGATTTGCTCGGTGCCCACAAAGTTGTGCCCCAGGCGACGGGCTTCCTCCTGGGCCAGCATGACCACTTTGATCGACTTCTCGGTAAACCGCTCGAACATGGGTGTCCCCCCAAATCAGGATTTGCCCAGTACCCAGGTGTCTTTGGAGCCGCCACCCTGGCTGGAATTGACCACCAGCGAGCCCGGGCGCAGGGCGACGCGGGTGAGGCCGCCGGGCAATACCCAGATGTCCTCGCCGTTGTTGAGGATATAGGGGCGCAGGTCGATGTGGCAGCCGTAAAGGTTGTGGTTGTCTTCGGAGTAAGTAGGGTGCCGGGAAAAATTGACGACCGGTTGGGCCAGATAGTTGCGTGGGTGGGCGCGTACCCGGCCGCGAAATTCTTCGACCTCGGCTTGGGTGGCCTTGGGGCCGATGAGCATGCCGTAGCCGCCGGAGTTGTCGGCCTCCTTGACCACCAGCTCCTCCATGTGCTCGAGGATGTAGCTGCACTCGGAAGCATCTTCGGCCAGGTAAGTATCGACGTTCTTGAGGATAGCCTCCTCGCCCAGGTAATAGCGGATGATCTCAGGAACGTACTTGTAAATCACCTTGTCGTCGGCGACACCGGTACCGACCGTATTGGCAAGCACGACGTTGCCGGCGCGGTAGGCGCGCATCAAGCCCGGCACGCCGAGCACCGAGTCTTTGCGAAAGACTTCCGGATCAAGATAATCGTCGTCGATGCGCCGGTAGATCACATCCACCGGCTGCAAGCCGTTCACGGTCTTGGCGAAGACACGGTCGTTTTCAACTACCAGGTCGCGGCCTTCGACCAACTCAGCACCCATCTGCAGGGCCAAAAAGGCGTGCTCGAAGTAGGCGGAGTTGTAGACGCCCGGGGTGAGCACCACCACCGTCGGGTCCGGCCGCGGCGAGACCCCCCGCAACGTTTGCAGCAGGCGCAACGGATAATCGAGCACCGGACGCACCGGGTAGTTGGCGAAGATGAGCGGGAAGACCTGCTTCATGATCCGCCGGTTTTCGAGCACGTAGGAAACCCCCGAGGGCACCCGCAGGTTGTCCTCAAGCACCCGGTACTCGCCACCTCGGTCGCGAATCAGATCGGTACCGCAGATCTGTACGTAGGCATCTTTGGGCACCTTCATGCCCATAAACTGGGGCCGAAACTGGCTGGCGCTCTCAATCAAATGCCTGGGCACGACCTTATCCAGCAGAATTTTCTGGCCGTTGTAGAGGTCTTTGAGAAACAAATTCAGCGCCAACAGCCGCTGCTTGAGGCCGCTTTCTAAAACCTGCCATTCGGTATGGGGAATGATGCGCGGAATCAGATCAAAAGGAAAGATTTTCTCGGTACCCTCATCGGAGCCGTAGACCGCAAAGGTGATGCCGCGGGTCAAAAAGGCGATGCGCGCCTGGCGGGCGCGGTTGGCCAATTCCACCGGCCCGAAGCGATCGAGAAATTCGGCTACGACTTTGTAGTGCTCGCGCGGCACGCCCGGCTCGCTGAACATCTCGTCGTAGAAGTCCCCGGGGACGTACTGCTGGAGCATGGTTGCCGATTCGGGCATGGATTACCTTGGATGGAGTGAGGCTTGCGAATCTATTTAAAACCTTCGGCCCCCGTGGGGCAAACGTATCCAGCCATGTCCCTCCCCAACGAGCCCAAAGTCCAGAAGCCCGAAGAACCCGCCCCCAGTTATGTCAAATTGGCGATGCGCAATATGGTGCGCAAGCGGGGCACCTCACTCAAGCACTTCGCGCTCACGTTGGCGGCCGTTCTCGCTTTTTTTGTGCTGCTGAGCGTTGTCTTCCGGGGCTAAAAACGCCCCCAATTGGCAAAACGTGATCGTGAAGGCATCCCTATGCGCCACATCGGGCAGCTGTGGACACAGGAGCACCTGAGCGAATGGGCAGAGGACGAAGCTGAACTGTATCATAAACAAAATTGTTTGATCGCATATCATCTATCTATTATTTTGATAAGTTAGATCTATTGATCCGACAAAAATGCCCTATGATACGAACAATTACCACAGCCTGTTTTAAAAGTACTCATCTTCTTTTCGCAAGCTTTTTGGCCTTGATCACCTTTCAGCCTGCACAGCAACACCTACTTGGTTCTATCGGAGTCTACCTGTGTCGATACTTATCGATAATGTTTCCAAGAACTTCGGTGATTTTCAGGCGGTAGCCGACATTCGCCTGGAGATCCAGCCCGGCAACCTGGTGGCTCTTTTGGGGCCTTCCGGCTGCGGCAAATCGACGCTGCTGCGCCTGATCGCCGGGCTCGAACTGCCCGACAGCGGCCAAATCTGGTTGGAGGGGCAGGACGCCACCCGCCAGCGGCTGCAGGAGCGCAATATCGGTTTTGTCTTTCAGCACTACGCGCTTTTCAAGCACCTGACCGTCGCCCAGAACATCGCCTTTGGCCTGGAGGTGCGCAAGACGCCCAAGGCCCAGATCAAAGCCCGTGTCGAAGAGCTGCTCGAATTGGTGCAACTGGCGGGCTACGGCGGTCGCTACCCGGCCCAACTCTCCGGTGGCCAGCGCCAGCGGGTGGCCCTCGCACGCGCCCTGGCTGTCGAACCGCGGGTGCTGCTCCTCGATGAGCCCTTCGGTGCCCTCGACGCCAGGGTGCGCAAAGACTTGAGAGCCTGGCTGCGTCGTCTGCACGACGAAGTGCACGTCACGACCATCTTTGTCACCCACGACCCCGAAGAAGCGCTCGAAGTCTCCGACACGATCGTGGTCATGAACAAGGGCCGTGTCGAGCAGGTGGGTTCGCCGGTCGAGATTTACGACCATCCGGAGAGTGCTTTTGTGATGAGCTTTTTGGGGCAGGTCAATACCTTGCCCAACAGCCCGGAACTGTTCCCGCAACTGAGCGAGGCGGTCCGCGAGGTGCTGGTGCGCCCCCACGATCTGAGCTTGAGCGTCCAGGCGGGCGGACCCGCCCTAGCTGCCCGCGTCGAGCGGCTGATGTACCTCGGCTGGCAGGTCCAGGCCGAATTGGTGCTGGAGGCAGGCCAGCCGCTGATCGTCCAGCTCAGCCGCGAGCAGGCGGACCGCCTGCAGTTGCGTCCCGACCAGCCCGTCTACGTACAGGTGCGCAATCCGAAGATCTTCCCGGCGGTCGCAGCCGACAAACAACTGGCCGAAGCCGCCGCCTAGATCGTCCCCCGTTCATATTGAGGATTTTTTCGATGGTCCTTGTGTTCAATCGGGCCTGGCTTTCGCGCGCCCTGGTTTCCCTCGTCGTTCCTGTGTTTGCAGCGGCGGCGCTGGTCGGGTCTCCGGCCGCCGCTCAGACTCCCAAGGAAGTGGCCCTGCTCAATGTGTCCTACGACCCAACCCGCGAGCTGTACAAAGATTTCAACGAAGTGTTCGCGGCCTACTGGAAGAAGAAGACCGGCCAGAGCGTCACCGTCAAGCAGTCCCACGGCGGCTCCGGCAAGCAGGCCCGCTCGGTGATCGACGGGCTGGAGGCGGATGTGGTCACCCTCGCCCTCGCCTACGATATTGACGCCCTCGCGGACAGAGCCCAGCTCATCCCCGACGACTGGCAAAAGCGCCTGCCCAACAACAGCACCCCCTACACCTCGACCATCGTGTTTTTGGTGCGCAAGGGCAATCCCAAGAAGATCATCGACTGGAACGACCTGGTGCGGCCGGATATCGCCGTGATCACTCCCAACCCCAAGACCTCCGGCGGGGCGCGCTGGAACTACCTGGCCGCCTGGGCCTATGCCGCCAAGCAGAACAAAGGCGACGAGGCCAAGACCCGCGATTTTGTGGCCCGCCTGTTCAAGAACGTGCCGGTGCTCGACTCGGGCGCCAGGGGTTCGACCACGACTTTCGTGCAGCGCGGCATCGGCGATGTGCTGCTCTCCTGGGAAAACGAAGCCTACCTGGCGGTCAACGAACTGGGTGCCGATAAAGTCGAGATTGTCACCCCTTCGCTCAGCATCCTGGCCGAGCCGCCCGTCACCTGGGTCGATAAAGTCACCGACAAGCGCAAGACCTCCGAAGTCGCCAAAGCCTATCTGGAGTATCTCTACAGTCCCATGGGCCAGGATCTGGCCGGCAAGCACTATTACCGTCCCCGCGAGGCCGCCGCGGCCAAAAAGTACGCCAAGACCTTCGGCAAGGTCAACCTGGTCACCATCGACAAGGAATTCGGCGGCTGGGAGAAAACCCAGAAAAAGCACTTCGACGACGGCGGCATCTTCGATCAGATCTACAAGCCCAAGTAAGTTCTCCCATCCCTGCCTGCCTTCGTGGCAAGGAAACGCACCATGACCCTACTGGCATTCAAAAAGCACAGCGTCCTGCCCGGCTTCGGGCTCAGTCTGGGGTACACCGTCTTCTACCTCAGCATGATTGTCTTGATTCCCTTGTCGGCTCTGTTTTTCAAATCGGCGACGATGGGCTGGGCACAGTTCTGGACGACAGTCACCGACCCACGGGTGGTCGCCGCCTACCAGCTCACCTTCGGCGCTTCGCTGGTGGCCGCCCTCATCAACGCCGTCTTCGGGCTGTTGGTGGCCTGGGTGCTGGTGCGCTACACCTTTCCGGGCAAGCGCATCCTCGACGCGCTGGTGGATCTGCCCTTTGCGCTGCCCACCGCCGTGGCCGGTATCGCCCTGACCAGCCTCTACGCCCCGAACGGCTGGATCGGGCAGTACCTCGACCCGCTCGGGATCAAAGTCGCCTTTACCCCGATCGGCATCATTATTGCGCTGACGTTTATCGGGTTTCCGTTTGTCGTGCGCACGGTGCAACCGGTGCTGCAGGATCTGGAGCTTGAGAGCGAGGAAGCCGCTGCCTGCCTGGGGGCAAGCCGCCTGCAGACGTTTCTCACCGTCATCCTGCCCACGCTGATGCCGTCGCTGCTGACGGGCTTTACGCTGGCCTTTGCCCGCGCCCTGGGCGAGTACGGTTCGGTGGTCTTCATCTCGGGCAACATGCCCGGCAAGACTGAAATCGCCTCGCTGCTCATCATCACCAAGCTCGAACAGTACGACTACGCTGGGGCCACGGCCATCGCCGTGGTGATGCTGGTGGCGGCCTTCGTACTGCTCTTTGCCATCAATTTGATCCAGCGCTGGAGCAGCCGCTTCGCCGCCCGCTAACCCGCAGGAGGATATCCTATGGTTGCTGTCATCGAAAAACGCCCGCAAAGGCGGGAATTCTGGGAGCGAGCCACTACCGAACCTGCCTGGCTGCGCTGGGTGCTGGTTGCAGTGGCGCTCGCCTTCTGCGGATTGTTCCTGGTGGTACCGCTGGTGGCGGTCTTTGCCCAGGCCCTCGAAAAAGGTTGGGGACTGTATCTGGCTTCCTTCGCCGACGCCGACGCCCTGACGGCCATTCAACTGACGCTCCTGGTCAGCGCCATCGCCGTGCCCGTCAACCTGGTCTTCGGTGTCGCCGCCGCCTGGGCGATTGCCAAGTTCGATTTCAAGGGCAAGAACTTTTTGACCACGTTGGTGGATTTGCCCTTCTCGGTATCGCCCGTGGTCTCGGGGTTGATTTTCGTGCTGCTGTTCGGGGCGCAGGGCTGGTTTGGCCCCTGGCTTTCGGCCAACGACTTCAAAATCATCTTCGCGGTGCCGGGAATTGTGCTGGCGACCGTGTTCGTCACCTTTCCGTTTATCGCCCGCGAACTGATTCCGCTGATGCAGGAGCAGGGAACAGAGCAGGAGGAGACGGCCCTGGTACTCGGTGCAAGCGGCTGGCAGGCCTTCTGGCGGGTCACCCTGCCCAATATCAAGTGGGCTTTGCTTTACGGGGTGATCCTCTGCAACGCCCGGGCGATGGGCGAATTCGGCGCCGTCTCGGTGGTCTCGGGCCACATCCGCGGACAAACCAACACGATGCCCCTGCACGTTGAGATCCTCTACAACGAGTACAACTTCGTGGGCGCCTTCGCGGTCGCCTCGCTGCTGGCACTGCTGGCGCTGGTCACCCTGGTGCTCAAGAGCCTCGTCGAGTGGAAATCGGCCCACCCAACCGAGCGTTGATGGCCGGGTCCATTGCCCAGCTGAAGGCCGCTTTGGTAACGCTCGCCGCCCTACTTGGGCTCGGCTTGCTCCACACCCCGTCTGTCCTCGCCCAGTCCGCCGCCGACTTGGTCGAGGACTTTCAACTCTGGACCCGGCTTACCCTCAGGGGTCGCTTCGAAGGCAGTCCGACCCGCTGGGGTTTTGAGATCGAAAACCGGCTGCGCAACGGTGCGCGCGAACAGCGCCAACTGCTCGTCCGTCCCTACGTCGGGCTGACAGTAAGCGACAAATTCACGGTCAACCTGGGCTTTGCGAACTTTTTTACCTGGCCCACCCAGGGCAACAACATCACCGTCGAGACGCGGCTTTTTCAGGATTTTATCTACGCCTTCCGGGTGGACAATCTGACCATCGGCCAGCGCATCCGGCTGGAGGAGCGCTGGATCGAAGGGGCTTCGGCCGTCTCGCTGCGCGCCCGCTACCGGCTGCAGCTGCAACATCCGCTCGACGCCGAGAAGCGCTGGCTGGTCAATGTCAGCGACGAATTGTTCTACAACCTCAACACGCCCACCAACGGCCCCGTGGGAGGCTTCGAGCAAAACCGGGCCATCTTCTCGATCATCCACAAGCTCAATGCGCAGTTGAGTCTGGAAGTAGGCTACCAGGGCAACTTCAACAACCGCCCCGCCCCCCGCGCCGACCAGTTCGACCACGATTTGCTGGTCTACTTCACCTACGACTTCGACGGTCGCTAAATCCGCTGCGACATCAGGCGTTGCGGTGCATGCCCTGACTTGCGTTGCCCTACAATGAAAGCACGTCACGGTAAATCAGGGACGATGGCCAAAGAATCGGTGACCTTCAGAGTGGAGGCGGGATTGCTCGCCTCGGTGGACGAACTGGCGCGGCTATTTGAGCGCGACCGCTCCTGGGTGCTCAACGAAGCCATCCGCGTCTACATCCGCGAGCAACAAGCCCAACTGGAACGCCTCGACGAAGGCATTGCCCAGGCTGAAAGGGGCGAGTTTGCTACCCAGCCACAAATTGACGAACTATTTCGCCAGATCCGCGCGCTGCCTTGAATATCCTCTGGACCTTGCGAGCCCTGGCGGACTTGCAGGAATACAAAGCGCAGGCACAGACTTCCGGGACGGGGGGCGAAATGTTGCGCAGAGTTGAGGGTGTCGTTTTGCGGCTGGCCGATTTTCCAAACTCCGGCCGCCCCGGCCGCAGGCCCGGCATCCGCGAACTGGTGGTACCGCGCACGCCTTATATTGTCGAGTACCGCGTCGAGGCCGATGCGGTGGTCGTCGTGAGCGTGCGCCGCGGGGGTACACCCTACGATCTGCAACCCGAAGATTTGAACTGACCTGACAAGACCCGATGGGGCTCCCGCTTCGGTCGGGCGATTGGCGAATCGTGTACTTGCGGTGTGCAAAAGCCGGTCCGACGTCGCCTTTCAAACAGTTGTGAAGTGTATTGAAGCCAACAGGTCAGTCCACTTGCGGGGCTTACCATACGGTGGCAACCGTTTTGCAGGTTCCCATGCTTTGCCCATCGAGGCGCTCCCTTCCGGCGTTGTTGGCTTTGCTGGTGTTCGTTTTCGCCAACCCGCCATTGCTGTGGGCTGCGCCCACCCCTGCCGCCGTCCCGCCGCCCAAAACGCCAGCTCCCCTGCAAGCGACCCTTGAACTGCAGGCGAATCAGAACTACGGCCGACTGCCTGTCAGCTTCGAGCCCAACGTCGGCCAGACCGACGAGCGGGTGAAGTTCCTGGCGCGCGCCGGTGGCCACCGCGTCTTCTTGATGCCCGCCGAGGCCGTTTTCGTCCCGGGCAGCAGGCCGAAGCGCAATCTGCCCAAACTCGACGCCCGCCCGCAATCCGGCCCGACGCAGCTGGAGGCGTCCGGACCCGCTTCGGTGGTGCGCATGGAACTGGTGGGGGCCAATCGCGATGCGCTCATGGAGGGTTTGTCGCCGCTGCCCGGCAAGGTCAATTACCTCAAAGGCAACAACCCGAAGCAATGGCGCACGAACATTGGCACCTACGGCCGGGTGCGGGTGCAGGCGGTCTACCGCGGCATCGATCTGGTCTACCACAGCGACAACGGCCGGCTGGAGTATGACTTCGTGGTGGCACCGGGGGCAAATCCGGGTCGGATCCGCTTGCGTTTCGGCGGCGGGCAGAAGGTACTCATCGACAAAGACGGCGCCCTGGTGGTGAAGACGCAAGTGGGGGAGGTGCGCCAGCCCAGGCCCGTCGTCTATCAGCGGTTCGGCGCCGGACGCCGAGTGGTGCCGGGGCAGTACGTGCAGTCGAACGACAAGACGGTGGGCTTCCAATTGGGCCGCTACGACCGCACTCGGCCGTTGGTGATCGACCCGACGCTGGCCTACTCCACTTATCTAGGGGGCAATGACTATGATTTTGGCACTAGCATCGCGGTGGATGGGGCAGGCAACGCCTATGTGACCGGGTACACTTATTCCACCAACTTTCCGGCTGCCAACGCCCTGCAGCCCACAATCAAGGGCACCAACGATGTCTTCGTCAGCAAGTTGAACGCCTCGGGCAATGCCCTGGTCTACTCCACCTACCTGGGAGGCAGTGACGATGATGATTACACTGGCATCGCGGTGGACGAGGCGGGCAATGCCTATGTCGAAGGGAACACTGCCTCCACCAACTTTCCGACCGCCAACGCCCTGCAGCTGACCAACAAGGGCAAATCCGACGTCTTCGTCAGCAAGATAGACATCTCAAAACCGAACATCACCGGTTTCTCCCCGACTTCCGGAGCGATAGGCACCGCCGTCACCGTCACCGGCGTCGGCTTTGCCAATGCCACCCGCGTCGATTTCGCCAACCAGACGCCAGCCCCGTTCACCATCGTCTCCGACAACGAGATCGTCGCCACGGTCAACGCCGGTTCCAAGACCGGCAAGATCGTCGTCTTGGTGCCTAACGGCCGCACCTCCAGCCCCACCAAGTTCACCGTCACCCCCTAAAAAGTATCAATGGGTGATTCAGGCGCGAGTGCTCGCCGATTGCGCCTCGCCGCTCAGGCTGCGCCGCCTGAGTTGGCCGCAGGCCGCCGCTTCCTCTAGACCGCGGGTGTGCCGCACGCTCGCGGCAATCTTGTGGCGGACAAGTTCGCGCTCAAAAGCGCGCACCCGTGCCTCGCCCGGCCGCTCGTACTCGACCCCTTCGATCGGGTTGTAAGGAATCAAATTGACGTGGGATTGGAAGCCGCGCAAAATCGCCGCCAGTTCGCGGGCGTGGTGCGGCTCGTCGTTGATACCGGCTAGTAGCGTGTACTCGAAGCTCACCCGGCGGTTGGTCGTCTCGACATAGTCGCGGCAGTCTTCGAGCAGCTCCTCGATCGGATAGTGCTGGGCGGTTGGGATGAGTTTGAGACGCAGATCCTGATTGGGGGCGTGCAGGCTCACCGCCAGGGTGATCTGCAGCTTGTAGGTTCCAAGCCGCCGAATCTGGCCCGGTACTCCCACCGTCGAGACGGTGATCTGCCGCTGGCCGATGCCGATGTCGCCATTGAGCACCCGGAGGGCCTGCACCACCGCTCCCAGGTTCAACAGCGGCTCACCCATGCCCATGAAGACAACGTGGCTCACCCGGCGGCCGAAACCCTCCTGCACCGTGAGCACCTGATCGACGATCTCGTGCACACCCAGGTTGCGGGCAAAACCGGATTGGCCGGTGGCGCAGAAGCGGCAGGCCATGGGACAACCCACCTGCGACGAAACGCAGACCGTCAGCCGCTCGGCGGCCGGAATACCCACGGTCTCGACGGTTTCGCCGTCGGCCCCCGCAAGCAGGTACTTGATCGTGCCGTCGGCGGCAGCGCTTTGGCGCACGACCTGCGAGCGGCCCACCGGCACCGAGTGCACCTGTTCGCGCCACGCCTTGGGCCAGTCGGTAATCTCCATCAGCGAGCGCACCCCCCGCTGGTAAAGCCAACGGTGCAACTGTTGGGCGCGGTAGGCAGGCTGGCCCTGGGATTCAACCCAGATGCGCAGTTCCTCGGCGCTCTGGCCAAGCAAAGGTGTAGTCATGACCGATCAAAAACACTCCTTCGATCATAGTGCGCAAGCGAAGCTCCCGCCCGTATTGCGCCATCTCCCGGCAGGTAGTATCCTTTGAAGCGTTTTGAAGATGAAGCGAACAATCAGCCCGTGAAACAGCAGAGGGAGACCATCGTGAACTGCTCTCCGGCCGCGGTGATTCCGTTTACTCAATTGGTTGCTTTAGACAAACTGGAGACGCATCATGCACATGCAGAAGTGGGGGGCACTACCGGTTGCCCTTGGATTGACTTTTACCCTGTGCGGCTCTGCTGCGGCACAGGTGAAGGCGGATCTCGCTTTGACCCGTTCGTTGCTGCGGACCGATCGCCAGGAAGTGGTAGCCAGGGCGATGAATCTGCGCGAGAAAGAAGGCGAAGTTTTCTGGCCCCTCTACCGGGAATACCAGGCAGAGGTTACCAAACTCAACGACCGGTTCATTCCGATTCTCGATACGGTCTTTGAGAACAAACCCCTCGGCGAACCAAAAGCCCAACAGCTTATCGACGAGGTTCTTCAAATCCGCGAAGACGAGCTCAAGCTTAAAAAAACCTACGTCCAGAAGTTTCGGACCGTATTGCCTGCTCCCATCGTCGTCAGGTATTTTCAGCTGGAAGACAAACTGGATGCCGTCGATCGATTTGATCTAGCCGGTACCATTCCGCTTGTAAAATAGACCTCTTGCATAAAGCTTCGCGTCCTTGGCAAAATTGGCCGAGCGCGAGACGCGGCCATGCATGGCTGACTGGGCGAAGCGGTCGACCTTCGCCGCCGATTGTCAGTCTAGATATTTTCCATTTCTAGAGCAAAGCGGTTTCGATGCAGTGCACTGGTCCTGCATCGGTGACCCAAAAGCAGAAGATCGCGCCTTGGTGTTGTAGGCGAAGGCCAATGGGTACCTCGTTTTCACCCACGATTTAGATTTTGGAGCAGTGTTGGCTGCTACTCGCGCAGATGGCCCCAGCGCCATGCAAGTACGCTCACAGGACACCCTACCGGGCACCATGGCAAACGTCGTCGCCAGCGCTCTGCATCAGTTTCAAACTGAATTGGAGGTAGGAGCCCTTGTTGTTGTAGATAGGGGTCGTTCGAGAGTGCGTGTACTTCCAATCAGTTGAACGCCGGCAGCCGAGAATGCATTAGCCGGTCCATCCAGTTTTCAAGATAGGCGCGGTTGGCCCGCTGCTGATCAGGTCCGTCGGTATCGATTGGGTAGGGGGCAAGACCCAGCATGGCGGCGGTGGTGACACAGAACATCGATTTTTGGAAGCTCACGCAGATTTGCACCCGCATGTCTTCTTCGCCGCGCAGGCTGCCCAGGTAATACTCGCGCAGGTACTTGGGCAGGTGCTGCTTCATGTCCTGCATCAACAGCGTCGGCGGAATGCCCGAGCCGCCGATGGGAAGCGGATCGGCGTAGAGCGCGCCGTAGTTGAAATCGGCCTGATTTTCGGAAATTTGGCCCGCCTGGGCGTTGTAGGAGACCGTGCCCATAAACGGAAACGAGCGGAAGAAAACCGCTTCGACGTAGGGCACCGCGGCGTCCATCAAAAAGTGCAGTCCGGCCTCGGCCGGAATCAGTTCGTAGTGCTCGCCGCGAATATCGACCGCGTAGGTAAGGGGCAGATTCGCCGCCTCCACCAGACCGTCTTTGATGTGGGCCACCACGTCGGGAATCGAGCGGATCTCACCCCGGTCGTAGCGGTCGGAAAGGATCAGAAACATCGGGCTCATCACCCGCCAGAACTGCCCCAGCACGCTGTAGTAACAGCTCTGGCGCGCCCACTCCGGCAGGAAATCCGGGAATATGCGGTGCAACAGCCCGGCGGCCGGGTTGAACTTGATCTTGGCGCGGATCGCCCGCTCGGCCCGCTCGGCAAAGGCGGGGCTGTCCAGGTAGGCGTCGAGTTTGGCGGCCCCGTGCCAGAGCATCGCCTTCATGCAGTACTCAGAAAATTCGTAATTAATTCGCTGGTGGGCCCAGTGATCGAGCAGCTTCGGCAGGCTCACCTTGCCGTTGAAATACTTGAAAAACGGAAAGAAGACCAGAAACTGGCGATCGGCGATGTAGAGCAGGTTGCGCCAGTAGGCGTCGAGCACCACGCCGTAGCTTTTGAGGACACCGACCACCTCCATCAGGTTGTCGGAACCGTCGGGCAGGAGCGCCCCGCCCGCCTCCATCCGCAAGATCACCTTGCCGAGGGGATGGGAAGAGCCTTTCTGGTCGTACATCACCACGGACGGTTCTCCTTAGGGGGTAGGGGCGCGGCGCACCGCGACGGTGTGGGTGCGCTCGGCTTTAGCGGGCAGCGCGTCCGCCAGGGCGGGCCGCTCGGCGACGAGGGCGGCGGTGGTCGCTTCACTCCAGCGGACCAGCCACTGCGGTTGCAGGCCCAAAAAGACGACCAGCAGGGCGATGGCCAGACCCGGCAGTCGCTCCGACCAGCGCACCTGCGGCAGGTTGGCAAACTGGGCCGGCAGACGGCCAAAAAAGGCGCGGTTGATCAAGATCAGCAGGTAGACCGCCGTGAGGCCGGTCCCGAGGATGCACAGCAAGGTCTGCACCGGGAAAACCGCGTAGCTCGCCCGGAAGATGATGAATTCGGCCACGAAGCCCACCATGCTCGGGATGCCCGCGGAGGCCATCACGGCCAAGATCATCAGGCTGCCGACAAAGGGCAATCCGCGCTCCGGGGCCAGCAGACCGCACAACACGTCGATGTCGCGGGTGCCGGTTTTTTTGTAGACCACCCCCACCAGCAAAAACAACAGCCCCGAGATGAGGCCGTGGCTCACCATCTGGGCGACCGCCCCCAGCAAACTCAAAGGCGTTGCGGCGGCGGCGGCGAGCAGAATATAGCCCATGTGCCCGATCGAACTGTAGGCCACCATTTTCTTCATGTCCTTCTGGGCGATGGCCGTCAGACAGCCGTAAAGGACGCTCACCACCGCCCAACCGGCAAGCCAGGGCGCTGCGACACTCCAGGCCTCGGGGAAAAAGCCCAGGCCAAAACGCAACAAGCCGTAGGTTCCGAGCTTGAGGAGCACCCCCGCCAGCAGCAGCGACACCGGGGTGCTCGCCTCGACGTGGGCGTCCGGCAGCCAGGTGTGAAAAGGCACGAGCGGAATCTTGATGCCAAAAGCGACGAGCACCGCCCCCAACAGCAGAAACTGGGTGGCCAGGGGCAGATTGTGGGCAGCCAGCACTTCGTAGGAATAATTGGCGATGCCCGCCAGACCCGCCAGGCCGAAGAACGCCACCAAAACCATGATCCCCGAGATGGCGGTATAGAGCAAAAACTTGGTGGCGGCGTAGTTGCGCCGGGGTCCACCCCAGATGGCTATCAGCAAATAGAGCGGAATCAGTTCCAGTTCGTAGAACAAGAAAAACAACAGTGCGTTCTGGGTGGCGAAAGCCCCCACCACCCCGCCGCACAAAAGCAGCAAAAGCGCATAGTAGAGGCGCGGGCGCTGGACGTTCTCGTCGCTGCTGAAGATCGCTATCCAGACCAAAAAGGCATTCAGCAGCAACAGCGGCAGCGACAACCCGTCGATGCCCAGTTCGTAGGACAGACCCAGCGAGGTCATCCAGGGGACAAATTCGCGAAATTGCAGCCCGCCGTCGGCCGGATTGTACTGGAAGGCAAGGACCGCCGAGAGCACCAACCCTAAAGACGCCACCAACAGAGCAATCCGGCGCGGCCAGACAGCCGATACGCCGGCGGGCCAGCAACCGACCACCGCCGCTCCCAGGATAGGCAACCAGACCAGCAAACTGAGCATCGCCGCCACCCGCTCCTAGCGCAACAAAGTCGTCAGTTGATAAGCGCACACCACGATCACCCCGAGCAGGATCGTGAGCAAATAGGCCTGGGCCTGTCCCGGCGCACTGCGTTTGAGTCCTTCGCCCCCGGCAATCGTAGCCACCCCGATCATGTTGACCACGCCGTCGACCAGGTGGCGATCGAACTTGGACATCAAACTCGAAGCCCCGGCCACCCAGACGACAATGGTCCGGCGGTAGAACTGCTCGATATAAAGATCGTAGGCCAGAAAATCGTGGGCCACCCGCCAGGTCTGAATAAAGGAAGCATGCACCCAGGCGGTCGGGAGCTTTTCGTGGGTGATCCACCAGCCCACCAGGCAGCCCGCCAGGCTGGAAGCCATCAGCGAACCGCCGAACACCCAGGTGGGCACCGGTCCTTCCACCGAAGTCAAAAGTCCCAACTGGAGCAGAATCACCGGCGAGAGGATGTTGATGATCGAAAGCGACAACATCGGCACCGACATCGGCCAGGCGATTTCGGGAGCGCGCCGGGTCTTGGCCTGTCGAGGCCCCAGGAAGACCCGGCAGTAAACGCGGGTGAGATTGAGAGCGGTGAGCCCGTTGACCAGCAGCAACACCCCGACCGCCCAGGGAGCCCAGGTCCAAAGCCGCTCGCTCGCGTAGATCGAAGCCCAAAAAGTGCCCAGAGGCAGCAGCGACACCGAAGCGGCCCCTCCGACCACAAAGGCGGTGGTAGTGGCCGGCAGGCGCGACCACAACCCGCCCATCTCGGTGACATCCTGGGTGCTGGTAATCAAGATCACCGCCCCGACACTCATAAACAGCAACGCCTTGGCGACGGCGTGGGTCAGCAGCAGCAGCAGCGCCACTTCGTTTTGCTCGAGGCCCACGGCGACAAACACCAAGCCCAGGTAGGCACTTGTCGAATGGGAGAGAGCACGCTTGATGTCGATCTGTGCCAGGGCTACACAGGAGGCGCCGACCGCCGTCACTGTGCCCACCACCAGCAAGGCTCCCAGTACCCAGGGCGAAAGCGCCAGAACCGGCTGCATCTTGATGAGCACGTAGGCTCCACAGGCCACTACCAGCGAGTTGCGCATGATCGAGGCGGGGTTGGGTCCTTCCATCGCCTCGTCGAGCCAGAAGTGCAACGGGATCTGGGCACACTTGCCGATTGGACCGGCAATCAGGGCCAGTCCCAGGAGTGTGGCGCTCAAGGGGGGCAAATCGGCCGTCTCAGCCCAGAGCGCCAGGTCTTGAAAATTGAGGCTGGGGGCGAGATTGGCCAGGACCACCACCCCCATCAACAGCAACAGATCCCCCACCCGCTTGGTCAGGAAGGCGTCGCGCGCCGCGGTCACCACCAGCGGCTGGGCGTACCAGAAGCCCACCAGCAGATAAGTCGAAAGGGTGAGCATCTCCAGCAGCGCGTAGCTCAACAGCAAGTTGTTGCTCATCGCCAGGCCGCAGATCGCTCCTTCAAAAAAGCCCAACAGCGCGAAGAAGCGCGCCAGCGCCCAGTCCTTTTCCATGTAACCCAGGGCATAGATCTGGGCGCACAAACTCAAAAACGTAATGACCACCACCGCGCCAATCGTGACCGGCGAGACCTCCAATTCGAGGGCCAGACGCATTCCCTGTGTTTCAAGCCAGGTGTATTCCAGCTGCAGCGGCAGTCGCCCCCAGACGGCGGGCAGCAACGTCAGGCCATGCACTAGGGCCAGCACCGCCATCAAAATGTTGAAGTAAGCCGCCGGCCGCGGTCCGCCGCTACGCACCCCGACCGTCGCCCAGGGCAGGGTCAACACCGCGCCGATCAGCCCATAGAAGGGTATCCACCAGCTTGTGAAAAGGAGCGATTCGGTCATCGACAGATCTTCTCCAGGGGCGCTGAGCAAAAACCGGTCCTGCACCCGTGGAACAGAGACAAGCCTACCCAGCTACTTTACGATTTCTTAAGCATTATACTTTGGTTTATCAAAATTTTAATCTCGTCACCGGATTTGTCACATTCGGAAGCATCGCGCCCCAGCGGCGCGCGAAGACCTATGGCACGGCAGGATCCCGTTGCGCGAACCCCGGACAAAGCACTAATAATTATGCCTGCAATTACAGAAAATTCCGGTCGTGTTGCGCTGCCGGTCAGAAAAATTTACGCGCCCGGAAAACGGTGTTTGAATGCAGAGGAGGAATTTTTCAGCAACCAGTTTGCCGCCGGCTCATCCCCTTCGTGCCAGGCCAGCCGTTCGATGCACGAGAGCAACACATCGGCCACCCGCTCGCCGCTCATGCGCTGCTGCAGTTGCATGAGGATGTCGGTTGCCCGCTCGACGTCGCGTTCGCGGATAGCGCACTTCAGGTCTGTCTGCATCGGGCCGCTCCAGCTTCGGTCCTACTTCACTAACATGGCCCAGGGTCTGCCCAGCCCGGTTTTTTGGGCTTCTTCACCGCCACTTAGTATTCTTCTAAATTCGACAACTTCGTTTGCAAATTCTAAAGAAACCACTCGCCTTTCTGTCGCAAGATGCAACAAAACACCACCAGTTCCCATCCGCTGCTCGGCGGCCGCGCGGCGGTGCTTGCCACCATGCATCGCAAGGAGACGGCGATTGCCCCGGTGCTCGCCTCGGGCCTGGGGTTGCAGGTGCTTGTCCCGCCGGCGGATTTCGATAGCGACCGCTTCGGAACGTTTACCCGCGAAGCGCCCCGTCCCGGCGATCAGCTACAGACGGCCCGCGCCAAGGCCCGTGCCGGCATGGCCGCCACCGGACTGGCGGTGGGCATAGCAAGCGAAGGCAGTTTCGGCCCCCATCCGGGTCTGCCCTTTGTGCCTGCCAACCGCGAGATCGTCGTGCTCATCGACGACGAGCACCACCTGGAGGTGGCGGGCGAAGCGTTCTCGACCCAGACCAATTTTGCCGCCGGTGCCGTCCGCAGTCTGCCGGAGGCCCTCGCTTTTGCGCAGCGGGTTGGATTTCCCGAGCACGGGCTGATCGTGGGTACCGGCCTCCCCGAGGACACTCTTCTCAAAGGCGTCGTCGATCCGCAGCAGCTGAAGGAAGCGGTCGCCTTTGCCCTGGCCCGCTCGGGGCGGGTGCACCTTGAGACGGACATGCGCGCTTTGTACAATCCGACCCGCATGGGGGTGATCGCCCAGGCCGCCCGCAATCTAGTCGAAAAACTCCACCAATTTTGCCCCCGCTGCGGCCATCCGGGATACGGCATGATCGCACTTCGGCGCGGCTTGCCCTGCGCGCTGTGCGGCACGCCCACCGACTTGCCCCGCGCCGAAGTCCACGGTTGCTCGCGCTGCATATGGCAAGAGGTCGTGTCCAGGCCGGACGGCCTGCTCGCGGCGGATCCGGCCCAGTGTCCGCTGTGCAACCCTTAGCATAGATTAATATCTATGATTTGTATTATGTAAATCGACTTTTCTCTATGCATAGTCTCGATTACGATTGCGGTCGTGGAGGTCAACGATGCACTGCGGTTCGCTTTGGCGTCGCGGTGCACCTGGCTCCCGACTGGTATCGGCAGCGATTTGAAGAAGAGGACACACTATGGCAGGTAAACCACTTGGCCAGAGGGGCGCCGGCGCCCAGGCCGCCGACTTTGAGCAATCTGCACGGTGGAAACCGACCAGACGCCAGTTTTTGCAGGTGAGCGGGGCCGCCTCGGCCGGTTTATTGCTGGTACCCGGGTACGCGGGGGCGGCGGACGCGCCTGAGGTGACGGCGGTTCGGATCGGCTTCGTAGGCCAGACGGACGCGTCGCCCATCATCATCGCCAAGGTCAAAGGGTACTTCGAGAAGCACGGCCTCAAGGATGTTGAACTGATCAAGCAGCCTTCGTGGGGGGTGACCCGCGATAACCTTGAACTCGGTTCCAGGGGCGGCGGACTCGATGTGGCGATGGTCCTGCGGCCGATGCCCTTTTTGATGGCCCTCGGGGTGAACACCAAGGGCAACAAAAAAATTCCCATATATGTGCCGTTGCAACTGAACGTCGACGGGCAGGGGATCACCGTGGCCAAGGTGTTCAACGCCGAGAATGTCCGCCTCGATGCCTCGGTGATGAAGCCCAAGATTGAAAAGGCCAAAGCCGAGGGCAAAAAGCTCAAGTTCGCCAGCACCTTCAAAGGCGGCACCAGCGATTTGATGCTGCGCTATTGGCTGGCTGCCGGCGGTATCGACCCGGACAACGACATCGATTGCCTGTACGTGCCGGGGCCGCAGCTGGTGGCGAGCATGAAGGTGGGCAATCTGGAGGGTTTCTGCGTGGGCGACCCCTGGCACGAGCGGGCGATCAGCGAAAAGATCGGCTATTCTGCGGTGATTTCTGGAGAACTCTGGAAGGACCATCCCGAAAAAGCCCTCGCCATGCGCGCCGACTGGGCCGACAAGCACCCCAAAGCCGCCCGCGCCATCCTCAAAGGGATTATGGAAGCCCAGCAGTGGTGCGACGTGATGACCAACCGCGACGAGTTGTGCACGATTCTCTCCTCGCGCGAGTACGCCAATGTGCCGGTGGCCAACATCAACAACCGCCTCAAAGGTTCCATCGAGTACGGCAACAACCGTCCGGTGGTGAGCAACAGTCCCTACGTGATGCGCTTCTGGCGCGAAAACGCCTCCTATCCCTACAAGAGCCACGATCTCTGGTTTATGACCGAGAATATCCGCTGGAACTTGCTGCCGGCTGCTACCGATGTCAAGGCGGTGGTGGGGGCGGTCAACCGCGCCGATCTGTGGCAGCAGGCCGCCAAAGAAGGGGGCATTGCCGCTGCGCAGGTTCCGAAGGTGGCCTCGCGGGGTGTGGAGGTGTTCTTCGACAAGACCCGCTTCGACCCGGCCAACACCACCGCCTATCTCAAAGCGCTCAAAATCAAGCGCGTCGCGCTCGCTTGAGCGCACCCCAGCCAACCCATAGCCATCCAGGAGAGACGACATGACGACGACCCTCGAAGGCCGCCGCCAATCGCCGGTCCAACAACTGCTTGCCGCATTGCCCGATGCCGGGAGCCTGCAGAAACTCGCAGCGCCGGTGGTGGCGATCGGTGTGTTCCTGCTGCTGTGGCAGCTGTTGACTTTGAGTCCCGACGCCACGCTGCCGGGACCTGCCAAGGTGGTCTCCGAGACCTGGGGACTGATCGTGGATCCGTTTTTCCGGGGTTCCGGCACCAACCAGGGGCTCTTCTGGCAGATCGCAGCCAGCCTGCAGCGGGTGGCCCTCGGCTTCAGCCTCGCCGCCGCAGTCGGGATCGTGGTCGGTATCTTGATCGGTGCCAATGCGCTGATCTACTCGGCCCTCGATCCGCTCTTCCAGGTGCTGCGCACCATTCCGCCCCTCGCCTGGCTGCCTATCTCACTTGCGGCCATCCAGCAGTCCGAACCTGCGGCGATTTTTGTGATTTTCATTACCGCCATCTGGCCCATCATCATCAACACGGCGGTAGGCGTCCAGCAGATCCCCCAGGACTACAACAACGTCGCCCGCGTCCTGCAGCTGTCGCGCCCGAAGTACTTCTTCAAGGTGCTGCTGCCGGCGGCCCTGCCGTATATCTTCACCGGCCTCAAGATTGGCGTCGGCCTCTCGTGGCTGGCGATCGTGGCGGCGGAGATGCTGATTGGCGGCGTCGGCATCGGCTTTTTTATCTGGGACGCCTACAACAGCGCCAAGGTGAGCGAGATCGTGCTCGCCCTGGTCTACGTCGGGCTGGTGGGCCTGTTGCTCGACAAGCTGGTGGGCTTCATCGGCAAGCTCGTTGCTCCCACCGAGCGCTGAAACCCGGCACCTGAAACCTAAAATCTGTCCAATCCAGAGATTGATTTCGATTCACACCTGCAGGAGGACCCTATGATCGAGCAACAGCCTAGATTCTTCTCGCGCCGGGATCTGTTTGTAACCGCCGGTACGGGGTTGTTGGCCGGGCTGATCACCGGTGCTTTACCCAGGAGCGCGGGCGCCACCACCAACCTCACCGCCGAGCAGGCGCTCGAGCGGCTCGTCGAAGGCAACAAGCGCTGGATCCAGTTCAAACTCACCGGAGCGGACCGCACCAAAAGCCGACTGGCGGAAGTGGCCAAAGGCCAAAGTCCCTTCGCCGCCTTCGTCAGCTGCGCCGATTCGCGCGTACCGGCTGAACTTATCTTCGATCAGGGCCTGGGAGACCTGTTCATGAACCGGGTGGCAGGCAACGTCCTCGATGAGATGATGCTGGGCAGCCTCGAATTTGCCACCTCCGTCCTCGGAGCGCCCCTGGTCGTGGTCATGGGCCATCAGCGCTGTGGTGCGGTGCAGGCGGCGGTCAAAGCGGTGACCGAGGGCACCCAGTTTCCGGGCCACCTGGCCAATTTTGTCGATGCCATCCGCCCGGCGGCGGCGAGCATCAAGGGCATGCCGGGCGACCCGGTGGAAAACGCCATCCGTGCCAACGTGCTCATCACCGTCGACAAGATCAAAACGGCCCCGCCCATCATCAGCAAGCTGGTGGAGCAGAGCAAAGTCAAGGTCGTGGGCGCCCGCTACGACCTCGATACCGGTGCTGTGAGCTTTTACTAATTTTGTGGAGAACGCTTCGATGTCCGTTTTTCTCGAAGTCGAACAGATCGACAAAGTCTTCGCTTTGCCGGGAGGCGGCAACTACATCGCCCTCAAAGGTGTGGAATTGACCGTGCGCAGGGGCGAATTCGTCTCGCTCATCGGCCATTCCGGCTGCGGCAAGTCGACTTTGCTCAACATCGTCGCGGGTCTCGACCGCCCGAGCACCGGTCGCGTGGCCCTCGCCGGCCGGCCGGTGCTCGGCCCCGGCCCCGACCGGATGGTGGTCTTCCAGAATTACTCGCTGCTGCCCTGGCTCACGGTGCGCGAGAACATCGCCCTGGCCGTGGACGAGGTCTACACCGACAAATCCAAAAAAGCGCGCGAGGAAATTGTTCGCTCCCACATCCAAATGGTGGGCCTCACCCCGGCCGCCGAGAAGAAGCCCGCTCAACTGTCCGGCGGCATGAAGCAGCGCGTCGCCATCGCCCGGGCGCTTTCTATCCGCCCCGAGTTGTTGCTCCTTGATGAGCCGTTCGGCGCCCTCGACGCCCTCACCCGCGGCAATCTCCAGGAGCAGTTGATGCGCATCTGCGAGGAGACCGGCGCCACCTGCATGATGGTCACCCACGATGTGGACGAGGCGTTGCTGCTGTCCGATCGCATCGTCATGCTCACCAACGGCCCCCAGTCGCGCATCGGCCAGATCCTGGAGGTGCCCTTCGAACGCCCGCGCACACGCCTGGAGGTGGTCAACCACCCGAACTACTACAGCCTGCGCAGCGAGATGCTCTATTTTCTGGGCCAGCAAAAGCGCATCAAGCAGCTGCGCTCCCGCCAGAAGGATCCCATCGCCCGCCACGGCCTCGAAAAGATCAACCTTGAAGTGGGCTATTTGCCTCTTACCGCCTGCGCGCCGCTGGTGGTGGCCAAAGAAAAGGGATTTTTCAACCGTCACGGTCTGGAAGAAGTGACTCTGGTGCGCGAGCCGAGCTGGCGGGCGGTGGTGGACGGGGTGGCCGGGGGCTATATCGACGCGGCCCAGATGCCCGCCGGGATGCCCCTGTGGTTTACTCTGGGGGGCCACGAGGACAAGCCTTTGCCGGTGGTGACCGCCCTCACCCTCTCGCGCAACGGCAACGCCGTTACCTTGGGTAAAAAATTTCTTGACCTGGGTGTCTTCAACCAGGCGGACTTAAAGGCCTACTTGCAGCGCACCGCCCGCGACCGCCACACCTTCGGCCTGGTCCACCCGGCCTCGATGCACAACTTGCTGTTGCGCCACTGGCTTGCGGCAGGCGGCATCCACCCGGACCGGGACGTGGATCTGACCACGCTGCCGCCCGCCCAGATGATTGCCAACCTCAAAGCCGGCAACATCGACGGCTTTTGCATCGGCGAACCCTGGAACATCCGGGCCGCCGCCGAGGGCATCGGCTTTACGGTCGCGACGGATCTGGAGATCTGGCCCGGTCACCCGGGCAAGGTGCTGGGGGTGCGCGAGGACTGGGCGCAGACCTACCCCAATACCCACCTGGCCCTCATCAAAGCGCTCATCCAAGCCTGCTTGTACTGCGCCGAGGAAGCGAACGCCGAGGAGATCCGCGGCCTTCTTTGCCGCGACGAGTACCTGGGGGCCGATCCCGCCTACGTCCAGTTGGGCGAGGGCGAACCGAACACCTGTGCCCTCGGCAAGGACCGCCTCCAGTACGCCCACCACCTGTTTGCCGGTGCCGGGGTGAACCGCCCCAGCCGCACCGAGCAACTGTGGATCCTCACCCAGATGGCTCGCTGGGGGGATGTGCCCTTCCCGCGCAACTGGGTGGAGGTGATCGAGCGGGTCTGCCGGGTGCAGGCTTTCAGCACCGCTTCGCGCGAGTTGGGGCTCGAAGTCGATTACCGGCGCGGTCCCATCCGTCTGGCCGACGGCACCCCCTTCGACGCCGACGACCCGCTGGGTTACCTCAAGGCGCTTGAGATCAAAAGCGATGTCTATATCGCCGAGGTGCCCTTGCCCGCAAGCCTCGCCGCCGCCCGCTGACGCACTCTACCTACGAGCACTGCTATGATCGCCAATTCCGTCTCGCTCGAACCGCTGCTGGCCATCCGCAACGTCAGCAAATCGTTCCCGACCCCGAACGGCCCCTACACGGTGCTGGAGGACGTCAATCTCGCCGTGCGCCAGGGCGAATTCGTCTGCATCATCGGTCATTCCGGCTGCGGCAAGACGACCCTGCTCAACATGGTGGCGGGCTTTGCCACCCCCACCACGGGCGAGGTGCTCCTGCGCTCCGAGCCCATCGCCCGGCCCGGCCCCGACCGGATGGTGGTCTTCCAGGGCTACGCGCTGCTGCCGTGGCTCACGGCCTTCGAGAATATTTATCTGGCCGTCGACGCGGTCTGGCCCACCAAGTCCAGAAGCGAAAAAACGACCATCGTGCAGACCAACCTGGCCCGGGTGGGCCTGTCGGATGCGGCCGAGAAAAAGCCCGCCCAACTGTCCGGCGGCATGAAGCAGCGCGTCGCCATTGCCCGGGCGCTTTCCATCCAACCGGAAGTACTGATTCTGGACGAACCTTTCGGCGCTCTTGACGCCATTACTAAAGAAGAACTCCAGGAGCAACTGCTGCAAATCTGGAACACCAGCCGCGCCACGGTGCTGATGATCACCCACGACATCGACGAGGCACTGTTTCTGGCCGATCGGCTGGTGATGATGACCAACGGTCCGGCCGCCCATATCGGCGAGGTACTGACGATTCCCTTTACCCGGCCGCGCAACCGCACCCGCATCATGGAAGACCCGCGCTACTACGACCTGCGCAACCACGCCCTGGATTTTCTTTATCGCCGCTTCGCCCACCAGAGCGACTAACGCTCGGGAGTCTTGGCGGGCAGCTCCAACAATTCGCCCACTTCCTGGCGCACCAGGCTCGGCAGAAGCAGGGGCTCGGGCACTTCGAGCAACGCCGGGG
The DNA here is from genome assembly GCF_000011385.1 of Gloeobacter violaceus PCC 7421. NCBI lineage: Bacteria > Bacillati > Cyanobacteriota > Cyanophyceae > Gloeobacterales > Gloeobacteraceae > Gloeobacter > Gloeobacter violaceus. Next base: position 2,244,937 of record NC_005125.1, read on the forward strand.
AGATGGGCAGCGATTGCTCCAGTTCGTCGAGGGGCCGGGGAATGACCATGACCGCGTGCAGTTCGCCGATGCGCTCGGCTTCTTTCATCCCGGCATCGATGGCGTAGATTACATCGGCAACGTGGCCCTGGATGATCACCGTGCACAGCCCGGCGCCGATTTTTTCGTAGCCGATAAGGTGCACCTCGGCGGCGCGCAGCATCGTGTTGCTCGCGCCCACCAGCGCCGGAAATCCACGGGTCTCCAACAAGCCAATCGCCTGGTTGCTGAAATGGCTGAAAGCCTGCTTGCGGGCGTAGCGGGGGATGCGGCTGTTGATGGGCAGCACCGCCTCCAGGTTGGCGAGGGGCCGGGGGATGATCGAAGAAGAGACCAGTTGACCGAACTCCTTGGCCGTCTGCACCCCCGCCTCGACGGCCAGGCGGACATCGGAGGTCTTGCCCCGCACCACAGCGGTGCAGTACCCGCCGCCCACTTTTTCGTAGCCTATCAGCATTACCCCGGCGGACTTGAGCATCGCGTCGGCGGTCCCGACGATCGCGGGATAACTGGAGGTCGAAACCAGACCGAGGGCGCTTTCCATTAGAAGTCCTGACTCACGCCCTGGCAAAGGCGTGGCAATCCTCTCAATCATAGCTCCTCCGTTTTGCCCACCCGGATAGGGAATGGCGGTTTCGCACGATGTGCATAGGGCCAAGGATGGGCAAACCTACGCTCCTCCACCGGTCGCGGAATCGGGGTTCTGCAGCGGGGCGTTGTGGGGAAAGAGGCTGAGGCGCAGCCGCTCCAGGTAAGCCTTGCCCGCCACCGGCGGCTGGCCGTTCTGGACGATGCCGCCCTGCGGTTCGGGGAGGGCCGCCTGCACCGGCGGGTCAAACCCGGCCGCAAGCGCCTGGTTGGGATCGCGTGGAGCCGGAGCGGCGGGAACCACGTAGGGTTGTGCCGCCGCCGTGGGGAAGGCCTCGGCGGAGCGGCCGGCCTGGCCGACCAGTGAATTGGGAGGCACCACCTGGCCGGGGGCGATGTCGGGATTGAGCAGGGTCGTGGCGGTGCCGACGCAGGCGTCAGCACCGATTTTGCCTCTGCCCACCACCAGCACCCCCGCGCCAAGGCTGGCCCCCGAGCCTACTTCGAGGGTGCCCTGGTGGGCGTGCAGGATGGCTCCCATGCCGATGCACGCTCCTGAGCCGATCACGATGCGGCTGTCGGGGTCGGCCCGCAGCAAAGCGCCGGAGGCGACGGCAGCACCGGGATGGATGGTCACATCGCCGCTTGTGTAGGCGTTGGCGTCCCAGGGCGGTGGCAGAGAAGCCATCGGTTCAGGGCCGCTGGATGATCAGTTCAGCCACGCGGCGCTTGGCCTTGGGGTCGATGCCAATCAGCCGCACGTACTCCCCGGCGTGCTCGCGCAGCACGGTCTCCAGCGCCGCCGCCGCCTCCGGCTCGCGGGCCGCCTGGATTGCCGGGCCGCTCACCCACGAGTTGGCCTTGAAGCGGCGGACATCGGCAAATTCAACCCCAATCCGATGGCCCTGACCGAGCAGATGCCGCAACTGATCGAGCACCTCGCTGCTGAGCGAACTGCTGCGCATCGGGCCGGGTGCGTGTGCCGGTGCGGGACTGTAGCCGCCCGCGGCCGGTGTGCTCGCAGTAGCAGCCCCCCCCGAGACGGGCCTACCGTTGGGCCGCTGGATGACGGTCTCGGCCACGCGGCGCTTGGCTTTGGGATCAATGCCGATGATGCGGACATATTCGCCCGCATGCTCGCGCAGCACGTTCTCCAGGGCACTGACCACCTCCGGCTCGCGGGCCGCCTGGATCGCCGGACCGCTCACCCACGAGTTGGCCCGGAAGCGGCGCTCGTCAGCAAATTCGACGCCGAGGCGATGGCCCTGGCTGAGCAGTGAACGCACCATATCGAGCACGGCGGCATCGAGCATGCCGCCCCCGCTCGCCCGATGGCTGACGGTGTTGTAACCCTGAGCTGGAGCGGCGGCTCCCCCACTGGGTTGCTTGCCGTTGGGGTGCTGAATAATCGTCTCGGCCACACGGCGCTTGGCCTTCGGGTCGATGCCGATGATGCGGACGTATTCGCCCGCGTGCTCCTGTAGACAACCTTCGAGGGCTGCGAGCACTTCCGGTTCGCGGGTGGCGGCAATCGGCGCGCAATTCTGCCAGGAATTGGCCCGGAATCGCCGCTCATCGGCGTGTTCGGTGCCGATGCGATAGCCCTGGGAAAGGAGCGATTGCACTTGCTGGGCTGCCTCCGGACTCAACAGACCGCCGTTGCCGGGCCGGTGGGAACCGCCCGGGGGAGCGGCCGGGGTCATAGCGAACTTGCCGCTGCTGCTGTTGGCCTCGACCGGTTTGCCGTCGGGCCGTTGGATGACGGTCTCGGCCACGCGGCGCTTGGCTTTGGGATCAATGCCGATGATGCGGACATATTCGCCCGCATGCTCGCGCAGCACGTTCTCCAGGGCACTGACCACCTCCGGCTCGCGGGCCGCCTGGATCGCCGGACCGCTCACCCACGAGTTGGCCCGGAAGCGGCGCTCGTCGGCGAATTCGACCGCGAGGCGACAGCCCTGGGCAAGCAGGGAGCGCACCGTGTCGAGGGTTTGACTGGTCATGAACATACTGCTTACCTGAGCGTGGGTTTTGGGTGTGGGTTTACCGTTGGTGCCCGGCGCCGCCGGGCTGCTCTCGTCGCGAATCGGCACGATACACTCGATGTCGGCGGCGCAGCGGTAACCCTGGCGCAACGCATCGTTGATGCCGATGACGTGCTTGGCAAAGTGGATGTCGATATCCTGGGCGTCGGGCAGGCGGTTGGCCTGCTGCTGGGAGGTGATCACCGCGCCGGAGGGCACGTACTTGCCGGGCGGGATTTCCACATCCTGCACCAGCGCGTGCATCATCACGATGCAGCCTTTGCCCACCCGGGCGTTGAAGATCGTCGAGCGAAAACCGATGAAGCAATCGTCGCCGACGTAGCACGGCCCGTGGATGAGGGCCATGTGGGTAATCGAGGTGTTGGAGCCGACCCACACCGAGTAGGATTGGCCGTCGTCGCCGTTGACCCGCCCTTCCTGCAGGCCGTGCATGACCACGCCGTCCTGGATGTTGGTGTTGGCACCAATGTGAAAAGGTGAACCTTCGTCGGCACGGATCGAGGTTCCCGGCGAGACCAGCACGTTGGCGCCGATGCGTACATCGCCGATGATCTGCGAGAAACTGTGTACGTAGGCGGACGGATCGATTGCGGCTTCAGCCAACCGTCTCGACCACGGGGTAGGGGGAGCCGCAAGGCGGCTTTGTGCAACCATCAACCGATTCCTCCAAACGCATTCAACCTGCTAGCGGTACTGGTCCTTTTTGCTGTAGAGCGGGCGGTTGTCGACGCTGACCGTGTCGATGATGCCGATCACCACCGCGTCGACTGGACGCTTTTCACTGCCCGCCACCTGCCTGGCCGCACTGCCGCGGCTGAACAGTACCCATTCGTCGAGCCCGGCCCCGACGCCGTCGGCCGCCACTTCGTATTGGGGAAGCGGCTGGCCGGCCTCATCGATAAGCTGCAGCAGCAAAAATTTCACCCCGACCATGCTGGGCTCTTTTTGCGAGCTGACCACTGTGCCGCGGACTCTGCCAATCTGCATCAGGGTCTGCCGTAAGGACGGATAGAGTTGACGCCCTCGCGGAACTGCTCGACCGCCTCGGTGTAGCGGATGGGCAGCACGTACTCGAGGTTCTCGTGGGGACGGGCGATGATGTGGTGCGAGAGCAACTGACCGCCGTAGACGCGCTTGATCGATTCGATCCCCGCCGCCACCGAAGCTTGCACCTCGGAAACATCGCCGCGCACGATCACCGTGACCCGGCCGCTGCTGATCTTCTCATAACCGACCAGGGTCACCCGGGCCGCCTTGACCATCGCATCCGCCGCCTCGACCACGGCCGGAAAACCCAGGGTTTCAATCATGCCAACTGCAACTGCCATTCAGATTCCTCCTTAAAAAACACACAAACGCAACCCATCAAGTTCGGAACTGCTCGACCGCTTCGGTGTAGCGAATCGGCAGCACGTACTCGAGGTTCTCGTGGGGACGAGCAATAATATGCGTCGAAAGTATCTCGCCGCCATTCACCCGCTTGGCCGATTCGACGCCCGCCGAAACCGAAGCCTGGACCTCGGAAACATCGCCGCGCACGATCACCGTGACCCGGCCGCTGCCAATCTTTTCATAACCGACCAGGGTGACCCGGGCCGCCTTGACCATCGCGTCCGCCGCTTCGACGATGGCCGGAAAGCCCTTGGTTTCGATCATTCCAACAGCAATAGGCATGAACAACCTCCCGTGCATTTCGCGCAGTCAAACATAACAGTTTGTGGCGAAAATTGTGAGGGAATACTCATCGCTTTTCGTAGGCGAAAATCCTGGGTATTCCTAGCTTATAGGATAAGACCACGCCTCCCCGAATGCAATATTAGTCGCGATTATAGTTTCATATATTTTATATCAACTCTACTTATCTATTGATGCCGGTGCCGTCGCAGCCTACCCGCCTGGAAAATCGCAGGCGGGGTAGGTTGACACTGGCTCTGCCTTCAGGCAAAGATGGTATTTGCGCCAGTAAGGCCCCGTAGCTCAATTGGTTAGAGCGCCGCCCTGTCACGGCGGAGGTTGACGGTTCGAGCCCGTTCGGGGTCGCTGATTTAAGGGTGTCCAGGTGTCAGGGTACGGCCGCTGAAACTTGGTATCTTATTGTTCTTCGAGCTGCTCGCGCAGTTCGCCCAGGGTGACGGGCACCTGCACTTCGGCGTTGTTGCGGACGATCGTGAGGGTGACCTTGTCGCCCGGCTTGTGTTTCTGGATCTGGTTGATCAGATCCTGGGCGTCTTTGATGGCGACTCTGTCGATCGCCACGATCACATCGGCCCCCACCGGCAGTTGCAGGTTGCCGTCGATCGTCTCGAGCCGACCGGCGCGCAGTCCGGCGCGGGCCGCAGCCCCTCCCGGAACCACCGCCGCCACCAGCGCTCCTTCTTTGACGGACAATTTGAGCGTTTCGACCACCATCGGCGAAAGGGGCAGCACCTGCACGCCGAGGGAGGCGCGCCGGACGGTGCCGCGCGAGATCAATTCAGGCAGCACTTGACGCACGGTGTCGACCGGGACGGCAAAGCCGATACCCGCACTCGAACCGCTGGTGCTGAATATTGCAGTATTCACCCCGATCAACCGACCCTGGCTGTCGAGCAACGGCCCGCCGGAGTTGCCCGGGTTGATGGCGGCGTCGGTCTGGATGAGGTTTCTGAGGGTGCGGCCTGCCCGTTCGGAAGCCAGATCGCGCTCAAGGGCGCTGATCACACCGGTGGTAAGGGTGCGCTCCAGGCCGAAGGGATTGCCGATCGCCAGCACCTTGCGCCCCACCTGCAGGTTGCTCGATTCGCCCAGGGTGATGGTGGTGAGGTTGGGGGGCGGATCTTCCAACTGAATCACCGCCAGGTCGTTGCTCGGGTCGGCCCCCACTAGGCGCGCCCGGTAGCGCTTGCCGTTGGCGAGGGTGACTTCCAGGCGGCTTTTGGGGGAGCGGACCACGTGGTAATTGGTGAGGATGCGGCCCTGGGCATCGAGAATGCTCCCGGAGCCGCTGCCCTGCTCGGGCACGGCGCGGCTGAAGTAGTCGTAGCGCAGCACGGTGGTGGTGATGTTGACCACCGCCGGGCTCACCCGCTCGTAGACGGCGATGTTGTCGAGTTCATCGGAGCCCAGGGAAGTGGGCAGCGGCGGCAGCGGCGCCTCGGAGTTGGCGGGGGCGTTGGCAGGCCGGGGAGCGGCAGCTGGGGTGGAGGGCGCGGCAGGGGCCGACACCCGGCTCACCGCAAAATAGCTGCCGGCGGCGCCGCCGGTAGCGGCCAGCAGGGCGATAATCAGCACTTCAGCCGATTTGAACGTCTTCACGGGCGGTCTGGAATTCTAATATCAGCGTACCGCATTGATCGATGACTCCCTGCCATCCCAGCGGAACGACAACGGTGGCCTCGGGCATCTCGATCAGGGCGGGGCCTTCAAGGCGGCTGAGCGGCCCCAGGCGGGTGCGGTCGTAGACGGGCACCGGTTGAAAGTCCCCGTCAAACCAGGCAAGGCGCTCTGCCGGCGGCCCATCTTGATCGCCAGCCTCAGCCGACAGCTCCGGCAAGGCCACCGGCTCGGTGGCCACCAGCCGCGCCTGTACCAGTTCAATCGCCTGGGCCGGATCCGACCAGCCGTATCGGCGGGCATGCGCTTCATGAAAGGTGGCGGCGACAGCTTCGAGATTTTGCTCTAGATCTACCGGCACCGTGAGTTCGAACGACTGGCCGCGGTAGTGCACATCGGCAAAGTACGCACGCTCGGCAAGCTCCGGTGGCACCTGAGCGGCCAGGGCAGTGAATTCGCTTCGCCACGGTTCGTCCAGATCCGACAGCCGCCGCAGCACGGCACGGGAGAAATCTCGCCTCAATGGGGAGACGGCAAGCCCCAGGGCGGAGAGCACTCCTCCCGCCTCGGGCACCAACACCCGCCAAATCCCCAGATGCGCGGCCAGGTCGCAGCCGTGCATCGGCCCGGCCCCCCCGAAAGCCAGTAGCGCCAGGGCGCGCGGATCGATCCCCCGCTCCACCGACATTACCCGCAAGGCCGCGACCATGTGGGCGTTCGCCACCGCCCGGATACCGACCGCCGTGCGCTCGACCCCCAGGCCGAGTTTGTCTGCAAGCCGCTCAAGGGCGGCGGTAGCGGCGGATTTGTCGATCTGGAGCGCTCCGCCCAACACCGCCCCGTCCGCCAGATAGCCAAGAAACACATTGGCGTCGGTGACGGTGGGTTCGGTTCCTCCCCGGCCGTAGGCCGCAGGACCGGGGATGGAACCGGCCGAATGGGGACCGACCCGCAGCGCGCCGCCGCCGTCGGCCCAGGCCACCGAGCCGCCCCCCGCGCTCACGGTGTGGATGTCGATCTGCGGCAGTCGTACCGGGTACCCCACCACCACCGCCTCGGCACTGGTCTGGGGCCGGCCCCGCAAGATGAGCGACACGTCGGTGCTGGTGCCGCCCATGTCGAAGGTGAGCACATCGGCGAACCCCGATTGGGCCGCCACGAAGGCCGCTCCGCGCACGCCGCCCGCCGGACCGGACAAAAGTGCCGCCGCCCCCCGTGCCCGCTCGATGGTGGTTACCCCGCCGCTCGACTGCATGATGAGCGGCACGGGCAGTTGCCGCTCCCGGCAGCGCTGCACCAGTCGGTCGAGATAGTAGCGCAGCTTCGGGCTCAAGTAGGCATCCACAACCGTGGTACTGAAGCGTTCGTACTCCCGAAACTCAGGAGCCACCTCGCTTGAGAGCGACAGATGCACTTGCGGAAACGCCTTTTGTAGAGTGCGGGCCACGGCCTGCTCGTGTTCGGAGTGGCCAAAAGCGAACAAAAACCCGACGGCCACCGATTCGATCGCACCGGCGGCGATCAGCGGTTCCAGTTTGGTGACCAACACCGCCAGTTCCTGGTTTTCAAGAGGGATCACCACCCCTGCAGGTCCCATCCGTTCACGCACAGTAAAGCAGTGCTCGCGCGCCACCAGCGGCCGGGGTCGGGGCTGGGTCAGGTCATACAGGTGGGGCCGGTTCTGGCGGCCGATGCGCAGCAAATCCCGAAAGCCCTCGGTGGTGACAAAAGCGGTCGAAGCTCCTTTGCCTTCCAGCAGGGCATTGGTGGCCACGGTCATCCCGTGGGCAAAGACGCCGACTGCATCGCCTGCGAGCCCCGTGCGCGCAAACGCCTCGATCACCCCCTCCGACTGATCGGCCGTGGTGGGCACTTTGGCGGTGATCACTGTGCCTTCGACCACGGCCACCAGGTCGGTGAAGGTACCTCCCACATCCACGCCTAGGCGAATCTGTCCCACGCCCCTCGCTCCCAACGCTGTGAGAGCCATCTTGGCATGGGGCGGGAGCTAGAGCCCGTAGCCGGTGCGCGGATTCCAGCTGGTTGTGTCGATCGCAAGCGGGCTGGGGAATGCTTTAGCCAGCGACTGCCAGGGGGTGTACTTAAAGTTGGTGTTGTCGCGGGCTTCGCCTTCGTTGTCCGACACCTCGGGGGTGTTCCCTCCGTCCTGGGTGACCAGCAACCCCAAGGGAAAAGCCGCTCCCAAAGGCACGTTCAGCACCGCTGCACCGTCGCACTCCTGCACACCGTCTACACCTTTGCGGCGGTTGTCTGCGATCTCGAAGCCGCCGATAAAGCGATTGACATCCCGGCGGTCGTAGACGGCGAAGGTGTTGTCTCCCTGGCTGGAGGCAATCAAATACCCCTGATTGCTAGCGGTGTAGTAGATAGTAAGTCCTTCGACATCCGCGCTCAGGTGCTTGCCGCCATAACCCGGATCGGCGGCGTAGTCGATGACACACTCTTCTTCTTCGGTATCGTAGGTATAGGGCACGCCGAATTCGCGCACTTTGTCCACCAGCACCGGGCTTGCCGCTTCGAAGGCCGCCGAGATCCGCCAGATGCCCACATCTTCCTGGCCCGCATAAAGAATGCCCAGTTCCTGGTCCACCACCATCCCCTCCACCTGGGCCAGATCGCCAGGATCGTTGCAGGGGGTCCAGCTGGTGCCGTTGGGCAGTGTAAAACTCTCAGGAAGAACCACCTCGGCAATTTTGCGGTAGCCCACCTGTCCGCCACCGATATCGAACAGTTCGAGCTTGGCGATGGCTGTGCGCGAGCGTTGGCTCACAAAGGCGAAGGTGCGGCCGGAGTGGCGGTTGCGGTAAAGGGCGAGGCCATAAGCTGTGGTTTGCTCGTTGACTTGTACTTGATCGGCCGAAAACACAAAGCCCGCGTCTGGGTCGGTGACATCCACCAGCGGGGCCTGGCTTTGGGCTGCCTTCGCCGGGTCGATCGTGTAGATGCGCAGCTTGTCGCGACCGCGGTCGGTGGTGACGGCCAAATCGACACTGCGTCCACCCAGGGTGAAGCCATAGACCACATCGACGTTGTTGAACCGGCCGGGGGCGTCGTCGGGGGTAGGGGGCGGCGGGGCGGCGACGGCCTGCAGTTCTTGGCCCGCCAGGTCGTAGACCGACAGTCCGGCATTTTTCTTGGTGCCCACCATGACACTTTTGGCCGGGGCGACCGGGTGCAGCCAGATGGACGGATCGTCGGCGTCCGCTTCACCACCCGCTTCGTCGTCAAAAAGGGCCGGCGTCTCCAGCTTCGGCCGGACGGTTGCCACCGGAGCAGTCGCCTGGGCCTGGACCGCCGTGACCGCCAGGGTGGCAGCCAACGCAAAGCAGGCGAAAGACTTGATCTCAATGCGAAGCTTTACAGACACCATATTTACCCACGAGTTGGACCCGCGCGATCGTAGTGTCCCCACCCTAAGTGCAGGTTAACGGAGCGCCTTCAAGTCACCGCCGCTTGACACAGCCGGGCGCGGTGCTCGCCGAGCAGCGGTTGCAAAGCGGTGGCGACCCGTTTATCGAGATGGGGATACACCGGAAGCCGCGGCTCCAACCGCCAGCCCGCCGCCGCGAGTCGTTCGCCGAGCCGCTCCACAACCGGGTGGGCATAGTCGGGATTGACCACGTCCACTGGACCAATCCCCCCCAGATCCCGCGCCCCCGCCTCCAGCAGCGGCACGGGGTCACCCACCAGGTTGGGCGGGATCTGAATCGTAATCTCGGCAGGCAGAATCTGCCGGGCCAGCCGCACCACTCCGAGCAGTTGTGCGTCGCCCAGCGGTTCTCCAGCCCAGCTTTGGGAGCCGCCGGGGCTGTGGGGCTGCAGGATGACCTCCTGGATGTGTCCGTGGCGATCCTGCAGCCGGGCGATGGTCCGCAACGTATCCTCGCGCTCGGCGGGTGTCTCGCCGATTCCCAACAGCAGACCGGTGGTAAAGGGGATGCCCAAAGCACCCGCCCATTCGAGTTGCGCGGTGCGCAGCGCCGGGATCTTGCTCGGGGCATGGCGGTGGACGCCTCCCAGCAGCCTGTTGCTGTCGATTTCGAGCATCAGACCCAGCGAGACGTTCAGCTGCTGCAGCGCGCGCATCTCCTCGAAGCTCAGAACGCCGCAGTTGGTGTGGGGCAAAAATCCCAGCTCCAAGGCCACTGCACAGATGTCCTCAATCATCGCAAACCATTCGCCCCGACGGGGATCGTGGGGGTGCACCTCCCCCGAGAGGACCAGAATTTCGACCACACCGCTTCCCACCAGCGGCAGCAGAAGCGCGCGCACCTCGGCAGGCTGCAGCCACGCAGCCCCGCGATCGGCCCGAAAATTGCAGTAGCCGCAACGGTTGAAGCACTCGCGGGTGGGCACCAGCGTAAAAGCAGGGCTGTAGGTGACCGTGCGCTCCCTCATAGATCGATCCCCACCTCGGCAAGCAAGGTGGCCAGCGCTTCGCCCTGCAACCCCGTGGCAATCACCTGGGGGTTGACGGGGGAGAAAGGAGCGTGCTGGCGCTCGACGCCCAAAAGTTGGGCGCCCGCCGGGATCACCGGCTGGCCAGGATCGGCGGGCGTGGGCCGGGTCAAAAAACTGGAGGCGCCGCGAAAGACCAGCACCTCCTCAGAGGAACCATCCAGGAGAACCCGCACCAGCAGCACTTCGCCGGGACGTTTGCGGGTATAGGCTTCGAGGGCATCGCCGAGGGGCATCGCATCGGTCTCCGGCTTGGGTGTCCAAGTGTATTCTCGACCAGCGCCAGCACCCATGGGTGATAAATTGTAAACAAATGTTGTGGTTGGTGCGTCTGGTGTTGCCGGCGGTCGCGGTGGGCTTTTTCGCCTGGGTCGCCTCCGAAAATCCTCTGCCGGCGGTCTGGCGGGAGGTGCGATGTCTGCCGGTTTACTGGCGGCCGACGCTTCCGTATTCAGAATTTCTTGCCCGGCTGCGCGCCGGGGAGATCCGCTTTGTTCTGCTCAACCCCGAGCAGGCACGCATCTATGGGCGCAACGGTGACGAGCAGTACGCCGTGCGCGTGCCGGAACTGGATTTTACCTGGCAGGAACTGCTCCACGAAAAGCGGGTGCGGGTGGTGGTACTGGCCGAGGGCGGATGTTAAAGGTCAAGGCTGGGCGTCATCGGCGGTGCTTTTGGCCCACCAGAGGCACAGCAGTGAACCCACCGCGACGATCGCCAGGGCGTTGAGCAGGTGAACATGCGTCGGAAACGGGTCGAGCACCTGTCTCAGGTAGAGATACAAGATCAAACTCGCCCCGGCCCCAAAAAGCGTCACCAGCGGCACGGCCACAGCGAACAACAAACTGCCCCCCAACAGCGCAAAGGGTTTCCAGGGGTTGCCCGCCGCGAGCGGCCTCAGCGCCCGGCCGCAACTGCTTGCAGCATAGAGGGCTTCTCGGTGCTTAAGAGTTTCGAGCGCCTCGCGGGCGTTACCCAGACGCTCCTCAAGGGCCGGTTCGAGCAGGCGTTCCAACCAGCGCACCAGCGGCCGACCCACCCCCACCCGGCTCTGGAAGATTAGATGCAAGCCCCGGCGTGGAAAGTCCGCCGGATCGGTGCCGGTGAGGGCAAAAAGCAGTGTCGCTCCCAGCGCGTAAAGGTCCGATCCCGGTGCGGCGCGGCCGATAAATTGCTCGGGTGGCATATAGCTGAAGGTTCCGGCGACCGTCAGGGTGGCCGTACTGCTCTGGGCCTGAACCGAGCCGAAGTCGATGAGCGCGTAGCCGCCATCGGCGGTGCAGACGATATTGCTCGGCTTGATGTCGCGGTGAATCACCGGGGGCGCCTGGCTGTGCAAGTAGGCAAGCGTCTCCAGCAGGTTCGCCGCCAGACGGACGATATCCGCTTCGCCCAGACGCCCACCCGAGCCGACCCGTTCGGCCAGGGTGATCCCGGCGATGTACTCCTGAGCTAGGCAGTAGTAATGCCCTTCGGGCAGCTCCACCCAGAAGGCATCCCGGTGGCGGGGGATGCCGGGGTAGTCGAGCGAGGCGAGGGTGCGCGCCTCGCGCTCCAGCCGTTCGTGATCCTGCCAGGTGGCACTGCGGCCGAAATAAAGCGTCTTGAGGGTGACGGACACTTCGGCGCACAGCCCGTCCGCCGCCAGCCAGGTCTCGCGACCGCCGTTGACGCCGAGGTGCCGACACAACCGGTAGCGCTCTCGAACCAGCTCGCCTTCGCTGAACGGCATGGCGGCCTCCTGCGGTTGAAGGGTTAGGGTCTGGCCGAAAACTGCTACAAGGAAATCATAGTGTTCGACCAACCGTGTGTTCTTCACAACACCGGGCGGGCGGAATCGTTCGCAGCAGGTACCCGATGAAAGGCCGGCGCAAAATCAAGTATCCCCACCTTGTGGGCTCCAAGTGGACCTCCGCCGGCAAGATCATGGGATGGCGGCACTTTCAGGTTTTTGCCCGCGAGGACCGCAAGGGTCTGGTCTTTGCCCGCCTGCAATCAGTGTGTGCAGTGGAGGTCAATGTTTGGGTGAACGCCAAGACCCTCAAAAACCGGGATCTGTGGGAACCCGGCTGGACCGCCCTCGGCGAAATGGCTCCGGATCCCGACGCAGAGGCGCAGATTCAGTGAGCGGCGATAGCCGCCTCGGGATTGGTCGAGAAGGAGGAACCGCAGCCGCAGGTGTGGGTGGCACTGGGGTTGTGGAAGCGGAAGCCGCCCCCCATCAGATCGCCGGACCAGTCGAGGGTGAGCTCCCCAAGATAGGGCAGGCTTGCGGCATCAACGGCCACACGCACGCCGTCCTGATCAAACAGGTGGTCGTCCGCCCGGCTTTCGGTGTCGAACTTCATCGTATAGGACATGCCGGAGCAGCCGGCGTTGACCACCCCCAGACGCAAGAACTGCCGGTCGTTGCCGCTTTTTTTCTGCAGGCGCCTGACTTCTTGGAGGGCGGTTTCGGTGAGGTTGATCATGGTCAGAACCACACAATCGCTTTGTTACGCGCATTGTAGCCCACCGATGCACCTGCCTTTTGCAGAAGCGGCGGCTGCGCCCAAGCGCACCCAAACATGGGTTCAACTCCGTGGTTCAGACCCGGGCCTGCCGCGACGATGAAGAAGCAAGCCAACAGGCAAGCACCCGTCCGCACAAGACGGCAACCGGGCTTCATGCACCCCCCTGGCGTGAGGCCCGGTTTGCCGTTTGGGGGGTTTGCGGCGGACTAGTTCAGATTTTTGGAAGTATTTTTATCGGCTACTACGCGCGCAGGTTTCAAGAATAACCAGCAAACGAAAAAGAATGAAGCCGTAAACAGCAGGACCATGTCCAGTGCGTTCAGATAGCCATCCGCCAGAGCTGCGGTGGTCCTGTCGCACAGGCCGAATATCCACGCCGCGATGCCTAGGATCCAGATGCCCTTTTGAAGCTTGTTGAGAAATACCAGCGATTCGAGTTGTTGGTTTTTTTGCATGAAAATTGCTCTAGCCTAGAGTCTGCCAAGCCTTTCTAAAAGGCTCGGTAGGCCTTGCCTGGATCCGGCACGTACTGCTTTTGGTGGCCACACGGCTGAAGCCAAGCGAGTCGCACTGTGGCCAAGTTATCAACATATCTTTACAGGACGGTCTGTCCAGGGGCTGAACAAGTTTGTTGTGGGGAGCACAAATTCGTTTCGCCGGATGATAGCCCAGTACATGCTTTGTGCAGCCGACTCGACAGACGAAGCGCTTGTGCTAGCTTGGGCTTTTCCTATCCAGTCGCAGGGGAGCGTAGGATGGCAGGGATTCTTAGGCTGGTCTCAGACAGTGCATTCGCAGGCGAATCGGTGCCTTTGTCACAAGCTGGCTCTCCCGAAGACGGGGAATTGCTGGACGCTTACTCGAACGCGGTGACTCGCGCCGCCGAGACTGTGAGCCGCTCGGTGGTCAATATCGACGTGCACAAAAGCACACGGGGACGCCGGGGCAACCAGCAGACGCAGGGCAACGGCTCGGGTTTTTTGTTTACCCCCGACGGCTACATCCTCACCAACAGCCACGTCGTTCATGGGGCCGGCGAAGTAGGGGTGACGCTGCAGGACGGTCGGCGGATGGCGGCAACCCCTGTGGGCGACGACCCCGACAGTGACCTCGCTGTCATCCGCATCGACGGGGCCAACCTCTACCCCGTCAAATTGGGCGATTCCCAGAAAGTGCGCGTCGGCCAGTTGGCCATCGCCATCGGCAGCCCCTACGGTTTTCAGTACACGGTGACCGCCGGGGTGGTGAGCGCCCTTGGCCGTTCGCTGCGCTCCGGCTCCGGGCGGCTCATCGACAACATTGTCCAGACCGACGCCGCCCTCAACCCGGGCAACTCCGGCGGACCGCTGGTCAACTCGCGCGGCGAGGTGATCGGGGTGAATTCGGCGGTCATCCTGCCGGCACAGGGCATTTGCTTTGCGATCGCCGTCAACACCGCCAAATTTGTCGCAGGCCAACTCATCAATGGGGGCCGGGTGCGCCGTAGCTTTATCGGTGTGGGCGGGCAGACGGTGCCGCTGCCGCGCTTTGTGATGCGCTTTCACAATCTCGCGGCCGAAACCGGGGTGCTGGTGGTTTCTGTCGAGGCCGACAGCCCCGCTTCGCAGGCGGGTTTGCGCGAAGGAGATGTGATCGTCGAACTGGCCGGGCAGGCGGTGAGCGACATCGACGCCCTGCACCGCGCCTTGAGTGACAAGCAGGTGGGGGTGCGCTCGTCGCTGACCGTCCTACGGCGCAACGACAAGCTCAGCCTGGAGATTGTCCCGGCGGAGTCACCACAGCGGTCCGGCCGCTAAGTCGCTCGCTCCCGCGCTCTAAACTAGGGCATAGGAACGCATTTGGAGACGCACCATGGCCCGTACCGCTTCGACGATGATGGAGCTTGATACGCTGGCACCGGCCTTTGTTCTACCGGATGTGAGCACCGGCCAGATGCTCACGCTGGCAAGCTTCGCAGGTCAACCGGCGCTGCTGGTGATGTTCATCTGTCGCCACTGCCCCTTCGTGAAGCACATCCAGGGCGAGCTGGCCCGGCTGGGCAAGGACTACGCCGATTCGGGCCTGGCGATCGCGGCAATCAGTGCCAACGACGCCGTCAAGTACCCGGTCGACTCCCCCGAGAGCCTCAAGGAGATGGTGGACGAACTGGGCTTCACCTTCCCGGTGCTCTACGACGAGAGCCAGCAGACCGCCATAGCTTACCAGGCGGCCTGCACCCCCGATTTTTTCCTGTTTGATGCCGCTCGGCGGCTGGTCTACCGCGGACAACTTGACGACAGCCGCCCCGGCAACGACCTGCCGGTGACGGGCAAAGATCTGCGCATCGCCATCGACGCGGTGCTCGGGGGCAAAGCGCCCGCCATCGAGCAAAAGCCCAGCATCGGCTGCAACATCAAGTGGAAGGAAGGAAATACCCCTCCTTACTACGGCTAAACGTGGATCTCTTCGAGCGGCACCGCGAGCAGCAGCAGGCGGCGGAGGCACCGCTCGCCGACCGGATGCGCCCGCGTTCGCTCGATCAATTCGTCGGCCAGGGCCACATCGTCGGCCCCGGCCGACTCTTAAGGCGGGCGATCCAGGCCGATCAGCTCTCTTCGCTGATTTTCTACGGCCCTCCGGGCACCGGCAAAACGACGCTGGCACGGATCATCGCGGGCACGACCCGCGCCCACTTCATCGCCATCAACGCCGTGCTCGCCGGGGTCAAAGATATCCGCGAGGCGATCGACGAGGCCAAAAGCCGCCGCGGCCAGTTTGGCCGGCGGACCATCTTGTTCGTGGACGAAGTGCACCGCTTCAACAAGTCCCAGCAGGACGCGCTGTTGCCCTGGATCGAAAACGGCACGATCGTGCTGGTGGGCGCCACCACCGAGAACCCGTTTTTTGAAGTCAACAAGGCCCTGGTGAGCCGCTCACGTTTATTTCAGCTCAAGCTGCTGGAAAGTGAGGATCTGCGGGCAGTAGCCCTGCAGGCGCTCGCCGATACCGAGCGCGGCTACGGCAAGCGCAATGTGCGGCTCGATCCCGAGGCGCTTGCGCACCTGGTGGATGTGGCCGGGGGCGACGCGCGCACGCTGCTCAACGCCCTGGAACTGGCCGTTGAGACCACTCCGGCAGATGGCGACGGTGCAATCCGCATCACCCTCCCGGTTGCGGAAGAATCGATCCAGCGTCGGGCAGTGCTCTACGACAAAGAGGGCGACGTCCACTTCGATACGATCAGCGCCTATATCAAAAGCCTCCGAGGCTCGGACCCCGATGCCGCCTTGTACTGGCTGGCACGGATGATCTACGCGGGGGAAGAGCCGCGCTTTATCTTCCGGCGGCTGCTCATCCAGGCGAGCGAGGATGTGGGCCTCGCCGACCCGCAGGCGTTGGCGGTCGTCGTGGCCTGCGCCGAGGCTTTTGACCGGGTGGGGATGCCCGAGGGGCGCTATCACCTGGCCCAGGCGACGCTGTACCTGGCCACTGCGCCCAAATCCAACAGCGCCATGGCCTTCTTCGACGCCCTGGCGGCGGTCGAGGGCGAGCGGGCCTCGGATATTCCCAACCCCCTCAAGGACGCAAACCGCGACAAGGAGGGCTTCGGCCACGGCGCGGGCTACCTCTACCCGCACGCCTACCGCGACCACTGGGTTGCCCAGCAGTATCTTCCCACCAGCCTGCAGGGGCAACTGTTTTATCAGCCCGGCGACCAGGGTTACGAGGCTGGTATCCAGGCCGCCGTCGCCCGTAGACGTGAAGCGCAACTGGCCGCCCTGGTCGAAACCGATAGTCCCGAGCGGCTCAGTTTCGGTCCGGCCGACGGGCCGAGCGAGCGCTGGCTGGCGCGGGCCATGGGCCGCCAGGGCGAACAGCTCGCCCGCCTGCGCGATCGGATCTTTGAACTGGCAGCCCCCGAGCGCCACCACGTCATCCTCGACGCGGCGGCAGGCAGCGGCCTGCTCACCTGGGAAGCCATCCGCCGCACCCCGGAAGGGGGTGTCTACGCCCGTGCGGCCAACGCTGCCGACGCCGACGCCCTTGCCGAGCAGGCAGCGGCCTTGAGCCCTCTGCGCCGCCCGGTGATTCTGACGGCGGCTCTCGAACACCTGACCGCAGCGGTAGGGCAGCATAGTCCTGGTTTGCGCTTCGAGCGGATTGTCGGACGAAACCTGCTCAAAGGCACACCCCACAAAATTGCTGTCCTTACCGCGCTGCAAAATCTACTGGCCCCGCGCGGCGTGCTGGTGATTGCCGAAAACATGCCGAGCCGGGGAAGTCGCCTCTGGCAACTGCTCGACCCCGCCTGGCTTGCGGCCGATCTCTACCGGCGGGTTGTCGAAGCCGAGGAGCTTGCCTTTGGCGACGACCCGCAATTGGGCTGGGAACCGGACGACCTGCAATCGGTCTTCGAGCAGGCGGGCCTGGCCTGTGAGATCACCAGTGAAAGTGTGGAGGGTGAACTGCGCGTCAGTGGGCCGCTATTGGCGCGCTGGTTTGCCAGATCCCATCCGAGGGGCGCTTATGCTGCCCAGCTGGCTCGGCTGCTGTCGCCCGCAGAAGTAGAGAGTCTCGAAGCAATCTTTAGGCGGCAGTTACTCGACCGGGTAGTGTCCTGGTCCAGTGCGGTGGCTTATGCAGTCGGGCGGCCAGTCTGAGCGAATTACGCACAGGCCCTTGCACTCGGCTGCTCGGTGTGCTTGTCTTAAATCTAAGTTAAGAGATCATAAAAAATGAGCCACCCAAATCCGAGCAGCGACGATCACGCTTTCAAAGGCAACAGCACCGACAAATCGCAGAGCGATTTCGTCTTCATGAGAGGCGATGAATTCCTGTTGCGCAGCAATGTCGACCGTTTGGAGCGCGTCTTCAATCTTCCGTCCGCACCGAAATTGGACAGCCCACCTGGCATCTGAAATGCTCGTGCCGTAGCAAAGACTACCGATACGTGTCGCCGCCTGCTTGCGCGCGGGCGCTGCGCCTGTACCGTCGCGCCGTGGCACACCGGCGTAACAAACCGATAAACAACGGCCCGCAGCGATGAAAATCAGCCTGGATCAGGTTGCACCGGTGCCGGTCACCCACGACCCGCGGCTCAATAAGCGTGTGCTAGTCAAAGACGCCGATGCGCGCTCCAACCTTAAAATGCTCAATCATGCGCGCATGGAACCGGGCGAGTCGTTTCGCGCCCACAGCCACGCTTCGATGGAGGAAGTGTTTTACTTCCTGGAAGGCCAGGGGGAATTTTGCCTGGGCGATCAGTACCTAACGGTTTCGGCGGGCGATTGTGTATTGGTGTCGGCGGGAACAGCCCAAAGCTGCTGCAACACCGGCACACGCCCTCTGGTTTTTCTGGCCTTTGGAGTCGCTCTTTAAAGCTCACATCTTCAAAAGCGAACGGGGTGCGCTTCGACAAACCGACCGCACCCCGCTTTGCTATAGAAGTGACCCAAGCTAGCGAACCGCTTCAGAACGCTGACCCACAACGCGCTCGACGCCCCTTTCAAGCAGACTCTGCTCACGATTCCGCTTGTTGTGGCGAAGACGCAGCATCAGGTTGCGTGTCTTCGTATCAACGGTGCCTTCCATCATCATGCGCCTCCCAAATCTGAATTGTTCGTCGGACAATTTGCGCTCTCATTCATCCTATCGCACTCTTGTAGCGTAAGCTACGGATTCTTGTTTTGTTGTGTATCTTTAGATACATGAATTAAATTAAAAATAGTTTCCAGGCCGGAGCCCCCTCTAGAGCACGGCGGCCGATGTGATACAACGAGAGTGCCGAGATCCCCACTGCCACCCATGAAGACCGTTTCGCAGCAAGAGGCCGTTTGGCCGCGCTGGGCCATCGCCGGTCTGGCCGCCTGCGGCAGCGCGCTCACTGCTTATCTCACCTGGACAAAGGTGTCTGCTTCCCAGGCGGCGTTCTGCACCGAGGGTGCCGGGTGCGATCTGGTACTGCAGAGCCCTTACGCTTCACTTTTCGGGATACCCGTTTCGGCGTTGGGCCTGGGGCTGTATCTGACGCTGTTGCTGGTGGCGCTGCTGCCGGGGATCGACCGCTGGCGCTGGGGAACGTTGTTCGGCCTGTCGTTGGTCGGGGTCACCTTTAGTGCGTATTTGATCTATCTGCTGATGTTTGAGATCGTGGCTTTTTGCTTGTACTGCATAGCCTCGGCCGCCTTGATCGCCGCCATCTTTGCGCTGACGCTGGTCGGTCACCGTTGGGAGAAGCCCGACAATCTGGTCCTGGGGGGCCTGGGTGTGGTGCTCGCGGGTATGGCCGGCATCTGGGGCATTTACAACGTCCAGAGTGTAAGCGCTGGCCCGCTCGATTACTCGGTGGCCCTCGCCAAGCATCTGCGCACCACCGGCGCCAAGTTCTACGGCGCTTCCTGGTGCCCGCACTGCCAGGATCAGAAAAAAGCCTTCGGCGAAGAGGCGGAGCGCTTTGTGCCCTATATCGAATGTTCGCCGGGCGGGCGGGGTGCGCCCCCGGCCAAAGTCTGCACCGAGGCCGGGATCGACGGCTATCCCACCTGGGAAATCGGCGGCAAGCGCTACGAGGGCGGCTATCCGCTCAAGGATCTGGCCCGTTTGTCGGGCTTTAGTCCAGCCGGCGGGGTGGGTGAAACCAAGAAGCCCTGACGGGAGAGCGAGAGCAAACGTTATAATCGGCGGGTGAATACTTGGCCGAGATGACCGCGCCGACCGAGTCCTCCCCGTTTAGCCCCGCCGATCTGGCCCGCCACCGCCTGAGCCCCCAGGAGTACCGGCGCATCACCGAACTGATCGGACGCCACCCCAACCTCAACGAGTTGGGCATGTTCAGCGTGATGTGGTCTGAACACTGCTGCTATAAAAATTCCCGGCCGCTGCTTAAAGGATTTCCGACCACCGGCCCGCGGGTGCTGGTGGGACCGGGCGAGAACGCCGGGGTGATCGATATCGGCGACGGCCTGCGCGTCGCTTTCAAAATTGAATCGCACAACCACCCGAGTGCGGTGGAGCCGTTTCAAGGGGCAGCCACCGGCGTCGGGGGCATTCTGCGCGACATTTTTACGATGGGAGCGCGGCCCATCGCTTCGCTCAATTCGCTGCGCTTCGGACCGCTCGAAGACGCCCGCAACCGGGCGCTTTTTCGGGGCGTCGTCCACGGCATCGGTCACTACGGCAATTGTGTCGGGGTGCCCACGGTCGGGGGCGAGGTGTACTTCGATCCGACCTATTCCGGCAACCCGCTGGTGAACGCCATGGCCATCGGCGTGCTCGAAACGCCCGAGATCGTCCGCTCCGGGGCGGCGGGCATCGGCAACCCGGTGCTCTATGTCGGCTCCACCACCGGCCGCGACGGCATGGGCGGGGCAAGCTTCGCCTCGGCGGAACTTTCTGACGCGTCGCAAAAGGACCGCCCTGCGGTACAGGTGGGCGACCCGTTCACCGAAAAATCGCTCATCGAGGCGTGTCTGGAAGCTTTTCGCACCGGGGCGGTGGTCGCCGCCCAGGACATGGGGGCGGCGGGGCTCACCTGCTCGTCTTCGGAGATGGCCGCCAAGGGTGGGGTCGGTATCGAGATGGACCTCGACCTGGTGCCCGTGCGCGAGACGGGCATGGTGCCCTACGAATTTCTGCTTTCTGAGTCGCAGGAGCGTATGCTCTTCGTGGCCGAAAAGGGCCGCGAAGGCGAACTGATTGCCCTGTTTGAGCGCTGGGGATTGCACGCGGTGGTAGTAGGCCGGGTGATCGGTGAACCCCTGGTGCGCATTTTTCACAGCGGCAAGGTCGTGGCGGAACTCCCCGCCCGCGCCCTCACCGACGATGCCCCGGTCTATCCCCGAGCAGTGCTCCCCGAGCCCCCGGCTGCGATCCTCAAGCTCAGGGCCTTCGACTGGCATTCGCTCGCTGAACCCACCGACTACGCCGAAGCGCTGCTTACGCTGCTCGACAGTCCGACGATTGGTTCCAAAAGTTGGGTCTACCGCCAGTACGACCACCAGGTGCAGAACAACACGGTGATCGTGCCGGGGGCGGCGGACGCTGCTGTCATTCGGGTGCGTCCGCAGAGTTTTGGCCCCGGCGAAGTCGAAGCGGTGCCGTTTACCGAGCGGGGCATCGCCGCCACAGTTGATTGCAACAGCCGCTACGTCTATCTCGACCCGTACCGGGGGGCGATGCTCGCCGTGGCCGAGGCGGCCCGCAACTTGAGCTGCGTGGGAGCCACTCCGCTCGCGGTCACCGACAACCTCAATTTCGGTTCCCCCGAAAAGCCCGAAGGCTACTGGCAGTTGGCGATGGCCTGCCGGGGGATTGCAGACGCCTGCCTCGAACTGATGACCCCGGTCACCGGCGGCAACGTCTCGCTCTACAACGAGACCCAGAGCGACGGCAGGACAACAGCCATCTACCCGACTCCCACGATCGGTATGGTCGGGCTGGTGGAAGATATCCACCGCACCTGCAGCCAGAATTTCAAGTCCCCCGGCGATCTGGTGTATCTGCTGGGGGGCGGCGAACCGACCCTGGGCGGATCCGAGTACCTGGCTTGTCTGCACGGCGTGGCGGCGGGCGAGCCTCCGGTTCTGGACATGGCCCTTGAAATCCAGGTGCAGTCGGTCTGCCGCCTGGGTATCGAGCGGGGGTTGTTCAAATCGGCCCACGACGTTGCCGAAGGTGGTCTTGCCGTTGCTCTGGCCGAGTGCTGCATCACAGGTAACTTGGGGCTCGACGCTGTGCTGGGGGCGAATCACCCGCGCGCCGATGTGGTGTGCTTCGGGGAGATGGCTGCCGCCATCATTGTCACCATCGATCCTTGTGATCAGGTCGCCTGCGAACTTTGGCTCGAATGCTCCCTAGCCGAGCGCTGGAAACTCCTGGGCACAGTCGCCGCGCAAAGTTTCGATCTGCGCGTCGAAAATCGCGATTGCCGCATCTCCACTTCCTGCGAGCGGCTCAAGACCACCTTCGAACAAGCCATCCCCCGCCGGATGGAGCACATACCTGTCACCGAGGCACCCCAACGATGACCTACGCTGCACCCTCTGCTCCCGACAAGCCTGAGGAGGCTTGCGGGGTCTTCGGCATCCTGGCGCCGGGCGAAGCCGTCGCCAAATTGACCTACTTCGGTCTGTTCGCGCTCCAGCATCGCGGCCAGGAGTCCGCGGGGATCGCTGTGCTCGACGGCGACCGTCTAACGATGCACAAGGACATGGGTCTGGTCTCCCAGGTCTTTGACGAGGCACTGCTAAACGAGCTGCAGGGGCAATTGGCCGTGGGCCACACCCGCTACTCGACCACCGGCTCCAGCCGCAAGGTAAACGCCCAGCCGGTCGTCTCCCGCACGCGCCTCGGTCCGGTCGTCCTCGCCCACAACGGCAACCTGGTCAACGCCGCCCAGTTGCGCGAAGAGTTGCTCGCCCGCGAGCACACCCTGCTGGCCACCACCGATTCCGAAGAGATTGTCCACGCCATCGGCGAGGCGGTCGACGACGGCAAGGGTTGGG
This sequence comes from Gloeobacter violaceus PCC 7421, assembly GCF_000011385.1. Classification (NCBI taxonomy): domain Bacteria; kingdom Bacillati; phylum Cyanobacteriota; class Cyanophyceae; order Gloeobacterales; family Gloeobacteraceae; genus Gloeobacter; species Gloeobacter violaceus. The sequence goes on from NC_005125.1 coordinate 2,267,395, forward strand.
TCGAGGGGACCGTTCACGCCCTCAAGCGCTGCCGCGGCGCCTTCAGCCTGGTGATCGGCACCCCGGCGGGGCTGATGGGCACCCGCGACGCCAACGGCGTGCGTCCGCTGGTCATCGGCACCCTCAAGGGCCGCTACGTGCTCGCGAGTGAGACCTGCGCCCTCAGCATCATCGGTGCGAAATACCTGCGCGACGTCGAGCCCGGCGAACTGGTGTTCATCACCGAATCGGGCCTGGAGTCCCACCACTGGGCGAAACCCGAACCGCGGATGTGCATCTTTGAGATGATCTATTTTGCCCGCCCCGATTCGCGCGTGAACGCCGAGAGCCTCTACACCTACCGCGAGCGCCTGGGCGAGATCCTCGCTCAGGAGGCCCCTGTGGAGGCGGACGTCGTCATCCCGGTCCCCGACTCGGGTACCCCCGCCGCCATCGGCTACGCCCGCGCCTCCGGCATTCTCTTCCAGCAAGGTCTCATCAAGAATCACTACGTAGGCCGCACGTTCATCCAACCCACCCAGACGATGCGCGAGGCGGGCATCAAGATGAAGCTCAATCCGTTGCCCGACGTCATCGAAGGCAAGCGGATCGTAATCGTCGACGATTCGATCGTGCGCGGCACCACCAGCCGCAAGATTGTCCAGGCCCTGCGCGACAGCGGTGCGCGCGAGGTGCACATGCGTATCTCCTCGCCCCCGGTCACCCATCCCTGTTTCTACGGCATCGACACCGACTCGCAGGACCAGTTGATTGCCGCCACCAAGAGCGTGGATGAAATTGCCCGGCACATCGAGGTGGACAGCCTTGCCTACTTGAGTGTCGAAGGGATGCTCAAGGCGACCCGCACCGACGGCCAGGGCTTTTGCACCGCCTGCTTCACCGGCGATTACCCGATTCCGATTCCTGATGCGATCCGCCGCACCAAACTGGTGCTCGAAAAAACCGCAGCCAGCTGATCCCGATTCCAGAGCCTCGGCTGAGCGACATGCCGCTACTGCAGCGGGTGTTTCACCCCGGATGCCCAGACCCAGGCTCGGCACGGGAAAACTCAAAATTCGCGACCGGAAAATTCAGTCCAAACAGGATTAACAATAGTACCCCCAACCGGATTCGAACCGGTGTCGCCTCCGTGAAAGGGAGGTGTCCTGGGCCTCTAGACGATGGGGGCGAGGCACAGTCTCTTATTATGGGGGCAGATCCGATAGAGCGTCAACCTTCACGGACAAGGATCCCTCACCGCCGTCACGGGAGAGATTTTCGACCGCTTGGACGGCCTGCTCCAGTTCGACCAAAAGCGGATGGGCGCTGTCCAGCCAGCGACGTACGGCAGAGAGCACCTCACGGTAGTACCGAAAAGTCGGTTGCGGACCGCGCCCAAAGTGAGCCCAAACTCCGGGACCATGGGTGCGCAGTTCGTGGATCATCGATTGGATATTGTGCAGGGTGTCGGCCGCTTTTAAGGCGGCCACCTCTGGCCCGGCGGTGCACAGGTGCCCGATGGCGAGTCGCTTGCGTTCTTCCCAGGCAATCTTCTCACCATTGCGCAATTTGATCTCGGAGACTGCCTCCACCAACCGGGCGACTTGCAGGCCGAAGGCCGTCTCGATCGCTTCCAGGCTGACATTGCAGTCTTCGACCACATCGTGCAGCAGGGCGGCAATCGCCACATCTTCGCTGTAACCGCAGCGGATGAGCAGCAGCGAGACGTGAAAAGGATGCATGACGTAGGGAATGTCGGTGCCCTTGCGCAGTTGGTCGCAGTGGGCTCTAGCGGCAAGAATAAGGGCGTCGTTGTAGCGGACGGAGTAGATAGACATGGGACGTAGAGCGCGATCCTGGCATTCAGGCTATCACCCCGGCTGCTTTGGGCGTAAGTCTGACGGGCTGTCTTTTGACAGACCCCCGCGCGTTGCCGGAGCATGAGCAGGCGTTATCGCCAAACCTTTTGATGAGATCCCACACCCTCCATTGCGCCTTCGCCTGGACCCTGGCGCTGTGCCTGCCCGTGTCCTGCCTGGCGGAGACAGTGATCACCCGCGCCGATCTGAACTTCCCCTTGTACTCGGCCCGCGACCTGGTAGCTCCCGCCCTTGCCCAAGCGCCACCCAGACAAGCCGATTCCCCACCGGTAGAAGTGCCACCGGTGCTTTCACCCCAGGTGGAGACTTTGCAGCCGCTGCCGCCGGTGGCGCCGGTCTACACAGTCCCCGCCGCCCAGATCGAAAAGCAGGGCTCCCAGAGCCTGGCAGATGTGTTGCGCGGCATGCCGGGCTTTGCCGTCAACGACGTGGGACCGGCGGCGGATATTCACACCGGCACCTACTACCGGGGATCTTCGATCAACCAGTCGACGTTTTTGCTCAACGGTCGTCCCTACGGCTCCAACATCAGCACCTACCACGGCGCCACCGACTTAAACGCCCTGCCGGTCGAATCGATCGAAAAAGTAGAGCTTTCCAGCGGCGCCAGTTCGACACTCTACGGCACCGAGGGCTTCGGCGGCGTGGTGAACGTGATCACCAAAAAGGGCAAAGGCCCGCCCCAATTCAAAGCGGGGGCCGAGTGGGGCAATTACTCCCAGGCAAACTACCAGGCGAGTTTCTCCGGGTCCACCGAGCAGTTGAGCTACCGGGTGGGCTATCAGAGTTTTTTGACCGACAACCGCTACTACGTGCCGGAAGCATCGATCAATCGCGGCGCGGACGGGTTGCTTTTCAACGGCGACACCTACCGCAACAGCTACTCGGGCAACTTTACCTTTGACATCGACCCGCGCAATGCCATCAGCCTCGATGTCACCAAGATCCTCTCGCGACGCGGATTGTTGTACTTTGGCTTTCCCGGCAGCTGCAGTCCGACCCTGGCGCTGCAGTGCGACCGCCTCGACCACGACGGGTTCAACCTGGGCCTGGGATCGCGCCATCAGCTTGGGGCGGGCGAGGATTCGGTGCTCACGGTCAACCTCGGCTACAACCAGGACTACTTCAACACCTACGGCCCCACCGGCGTGCGCTTCAACCGCACCGGCACCCTCGACACCAACTTGCTGAGCGCCCGCGTCGAACACGACTGGAAGACCGCCCCCAATCTGCAGTTGCGCTACGGCCTCGATGCCACCAGCAACCAACTCAATAGCGACACGCTCAGCACGCTGCCCAATCGGGCGCCCTTCAATGAAGTGGAGAACCGGGCCGTCTTCAACGGCGCCCTGTTTGCCGTGGGAAGCTGGAGCGTGGCCCCCTCGGCGGTGCTGGAACTGGGCGTGCGCCAGACCGTCAACAGCCGCTTCAACAGTTACACCAACCCGAGCGCCGGCTTTCGCTGGGCGCTCAGCCCCGATGTCGCCCTGCGCGCAAGCTGGGTGCTCGCCCAGCGCAACCCCGGTCTCGATCAGCTCTACGTCTACGATACGGTGCACGGCTGGCTGCCCAACGATCAATTGGTGCCTGAGACCGGTTCGGCCTACACCGCCGGCCTCGACGTGCGTTTCAGCGACGCGCTCGAAGGCAAATTCACCTACTTCGGCAGCGGCCTGAATAATCGCCTTGCCGTCGTGACCGGCCAGTGGCAGAACGTCGGGGTAGTGGCCACCAATGGCCTGGAGGCGGCGGTGCGCTGGCAGATGGCACCGCAGTGGTCGAGTTTTCTCAACTACACCTACACCGACGCGCGCATTCTCACCGGCCCGGAATCGGGACTGCAATTGGGCTTTGTACCCTACTCGGTCGGGCAGGCCGGGGTAGGCTACGACAACAGCGGCTGGCAGGCCAATGTGCAGGTTACCTACGGCAGCGGCTCGCGCCGGGCATTTTTTAATTTCGACAGCACCAATACCGATTTCTCGCCCCCCTGGGCCTCGCTCGATCTCAGAGCCCGCATCCCGATCAACCCAAACCTGGCGATTACCGCCTACGTCGAGAACCTGCTCGACATCCCCTACGAGCGGGTCAACCGCACCTACACTCCCGGGCTGCTCTACCGGATCGGGTTGCAGACGAGTTTCTAGCCGGACCATGCCGCAAATACGGTTTGCTGATAGGATTGCAGTAATTTCGCTTTGATCCCCACGGCCAGGCTTCCTTTCGCGCCCTGTCGTCAGTTACTGCTGGACGGACAATGGTTCCACTACATCGACTTTGGCAAGGAGTCCGAGGGACCGGCCCGCGTCCACGAAATGCGCTACCCCGGCGGAGACTGCACCTCCGACATCTGGATTTAGCGCGGTGTCGACCTGCCGGGTGGCGATGGTCAGGTCATACCGGTGCGCGCGGAGCAATCCATTCTGGCGGCCGCCGAGGCGGCCGAGATCGCGCTGTCCTTCGGCTGCCGCTATAGAGCCTGCATCACCTGTGCAGCCCGACTGATTGCAGGAAAGGTAGAACACTCGCGCACCGTTGCCTCAAGCCGGAGCAGCTCGCCGCCGGCTTTGTCCTGCTATGCGTTGCCCACCCCCGCTCGGACTGCCGGCTGCAAGTCGGTCTGGAGAGCCAGTGGGAGCTTTATCGCAATCCCTGGAGACCTACGATTTAAGCTGCTCCTCGGCGCGGTGGAGCATGTTGTGCTGGAGGTTCTCCTCGTGGCGGCGCTGCTCGGTGAGCAACTCTCTCGCCTCCTCGGTGATGGGCTCAGGTTCGGCCTCCTCGGCGCGCACAAGCATGTTGTGCTCAAGATTTTCTTGCTGGTGGCGCTTTTCGGTGACAATTTCCCGCTTCTCTTCGTCCGTGGGCATGGCAAACCTCCGAGTGTGTCTGTTTATACTGTCGCCCTGGAGGCTCGCAGCCAAACCGCACCGGCAAGAAAAATTGATGTTGTCCGGATCCTGGGGCAAGTGTCCAATCATATCTGGTTGGATGCGATTGGACACTTGATAGCTTCGCCCAGCCGGACGGTTTAACCGGATGCGATCTGCTCAGCGATGTCTGGCACACCTTGAACAACGTCGCCCAATAGATATATTATTATGCAGACAACTCTGATTTTGTCTGCACGCTGCCAAACCTGCGCTGAGGTTATCGTGGACGCAAATGAGCAGTATGCCGCCAACACCGGAGAGTCGGCAGGCTTCGAGAACTCCTACCCGATAGACGATGCAGACACGGGCGATGTCGAGCTTTTCGTAACCGGTGCCGACATTGGCAACGCCGCCGGGGAAAATCCCGGCGGCTTGAGCACCCACAGCTTGGAGGTAGACAGTGAAAGCCAGGCAGGCTATGACACAGCCTACAGTGAGATGACCGCCCCGCAACCGTGGGACGGCCACGCCTGGTATGAGCCCGAGGCCGCCGTCCATTGGGAAGAGGCCGAGGCCACTTTTGAGGATCCTGCTGCCGATACCGGTGCTGAAGGGGCACAAACCCTGAGCGGCGATCACGACGCAGATGGCTTGGAGGATGGGTGCGGCGGTGAGCCGGACGAGCTTGGCTCAGCCAACGACCTGCAGGACGGCTACTGGAGCATCGAGGGCAGCGATGCAGCGTTCGGCCAAAGTGACACAGCGGCTGTGAGCGACTGGGAGACAGCCATTGTTCCTTGGGAGCACGCCGAGGCGGAACCATTGCCCAGCGGCTTCAAGGGGAGCGACATCGAGAATGCAGAGGCTGCTGCTTTTGATAGCTTGCCCAAAGGCGAGACATCCGGCAGGCAGGCAGGTTTCGAAAACGATGCAATCGACAGTGGCAGCTCAACGCCGTAGCCGCTGTGGTTGCAGTTGGTTGCCGCCGACACGACCGAGGCGGCCGAGAGTCCAGGTGAGGACTGGTGGATCGCTGAGTGTGTCCTGGTCGACAGCAGCCAGACGGAGGGCAGCGGTGACAGTGACCAGGACGGTGACGGCAGCGCGAGTCCGCGATTTTTGCAGGCCCAACTAAGTGTTGATTTTGATGGAGCACAGACTGAGGACTTGCCGAGCCCGGCGCAGTCGGACACCGAGTGGCTCGCGGATATTGGCAAAGCAGGACTATCTGGACTGGGCTTAGTGCAGGAGTTGACTTATCCGATTTGGAAGCAACTGCCGAATTCTCAAAAGGTGCTGACCGATTTCAATTTGTCATTTCGAGACATTTCGGGTTTTTCCAAGCCGACCGGTCAGGCTTATATCAACCAAGTCGATTCCCTGACCGGTAAGTTCAAAGATTGGAAAGGTTTGCGGTTGGACTACGGACCATTTCCGGTCAAAGATGCGGCCAGCGGAAAATTCACGATGGACCCGGTGATGGGAAAGCAAATGTACGCAGTCGGCTGGCACTGGAATCACCACAAAGCATTTGATGCTTTCGGCATTGAAAATCATACAGAAATCAAAGCCGGAACCTTCGCAGAAACCCTCGGCCGTACTCTGGAGCAGGCGAAACCGCTCGGCCGAGCGGCACTGGTAGGTGGTGTCGCCCTTGATGCCTGGGCAATGGGCAGCGCGCTCCATACCAGTCTCCAAAGCGGTGACTGGGACCATACTTTCGTCGAAGCGGCCCGCATCGGTGGCGGCTGGGCAGGCGGGTGGGCAGGAGCCCAGGCAGGTGGCGGCCTGGGTGCCACAATCGGTACCACGTTCCTACCGGGTATCGGTACGATGGTCGGCGGTGCGGTCGGGGGTCTGCTCAGTGGAGCCCTAGGCTACCTCGGCGGTGCAGCAGCGGGGCAGAGCGCAGCAGAGCAAGCTACAGGCTCTCTACGTCCAGAACCCTAGTCAAGGAGGCGTAAAGGCGTGTTTTTTCTCGACTATTTCAGGGATATCTTTCGAGACTTGTACCAAGCTTGGCAGCACCAGAGAGATGACGCTGCCCGGGACAAACCAAGAGTGCACAACGCCCAAGAGTTGTTGGAGCGTTATGCGCAGGGCGAGCGCAATTTTGTCAGGGCCGATCTGGAAAAAGCGGACTTGCGCGGAGTGGACTTGCCGGGGGCTCACTTCATAGACGCGTTCATCAAAGGAGCGGACCTGCGCAAGGCGAACCTGACCGGGGCGACGTTTGACTACACCGACCTGGAAGGTCTGCTCATCGACGAGAAGACACAGTTGGACATCAAATGGCGCACCGTTTGGGAACTTGTCAACCTACCGCCGCTCAAAGGCCGACAACTGCCCGGAGCGGATCTTTCCAGAACCCGGCTGACGGGGGTCCATTTGCAGCGGGCTAACCTGGCAGGAGCCGATTTTACAGAGACTTGTTTGGACGAAGCAGAACTGCAGGGAGCCGATTTTACAGAGACTTGTTTGGACGAAGCAGAACTGCAGGAAGCGAATCTAGAAGGAGCGGATCTGCGCGAAGCGAGCTTCGTCAGTGCCAATTTGCGCAGGGCCAATTTGCGCAGGGCCGACTGCCGGGAGAGCGATCTGTTTGATGCCAACCTGTGCGAGGCCGACCTGCGCGAGGCCAAGCTGCACAAGGCGAACCTCCGACAGGCTCTGCTGGTTAGTGCCGATTTGCGCGGGGCGGACCTGCGCGAAGCGGACTTGAGTGGCGCGAACTTGCAGGGAGCCCATTTGGAGGGAGTTCTGCTGGCCGGGGCCACGATGCCCGATGAAAGCATTCACCCTTGAACACTGGAAGCTTACGGTTGCAGGCGGGTGGGCGGCAGCACAGACGCGGGGTCTCGGGGTTACTCTCGATACCATGCTCCTTCTGGGTGTCGGTACGATTGTCGGGGGGACCGTCGGTGGTTTGGCCGGTGGGCCGCGTTGGGGGTACTTCGGCAGTGCGCAAGCGGTGGCGGAGCAGACGGGCGGCTGCATGCGACAGACACCTGGAAATCGCCTAACGCGCAAAGGCGGACTTGCCCGCGAAGCGGGCCGCCTCGCCGAGCTGGCGCTCGATTCTCAGTAACTGGTTGAACTTGGCCACCCGCTCACTGCGGCAGCCGGAGCCGGTCTTGATCTGGCCCGCGGCGGTCGCCACGGTCAGATCCGCAATGGTCGTGTCCTCGGTCTCGCCGGAGCGATGGGAGACAAAACATTTGTAGTTGTGCTTGACGGCCAGTTCGATGGTGTCGAGCGTCTCGCTGACCGAACCGATCTGATTCAATTTGATCAAAATGGAATTGGCGACACCCTTTTCGATGCCTTCGGCAAGAATTTTAGCGTTAGTGCAAAACAGGTCGTCTCCTACCAGCTCGACAGTGGCACCGATGCGGTCGGTGAGCATTTTCCAGCCTTCCCAATCGTTCTCACCCATGCCGTCTTCGAGCGAAACGATCGGATACTGGCCTGCCCAGGAAGCCCACAGATCGACCATTTCCTCGGAGGTCTTGGTGGACTGGTCGGACTTGAAGAACAAGTACTTGCCGTCCTTCCACATCTCGCTGGTGGCCGGGTCAAGACAGATCGAGATGTCCTCGCCGGGCCGGTAGCCGGCCTTTTCGATCGCAAGCAAAATCACTTCGACCGCCTCTTCGTTGGACTTGAGATCGGGGGCAAAGCCGCCTTCGTCGCCCACGCCCGTGCTGTAGCCTTTGCCGCGCAGGATCGATTTGAGGGCATGGAAAGTCTCAGCTCCCATGCGTAGTGCCTCGGCAAAATTGGGTGCGTTGTGCGGGGCGATCATAAATTCTTGAAAATCGACGGTGTTGTCGGCGTGCTTGCCGCCGTTGATCACGTTCATGCAGGGTACCGGCAACAGCGAGGCGTTCGTACCGCCCAAATAGCGATAGAGAGGCAGCCCCAGCGAGAGAGCGGCGGTGCGTGCCACCGCCATCGAGACCGCCAAGATCGCGTTGGCGCCGAGGGTGGCTTTGTTGGCGGTACCGTCGATTTCGATCATCTTGCGGTCGATGCTGCGCTGGTCGGTGACTTCCATGCCGATAATTTCGGGGGCGATCGAGTCGTTGACGTTGGCCACGGCGCTCAGCACCCCTTTGCCGCCGTAGCGCTTCGGATCGCTGTCGCGCAACTCCACCGCTTCTTTTTCGCCGGTGGAGGCGCCCGAAGGAACGATGGCCGAGCCGGTCGTCCCGTTTTCAAGCGCCACCTGTGCTTCGACGGTCGGATTGCCCCGTGAATCGAGAATTTCGTGCGCTTCGATCGATGTAATCAGCATGCCAAGAACTCCTTGTCTTAAAAGATTAAGAGTGCACTATCGGTTTTTTTGAAGCAAATAGTTGATTTGCTCCAAAAAGCGCCAGGTAATCAACAGTTGGGCGAAGCGGGTAGCCGATGTCAGCTCGTACTGCTCCTCCGGAATGGCCTCATCCGTGGGAATGCCTGTGTAGTTAACGATATAGTCTTCGAGCCCGGCGATGGTCTTTTGCGACAGCACACCGTCGAGGTGAATGGCAATCGCCGAGCGCCCCCAGTAGCGGTAGGGGACCGCCGCCAGCATAAAAGGGGGCTGGTCGACGGCGAGCATCGCCGCGAGATCAAATGGCAGGGGCAACGTCGGCAGCGGCACAGGAGCCGGCTGCAGGATCAGTTCCACTTTGTAGCACGGGTTGGGCAGGATGCCGGTGAACTGGTGGGGGGCAAGGCACTGCAGTTGGCTATGAAAAATTTTGATCACCACGTTGGCGTCAATCTTTTGAAAATCGATCCAACGCTTGAAGGCGGCTTCGCGCTGCAGCATCTCCTGCTCGAGCTGTTCGGCTTTGTGACCGCGGCGCTTGAGGTCGCGCTCCCATTTCCACTGCCACTTGACGGGATGATCCGGATCGACGTAGAGGCTGAAATCGAGGTACGGGATCAATTCCGGGTACAGCGTATGCAAGCCTTCCACGACGACAATCGGCGTCGGCACAAAATTCTCGGGCTGCTCAAACTTGCCCGAGCCGTGGTTATAGACGGGGATGGGCACGGCCTTTCCCTGTTTGAGGGCTTTGAGGTGCTCGGCCAACCGGTCCAGGTGGTTGGCCGCCGGGTCCAGGGGCAGACGGCCGCTGATCTGGCGCTGTTCGCGGTCCTCTTTGTGGTAGCCGTCCGTGCAGAGCGTCGAAACCAGATCGCTTCCCAGCAGGCGACGAATGCCGTTGCTGTAGGTGGTTTTGCCGCTGCCGCTGTCGCCTGCAACACCAACAATAATCGGAGATCGCAACTGTTTGAGTTGTTGACGCGCCGTGGCGCAGACAAATTGCACAGAGTTGGTCATAGGCTGCGTCTCTGTTGCGGTAAGGGTTTCCATTCCGGCGGCGTCCAGATTGGCTTCGATTGCGTTGATAAAAAATCACCGATCGCCGTGGGTTCCCCCCAAGATAAATAGCACACAAAGACGAATGGGTGTTTGGCAATAAACGAACGCGATAAACATTCTAAAGGGGGGGATGGACGAGCACGGCGTGGGGAATGATCCGGCTGGGGATACTGGGAGCGGTGTGGCCGGTGACCAGCACCTTGCCCTGGTGGACCAGCGACGTCGAAAAGCCCGAGTCGAGCAGCACCGCCTCGCGCAGGCCCGCCTCTTCGAGGGCGCGGGCCAGTTGGGTGGCATTGACGTTGGTGAGGGTGGCACCCACCATCGGCAGACCGGCCTTGTCGATGCCCATGAATGTGCGGCGGCGAAATTCGGAATGGTTGGAAAGCCGGAATTGCTCGATTTGCTCGGTGGTGAGGGCCTGTCCGTTGTTGACCAGCCAGACCCCCGCGACAAACAGGTCGGACAGGTCGCTTAAGTAGGCGCGCGCCTCCGCTTCGGTGTCAAAGGTCTCGGGGCTGTAGGGCACGAAGCGCAGGCCCGTCGCGCTGATCAGCACCACCGGTCGGCCCCGCAGGGACTTGTCGAATTCGGGGGCACCGGGCATAAAGCGCCCCTCGTTCTGGGACAGGTACGGCCCGACCATGTCGGAATTGGTCGCCCGCAGGCCCGCGAAGGCAAAAAAGCCGCCGTTGATGCCGCCCACCGCCCGCTCGCGCTCGATAAAATCGCCCACCGGGTAGCGGTTGCCCTCGGAGTGGCGGGTGGTGTAATTGCCCCCGGAAAGCCACACCAGCCGCACCCGCCGGTGGGTCTGCTCGTGAAGGGTCACCGGGGCTTCCATGTTGACGCGGGTATCGGCCACGGCCCCGACCCCCGCCAAGGCCAGCGGCAGGCGCGAATCGATGAACCGCTGCAAGGCGAGCAGGCTGCCGGATTGGCCCGTGTAGCCCAGATCCATTGTGAAGGAAAGCCGGTAGCCTGCATCGATGGCACCCTGGCGCACCCGCTCGTCCTGGTTGCCCACCGGGTAGGCGAGGTAGTGGACAGGGTGGCCGAGCTTCTCTTCGAGAATCCGCTTTGATTCGACCAGTTCGCGCTCCAGAGCCGCGTCGTCGAGGGTACGCAGATCCGCCGGATGGGTGATCGTGTGCGACTGGATCGAGACGAGCCCTTCGGAATCGATTTGTTTGATTTGCTCCCAGTTCATGTGGGGCTTGCCCGTCAGCGCGCCGACGTAGGCGGTGTGCACAAAGAACACCGCCGGGTAGTTGAATTCTTTGAGCAGCGGGTAGGCGTTTTCGAGATGGCCCAGATAGCCGTCGTCGAAGGTGAGCAAGATCGGTTTGACCGGCAGGGGGGCACCGTTTTTGAGGTGCTCGTGGAACTGGTCAATAGTGATGGGCGTAGCCCCAGCCGCGCGGATGGCTTCGAGTTGGGCTCGAAACTCTTCTACCGTTGTGTCGAACCAGACGTCTTTGCGCCGCACGATGTCGTGGTACATGATGGCCGGCACCCGGGCAAGGCGGGCGGAACGGGCGATATCCTCCGGTCCGCTCGGGGCGCTGGGTAACTCGGCAGCCCCCACAGCAGGAGGCAAAGGCGTGGCCACGCTCGTCTGGGGCGGGGGAGCGGAACGGGGCAAGAAAAAGACGGCGGCGATCCCGGCTGTCACTCCAACGGCGGCCCCGATCGCCAGCAGACGCCTGAGGTTTTGATTGGGCCTGGGAGCAGACTTGGCTTGGGCGCGTTGCAAGGCGGTATCCCCTCTCCAAAACCACTCTCAACAATAACAGCCCCGCCCGCCGCGTTTAAGCCCAGAGTCGTTTCAAAATGGGAAAGCATGCCGACGGGGGAGCGATGAGCGAGCTACGCGAACAGTTGCAGCAGATGGTAGACGAAGCCCAATGGCCCGATCTGACCATCCACGCCCTCAACGGGCGGGTGATCATGGTCTCGCGCGCGTTGAAACTGGTAGAAGTGGGCGAAGCCTTGGTGGGGGACGACACGGCCCGTTTCACGGTGTGGCTGGAGCGGGGGATGCTCTACAAACCCACCGAAGCGGAGATCCACGAGCGCAACCGCACTGCTCACCGCTACGAAGCGCTTATCGTGCGTCCTTTTGTGCTGGTGCACGATCACGGGCTGGAATCGGCTGTTCTGTAGTCACCTCCGGACCCGGTGTCCGGCGCACCGTCCAGCACAAGCCCACCTCACGATTCTTGCTGCCGCTTGAAGAGCCTTAATCTCCGATAGTGCTGTCGGCGTTGCCCTTTACTCCACCATTTCGTCGGAGAAATTAGTGTTTGTGTTCCGGCATCTGATCGAGCCGAGCACTGATCGATCTGAGAAAGCCCGCAGCCAGAATAATCGACAAGAGTCCCAGAAAAGTAAGCAGGGAAGGCACACCCGGTAAGCGAAAAAACATCACCAGCAGAAAAACACAAAAAGCTACGGGCAAAACAGCGAGCAGATAGTCTTCTTGCCACGCTATCTTTCCGGCCTCCAGCCGACGGGTCTGCAAACTTTGTGTATCTTTGTACGAAATGTCGAGAGGCATTTTGGCAGAAATGTTGAATCAATGGACATATGTACACGCTCTGGGCAGCCGCGCTCTACGCCTCTGGCTACCGAGTAATTTTCCTAGCCAATGCACATAACTGATTTCTTGGCACATACAACATTGCAAGTAGCGCAACTTATCCAACCGTTGGCTCCCCCAAATCTTCGGCACGCTCACCAGTTCCAGCAACAGGTGGGCAATCAGGGTGATGTAGAGCTGCATCCGGATACCATTCTCATTTTTTGTCATCAGCCGCTTCAGCTTCAAATGCATTTTCAGAAACTTCCATAACAGCTCTATTTGCCAGCGTTGACGGTACAGTTCCATCACCTCCTCGTCCCTGACTAACCATTCGCCTTCGGCAGGCAAATTGGTGACCAATCGATACTCAGCCCGGTTCTCGATATCGCAGAAGTTGACCACCCGATACACCCCGGACTCTTTGCCCGTTCCCACCCGCATCTGGCCAGCATTGCCCTCGAAGGTGAGCTTGTAATTGCTCGGGATGCGCATTAAAAAATATTTGCTTGATGCCTGGGCATTTTTTAGATATTCCAGTCCTGCAAAGCCCCGGTCGAATATACCTACGCCATTTTCAGGAATCGCTTCAAGCATATCATTTACGAAGTTGGAATCGTGGTCGTAGCCAAAGTTGATCAGGCTACCCTCGGTGGCGCCGCTGCCGTGTTCAAGGCAGGTGAGCAGTTTGACCTGGTGATAGTCTTGTGCCCATAGCAATTTGCTTGTCAAGCCGACTACCGTCGAGTCAATTGGGCAAGGATGTAGTTTTTTAGCGGGCAGTTCTCGCCTGACCCGGACCAGCAAGGCCTGATACAACTGCTCGAAGATTTGGAGAGAGCGGGACTTGCAGGCTTTGGAAAAAGTGGAGATATCGACGGGGATGCCAGTGTGGTTGACGCGTTTGAAGAGGTCCCGCATGCTGACGGTACTTTTGTCCATCACCAGGGCAAGCCAGCAACTGAAAAAGAGCCTGGAATCGAGAACAGGAAAATCATCATTGGGCAAGGAAGACAGAGCGGTTTTGACAAGTTGCGGAAAATCGAGTAGCATTGTCTCAACATAATGAAATTGAACACAGCTCGAAGTTTACACGACTTCGAGCTGTTTTTGTAGGATCAATTCCTGACATTCAACACTTCTGGCATTTTGGCTGTTTCTGCTTTTCCTAAACTTTCCAGTGCCTCGCGGGCACTGTCGAAACGATCCTGGTGCTCCGGTGCAAGCATGCACGCAAACCAGGCGCGCATTGGCTGCTCTACCAACGATGTCGACGGCAACTCGACTTGCAACCCCCGACGCGGAATTTCGGTCGCCTCCGTGCCTGTCAGGATGCATAGCAGCAGCATTCCCAGACTGTAGAGATCTGAGGCGGGGCTTGTCTTGCCGTAAAATTGCTCTGGAGCCATGTAACCGAATGTGCCCACCACTGTCACCGTTTGGTCGGGCAGCGACTGGGCCTGGACTGCACCGAAATCGATAAGAAATAGTCTTCCATCGTCGCTCAAAATGATATTGCTGGGCTTGATATCTCGGTGCACCACTGGGGGTGACTGAGAGTGCAAGTAGTCCAGGATCTCCAGCACCTGCCGCGCGATGTTCAGTACTTCACCCGGCGACCAACGCCGACCGGCGCGAAGCATTGCGGCTAGAGATTGGCCGGGAATGTAGCTTTGTACAAGACAGAAATAATGTCCCTCCGGCAGTTCCAGCCAGAATGATTCCACCAAACGCGGTATGCATGGGTGGGTAAGTGATTGCAACGTGGCAGCCTCTCGTTCAGCAAGCTTGAGTTGCTGCCATTGCATTTCGTTATCAAAGGCGAGGGCCTTGAGCACCACCTGCTCTGCGGTGCGTTCATCGCCGGCCAGCCAGGTCTGGCGATGAACGTTGTGACCCAACCGCTCAACCAACCGGTAGCGTCCCCGAATCAGCCCTTCTCTAGACAGTGCCACTACCATCGATCGAAAAACTTGGTACCAATATAAACAATGTACTCTAAGGACGTCAGTTCGGGTTAAGCATTGAGCTGGTCGGCATCCGACGCCACCGAGGGCTTCTTCGGTTTGTGGCAGTAGGCAATCAACCCACACACCAGGTTCACCAAAAAGTTCACTTCGCTGCGATGACGGGTGTGCTCTATCTGCGAAATGTTTTTCAGCTGGTCATTGATCGCTTCGATATGGAGTGCACCCCAGGTCTGAGACAGTTTTCTCACTTGCTTAAGTGGGATGGCTTGCTTGACTTGTCTCACACTTGATTTCGGCTTCAAATTCTACCGGCGATAGATAACCTATCGATGAGTGCAACCGCTTGCGATTATAAACCTCCTCGATAAATCTGGCAATATTCTCTTGGGCTTCTCGGTAATCTTCGTACTCATTCAACAACACTTCTTCGTACTTCAGGGTTTTCATGAATGACTCCGCAAACGCATTATCATAGGACTTGACGGGGTAACAGAGGGCTTGAAAAGCTTGCCCTGCATGGCTTCGATGCCTCTATCCTAAGAAAGAAGGGCTTGCCACTGTGGGCAAACCCCCCATCAATCAAATGTTGCCTCCATTCTACCAGCAGTTCCTTCAGCAACAACTTGGACTGGACAAAGCTGTATTCTTGCACATCCTCCTCCATACCTTGCAGACCCAACAAAACCTTTGCCTCGAACGGCTTGCCAACGCTTTGCCCCTACCAATTACGGTCGATAGCAGGCGCAAGGCAGTCCAACGCTTCCTGCTGCTGCCATCGCTTTGTTTGTGGCATCTCTGGTTGCCTTTGCTCGCTCAGATCATCGAACACTTTGCTGTCCAACCCCAGCGGCTGGTCCTGGCTATCGACCGCACTAACTGGTGGAAGTACAACCTGCTAATGGTCAGCCTCGTCTGGGACCGCCGCGCTCTGCCTGTCTTCTGGCGACTGTTGAACCATGCAGGTAATTCCAGCCTGCCAGAGCGCCGAAGTGTGCTGCTGCCTGTCCTCAAATACTTTCACCACAAGCAGATTATCGTTTTGGGGGACCGTGAGTTTGGTTCGGTGGGCTTTGCCAATTGGCTCCAATCCCAGAAAGTCTCTTACTGCCTGCCTGCGTCTCAAGCGCAGTGAATGGTTGCAGTCGTCCGCACCATCGGACTGGCAATGTTTAGCAGACTTGGTGCTGAAGCCCGGCCAGTCTCTGTGGTTCAAAGGAGCAAAACTGGTCAAGCGCAAGCCGTTTGGGCCTGTAAACATCGCCGGGAAACTCGGATTCCAGCCAGGCAAAAAAGAGGCTTATTGTGAGCCCTGGTGGCTGTTGACTAATTTGTCGACACCGCAAGAGGCCATCACTTGGTATCGTTGCCGCTGGGGCATCGAGGAGATGTTCCGCGACTGTAAAAGTGGCGGGTACAATCTGGAGAAATTGCGTGTCCAGCCAAAGCGATTCAAGCGGATGCTGATGGTGCTTGCGATGGCGATGAGTTTGTCTGTGATGCACGGCAAGCAACTGAAGCGTCAGGGATTGCAAAAGTACGTGTCACGGGTAGCGGAGCCAGGTAGAGTGGTCAAACGGCGAAGCACATTTCGAGTCGGTCTACAAAGTGAAGTCTGGTCCCAAGGGATGGAGCGATGTCGCCAATTGGTGGAAAAGCTGATGAGCTTGCGGCGCAGATGGCTGAAACAATATCGTCAGGGTCAACGGGCTCTGATGCTTCTGCAGCTTACTTCCTGAGCCCTCTGTCACCCCGTCAAGTAAAAAGCAGGACCTGATCGATTTCAGAAATCACACATTGGCAAATGCTCTCAATGGTCGAGTTTGCATTGTGAGTTTATTGTGCAGATCGCTGTCCTAATTCAATAAAACGCCCAGTGGACTCAGCAACTGTCGAAGGCGTTGGTGCTCTTTCGGTGATGCGTTGAAAGCTGCCACAAAGACCTCCCACCGCTTATCGTCGAGCAAAAAAAACCACCGGTCGGCCAGGATCTGTGCAGATGCCTTCAACCCGCTATCGAGCAGGAACCCGCTGACTGTTTTGTGTTCTATCGCCGCTGTTTCCTGCAAGGCTCGTTTAGCGGCGGGAGTGGTACGAATATCAATGCGCTCAGTTTTGGTTTGCGGTTCGGGAGTCATAGCCATTCGTCAACTCACGTCGAGCATAGCGCAACGTCCGGACGATGTCACGACAAAAATCTTCGTTCGCGATCACCTTCAACGGCTTAGGGGAAGGCTCTTCTCGATTAGGGCTTCGCTCTCCTCGGGGCGCACCAACGTATTGACACAGAGAATGGCGGATGCGGCGACAGCAGGCACACCGATACCTGGGATTGTCGTGTCCCCTACCCGGTACAGCCCTAGGATCGGTGTGCCGGGTGCGGGAAAAGAACCGATTCCGGGCATCACCGCCGGGCCGTAGGTGCCCCGGTGGCGGCGTAGGTAGCGCGCGTGGGTGAGGGGCGAACCGGTCAGCTCCAGGACGACCCGTTCCCGAAGATCGGGGATCACTCGCTCCAGGGCCGACCAGAGCGGTCCGGCGCGCTCGCGCTTGCGCGTCTGGTAAGTTTCGTCGCGCCGCCAACCGGTGAACGGCTCCAGCGTGTAGGCGTGCACGGCGTGATGGCCCGGCGGGGCAAGGGCCGGCTCCCAGACGCTCGGGATCGAGATCATGCAGGTGTGACCGGGGGCAGTGAGCGGTTCGCGGTGGACGACGACGTGGTGGCCGTTCAGGTTTTCGAGACCCTCGGCGCGGATGCCCAGGTGCAGGTGCATGAAGCTGTCGACGGCAGGGGTGCCAAGAGCCGATCTTAAAAACGACGGGCTCAAAGAACCCTCCGGGAGCAGCTTCGTGTAGGTGTCCCAGAGGGTGGCGTTGGAGATGACCACCGGAGCCGGGATCGCCTCGCCGCCCGCCAGCCGCACCCCAACTGCCCGACCCCGCTCGACTTGGATCGATTCGACATGCGTTCCCAGACGAATCCGGCCTCCCCAGCGGCAAAGTGCGCGCACCAGCGCTTCCACAAGCGCCCCGCCGCCGCCTACCGGATAATCGACCACCGAGCGGGAGCGCTCCCCGAGCATAAAGGCGAACTCCGGGGCGACGGTGCCGTGGGCGGTGAGCCCCGAGAGCAAGAAACATTCAAGATCGATCAGGCGGCGTACCCACGGGTCGCGCACGTCGCGATCGAGAATCTGGCCGGTGGAACTTTGCAGGTCGGCCACCAGGGTGAGCAACCGGAGCGTCTGACCCAAGTAGCGGCCAAGCAGGGTGAGGAGCAAGCCCAGATCGGCGCGCAGCGCCAGAATCGGAATCTCGCGCAACGCCTCGTACATCGGCAAAAGCCGCGCCTCGAAGCGCGCAAATTCGCGCTCGCCGCGGGGGGTGATCGCGGCAATGGCCTCGCGGTAGCGCTTGGCCTCGCCGTGCACGGCCAAGCGCCCCTCCGGAAAGTGGTAATCGGCAAACGGATCGTAGGGGATAGCCGGAATCGTTTCTCCGAGCGCCTCCAGGATCAGCCGCAAAGGATTGAGGCTGTCGGGAGCGGCAAGACCGCAGTGAAACGACGGCCCCGAATCGAAGTGGAAACCCTGGCGGCTGAAGCTGTGGGCCGCCCCGCCGGGGATGGTATGGCTTTCCAAGACGAGCACCCGTCTGCCGTGGCGGGCCAAAAGCGCCCCGGCGCACAGTCCGCCGATGCCGCTGCCGATAACAATCGCGTCGAACATGCCTCAATCATCGCAGCAGCAGACGCTTCGAGGCTGCCACAATGGCAGGGCGGGCGCAGGGGGCGCGCTGGATGGCAAGACGGGTAATCGGCCTGACAGGCGGGATCGCAACGGGCAAGAGCACAGTGGGCCGCCTGCTCGCCGGGTGGGGCATCCCGGTCATCGACGCCGACCTTCTGGCGCGCGAAGCGGTTGCACCCGGCAGCGCCGCCCTGGCCGAGATCGTTCAGCATTACGGTAGTACGATGCTCACCAACGCCGGAGCGCTCGACCGCTCAGCCCTGGCGCGCATCATTTTCTCCGACCCGCAGGAGCGCCGCTGGGTGGAAAGCCGCATCCATCCGTCCGTGCGCGCGGCCATGCAGGCGGCCGTCGAACGCGAGCCCGGGACCATCTGCTTGATGATCCCGCTGCTGTTCGAAGCGGGCATGACCGACCTGGTAACCGAAATCTGGGTGGTGAGCTGCAAGCCTGAGCGGCAACACGCGCGGCTAAAGGAGCGCGACGGGCTCGATGACCAGGCGATTGCGGCGCGCATCGCAAGCCAGTGGCCGCTTACCGAAAAAGTGCGGCATGCCGACGTCGTACTCGACAACGACGGCGACTTTGCCCACCTGAAAATTCAGGTGGAGCGCGCCCTCGATCAAGCTTCGATCTGAACGGCCGCAGCCTGCCAGCGCCGAAAATCACTTTCGAGGGACCTGCTGAGCCGGTCGCGCAAGATCCACAGGAAACTTTCGAGGATCGTGCGCGCTGCCCCGCTCAAGACCGGTTCGGCCATCCAGGCCAGAAAGGGCGGCGTCGGAAAGCAGGCGGAAGCCTCGGCCCACCCTTGCATGGGGGTGCGCCCCGCCTGCATCGCATCGAGGGTGCGCAACTGGGCGCGAAAGTCGATTTTAAGGTGCTTGACCAGCCAGGGGTGACCCTTCAATTCGTAGGCAATCAGTTGCGCCCAGGCGCGCCCTTGATCGTCGGCACCGATTTGCAACTCGGCAGTCGGTTCGATGGCAAGGCCCATCCAGACCAGTGGGCGCACCTTCAGCCGGAAGCGATCGGGGCCAAGTTGCTCGATGCGCTCCGGCGGAAAGCCGCTGCGCAAAAGCCGCTGCGGATCGCTCACGTAGCGGCGGACTTCAGCGGGTGCGGCCGGCAGCGACACGTCGAGGGCAGCCTGGGCCGAAGCCTGGATCGGGCTGGTCATCGCGGTTTCCACGGTGAAAAGTTGCCCATGCAGTCATCACTTTCAATCATACTTTGAAATGCTTAACAGAGGAGCCTCCCGACGGCCGGGCGGCGGAGCGCTATTTGTGAAGTGTACCCTGCTATAACGCCATTGCAAGCGGGGCTACAGTGGTGGGCGGTGGCCGGGAGGCAGGGTGTGGCCGAGCTATGGCAAGTGCAGGTGGAGACGGCCGCGGACGGGGCCGACGGCGAGGTCGAAGAGACGCTCTACTGGTATCTGAGCGAACTGGGGCTTCCCCACGTCGAGCGGCAAATTCTCGCAGGGCGGCTGGTGCTGCGGGGGTATCTGAGCGGCGAGACGCCCGAGGGGGTGATGGAGCGCTGGCGCGAACACATCCGAGAGCGGCTGACCCAAAAGGCAGAAATTGGCTGGTACGCAGTGGAGCGGCGCGACTGGCAGGCGGCCTGGCGCGAGCAGTGGCGGCCGATATTCGTGGGCGAACGCCTGGTTATCTGGCCGGTGTGGTTGCCGGATCCCCCCGGCGACCGGCTGGTGATCCCCCTCGATCCGGGCATGGCCTTCGGCACCGGCGAGCACGCCACCACCCGGCTGTGCCTGCGGGCACTCGAATCCGTACCGGATCTGGGCACTTTTGCCGATGTCGGCTGCGGCTCCGGAGTGCTCACGGTGGCGGCCCTCAAGTTGGGGGCCGGGCGAGGCTGGGCGGTTGACACCGACGATCTGGCCGTCGTCTCCACCCGCAAGAATCTCGAAATCAGCGGGCTGGAGGAGCGGGTCACCGTCGCGCGCGGCAGCACCGAGCAGTTGTCCGGACCGCTCGATGGGGTGGTGAGCAACATCCTGGCCGAGGTGATCGCCAATCTGGCCCCGGAATTTCGGCGGCTGGTGCACCCCGGCGGCTGGGGCATCTTCAGCGGCCTGCTGCTTACCCAGGCTCCCCGCGTGGTCGAAGCCCTTGCCGGACAAGGTTTTGCACTTTCCGAGACCCTCAGTGAAGGCGACTGGGCCTGCCTGGTGGGCCGCTTCAGCGCGGATCGCCCCCGAAGCGCCGGTAGCTGAAGGCCGAGAGCAAAGGATCTTCGTCGCCGGTGAGCGCGCGGGTCACCAGCTGGGCGGTGACCGGTGCGAGCAGAACCCCGTTGCGATGGTGACCGGTCGCAAGGTACAGATTCGGCCACGGACCCGGTCCTATGAGCGGCGCGGCGTCAGGAGAAACCGGGCGAAAGCCCCACCACTGCTCCAGGATGCAGTGGGAAGCGAGCCCCGGCACCAGGGTGAGGGCAGCGGCAAGCAGACTGGCCATCCCGCCGGCGGTGTTGCCCGGGGTGAAACCGATTGTCTCCTGGGTGGCGCCCAGGACGATGCGGCCGTCCCGGCGCGGCACCAGATAAATGTCCTCGCCAAAGACGATCGCTCCCAGCCAACCCGGTTCGCTTTCGAGGGCGAGCATCTGGCCTTTGAGCGGCTGGACGGGCAGTCCCCAGGCCCCTGACCAGGCCCCCTGGGCGAGCACGAAGGCGTCCGCCGCCACCGGACCGGCACTGGTGGCCACGGCGGCAAGACCCGGATCGGCGGGTCCGGTGACCGTCACTCCCGCCCAAATTTCGGCTCCCAGTCGCTCGACGGCCAGGCGCAGGGCGGTGAGCACCTTGCGGTTGTCGACGCAGGCTTCTTTTTCAAGCCACCACCCACCCGCGATCTCGGGGGCAAGACCCGGCACTGCGCTCGCCATCCGGGCGCTGTCCCACCACTGACCTTCGGCTGGGGCAATGGCGTCCCCGACCGCGGGCACCAGGGCGCCGCAGGGGGTGTAATCGATTCCCTGGCCGCTGAATTCTTCGAGGCGCACCGCCCAGGCGGGCCACAGCGCGCGGCTTGCAAAAGCCAGATCCGCGAGTGGGCCGCCCGCCAATCCCTCGGCCGCTGGGGCGATCATCCCCGCCGCCGCCCAACCCGCGGGCACGCTGCCGCGGTCGAGCACGACGACTTCGACCCCGGCAAGCCGCAGTTCGAGCGCCACCGCAAGGCCGATTAATCCGCCGCCCAGGATACAGATTTTCATGCCACAGCCTGACAACACAGGGGAGTACCCTGTTATTCTGTTCCAGGTAAAGGTGCAGCGTCACCGTCCGAGCGTCCAAAAGGGTGAGGAACGCCATGGAAACTTCGCAAATGCTGAGTCCGGACATCGATATCGTCGCTTCCACCGTACTCCGGCCCTGGGGTTCGTTCACGGTCCTGGGCGAAGGCAACGGCTACAAAGTCAAGCGCATCGAGGTCAAACCCGGCCACCGCCTGAGCCTGCAGATGCACCACCACCGCTCCGAGCACTGGGTCGTCGTCTCCGGCACCGCCCGCGTCGTCTGCAACGACCGCATCGAACTCATCCACGCCAACCAGTCGACCTACGTGCCCCCCTGCGCCACCCACCGCCTCGAAAACCCCGGCATCATCCCGCTGGTGATTATCGAAGTTCAAAACGGTCAGTACCTCGGCGAGGACGACATCATCCGCTTCGAGGACGACTACAAGCGTATCGAGCCGCGCTCTTGATCCCGAAAATCTTGTTAAAGAAGTCTACCGGCGGCTGAGCTTGCCCTACAGTGTTGGGCAAGATACCTCCTAACTGCGTCCTCATGCCCCCGCTACTATTCAGCAGCAGGGGCTCTTTATTGGGGGTGTAAAATCAGAGGGCCAAATTCAGTTTCAACGGAGATCCCATGCCCAAGGTGCTTGTCAGTGACGCGATCGACCAGGCTGGTATCGAAATTCTCACCCAGGTCGCTCAAGTAACTTACGAGCCGGATCTCAGCCCGGCGACGTTGCTTGAGACCATTCCCCAGTACGACGCTTTGATGATCCGCTCGGGCACCAAGGTGACCGCCCTGGTGATCGAAGCGGCCCAGCGCCTGCGGATCATCGGCCGCGCCGGGGTGGGTGTCGACAATGTCGATCTGCAGGCTGCCACCCGCAAGGGGATCGTCGTGGTCAACTCCCCCGAGGGCAACACGATCGCCGCCGCCGAGCACGCCATCGCCTTGATGATGAGCCTGTCGCGCCACGTGGGCGAAGCGAACGCCTCACTAAAAGCCGGCCAGTGGAAGCGCTCGCAATTTATCGGCGTCGAAGTCTACAAAAAGACGATCGGCGTGGTGGGCCTGGGCCGCATCGGCTCGCATGTGACGCGGGTGGCGCGGGCACTCGGCATGCAGATCGTCGCCTTCGACCCGTATATTTCCGCCGAGCGCGCCCAGCAGCTGGGGGCACGCCTGGTCGATCTGGAACAACTGTTTCACGAGGCCGACTACATCACGCTGCATGTGCCGCGCACGCCGGAGACCACCCACCTCATCAACGAGAAGACCCTCGCCTCGATGAAGCCCACGGCCCGGATCATCAACTGTGCCCGCGGCGGCCTCATCGACGAGCAGGCGCTTTATGTCGCCCTCAAGGAAGGCCGCATCGCCGGGGCCGCCCTCGATGTCTTCGAGAACGAACCGCTCGGCGAATCGCCCCTGTGCGCCCTCGGGCGCGAGGTGATCCTCACGCCCCACCTGGGTGCTTCGACCGAAGAGGCCCAGACCAACGTCGCCATTGATGTGGCCGAGCAGATTCGCGATGTGCTTCTGGGTCTACCCGCCCGCACGGCGGTCAACATCCCAGGCCTGCGAGCCGAGGTGCTGCAGGAACTGAAGCCCTATCTGGAACTGGCCGACACCCTGGGCAACCTTGTGGGCCAACTGGCCGGCGGCCGAGTGGATGCCCTTGACATTCGCCTGCAGGGCATTCTCGCGGCTAAAGACGCCCAGCCCATTGTCGTGGCCGCCCTCAAGGGCCTGCTCACCCCGGCGCTGCGCGAGCGGGTCAACTTCGTCAACGCGCTGCTTGAGGCCAAGGAGCGGGGCATTCGGGTGACCGAGACGCGCGATTCGGCCTTCGCCGATTACGCGGGCTCGATCCGCCTGGAGGCGCGCGGCCCGGAGGGCGAGCGCTCCGTCACAGGCGCACTTTTGGCTGAGGACGAACTGCGCATCACCAACATCGACGAATTTCCGATCAGCGTCGCCCCGAGCCGCTACATGCTCATCACCCTGCACCGCGACATGCCGGGGATCATCGGCAAGGTGGGTTCGTTTCTGGGCTCCTACAACGTCAACATCGCCGGCATGCAGGTGGGTCGCAAACTGGTGCGCGGCGACGCGGTGATGATGGTCTCCCTCGACGACCCGCTGCCGGAAGGGTTGTTAGGGGAGATTGAGTCGGTCCCCGGTATCCGCAAGGCGTATACGGTCAATCTTTGAACACCACTTTTCGGTGTAGGATGCGCGGACAAGCGTAGGATCTGACTACTTGAACGTCCGCATCGTCCTGGTTGCAACGCAGGGGGCACGGAACCTGGGGGCGATCGCCCGGGTGATCAAAAATTTTGATCTGTCCGAGTTGTGGCTGGTGGCGCCCGAGTGCTCGCCCAAGGACGAGGAGGCGCGCCACATGGCCGTGCACGCAGCGGATGTGCTCGATCAAGCCCGGATCGTAGCGAGCCTTTCGCAGGCCCTGGCAGATTGCACTCGGGTGGCCGGCACCACAGCCCGCACCCGCACGGTCAGCGATCCGCCCCTTTTACCCGCCGAAGGAGCGCGCTGGCTGCGGGCGGACAAAGGAACGGCAGCCTACGTGTTTGGCCCCGAAGATCGCGGGCTCAGCAATGAAGAGCTGGCCCACTGCCAGCGCACCGTGCAGATTCCCACTGGTGCAGCTTACCCGTCGCTCAATCTGGCGCAAGCTGTGGGAATCTGCGCCTACGCGCTTTTTACAGATAGCAAGCCTCCCTCACCCGTCTTTCAGAACGAGCCGATGCCTGAGGCGGAAGTGCTGGAGGGCTTCTATGGCCATCTAGAAAGGACGCTACTGGCTATTGGCTATCTGCAGGAGCACACGGCGGAGCGCAAACTCGAAAAGTTTCGCCGCCTATTTAACCGGGCGGGCCTCACTGCCCAGGAAGTAGCCCTGCTGCGCGGTGTGCTCAGACAGATCGACTGGGCAAGTACCCAAAACCCAGCTCGCCAACTCCCCCTGACACCTGACACCTGACACCTGTACCATAGTCCGGATGCTTATCCGTTCGAACCGCCGCGACCTATTGCGCTCCGGCCTGCTGCTCGCTCCGCTGTTGGCAGGCTGCAGTCGGACGCCCTCCTCCTACTTCGGCAAAACCACACCGCCCACCCGCGACCGGGTGCGCATCGGCAACGCCGCCGAACCGCGCTCGCTCGACCCGCACAAAGTCGAAGGGGCGCTGGGCGAACTGAATTTGTGC
Organism: Gloeobacter violaceus PCC 7421; assembly: GCF_000011385.1. NCBI lineage: Bacteria > Bacillati > Cyanobacteriota > Cyanophyceae > Gloeobacterales > Gloeobacteraceae > Gloeobacter > Gloeobacter violaceus. The sequence goes on from NC_005125.1 coordinate 2,292,304, forward strand.
ATGGCACTTTTTGAAGGACTCACCGAGTACCATCCGCGCACCCTCAGACCCCTGCCGGCCCTGGCACTGCGCTGGCACTCCGAAGACAACGCCCGGGTGTGGATTTTTAATTTGCGGGCGGGGGCGCGCTGGAGCGACGATAGTCCCTGCACGGCCGCGGATTTTGTCTACAGCTGGCGGCGGGCGCTCGATCCGAATACCGGCTGCCCCTACGCCAACGTGCTTTACTACCTCAAGAACGCCCGGGCGATCAACGAGGAGAAATTGCCTGCAGACGCCCTCGGGGTAAGCGCACCGGACCCGCTTACCCTGCGCATCGAAATGGAAGGACCGACGGCGTTTTTTCCGCTGCTGTCGGCGTTTTTTGTCTACCGCCCGGTGCCAGCCCAGGCGATTGCCCGCCACGGTGATTGCTGGGCAAGACCCGGCAAGATGATCAGCAACGGCGCATTTGTGCTGGCGGCCCACCGCCCCTACGACGAAATTCGGGTGGTGCGCTCCGAAACCTACTGGGATCGCTCCCGGGTGCGTCTGGCGGAAGCGTCCTTTTTGCCCGTTGTGGACGGCTCCCAGAACGTTAATCTCTACCAGGCGGGCGAACTGGACGTGACGGTGGGGGGGGTGTTGCCCCGGCCGCTATTGCCCGCCCTGCGCCAGTACCGCGACTACCACACCGACGGCCGCTTTATCACCTATTACTTGAGCTTCAACTGCAGCCGGCTGCCTTTCGACCGCCAGGGCGCGCGCGCCACCTTAAGCAATGCCGTCGAGCGCGAAGATCTGGCGCTGCGCTATCTCAAGGGCGACGCCGTACCGGCGAGCAGTTTCGTGCCGCCGGGCATCCCCGGCTACGGCGGCCCCGGTGCGCTGCGCCCTGCAGGTGAGAGCAACCCGCCCGAGCGCTTCACCATCCACTGCGCCAACCGCGAGCCCGACCGGACGGTGGCAGCCGTGCTGCAGAGCGTCTGGAAGCGGCGTTTGGGGGTGGCTCCCGAGGTCAGTACCGAGGAGCTGCAAACTTTCCTGGCGCGCATCCGTCGCCACGACTACGACGTGGCAGTGTCGCGCTGGGGTGGCGATTACTTAGATCCGACCACGTTTCTCGATCTCTACGACGGACCAACTCCCAAAAACTACCCCAACTGGCTGGATCCGGTCTACCAACTCCTGCTTGCCCGGGCACGGCGCGAGGGCGACCCGGTTCGCCGCTACCGGCTACTGGCCCAGGCCGAGGCACGATTGCTTAGCGAGGCTCCCATCGCTCCACTGTTTCACACGGGCCTGGAGTACCTGCAAAAGCCCTGGCTGGTAGGCTGGGAACCGAACTTGCAGGATCTCCACCCGCTCAAGTATGTGGCTGTCGACCGGCGCTGGCGAGGGTCATAAGCCAATCGCGCCTACCCTGTAGGATTGGAGAGATTTGCAGCCGGCTGCCGGAGAACACCGTGCGCACGGATCATCTCTTTTTCCGTCTATTTCAAGCCCTTCCAGAAACCCTGTTCGAACTGATCGCCGTTGAGCCGCCGCCGTCGAGCTGCTACAGCTTTCAGTCTGTAGAAGTCAAGGAGACGGCCCTGCGCATCGATGGTGTGTTTGTGCCGACGGCGGCCGGCCAGCCGTTTTATTTCGTCGAAGTCCAGTTCCAGAAGGACAGCGATATCTACTGGCGTCTTTTCATCGAGCTATTATTGTATATGCGTCAACAAAATCTTTGTGCCGATTGGCGGGCGGTGGCAATCTTTCCAGAGCAGTCACAGGATGTCGACGTACCCGAGAGTCTACGGGATCTCGCGGATGGCCCGCGCTTTAAACGAGTATATTTAAATACTTTGAGGGTCACGGAGGCAAGCTCCCTGAGATTGGGATTGGTAGAATTGATAGCGATCAAAGATGAAGGCGATTTCATTGAGGGTGCCCGTCAGCTACTGCGCAGGACACGGCAGCAAACAGTTGCCGAGCAGGAGGGTATACGGCTTTTGGGGTTGATCGAAACGGTAATTGTTTACAAGCTTTCGTATAGCCGGGAGGAAATCGAAGCCATGTTTGGACTGGAAGAGTTAAAGAAAACCCGTTACTTTCAAGAGGTTGCTGAGGAGGCAAGGCAAAAGGGGCTGCAGGAAGGACGGCAGGAAGGACGGCAGGAAGGTGAGCTGACCCTGATTGTACGCATACTGACAAAGAAGTTTGGCACTCTGGAACCAGAAATCTCGGAGAAATTAAGGCGAATGACTATTCAGCAGCTGGAGACTTTTGCCGAGGCTTCTCTGGATTTTGCGAATATCGCTCAACTCAATGCCTGGTTAGAGGAAAGCGGCTCCTAAAAGTTAGCCAGGTGAGTGGCAGACCAAAGTTAGCCAGGTGAGTGGCAGACCGCTTCAAGGCGGTGGCCGTCGGGATCGATAACGAAGGCGGCGTAGTAGTTGGGGTGGTAGTGGGGGCGCGGTCCCGGCGGGCCATCGTCTTTGCCTCCGGCCGCCAGGGCGGTCCGGTAAAAGGCATCGACGTGGGTGCGGCTGTTGGCCTGGAAAGCCAGGTGGTTGCCCTGGACAGCCTGGACGGCCGCTTCGGGTTGGTAATGCAACCAGAAAACCGGGCGTCCGCTCGGCCCGTAAGCCGCTCCTTTGGGAAAGCGAAAAGCGCGCTGGCAGCCCAGAGAAGCCAGTGCCGCATCGTAAAAGGCAATGCTCACCTCTAGATCCCGGATACCGACGGAGATGTGATCGAACATGGGTACTCCTAATTCTCTGCGCGCACGAGGCTGGTACGCAGTTGGGCCTCCAGTTGCGCTTCGCTTTCAATGGGCTCTAGACAGCGCAGCCCCTCGCACACCAGTGCGACAGCAGGCTTGACATCGACCGCCTTGAAGACGGCCGTCGGCCAGTAGCCGCGCAGCAACTCGGCGATGCGCTCCGGATCGGACTGCACCAGCACCTGGTTGCGGTACCAGTCGTAACCTGCCAACAGCGACGGGCCGGCGCGGGGAACTTCAGCCAGGATGCGGGCGAATTGCCGCAGCAGCGCCTCGGCCGCCTCCAGGTAAGCAGGTTCGTCGGTGAGCAAAAACAGTCGCACCAGGTTGGCGGCGGCGAGCCCGTTGGCCGCCGGGGTGGCGCTGTCTTGAAAGTCTTTTTCGCGGATGAGCAAATCAGGACCGGACGGAGCGCTGAAGTAACCGCCCATTTCCAGATCCCAGAGCCGCTCGTCCATCTGTTGCTGCAAGGCGCGGGCCGCCTCCAGCCATTCGCCCTGCTGCGTGCTCACGTACAGATCGATCAGGGCTTTGATAAAGCAGGCGTAGTCTTCAGCGTGAGCCGGGATGGCCGGTTCGCCGTCATAGTTGAGGCGATAAAATTCACCCGGCGCGCGCTGGTGCTCCAGGATGAAGCGCGCGGCGCCCACGGCCGTCTCGCGGTACTCCGGCCGCCCAAAGACGTCGGCGGCACGGTTGAGCCCCGCGATCATCAGCGCGTTCCAGGAGACGATGAGCTTGGTATCGGTGGCGGCGGGCACTCGGCGGCTGCGCACCCCGAAAAGCTTTGTCAGGGCAGTTTCGACCACCGGTGCGAGCACATCGCCGCTGCGGCGCTGCAGTACGGTCGTGCGGCCCTCGAAGTTGCCCTCGGCAGAGAGAAAAAAGGCCGATTCCAGGGCGGCCAGTTCCTCGCCACTCAATATCTCCTGCAGCTCGGAAGCACTCCAGACGTAGAATTTGCCTTCCTCGCCCTCAGAATCGGCATCCTGAGCAGCGTAAAAGTAACCGCGTCCGTCGGTCATCTCGCGCAGGAGCCAGCGATGGGTAAACTCGACCGCCCGCTCAAAAGCTGGAATATGCAGTCCCGAGGCCCACAAATCGCTTAAAAATTCGACAATCTGGCCGTTGTCGTAGAGCATCTTCTCGAAGTGAGGTACCGTCCAGGTGCCGTCCACGGTGTAACGGTGAAAGCCGCCTCCGACATGATCGAAGATGCCGCCGGTGGCCAGGTCTTCGCCCCGCTCGCAGGCGCTCTGGGCCAGTTCCACCTCCAGAAAGCGACCCATGCGCAGGGCAAACCCGGCGTGGGGGATCATCGGGAAGCTCGGACCCATCCCATCGCGGGCAAGCAGGGCGCGAAGCGGAGGAACGGCCCGCCGCAACGGGTCCGGCGGCAGTTCCGAGAGCGGTTGTAGGCGGGTGGCCGCTTCGAGGGCGCCCAGCATCCGCTCTTTGTGATCGCCCAGCCGCTCGCGCTGGCCACGGTAGTAGTCGTGGATGGCTTCGAGCACCCGCAAGAAGCCGGGGCGGCCGTAGCGATCCTGCACCGGAAAGTAGGTGCCGCCATAAAAAGGCACCAGATCGCCGGGGGTGAGAAAAATATTGAGCGGCCAGCCCCCCTGCTGGTTCATCAACTGCAGCGCCTGCATATAGATCGCATCGATGTCGGGCCGCTCCTCACGGTCGACTTTGATGGCCACGAAGTGGGCATTCATGAATCCCGCGATCTCAGGGTCGGAAAACGCCTCGTTCTCCATGACCGTGCACCAGTGGCAGCTCGAATAACCGATCGAGACAAATAGCGGCTTGTCCTCGTGCTCGGCTTTTGCCAGGGCTTCCGGTCCCCAGGGCAGCCAGTCGATCGGGTTATAGGCGTGCTTGCGCAGATACAGCGACTTTTCGTGCAGCAGGCGGTTGGGTGTGGCCGGTGTACTCATCGAGCGCCCCAGAAAACCGACACTTTCAAGCTACACCGCCAGAGCGGCGGCAGGCTCGATGTTGCGCAACGCCAGGGCGGGCACCGTCCGCTTGGCAAGGCCCGTGAGCACCGCACCGGGGCCGATTTCCACCAGCTCGGTGATCCCCGAATCGGCCATGCGCAAGATCGTCTCGCGCCAGCGCACCGGATGATCGATCTGCCGGCGCAGCAGCTCGCGCATCGAGGCGACATCGGCCACTGGCCGGGTCGGATCGGCGTTGAACAGCACCGGGATGTGCGCGGGATGCAACTCGGCCCTGGCAAGCACGGCGGCAAATTCGGCGGCGGCCGGAGCCATCAAAGGCGAATGAAAGGCGCCGCTTACCGCAAGCGGAATCACCCGTTTGGCCCGGATGGCCGCGGAAACCTCCGCCACGCGCTCCGGCTCGCCGGAGATGACCACCTGCATCGGGTTGTTGTCATTGGCGATCACCACCCCGGGCCGCTCGGCGCACAGCTTTTCGAGTTTGTCGCGATCGAAGCCGACGATGGCGCTCATCGCCCCGGCCTGCTGGGCGTCCATCAGCCGGGCGCGCTCGGCCACCAGTTCCAGACCCGTCTCAAAATCGAAGACCGCCGCCGCCCACAACGCCGCGTACTCGCCCAGCGAATGGCCGGCCACCAGCGCCGGCTCGCCAAGTTCGCCCTGCTTGCGCGCGCGCTGGGCGAGGGCCACACAGACGGTAAATAGAGCAGGCTGGGTGTAGAGGGTACGGTCGAGGCGCTCTTGCGGCCCGGCGCACACCGCCGCCACCGACCAGCCCAAGATCCCAGATGCCCGCTCAAACAGTGCGGCCGTGTCGGGATGGCCGCTCAGCGCATCGGCCATCCCAACGACCTGCGAACCTTGCCCTGGAAAGATCCAGGCTGTCGCCATAACAATCCCTCGTTTTATTCACAAGGGATCATCCTAACCTGTTTGCGATCCCCGCGTCTAACGCTAGCGCGCGGTGAGGCGCAGCGCCTTGTCGAGGCGCACCAGGATGAACTCGTTGTCATCGGCTACCCCCGGCGTGCGGCCGACGCTGCCGGGGAAGTTGTTGTCGTTGGCCACCAACAGCAGGCGCGGGGCGATGGGCAGCACGCTCTCGATGGTCACAAACGGAAAGGTGAACGCGCCGTTGGTAGTGCCGTTGCCCCCGACGTTGTTGGGATCGGGGATGTTCAGCAGGTCCACCACCACTTCCTTCTCGACGAAGCCCTGGCTGTCGAGTTTGCGGAGGTTGATCTTGTAGATGCGCTTGAACTGGGCGGGGTCGGTAAAGGCGGGGTTGTTGGGGTCTCCCTGCTTGCCGTCGCGCTCGATCACCAGAAACTCGCTGTCGTTGATGGCGGTCAATTCGCCGATCGCCTGGCCCGACTCGGTGGTGTTCTCCATGCGGTAGAAGAAAATTTTGCCGGTGTAGGTTTTGGTGGCCAGGTCGAACTCGTTGATGATGAGGCGGTTGCGGTCGGGGTCATCGGTCAGGGGGCCTTCGAGGAGCGCGTAGAGCTTGTCGCCGCTCGCGTTGAGGGCGAGGCCCTCGAAGCCGCGCGAGCCGCCCAGGTTGGGGGTAGCCCCGTTCAATAGCGGATTGTCAGGCGATTGGACCAGCGGATTGGTGCCCAAGCCCCCGAAGTTGGGAAGGGCTACCGGCGCATCGAGTAGTTCGCCGGTGGCCGAAAAGTGCAGTAAGAACGGCCCGAACTCCTCACCCACCCAGAAGGTGCCGTCTGGGACTTTGCGGAAAGATTCAAGGTCGAAATCCGCCCCGGTCAACAGCCGGTTGTTCTTGATACCCGGATCGACGGGGATGGTGCTGGTGGGATAGTAAGTGGCCTGCTCCGCCACGATCGCGAAGCCCGCCTTCAAAGCCGGATCTTGAAGCTGCAGCCAGGTGGGAAAGTCAAAGGCCGGCAGCAGCGCGCCCGTGGCCAGGTCCACCGGAAAAACCCGGCCGCTGCCGCCTGTGGCGGTCTTGAAGTCGGGCCGCAGACCGTAGGAGCGCAGCAGGTAATCGGCGGAGTTGCTCTTGGCGCCAAAGCCGTTGTCGGAGAGCACCCGATAGGTGCCCGGCACGGGACCTGCGATCACCGAGGAAACGCCCTGGACGGGCTGGCGAAACAGATACGGGGCGACGATGCCGTTGCCGCCGGTGGTGAACTGGCCGGAGGTGGGACCGAAGGCGTAGGTCTCGGCAGGCAGCACCGCCCGGCCCACCAGTTCGGTCGCTCCGGCGGCACCAGCGGACGCTCCTGCAACGCAGACCGCGAGGAGCATGCCGATCGTTGTATTTTTCATTGCACTTTGCACCCAAACAAAACGCCGCTCACTGTACAACGCCCCCGGTATCGTGCCGTTAAGCCGGGGTTATCGGCCGGTTATCGGGCGGCCGTCCATCGCCGTTCGGGCCGCAGGGGGTATAATCGCCAGCGTTCGCGGCCTGCCCAGTGAGGAGGAGCCTGCCATGCCCAGCAAACATTTGGTAAAGATCTTGCTTGCCGTCGCGGCAGTGGGTGCCTTCGCGCTCGAACCCGCCACCGCCCAGATTCCCAACCCCTTCCAGAGCGGCACCGCCGTCACCCCGGAGGCGGTGCGCAAGGTGCTGCAGGCAGTGGAGGCGGCGGGCCAAGCCAAAAATGTCGACGAAGTGCTCAGATACGTCGCCCCCTTTGCCACGCTCGAATCGACCCTCGAAGGCATCGGCTACTCCCAGACGACGCGGGTGATAGGCAAAGAGCAGATCCGCGCCCGCCTGCTCGAATCGTTCGAGCGCCTCCAGAGTTCGGAGTATCTCGACAAAGAACAAAAAATCGACATCATCGACAACGGACAGGCAGCCATCGTCAGCAACGACACGATCGTTGGTGCCACACTCAAAGATGGCCGACGCTGGATCATCAACGGTCGCGACACTTACGTGCTCGGGCAGGTGGGGGGACAGTTGATGCTCACCGCGGGCGTCAGTTCCCGCAGTGCCGATGTGCGCCCGGCGGCGGATAAACCGGCATCTAAATAATTACCCGCCAGAACCGGACACAAGCTTGGCAAGATCGGGCAGTTGCTTGAGCGCCTGCACCGTGCTGCCGCCCAACTGCCAGTTCTGGACGCTGCCGGTGTTGTAGAGCAGTTGCACCTGCAGTGTGCGGTTGGGCAGCTGGGCGATCGCCGTTTTCACCGGGGTGAGATCGAAGCGGGTGCTGCCGGTGCTGCAGTCGACTTCCGGAAAGTACGTGCCCGGATCGGCGATGTAGCCTCCCCAGAAGCCGCCGTAAGGTCCAAAGCCCACCGGACCGACGACGGCAGGCGGAATGTACCTGGGCGGGCTCACCTCCACTTGGCGGGCGCGCTTGGCGGCTAACACCTGGGTGATGCGCGCCAGCGGCTGGTTGTTGTCGAGCAGGATCATCTCGGTGAGGGTCGCCTGTTCGTTGGCGATGTCGCGCTCTTCGACGCAGTAGCGCACGGCGACTTCGAGGACGTTCTGGGTGGGAATGTCCACCCAGAGGCTCGAAAACCGCAGTTTCGGCTGGCTCGGGTTGAAGTCCTTGTCTTTGACTAAGTAGGCGGGGCCAACCGTGAACATCTGGCTGAAGGGGCCGTTTCTGGTGGCGACGGCCTCCTCGGTGGCGGTCGGTTGGGCCAGCACCGTGCGGGTCTCGATGGCGCAGCTCAGGATCGCTGCGCAAGCGAGGGCGGGGGGAAGGATTTTGAACATCTGGGCTCTCCTGGCAATGCGTGCACAAGATTAGCCCGGACTTGTCCTCTTGCAAAGCGACTTTAGCGGGCGACGCCCGTGGCGCGGGCAGCCTGCTGCACGGCGGCCGAAACCGCCACAACCACGCGCCGGTCGAACACGCTCGGGATAATCGATTCGGGCGCAATTTCGTCGGGGCTCACCAGGGCGGCGATCGCCCGCGCGGCGGCCATCTTCATCTCCAGATTCACCCGGCGCGCGCGGCAGTCGAGGGCACCCCGGAAGATCCCCGGAAAAGCGAGCACGTTGTTGATCTGGTTGGGATAGTCGCTGCGGCCGGTGGCCATCACCGCCACCACCCCTTCGGCTTCTTCAGGCAAGATTTCGGGCACCGGGTTGGCCATGGCGAAGACCACCGGGTCGGTCGCCATGCTCTGCACCATCGCGCGGCTGAGCACCCCCCCTTTGCTCACCCCCAAAAACACATCCGCCCCCGCCATGGCATCGGCCAGGGCGCCGGTCTGCTCGACGGCGACCGCACGCTTCTCGGCGTTCAAGTCGGCGCGCCCGGCGCTCACGATGCCGTGGGAATCGCACATCACGATCGCCCGCGCCCCGGCGGCGGTGAGCAACTGGTGAATGGCGATCCCCGCCGCCCCCGCCCCATTGATGACGATCCGCACCGATGCGAGGGACTTGTCCACCAGCTTGAGGGCGTTTTCGAGGGCGGCGAGCACGACGATGGCGGTACCGTGCTGATCGTCGTGAAAGACCGGAATGTCGAGGCGCTCCTGCAGCAGGCGCTCGACTTCGAAGCAGCGCGGGGCGCTGATGTCTTCGAGGTTGATGCCGCCGAAGACAGTGCTTATGCGCACGGCGGTCTCGACAATCTCATCGACATTCTGGGTGCTCAGGCAGACCGGAAAGGCGTCGATATTGGCGAATTCTTTGAACAACAGCGCCTTGCCCTCCATGACCGGCAACGCCCCGGCCGGGCCGATGTCGCCCAGCCCCAGTACCGCTGAGCCGTCGGTGAGGACCGCCACGGTGTTGCGCTTGATGGTCAGTTCATAGACCCGCTCCGGATTGCGGGCAATCGCCATGCAAATGCGCCCGACGCCGGGGGTGTAGGCCATCGCCAGATCCGAGCGCGTCCTGAGCGGAATTTTGCTGACGATCTGGATCTTGCCGCCCTGGTGGATCTGAAACGTCCGGTCGTCCACCTGCAGCAGCTTCAATTCGGGAATGGCGCTTACCCGCTCGGCGATTGCGTGGGCATGCTCCTCGCTGGTGGCATCGACGATGAGATCGCGCACGGTGTAGGCGCGCTCCTGCTCAATCAGCTCGATGTCGCCGATGTTGCCGCCCGCCTCGCCGATGGCGGCGGTTGCCTTGGCGAGCATCCCCGGCTGGTTGGGCAGGTGCAGGCGCAGGGTCAGGCTGAAGCTGGAATTGGGCGTGATCCGAGTCATGGGCGGCGCAAAACGAGACGTCCAAGTATAGCCTGTGCCGAATTCCACCCCTGCTCCATCCGACAATAGCCGTCAAGCAATTGAAAGATCTCCCCGAGCTGGGAACAAAAAATCTAATCCACGTCATAATATTTAACGTATCGTTGCCAAAAAGGTATCGAATGCTTCGTAAATCCTTGCTCAGTGTCGCACTGGGCCTGCCCGTGCTGCTCGGCGCCTTCGCCCCCGCCGCCTTTGCCGGCGATATCGTCGACACGGCTGTCAAAGCCGGCGATTTTAAGACGTTGGTGACTGCCCTGCAGGCCACCGGTCTTGACAAGACCTTGAAGACCAAAGGTCCCTTCACGGTCTTCGCACCCACCGACGAAGCCTTCAAGAAGCTGCCGCCCGGCACGCTCGATGCCCTGCTTAAAGACAAAGCCAAGCTGACGAAGATCCTCACCTACCACGTCGTCTCAGGCAAGGTGCTCTCCTCCGCCCTCAAGCCCGGCTCGGTGAAAACCGTCGAGGGCGCCCCGGTGAAGGTGCAAATCGAAGGCGGCAAAGTCGAAGTGAACGAAGCCTATGTGACCAAGGCCGACATCACCGCCGACAACGGCGTCATCCACGTCATCGACTCGGTGCTGCTGCCCCCGGAAGGCGGCGCCATGAAGGGCAGCAACTAAGCTTCCGGACTTTCAATCGCTCTGGGGCGCGGGCAACCGCGCCCTTTTTGCCGGATATCAAGGCACTTTGTAGCCCGAGACGCGCAGGCGAAGTTGCCCCGCTCTGGGGTCGCGCTCGAAGATGAAGACGCCGGTTTCTGTTTCGCCGCCGGCCAAAAAGTCGATTTCTTGCTCGGCAACTTCACGGCTGCCTTCCGCCGAGCGCAGTTCGGCCTCTACGCGCACCGCTTCCGCCGTCTGGCCGCCTTGATTTTCGACTGCGAAGGGCACGTAAAACTGTCCGGCGGCGGAGCGCACCGCCCCGGCGGGGGCCGCCACGAGGACCGCCGCTTTGCCGTCCGAGGCAATCCAGTCATAGATGACCAATCCCACCAGCCCGGCGAGGATGGCAACGCACAGTCCGAAGCTGACCTGCTCGGCCAGGGTACGCTTCGGTGCATTCACACCACCAGCCTTCCGGCGGCGCCGCCGATCGTGGCGGGTAGCCCCAGAAGCAGCGTGTGGCTCAGCCACACCTGCCACGGGTCGTCGAAGACCAGTCGGTCAAAGAACCACAACATTGCAGCAGCGATCGCCAGCGAAACCAGATAAGAAAATACCGTCTCGCTGAGGGGCTGCTGGAATAAACCCTGCTGACGGGCGCGCTTTTTTTGATCGGCAAAGTCGGCCTCGAAGACGATTCCATAGGAAATCAAAAGCGAAGCCAGGACGATCAGCAACAGCCAGGGTGGCGAGGTGGCGGCGGCCAGCATCGAGATCTCGTCGGTCGGGGCGATGTTGAAGGCGATGAACACCGCGCCGATGGCCGTAAAACCGAGATCGGTGAGGGTGCCGTTCAGGGCGTCCTGGGTACCGGGGGACTGATTATCCTGGTTGGGAGCTTGACTGGCACTCTCGTCGCTGTCGGTGCGCAGCAGCAAATTGGCCAGTGCGATGCCAATCGTAAACGGGACACTCTCGAAGACGACTTTGCCCAGGGCTTCTCCCAGGGCCGTCTGCGGGGTGATCTCGCGCAGGAGCACCAGCATCAGCAGGGTGCAGATTGCTCCCAGGGCCATCGCTTCGATGCTGTCGCGCAGGGCGTCCTCGACGCGCACGTCCCTGGTGGAGCGAAAGCCGGCGGTGCGATTGAGCAGGAAGACCACGACAAAGGTGAGCGCCAAGGCCACCAACAGACGGGGCGGGCCGATCCAGGCGCCGATCCACCAGACTTCCATAGTGTAAAGCAGCGGGATGCCGAACAAAAAACCGCCGCACGTTCCACGGATAACGTCGCCGAGTTCCCGTTTCCACGCCTGAAGGTTGTCCAATACTGCCGTCAACTCGTGGAGCGCCCCTCTAAAGTAGAGAACAACGAGCGCGCCCATCTCTGCCGGAAGAAAGACCCCGAGCAATGGGCCTGATACAATTCCTGTCTTCAAAGGACACGCCCATGAGCCTGCAATCGTTTGTTGCCCCATTTATCGTGCCCCCGGGCAAAAAGATTTCCCTCGCCAAAGATTACGACCCCGACTACCACGCCGACTACCTGACCAAAGAAGACGCCCAGGAGCAACTGCGCGAGGGCATCGAACGGCTGGCCAAATTTCAGGACATGCTCTACGCCCAGAACACCTACGCGCTGCTCATCGTGTTGCAGGCGATGGACGCCGCCGGCAAAGACGGCGTCATCAAGCACGTCATGTCCGGTCTCAATCCCCAGGGCTGCCAGGTGTTCAGCTTCAAAGCGCCCTCCTCTGAGGAACTGGATCACGACTATCTGTGGCGCTCGTTCAAGGCCCTGCCGGAGCGGGGGCGCATCGGCATATTTAACCGTTCCTACTACGAAGAGACATTGGTGGTGCGGGTCCACCCCGAGCTGTTGCAGGCCCAGCAGTTGCCCGCCGCCATGAAGGACAAGCGCATCTGGAAGCGCCGCTTCGAAGAGATCAACACCTTCGAGAAATACCTGGTCCACAACGGCATCGTCGTGCTGAAGTTCTTCTTGTACGTCTCCAAAGACGAACAGAAAAAACGCTTTCTAGAGCGCATCGACCGCCCCGAAAAAAACTGGAAATTCTCCCTGGCCGACGCCAACGAGCGCAAGTACTGGGACGACTACATGCAAGCCTACGAAGACCTCTTCAACCACACCAGCACCGAGTGGGCGCCCTGGCACATCATTCCGGCCGATCGCAAATGGTTTACGCGCCTGGCGGTGGCGGGCACCATCTATTCAAAGCTGGCCGAACTGGATTTGCACTACCCGAGTGTGAGCGAAGCGCGCAAGCTCGAACTGGCGAAAGTGCGCGAAGTGCTCGAAAACGAGGTCTGATCTGCTTCAGCTTTGCCGGTGGACGAGCGCGGCGCGCGCCTGGGCGAGCGGTTTGATGACGATCTGATCGATATTGACGTGGGGCGGCAGGCTCACCACCCAGCGCACCGCCTCGGCGATATCCGCCGCCGTCAAGGGCTGCATGCCGACGTAAACCGCCCCGGCCCGCTCGGCGTCCCCCGCGAAGCGCACCAGGCTAAATTCGGTCTCCACCAGCCCCGGATCGATCTCGCTCACCCGAATCGGTTTACCCACCCACTCCAGGCGCATCGTGTCGTTGATGGCGCGCACGGCGTGCTTGACGGCGGTGTAACCGCCGCCTCCCACGTAAGTTTCCAGGCCCGCGATGCTGCCGATATTGACCACATGGGCGGAACCGGAGGCTTCAAGGCGGCCGAAAAGCGCTTTGCTCACCCGCACCAGCCCGAGCACATTTGTCTGGTACATCGCAAGCCACCGCTGCTCGTCCATCTCGACGATGCGGTCGAGCCCCAGCGCCCCCCCGGCGTTGTTGACCAGCACATGCACCCGATCGGGCAGGTGGGCGGCGAAGGCATCGACACTCGCCGGGTCGGTGACATCGAGGGCCAGGGGAATACAGCCCGCCTCCCGCGCCAAAGCTTCCAGCCGCTCGACGCGCCGGGCACCGCCGTAGACCGAAAAACCCTCGCCCGCCAACACCCGGGCGGTCGCTGCACCGATGCCCGCCGACGCCCCCGTCACCACCGCCACCCGTTTGACCCCCATGACGCTCTCCTGTAAATAGTGCAGCGATATAGTCGTATCCCGCCGGGAGTACCGGTGTTTTATGCTACAGTGTAGGCCGTCATTGCATGCATCATAAGAGGAAGCGCAGACATGGCCCTTCGATTAGGTGACAAGGTACCGGACTTCACCCAGGAGTCCACCGAAGGCCCGATCCAGTTCTACGATTGGGCAGGGGACAGTTGGGTGGTCCTTTTTTCTCATCCAAAAGATTTCACGCCCGTGTGCACCACCGAACTCGGTGAGGTAGCCAAGCTCAAGCCCGAATTCGCCAAACGCAACGTCAAGGTGATTGCCCTGAGCGTCGACGATGTCGATTCCCACAAAGGCTGGGCTCAGGACATCGAGGAGACCCAGGGGGCGGCCTTGAATTTTCCGGTGCTCGCCGACGCCGATCGCAAGGTGAGCGACCTCTACGACATGATCCACCCCAGCGCCAACGACACCCTGACGGTGCGCTCGGTGTTCGTGATCGATCCCAACCAGAAACTGCGCCTGACGCTCACCTATCCGGCAAGCACCGGCCGCAACTTCGACGAACTGCTGCGGGTGATCGACTCGCTGCAACTGACCGACAACTACTCGGTGGCCACCCCGGCCAACTGGCAGGACGGCGAGGACTGTGTGATCGTTCCGTCGCTCAAAGACGAAGCAGTGCTCAAGGAGAAGTTCCCCAAGGGCTACACCGTCGTCAAGCCCTACCTGCGCATGACCCCGCAGCCGAATAAGTAGACCCCCGTGACCTGCAGGCGATGGGGCAGACGGCATCCGTCTGCCCCATTGTTTTAGATTGCAACGACGAGGCTGAGTAATCAGAGCGCCAAACGCAAGGAAAATATAACAAAAGATAATCAAATGAATAACAAATCATAGAATCCACTTACCAATAAACGGTGATAAGCTTTGTGGTGTCGGCAACAGGGATAGCCAACCGGCGCGGAGCATGGACCAACTGGGCGCTTGAAGGCGGTTTGGAGCATCGTTCGACAGACCGCCCGAGAGAAGTCCCGTCCGCGCGCCGGGTTCATCCAGTACTGAAAGCTGGCATTCACGCGCAGTTCATGCAGGTCGCGGGATCTGCAGCGGTTTTGCGCATCTTTTGCATTGCAGGAGGTCCACGTGTCCTATACGAAGACGCAAGCCAAAGCGGGTTATCAAGCAGGGGTCAAGGACTATCGCCTGACCTACTACACCCCGGACTACACGCCCAAGGACACCGATGTCCTGGCGGCGTTCCGCGTCACCCCGCAGCCGGGGGTACCGATCGAGGAAGCGGGCGCCGCCGTGGCCGCCGAATCTTCCACCGGTACCTGGACGACGGTCTGGACCGACGGCCTCACCGAACTGGACCGCTACAAGGGCCGCTGCTACGATATCGAGCCGGTGCCGGGCGAAGATAACCAGTGGATCTGCTATATCGCCTACCCGCTCGACCTGTTCGAAGAAGGTTCGGTCACCAACGTGCTTACCTCGCTGGTGGGCAACGTCTTCGGCTTCAAGGCGCTGCGCGCTTTGCGCCTGGAGGACATCCGCTTTCCCATCGCCCTGGTGAAGACTTACCAGGGGCCGCCCCACGGCATCGTCGTCGAGCGCGACAAAATCAACAAGTACGGCCGTCCGCTCTTGGGCTGCACGATCAAGCCCAAATTGGGCCTTTCTGCCAAGAACTACGGCCGCGCCGTCTACGAGTGCCTGCGCGGCGGTCTGGACTTTACCAAAGACGACGAAAACATCAATTCGCAGCCCTTCATGCGCTGGCGCGACCGCTTCTTGTTCGTGCAGGACGCCATCGTCAAGTCCCAGGCGGAGACCGGTGAAATCAAGGGCCACTACCTCAACTGCACCGCCGGCACCTGTGAGGAGATGATGGAGCGCGCCGAGTTCGCCAAGGAACTCAAGACGCCCATCATCATGCACGACTATCTGACCGGGGGGTTCACCGCCAACACGACCCTGGCCAAGTGGTGCCGCCGCAACGGCATTCTGCTGCACATCCACCGGGCGATGCACGCCGTCATCGACCGCCAGAAGAACCACGGCATCCACTTCCGGGTGCTCGCCAAGTGCCTGCGCCTGTCGGGCGGCGACCACATTCACACCGGCACGGTGGTGGGCAAGCTCGAAGGTGAGCGCGCCTCGACGATGGGCTTTGTCGATTTGCTGCGCGAGGAGCACGTCGAGCGCGATCTTTCGCGCGGCATCTACTTCACCCAGGACTGGGCCTCGATGCCGGGGGTGATGGCGGTCGCCTCGGGCGGCATCCACGTCTGGCACATGCCGGCCTTGCTCGACATCTTCGGCGACGACGCCGTGCTGCAGTTCGGCGGCGGCACCCTGGGTCACCCCTGGGGCAACGCGCCGGGGGCCACGGCCAACCGCGTCGCCCTCGAAGCCTGCGTCAAGGCCCGCAACGAAGGCCGTGACCTGATGCGCGAAGCGGGCGACATCATCCGCGAAGCGGCGCGCTGGAGCCCCGAGTTGGCGGCGGCCTGCGAGCTGTGGAAGGAAATCAAGTTCGAGTACGAGGCGGTCGACAAACTCTAGGGCGCCCCTGCGACACCCGGACGCGTCCTATGGATCTCAAGGCGATCACCAAGGCCACGGCAAAAGTGCTGGTAAGCTACCTCACCTACCAGGCCGTCCGGGTGGTTCTCGACCAGTTGCGCGAGACCGACCCCCAGCGGGCCATCTGGTTCAACCAGTTCTCCACAGCCAAGACGCTGCAGGACGGCGAAGCCTACCTGCGCGAACTGGTCGCTGTCGATCCGGCTCTGGCCATGCG
The DNA here is from genome assembly GCF_000011385.1 of Gloeobacter violaceus PCC 7421. Taxonomy (NCBI): domain Bacteria; kingdom Bacillati; phylum Cyanobacteriota; class Cyanophyceae; order Gloeobacterales; family Gloeobacteraceae; genus Gloeobacter; species Gloeobacter violaceus. The sequence continues at coordinate 2,308,709 of NC_005125.1, forward strand.
GGTGATGACCGTGCGCGAGCACCTCGCCGAGCAGGTGGCCGACTTTCTGCCCGAACTGGTCAGAACCGGCGTGCAGCAGTCGAACATGGATCACCGCCGCCAGTACATCGAGCGCACCTTGCAGCTGGAGTCTCCCGCCGAATCCGAGGCGGAAACACCCAACGATTGACCCATTTACGGAGTCCCATCCCATGCAAACGCTGCCCAAGAAGAAGTTCTACGAGACGATGTCCTATCTGCCGCCGCTCACCGACGCGGAGATAGCCAAGCAAATCCAGTACATGCTCGACAAAGGCTATATCCCCTGCGTCGAATTCAACGAGACCAGCGAGCCCACGATGGTCTACTGGACGATGTGGAAACTGCCGCTGTTTTCGGTACGCTCTCCCCAGGAAGTGCTCAGCGAAGTGAACGCCTGCCGCTCGTCCTACCCCGGCTGCTTTATCCGGGTGATCGGCTTCGACAATATCCGCCAGTGCCAGACGATGAGCTTCATCGTCTACAAGCCCTAGGTCCGAGCCCGATGCCTGCGCCCGCCGCCACCCACACCGGTCGCGGCGGGCTGCTATTTTGTCCGCTACCGTGTATTGGTAATGAGTGAATTTTCCAAGTCCGAACCGACCGCTACCGCAATCGACATTGCCGCAGCCCTTGAACAACTGCGGCGCAAGGAAGGCGACTGGGTGGAGTGGGGGCAGATCCTCCAGCAACTGCACGCGGCCAACCAAGATCCGCAAAGCATCTTCGAAGCCACCGGCTTCGAGCCGAGCCGCCAGAACCTCTTTGTCGTGGGTGCCCAGGTCTGGGCGGGCCTGCAGAGCGTCGGGACACCCGAGGAAGTGCTTTCCCACTTTCGCCGCGAAGGCAGCAATGTGCTTTACGAGTTGCGGGTGCTGGGCCGCCAGGAGCGCCAGGCGGCGGCGGAACTGGCCCTGGCGCGCAAGCTCGACCCGGATGGAGCGCGGGAGGTGGCCAAGGCGATCAAAGACCTTGCCCACACCGGCCCCTTGCCCGAGGGGTTTACCCGCCACCCCGGCGATGCGGTGGCCTGCCGCTGCTGGCAACTCGCCCGCCAGACCACCGACCTGCGCGAGCGCACGCAACTGATCGCCAAGGGCCTTGCCTTCGCCCACAGCGAAACCGCCCGCGTTCAAATCGAAAAACTACTGATCGACTTTACTGCTCCCAAAGTTCCGCCTGCTCCCCGTTTGCCCTTTTACCGGCTCGACAACAGCGAGGAGATGCCGCGCATCTTGCCGCTGGCGAGTGGGTTGCCCCTGGGGGAAGCCGATTTCAAAGCCCTGCCCTGGCCTGAAGAGGTTGGACCCTTTCGCGCGGTGACGGGCGAAGGCGGCTGGGTAGCTATGCCCGGCTATCAGATTATCCGCAGCGCCGAGGCACCGATCGCGATCGCCACCACCACCGACCAACTGCCCGGGGGCGACACCACGGAGCCGGTGCTGGTGGTGGTCGACCGTGAAGCGCGCGCGTGGCGCGACGACAGCTACTTTTTGGTGACGGGCGAACCGGGCCAGTTACGGTTGGCCTGGTTCGGCGAGGCCCCCGAGGTGCCGCTGTTCGGACAAGTGATCGTCGTGCTCAGACCCAAGCGCATCCTGGATGAAGAATTTACCAAAGATCCGTGGCAGCTGGACGAGTAGTACAAAAAACCGCGGCTTCGCTCAAATATCAGGCAATCTGCTCATGCGGCGCTGGTACACGCATTTCATTTTTCTCGTGCAGGTCGATTGACCCGGATCAACACCCCTTCGGTATTAGCCACAGCAGAAACAGCTTCATCAATTCGAGTGGCCAGATTTTCCCAGTTTCTGTCGTCCGTGCACACGACCATTCCAGAATGATCCGGGTGTTGACTGTGCAGCTGGATAAAATCGCGACGATTCAAGGTCAAAAGGATTCGGCCGGTTGTAATCGCAAAGGCGAGCACTTCCGTATCTGGCACCTTTTGATTGGCCATCCCTGCTTCTTGAACTGTGAGCACGTCGTGTCCGAGGGAGCGCAGATGGAATGTCGCCTGAAAAGGAAATTGTTCATCGGTGAAGAAGCGAGCCACCTTCAGGCAGCTTCGTGTTCGCGCAAGGCGCGCTCGATTTGATCGGGATAGGCCTCGGCATAGGCCCAGGCGTTGACAAGATCGGCCGCGGTAAGGGACGGGTAATTCGTGAGCAGCTCAGCGTCGCTCACCCCCTGACGACGAAAGCTCTCGAGCAGCCACACAGGGATACGTGTGCGCCCAATACAGGCGTCTCCTCCCATCACCTCGGGAGTTTGCTCAACACCCAGACCGGTACTTGTCAAACCGAGGGTGAGCGTTTGAACGGCTTGGGCTTTCTGCGCCGGGGTAAGGGCAGAGAGCAAATAAGCCATCTCCTCGGAGGTCATAGACCACTCCTTCGCACGACTTACTGCTTCCAATTAAAGTCGAACGTTGGGTCGATCGGCTCACATCAGCACGAAAAACCGGGTCGGGCTAATAGCCCGACCCGGCAATGACGACAAACGCCACCTAAATGATGTACAGCAGCGCGAACAAGAATATCCAGACCACATCCACGAAGTGCCAGTACAGCGAACTGGCGCCGACGCCGAAGTGGCTGGCGGGCGTGTAGTGGTTGGTCTTGAACGAACGGAAGAAGACCACCGCCTGCAACAATAGACCGATGATCACGTGCATGCCGTGGAAGCCGGTGAGCACGTAGAATGTCCCGCCGAACAGACCGTCTTTGAGGCCGAATTCGAGGTGCATCCATTCGTAGGCCTGGCCCGCCACGAAGACGGTGCCCATCGCCGTGGTGAGCAGCCAGAAAAGCCGAAACTGCCCCATGTCGCCATGCTTGAGGGCGCGCTCGGCGAGCATGATCACCCCAGAACTGGCTACCAGGATGACTGTGAAGATGGCAGGCAGAATCTTCTCCAATTCGGGGGTGCCCGCCGGGGGCCAGGCCGGGGCGGCGGCCCGGTAGGTGAGGTAGGCCACGAACAGACCCACGAAGAGCATCCCCTCCGAGATCAAAAACAGGGTGAAACCGAGCATGCGCAGGTCGGGGTGCTCGCCGTGGCCGTGGCCGTGGCCGTCGCTATGGCCGATTGCCTGGGACATCGCCGCGTCGTTGGAACTGATCGGTGATTGCATCGTGTCTATCCGGAGTGTCAGGACTTGGGTTGGGAGATGGCGGTCGGGGTGTTGCCCTCGGGGCTGGAGCCGACCGTGCCGTACTCGTAAGGGCCGGCGGTGACCACCGGCAGGTACTCGAAGTTCTCGACCGGCGGCGGCGAGGCGGTGGTCCATTCCAGGGTCAATGCCCGCCAGGGATTGGCCGGAGCCTTCGGTCCCCACAGCCAGCTGTAGATGGCATTGAACAAAAAGGGCAACGTCGAGATACCCAGCAGGAAGCCGCCGATACTCACCAGCACGTTGAGGCTCTGGAACTGCTCGGCGTACTCGGCGACGCGCCGGGGCATTCCCTGCAGTCCCAACTGGTGCATCGGCAAGAAGCACAGGTTGAAGCCGATGAAGGTGAGGGCGAAGTGGATCTTGCCCCAGGTCTCGTTGAGCAGCCGCCCGGTCATCTTCGGAAACCAGTAGTAAAGCCCCGCGTAGATGGCGAAGACGCTGCCGCCGAAGAGCACGTAGTGCAGGTGGGCGACCACGAAGTAGGTGTCGTGGACGTGGATATCCACCGGCACCGAGGCGAGCATGATGCCCGACAGGCCGCCCACGACGAACATCGAGACGAAGCCCATGGCAAAGAGCATCGCCGAGGACAGTTCCAGCTTGCCGCCCCAGATCGTGCCCAGCCAGCTGAAGACCTTGATGCCGGTGGGTACCGCGATCAAAAACGAAGTGACCATGAAGAACATGCGCAGCCAGTCGGGGGTGCCGGAGGTGAACATGTGGTGCGCCCAGACCAGAAAGCCCAGCACGGCGATGCCCATGCTCGAAATGGCGATCGCCTTGTAGCCGAAGATCGGTTTGCGCGAGAAGACCGGCAGCACCTCGGAGATGATTCCCATCGCCGGCAGGACCATGATGTAGACCGCCGGGTGGGAGTAGAACCAGAACATGTGCTGGTAGACCACCGGGTCGCCGCCGCCGGTCGGGTTGAAAAAGACGGTTCCAAGGAGCAGGTCGAAGGCGAGCAAAATCACCGCTCCGGCCAGGACCGGTGTGCCCAGCAGCGTGATGCACGAGGCGGTGAGCGTCGCCCAGCAAAACAGCGGCATCCGAAACAGCTCCATCCCCTCGGTGCGCATCGCCACGATCGTGACGATGAAGTTGAGGGCTGCCAGGATTGAGGAGGTGCCCAAAAAGACGACGCTTGCAATCCAGATGACCTGACCGAAGTTGGTCACCAGCAAGTCGCCCACCTGCACCTGCTGGGTGCTGAGGGGCGGATAGGAGGTCCAACCGGCACCGGCTGCACCGCTTTGCACAAAAAAGCTCGAAAGCAAAAGCAGCCCCCCGGGCGGAATCATCCAGAAGCTGAGGGCGTTGAGCCGCGGAAAGGCCATGTCCCGGGCGCCAATCATCAAAGGCACCAGGAAGTTGCCGAAGCCCGCCAGGGTCGGAATGATCCAAAGAAAGATCATGATCGTCGCGTGGATGGTGAACACGCCGTTGTAAAGCGAACGATCCAGTTCGGCCCCAGGGGTCATCAGCTCGGCGCGGATGACCATCGCCAGGGCGCCGCCCAGCAGGTAGAAGAAAAAGGTCGTCACCAGATACTGGATGCCGATCACCTTGTGATCGACACAGAAGCTGAAGTAGCGGCGCCAATCGCCCAGAGGCTCCGGCTGCCGTTGCTCGACACGTTGTTGGGTGGTTTCAACCATTGCTTACTGTCCTTGTGCGCGCAGGTGCCCGACGAGGGCGCGGGTTTGTTCGGATTGCAGCACGGTCGTGCCGCTCGTCGCCCCGTAGGCGGCGGCCGGATCGGCCAGTTGCGCCACCCGGGTGCTCGTCCCCAGCGACGCCTGGCTTTTGAGCCACGCATCGACGTCCTTTTTGTCTTCGACAATCACATCGACGACCATGCCGCCGTGGTAGGCGCCGCACAACTCCGCGCAGCGCAGCTGGTACTTACCGGCTTTGGTCGGGGTGAAGCTCACCTGGGTCGTGCGTCCGGGAATCACATCCTGCTTGAGGCGAAATTCGGGGACCCAGAAGGCGTGAATGACGTCGTTGGACTTCATGTCCATCCGGACCGGCCGGCCGATGGGCAAGTGCAACTCGGAGACTTGTGTCTCGCTGCCGGGGTAGCTAAAGATCCAGGCATACTGCACCGCCTCAACAGCGATGATCAGCGGCGGCGGGGCGGCCGGGTCCGGGTTGGTCGCCTGAAAGCGAATCGGCAGCCCCGAGTCTTCGTGGTGGGCGCCGCCGCCCATCGGCGAACTGGCACCCATCAGCTGAAAGACCTCGAAGCTGTAGATCGACAGATACAGCACCAGCGCCGTCGGAATCGCCGTCCAGAGGATCTCCAGGCGCAGGTTGCCGTGCATATTGGGACCGTCGCCCATGTCGTCTTTGGCCCGCTTGAAGACGAAGGCCGAGTACAGCAGCACACCCTGGACGCCCAGAAAGATTCCGGTGGCGATAATCAGCATAAAGCGGAAAAGACCATCGATTTGCCCGGCTTCTTTAGAAGCTTCCACCGGCATCAGCCAGCCCACCGTCTGCCCCGCCCAGACGCTCGCAATCACAATCAGTACAGTGCTGACAACAAGAAGGCTTGTATTGGGGGTGATTCTTGGAATTCTCACAGTCGCATCATCCCTTAAACATCGGCAGTACCTTCGACTGCGCCATCACAAGGCTATCTGCCACCTTCTGGGAATCGAAGGCCTTTTGGCTTTTCTTCACGATGTCGTTCAACTTCTGCAAAGCGAGGCGAGACTGCGATCCCCCGCACCCGGCAACTCCCCGACTCCTGACTGCCCTGTGCCGGCGGCCGCAGAGATGGAGCATTCGCTCAGAAAAACTTTACATATTTCAACAAACGCGCAGGACCTTTCTCGTGCCGGGCTTGCAATAGGAGAACGCTTCGCAAAAAAGATTCTAAAAAAATGGCTAAAGCTCCTGCGCCGGGCCGGGGCAGCTGATTACTGTGGAAGTTGAGATAGACGCATCCACTGCGTTCGACAAGCAGGGGCTTCGCGATTAAATGGCTCAATTTCGATTCAAGCTTTCGCTGCCGCAGCGGATGGTGATCCAAGATTCCGCTCCCCAAACCCAGCTCACCCGCACCCGAGTCTGGGTACAGCGGCTTCTGTACACCCTGATTGGCCTGACGTTTGGCCTGATGGCCGTGGGTAGCCTCACCCGGGTGATGGGGGCAGGATTGTCGTGCCCGGACTGGCCGCTGTGCTACGGCGAGGTACTGCCCCATCTGGACCCATTTATTTTTCTGGAGTGGTTCCACCGCCAGGTGGCCCAGGCGGTGGGGCTGCTGACCGTGGTGCTGTGCGTCCTCACCTGGCGGCGCCGCCGGGTACTGCCCGGCTGGCTGCCGGGTCTGGCCACCGCCGCCCTGGTGTTGGTGCTGGTGCAAGGAGCGCTCGGGGCGTTCACGGTCACCGAGTACCTGCGCTTTGATATCGTGACTGCCCATCTGGGCACGGCGATGCTCTACTTCGGCGTGCTGCTGGCAGGCACGGCCCTACTGACCCCGAACCGGGTCTTCGCCCGACCGCCGGCCGCCCTGGGCTGGATCGCCGCCGCCGCCGCCCTGGTCTGCTACGGCCAGATCATTCTCGGAGGGCTGGTCGCCTCGCAGTGGGCATTCCACCAGTGCCTGGCGGGTTCCGCGCTGTGCGAGGTCATGAACAATCACCTCTGGGGGGTGCTGCCGGCCACCGTCGCCACCCTGGTGGCCGCCTGGTTCAGCTGGAAGCCTCTCAAGCCGATGGCCCTGGTGCTTTTGGGCCTGCTCGCCCTTCAGATTGGCCTGGGAGTCGGCACTTTCCTGTTGCAATTGAGCGTACCGGCCCTCACGGTGGCGCATTTGGCGGTCGGCGCCGCTCTATTCGGCAGCCTGGTCGTCCTCGCTGCGCTCGCCCTGGCCGCGCCCCACCGCTTTATCGACCGCCTGCACCCATAGGACAACACCCCGTGCAAGAAACGCTTCTTTCCCGCGCCGAGCGCAGCGTACCGCGCCTGAGTGCCGCCCTCAACGACTACTACCAGCTCACCAAGCCGCGCATCCAGGTGCTGCTGCTTATCACGACCGCCGGTGCGATGTGGATCGCAGGCAAAGGCCACGTCGAGCCGCTGTTGCTTCTGGTCACCCTGCTGGGGGGTACCCTGGCCGCGAGTTCCGCCAACGCCTTCAACTGTCTGATCGACCGCGACATCGACCTGCTCATGGAGCGCACCCGCCGCCGGGCCATCCCGGCCGGGCGCATCCTGCCGTGGCAGGCGGCCCTCTTTGCTACAGCCCTGGGGGTGGCCTCCTTCGCCGTGCTGGCAGCCTTTGCCAACCTGTTCGCCGCCTTGCTGGCCATCTCGGGCATCGGCTTCTACGTAGTTATCTATACTCTGTGGCTGAAGCGCACCACCACCCAGAACATCGTCATCGGCGGCGCGGCGGGGGCCATTCCGCCGCTGGTGGGCTGGGCTGCGGTCACCGGCGACCTTGGTTGGTCGGCCTGGGTGCTGTTTGGCATTATCTTTATGTGGACGCCGCCCCACTTCTGGGCCCTCGCCATGATGATCCGCGAGGACTACCGCAAGGCGGGCGTGCCGATGCTGCCGGTGGTGGCGGGGGACGAGGCGACCGCGCGGCAGATCTTTATTTACACCCTGGTCCTGGTACCGGTCACGCTCGTACTCTACCCGCTGGGTACAATGGGCTGGATATACCTGCTTGCGGCCGGTGCTTTGGGCCTCTGGCTGATCGAGGGGGCCTTCAGGCTTTTGAAAGCTCCCAACGACCGCAAGGAATCTCGTTCCCTGTTTAAGCGCTCGATTTTTTATCTGATGTTGCTCTTTGTGGCGATGGGTATCGACAGCATCTTCCTGTTTGCCTGAGAGGGTCCGGAGACTCACGGTGGAAGCGGCAATCGGAATCGAAGATTTGCACAAGTCCTACGGCTCCACCAAGGCCGTGGACGGTTTGTCGCTGACGGTGGCTCCCGGTCAGATCTACGGCCTGTTGGGTCCGAACGGCGCGGGCAAGACCACGACGCTGCGCTGCCTGTGTACCCTGGAGCGCCCCGATCGGGGTCGGCTTGAGGTGGCGGGGATTTCGGTGGCGGACGATCCACGCGCTGTGCGCCAACTGTTGGGCTATGTCGCCCAGGAAATCGCCCTCGACAAGATCCTCACCGGCCGTGAGTTGTTGCAACTGCAGGCCGATCTTTATCATCTAAGCCCGGCGGCGGCCCGTGAGCAGATTGCTCAAATGCTCGAACTGTTGGATCTGAGCGAGCGGGCCGACGAGCGGATCAAGACTTACTCCGGCGGTTTGATGAAGCGGCTGGACTTGGCCGCCGGGTTGCTGCACAACCCGAAAGTGCTCGTCCTCGACGAGCCCACCGTGGGACTCGACATCCAGAGCCGCCTTGCGGTCTGGAATTTCCTGCGCGAGTTGCGCCGCCGGGGGGTGACGGTCCTGCTCATCAGCCATTACCTCGAAGAGATCGACATGCTCGCGGCCCGTGTGGCGATCATCGATCGCGGCCGGCTCATCGCCGAGGGTACCCCCGAGGAACTGAAGCAGCGGGTGGGAGGCGAGCGGGTCACCCTGCGCATCCGCGAATTTTCTCCGGCTGCGGAGGCTCGCGAGGCGGCGGCGCTCCTGGGTGCGCTCCCGTTTGTAAAGGAAGTTATCATTAACGAGGCCCAGGGCAACGCCCTCTACCTGGTGGTGGCCGCCGCCGATCCGCTCTCGACGGTGCCCACCCTGCGCGAGGAACTCACCCGCTCGGGGTTGCCGCTCTTCGGGGTTGCCCTCGCGCGTCCGAGCCTCGACGACGTTTTCCTCGCCGCCACCGGCCAAACGCTCCAGGACGCCGACCTGGCTGCCGGCAGCCCCGGCAAGAAAAAACGCAAGTGAGAGTCCCCTTGACGGCTCTTTTCGACGGTCGCTTCTATGGGTAATTCGTTCATTCCGGATAATTCCGCTTCGCTCCCGCTGCGTCAACCGCAGCGCGCCAGGACGGGTTCTTTCGCCCAGTTTCGCCAGGAGACAATGGCCCTGGCGCGGCGGCTGTTTATCCAGTTGGGGCGGCGACCCTCGGCTTTTGTGGGCAGCATCATCCAGTCGCTTCTGTGGCTGATGCTGTTCAGTGCCCTGTTTGCCCAGGCCCCCCGGGGCACCTTCGGCATCGAGGGAGGCTACATCCAGTTTCTGGCGGCGGGGATCATCGTCTTTGCCGCCTTTGGCGGCGCCCTCAACGCCGGGGTGCCCTTAATATTCGACCGCGAATTCGGCTTTCTCAACCGCCTGCTGGTCGCCCCCCTGGTCTCGCGCACCTCGATCATCTTCGCTTCGGCGCTGTTTATCGTGAGCACGACGCTGGTACAGGCGGCGGCCATCGGCGCGGTGAGCTTTCTGATGGGTGCCCAGTTCGCAGGCGGCCTCGAAGGGGCGCTCATCGTCGCCCTGGTCGTAACGCTGTTGGTCTTCGGCATCGCTGCATTGAGCCTGGGGCTGGCTTTCGTGCTGCCCGGCCACATCGAGATGCTGGCGGCCATCTTCGTCATCAACCTGCCGATGATCTTCGCCAGCACCGCCCTGGCACCGATGTCCTTCATGCCCCTATGGCTGCAGTTAGTGGCAAGCGCCAACCCGCTCACCTACGCCATCGAACCCATCCGGCATCTGTTTTTGCACAGCAACTGGTCGTTGGCCGATCCGGTTTTGCTGGCCCCCTGGGGTTCGCTGAGCCTGACGGGCTGCGTGCTGGTGCTGTTGGTCTTCGATGTGGTTGCCATCGCGCTGGTGGGCGGCATGCTCAAGCGGAAACTCGGTTAAACCCTGTCGTCGCCGATTAGACCGCCGATGCGCTTGAGGATGCGCAGCACGTCGTACAGCTCGTTGCGCCCATAGGAAAACAGCGAAAAATCTTCAGAAAGGTTGTACTGTGACTCAGGAGTTCTAACCAGTTTTAGAAATCGAAAACCGTCGCCATTGGTGACCAGTCCGTATACCGCCCGCTGTGATTCGGGGGCACCCATCATATAGGCAAGTGCCTGGGGAACGGCTGCTTGAAAGTTGAAGCGCGTTTGCTTGGATTCGACTAGCAACAGCCAGAAACGATTGCGGATCACGAGTGTATCGATGCGTCCGCGATAAATCCGCTGCTCCTCCTCGACGGTGATTGCCACCGTCAGCTCCGAACGAAGCTTAAAGGGTGGATAGAAAAATCCGGCCAACTGCAACAGCGGAGAAATTAACAGCAAATTGACCGTACTTTCGGTCAGCATATAACCATCGGACTGGTAGAGGTAGGTTTCTTTGAGGCTGTCGAGGGTCCGCCGTTCGCCGTCGGTCAGTTCCGGCAGCGAACGGGTCCATTCCGGGAAGAAGTCGGCGACAACGTTTCTGCGTAGGCGGAACTGCTCTTCCACCGCGGCGACGCTCGCGAATGCTTCGGCGGTAGCGACGGTTTCCAATGGTTGCTCTCCCGGAACGGTTGTACCGCCGGTGGGGCGGGCCTGAGCGATCATTGTAGTGACTCTGGCCTTAGAAAGCCCAATCTGCCACGGCCACCTCCTATTGAGGCTGTGTCCCAATCAGTCTGGCTACCGCTATAAGTGTTGTTGCCGACGGGGCAATGCGCGGACACAACGGAGCCTTGCATTGCATAATTTACTGTAGGTCTCCCCTATATTAGGGAGGCGCTTGTCGCATCCAGGTTCCGATGCAAACCTGCTCCAAATCCATGGGCAGCGAGCAACCAGTTCATTTTTCTTTCATAAGTTCAGTTCACTAAATACGGTAAACGACATTGCCGGGGTAAGCCGTTTGCTTTCGGGGTTTACGTATGCAAAAAATGGTTCACAACGCGCTCGTCGACAGGCCCGGGACACGATGGCAAGGTTTTGCCGTCTTTGCCGGGATTTTCGGATTACTTTGCTTGCTTTTGATGGCCGTTCCGGCTATCGACGCCGATCGGTGGCTACAGGCCAAAATCGAGCTAAAAAATGCTGATGGCCTCCCTGTAGGCAATGCGTCATTGACCCAGCTGAGCGATGGGGTGCGGGTATCGGTCCAAGTGCAGGGCTTGCTGCCCGGCAAATACCCGATTCACTTTCACTCGAAGGGAAAATGCGTTGCACCGGATTTCAGGTCTTCGCGGGGTGTATTTGACACCCACTCCCTTGGACACAAAACCCGTCCGGACGGCCAACCCGTTCCTCCCGCCGGTTTGCTGCCTGCTCTGATAGTTGGAGCGGCCGGTACCGGCGAGTTGAACGCCCTGAATACGGACGTGACCCTGCGGGCCCACAAGTTGCATTCTTTGCTCAGACCCGGAGGTTCTGCACTGGTCATCCATGCAGCGCACTCCAGACAGATCATCGCCTGCGGAGCGGTCACCAGAACACCCGTTTCCGATTGAACCCCACCTTCCTGTTTGCCCTTTCTTTTTGTGAGGTACCCCCATGCCGAAGTTTAAAGCGACGCGCCTGCTACGCCGCCGTCAGTTGTTGAAACTGGCCGTATTTACAGGGGTCGGCAGTGCCCTGTACTTTGTCGCCGACCGCCAACGCGCCACCTTTGCCCAAGAAGACACCCAGGGACTCTGGCAAGTCCTGCCGTTCGATTCTCAAATTTTGGCGGTCCACGCTGCTCTGCTACGCACGGGCAAGGTTTTGTTCGTCGCCGGTTCGAGCAACGACGAAACGAATATCCCGTTTGAACACGGCAGCGTCGTTCTAGATATCAATGCCCCGGACGGTAATCCCGTGTTCCCGGCGGACCTGCTCAACAGCCAGGGCAAGCAAATCGACCTGTTCTGCTGTGCCCACGCGGCCCTCGCCGACGGCCGCATCCTGTTTGGGGGAGGCACCAAGCAATACGACCCGTTCTACGGCATCAACGAGGCGATTACTTTTGATCCGCAGACCCAAAAATGGACCAAGGTCAATTCGATGGCGATCGGCCGCTGGTACCCGACCTACACGACCCTCGGCGACGGACGGGTTTTGGCCGTGTCGGGTTTCGACGGCGGCGGCAAATACACCCTGGTTCCGGAAATTTTCTCAACCGCTACGGGCAATTGGTCCTCCCTGGCCAAAACCGCCAAGACCTGGCCGCTGTATGCCCATCTGTACTTGTTGCGCGACGGCAGAATTTTCTATGCGGGCGGCTACTACGGCAGTTACGTCGCAAACCAGAACACCCTGCCCCCGACGCTGTGGAACATGACGACCAACGCCACCACGACCGTCGGCGGCCTCACCAGTACGACCCTGCGCAGCCAGGCGGCCAGTGTTCTGCTGCCCCCCGCCCAAGATCAAAAAGTCCTGCTCATCGGCGGTGGCCCGGCCACCGGGACAGGTTCGGCCACCCGCGACGTCAACATCGTGAATTTGGCCGTGAGCAGCCCGGTTTATACGAAAGTCGCCTCGCTCAACTTCGCCCGCCTGCACCATAGTGCCGTGCTGCTGCCGGACCGGACAGTGCTGGTCTGCGGTGGGAGCGGCGCCGATGAAGATGCCGCCAAAGCGGCCTTGCAGGCAGAAATTTACGACCCGGTCGCCAATACCTGGAAAGTGGCGGCTACCGCCACCGTTGCCCGCCTGTACCACTCCATCGCGCTGCTGTTGCCGGACGGCAGGGTGATCACCGCCGGTTCGAATCCCGAACGGGAGGTGGAGGAGTTGCGCCTGGAGGTCTTCAGTCCTCCCTATCTGTTTCGCGGGCCGCGGCCGGTGATCGAGAGCGTTGCGCAGTCGTGGAACTACGGCAACGCCGTGGAGATCAAGACGCCGCAGGCAACCGACATCCGGTGGATCAGCCTCATTCGCCCGGGAACGCCTACCCACGCTTTTGACATGGACCAAAGGCTGGTGGATGTGCCGTTTACCCTCAATACCAGCGGCGGCCTGACGGCGACGATTCCGAGTGAACCGAACCTGGCACCGCCCGGCTGGTACATGCTTTTTATCACTGACAACGACAAAGTGCCCTCGGTGGCAGCTTGGGTGCAGCTGAAGCCTTCTACTTCCCCTACCACCTTCAGCCTGCAGTCGAGTACTTCGCCCGGCCGCAGCGGCCCGACCCCCCTGCAGGGCAAGACCGTCAGCGGCAACCTCTACGTATTTCTCACCCCCGAAAGCGGCGTCACCCAGGTGCGCTTCTTCCTGGACAACCCGTCCGGCAGCGGCACGCCGACCCAGGTGGAAAATACCGCCCCCTACGACTTCAAAGGCGGCAGTGCGACCCAGGCCAACCCCTTCGACACCAAGACGATCAGCGACGGACAGCACACGATAACCGCTTCGATCAGTCTCTCTGCCGGCGGAACGCAAACCGTCAGCTCCACCTTCACCGTCGCCAACAGCGGACCGCCCCCGAGCACCTTCAGCCTGCAGTCGAGTACTTCGCCCGGCCGCAGCGGCCCGACCCCCCTGCAGGGCAAGACCGTCAGCGGCAACCTCTACGTATTTCTCACCCCCGAAAGCGGCGTCACCCAGGTGCGCTTCTTCCTGGACAACCCGTCCGGCAGCGGCACGCCGACCCAGGTGGAAACCGTCGCTCCCTTTGACTTCAAAGGCGGGACCACGACCGCGGCCAGACCCTTCGACACCAAAACGGTCAGCAACGGCTCCCACACCATCACCGCTTCGGTGACGCTCAGCAGCGGCACGATCCAGACAACCAGCGCGACTTTCACCGTCGCCAACTAACCCCACCGACGCCGAACCGCCCGGGCTGAAACTTTCAGCCCGGGCGGTCACGCGAGTTGGTTGTGGGCAAATCAGGCGGCGACTGTGCTCAACTCTTTTTCGCCGACGGCATCGACGGTTTCTAAGTTCGGCAGGTTGCACCAGACCTGAAAACCGTCTTCGTCCGAGACAATCAGCGACGAACCCGGGCAGCTGCGATAGAACGCGATCGCCTCGCGCATCTCGGTCGCCGCAAAATTGCTACAGGGGTAAAACAGGTGATCCCCAAACTTTAACCCGACTTCGATCCCCGAGCGCCGAGAGCGGCGGATTGGGCAGAGATCGACGGAAGCTTTATTCAATATCAACATCGAATGCGTCCCTACTCACGAATGCGAGCTTTCGCTCCCTCCATTCTAACGACGTGTGTCGGAACGCGGCGGCTTCTACTTAGATGTGAACAATTATGTATGGTGGTTTCTGTAGTGCTCCGCGAGCGCGCGGTAATTGAGGGCGTGTTCTCGGCGTTCGGCTTTTTCGGCTTCCTCCAGGGTGCGCACGACGCGGGCGGGCACTCCTGCCACGAGCAATCCCGGCGGCACCGTCCGGGTGACCACTGCCCCCGCCGCCACGATCGACTGGGTGCCCACGGTCACGCCGTCGAGCACCACCGCGCCGATGCCAATCAGGCACTCGTCCTCGACGACGGCGGCGTGGATGACCGCCCGGTGGCCGATGGTCACGCGCGCACCGACGATCACCGGGCGGCCGGGATCGCCGTGCAGGACGGCACCATCCTGGATGTTGGTGTCCTCGCCAATCTCGATGCGCTCGACATCGCCGCGCAGGACCGCACCGTACCAGAGGCTCACCCCCCGGGCCACCACCACCCGGCCCACCACCACCGCGTCCGGGGCCACGAAGGCGGCGAGGCTCAGATCCGGTCTGCCTAGGACGATGTCGATGCCTTCGAGGTCCACAGGAGCACCTAGCCTTCGACCTTGGGTCGTTCGCGCAAATGCAGCGGCGGCAGGATGGCCGGGGCGCCGTTGGTTTTTTGCCCATCGCCCTCGTCGCTCTTGTCGGCAAGCGACAGTAGAGCGCCAAGCGCAGCCGGGATCGAGGCCGGGTCCATGAAGAGCACCTTGCTGCTCGGGGAGGCACCGACGGCGTTGGCGACGTCGAGGTAGTTGCGGGCCAGATAAAACTGCAGCGCCTCGCGGGCTTTGGGATCGCTCAGGGTCTCAGCCAGGGTGCGCAGCGCCTCGGCGGTGCCCTGGGCCTGGAGGATCTGCTCCTGGCGTTCGGCCTCAGCCCGGGCGATGCGCGCCGAGGCTTCGCCCTGGGCGCTGTTGATGGCCGACTGGCGCTCGCCCTCGGAGTTGAGGATCACCGCGCGCTTGCGGCGTTCAGCCGCCATCTGCTGCTCCATCGAATCGAGCACCGTGCGCGACGGGGCAATGTTGCGCACCTCGACGCGGGTGACTTTGATCCCCCAGGGATCGGTGGCGGTGTCGAGCTGATCGAGCAGGGCCTGGTTAATTTCGGCGCGCGAAGCGAACGTCTCGTCGAGTTCGAGTTTGCCGATCTCGGAGCGCAGGGCGGTGAGCACCAGATTGCTCATCGCCTGACGGATATTGGCCACCGAGTAGTAAGCCTTGCGCACATCGACGATCCGCCAGTAGATGACCGCGTCGGCGTCGAGGGAGACGTTGTCGCGGGTGATGGCCGTCTGGGGCTGGATGTCGAGCACCTGCTCGCGGATGGTTTCTTTGAAGGCGAGCCGGTCGATATAGGGAATGATGATGTGCAGGCCCGGGGTGAGTCTGGCGTGAAAGCGGCCCAAGCGTTCGACGAGCGCTTCGTCGCCCTGGTTGATGATTTTGACCCCGGCCACGATCGTGGCCAGGAGGATAAACCCGATTGCAAACAGAAAAATTTCCACCGCAGTCTCTCCTTCTTCAAGGCCCCGGCGGGGCTTCCTTGAGCGCCCCGAGGGGCATCACGTCGAGCACATTGCCCTGCCTTCCCAGCACCATTACCTTTGTCCCGGCCGGAAGCGGCCTGTCGCTGGTGTCGCAACGGGCGTTCCAGGTAGTCCCCTCGAAGGCGACGCGGCCCATGCCCCCAGGCTCGATGGCCCGGGTGATCGTCGCCTGGGCGCTGTAGTCGGGCCTTTCGAGATCGGTGCTCGCCTTGGGGACGAGCCGCCGCGTGAGCAGAATCAACCCCGAAGCGATAAGGGCAAAGACAAACAGCTGCAAAAACAGGCTGGGAATCGACGGTCCCACCAGCAGCATCAGCAGGGCGGCCGTGCCGAGCGAACCCGCCACCAGGGCAGGGGTAAAAAATTCGAGCACCCACAGCGCAATGCCCAGAACCAGCCAGAAAGTCGACACGGCGCTCATGCTCCCAAGCTAGCGCAGAGCGCCCAGAACCTGGGCGGGCGTTGGGATTATTTAGCAAAGGGCAGGGGGCCGCCCGCGGGCAGGGCCGCGGGCAAAAAGGCGATGCCGGTATCGAGGTTGAGCCCGGCGGCGTAGTAGGCGGCAAACAGCCGGGCCACCCCCTCGGGGGTTCCCCGAAACGAGCGCGTGGCGGCCGGGTCGTCGGGGTTGGCCGGGTTGGCGATATCGGGGGTATCCGGTCCGCTCCAGGCTTTGCCGTCCCAGCGCATAAAGGGCGGCGCGAGGCGGGGGTTGCCCTGCAGATCGGCGCTGGCACGATTGGCGATCACGCGCACATCGCCGGGCCACGGATAGCCGTAGGCCGGATAAAGCCCGAGTCCGGAGCCGTCTTCGCCGCGCTCCCGCCGCCCGGCGAGCTTTTCGCCGCTCGCCCCGGCGTAGATGGCCACCCCGCAGCGCAATTCGCGCGGATTGGCGGCCCCGTCAACCTCGGCCGGATTGCCCAAATCGGCACCGACCATCTCGGCCCAGACTGCCGCCGGGGTCGTCTCGCGCCACCAGCGCGCCTCGCGCAGGGACTCCTCGCGCGGCTGGGTGCGCGAAGCCAGTTTGAAGCCGATTTGCTCCCACAGGCTTGCCGCCGTCGTCAGGCCCGTCTGACTCTGGCCTCTGGGTCCAGAGGCGGGTGAAAGCAGCACGATGCGGCGGCCGGAATCGGTGGTGGTGCCCTCCCGCTCGTCGGGGTGGGCCAGGGGCAAAAACAGCACCTCGGTGCGCGCCGCGCCCCGTCCCTGCCAGAAGCGGGCGGTGCGGTTGGTACCGGCGTGGTCGAGCACCACCAGGGTTTTGAGTTTTTCGAGGGGCCAGTTGCCCTCCGCTAACGGGTCGGCACCCACGCACACCAACATCTCCAGGTTGCCGCCGCGCAGAGTCGGCTCGCCGGGACGGGAGCACGGCAGGGCCGCAAAGCCAAAATCGGGGGCCGCCGTGTCGTACCAGCTGCGCAGCATGGCCACCAACCGGCGCTGGTTGCGCACCCCGTGGCGCTGTACCCAGCCGATAAAATCTTCTCCCGCCAAAGGCGGCGCCCCGGCGTACCCCGGCAGCATGGCGCCGGTGGCCCCGACATCGGCAGTGCCCTGGGGGTTGAAACCTGGGGAAGCCACGACGATACCGCCTCCGGGTCGGCCCACCTGCCCGAGCAGCAAACTGGCGATCGCCGCCAGGCGCACCCGCTGCTCGATCGCCGCCGGCTCAGCCGCGGCGTCAATAGCACAGACGATCGCCGCCGACCGGCGCTCGGGAGCGGTGAATTCGCGATAAAAGCGCCCCAGTGCTGCTTCGCCTACCCCTGCCGTGCGGGCCGCCCGCTCCAGGGTGTAGGGCGCAAAGAACCGGGCTATCTGCGCGTAGACGGTGCCTTCCTCGGCAATCTGTTCAGAACGGGCGGGCCGGCCGTTCTCGAGAAATTCGTAGCCCCAGGATTCGGGGTCGTAGCGGCGCGTCTTCGGGTCGAAGCCCGAGAAAACGCCGTTTTGGAAGCCAAATTCCGGCAGCAGACGAAAAGCGGCGTTGGTGTGGACATCGAGAAAGGCGGCATCGGCGCGCTTGTTCTCGACGATAAACCGGATCAGCCCGCCCAGGACCGCCACCTCGCCGCGGGGAGCAACCGCCAGGGCGTTGCCGATAGAGGCGTCCTGGCCCTCCCCCAGACTCCAGACCGGCACACCCGCCTGCGCCGCCGCCTGCGCCGCTGCAAAGGCGGGATGTCCCGCACCGCCCGCCCGGCCAACCACCAAGATTGCCTGACTTTTGCTCAGTTCCAGCCAGTGGTTGGGGGCGGCGGGCACGCCGAAGGTGGCCTCCAGGGCGCGGGCAAGGGCCAGGCTCGCTCCCTCGCCGCTGCGCTCCAGGCGCGCTCCGCTCAACCGGGCCAGTTTGGCCCAGGCATAAGCCTCTTCGTTGGTCAGCCCCGTGCCGCAGTAGACACCCAGCCGCTCGGCGCGCCGGTTCGCCTCCGACCAGCTCGAGGCGCGCACCTCGAGCAGGCGCTCGGCGACCGTGGCCCAGGCTTTGTTCCAGGTGATCGCAGAAAAGCTTGCCGCCCCCGCCGCCCGGTACTGGGGAACGAGCAACCGTCCGGCCGCCGCGCGCGCGCCAACCTTCGCCGGGTTCTGGGCCAGGGCGGGAACTCCCGCTCCCCCGGCGGCCCCCAATCCGAGACCCGCGAGCCGAAGAATGTCACGTCTGCGCATATAGGAGTCAAAAAAACTCCATCAACCTTACACCACTTCGCGGCGAGGCGCTGTTTAGACCGGCGCTTTGTAGCCGGTGCCGCAGTAGGGACAGAATCGGAACTTCAAGGACGCCACGCTCTCCTGACAGTTGGGGCAGCGGTCGCACAGGGGCGTGCCGCACATATAACAGTAGTGCGCCCGCGGATCGAGCCAGAGCACGTCGGCCTCGCTGCCCGGTTCCCAACACTGCGGACAAAACTGCACAATGCCGCCCGCCGGGAGCGGTCGGCCGCGCTCCGCCGCTTCGAGGTGTTCGGCGGGAATTTCCAGCGCCAGCGCCAGGGTCTTCTTGGTGCGCAAATTGAGGCGGGTGGTCTGGCCGCGCTCGATCTTGCCGACGCTCTGGGGATGAATTGCCGCCTTGAGGGCCAGTTCGCGCTGGCTGAGGCAGAGGGTCTCGCGGCGACGGCGGACGTAATGGGCCAGGCTTTCGCCGATCTGCGGCCAGGCCTCGAAAGCAGGGGTTTGCACGGGCTGTAGAGATGGATATAGAACAACCAAAACAAAGCTCAGATTGACGAGTCCTTAAATTTAGCCAACCCGTATCCGCTGTCTACGATTAGGGTTTCTGGCGGCCTTGGGCGACAAAGTCGGTACGGCTTGGCTACAGTACTCCTAAGAAGAGTACTGCGCAATGCGGATCAGTGGACCGATCCGCTCGGCGACCGACTCGACCGTGCAGGTGTCTTCGCCTGTGAAGTGCCGCCGCTGAAAACTGCCCACATGAAAAACACCCACCATCTGCTTCTCCAGATGCAGCGGAACCCCAAGCAGGGACTGAACGCCTCTATTGCGCAAAACGGGGCTGGCCACCTCCACCTGGGCCAGGTTCTCAACGATGAGCGGTTGGATGTCTGCGGCAATCTGCCCGGCCACTCCCTGTCCAAGGGGAATGCGCACCTGTTGCTCGATTTCTTCTTCAAGACCGATGGTGTTGTACACAAAGAGATCCCGGCTGCTCGATCTAGGCAGCAGCAGGGTGACCGTGTCCACATCCAGAGCAGTGCGGATTTCCTCAAACAGCCTGTGCAGCAACTCGGCAAAGACCACCTGCAACAGCACAGCACTGACTTCATGCCGCAACTTCTGAAGGTGTTCAAGAGCCTGCTCGGCCCGCCTCAACGCCTGTTTGAGCGTATCGGGCATTCCCTGTTCCACCAATCGACTCTGAGGGGTCACCGAAAGGCCGTCGCGCCTCCGGATCACCCGAGCCGGTACGCCAACGGCCACCGAGTAGGGCGGAATGTCCTGGGTCACGACGGCTCCGGCACCGATCACGCTGCCCCGGCCGATGGTGACGCCGTCGAGCACGCTCACGGCGTGGCCGAGCCAGCAGTCGTCCTCGATGACGATTCCCTCTCGGCTGACACCCTGTTCGCGAATCGTCAACTCCGGATCCGCAAAGCGGTGGTTGTTGGCAAAAATCCCGGCATGGGCAGCGATCAAGCAGTTGTTGCCGATCGTAAGATGCCCGGGGCCGGCCAATACAGAGTAGGGACCCACCAAGGTCCCTTCGCCTACCTCGATAGTGGTCTGTCGCATCGCCATGATCATCACCCCGCGCTCTAGAAAAGCTTTGCTTTTGAGCACCAGGCGGTTGCCGGGGTTGCGGGCATCGAGTCTTACTCCGGCGCGTACACAGACTTTGTCACCGATTTCGATCGCGGCGGCATTGAGAATTTCGACATCGGTGTCAATAAATACACCGTCTCCCATCTTCCGAAACAGCTGTCGGTAGAGCGTCCGGCGCAGGGCAGGTCCCATCAGAAGCCTGGGCAGCCAGCCCAAGGCGTCTTTGAGGGCCGCCTCGCGCCAGCGCGCCAACTTCAGCAACGTGAATGTATTCGTCTCACTCATTCCGACTCTCCGCTTGCTGTGGGTAGGGGTCAGGACGCGGTCTTTCTGAGCGGATGAAGGGCGCCAGCCCGGACCGGTCCCATTGGTCGCCCCGCAGTGCTTCCCTCGAGGTCCGGGCCTCAGGGCACTGCAATCAAGCTCGGGCGCACTCCTCTACCCAGCCGTTTGGCAAAGTCCTCCGCCGTCAGCAAGAGCCCTTCGCGCAGTTCAACCTGGGGCTGCCATCCCAGCAAACGTCGTGCCAGGGAGATGTCCGGTCGGCGCTGGCGCGGATCATCGGACGGTAGGGGCCGGTACACGATAGGCAAGCCCGGATTGATCAGCTTCCGCACCAAGTCTGCCAGCTCATTGATCGTATACTCCCCCGGATTGCCAAGATTCACCGGGTGGGTATAGTCGCTTTCCATGAGCCCGACCATCCCCTCCACCAGGTCCGACACATAGCAGAAGCTGCGCGTCTGCTCACCGTTGCCGTAAACGCTCAGTGCTTCTCCCTGCAGTGCCTGGACAATGAGGTTGCTGACCACCCGCCCGTCGTGCTCGCTCATGCGCGGACCGTAGGTGTTAAAAATCCGGATAATCCGCGTATCGACTCCGTTCTGGCGGTGGTAGTCCATCGTCAAGGTCTCGGCGAGGCGCTTCGATTCGTCGTAGCAGCTGCGCACGCCAATCGGGTTGACATGTCCCCAGTACTCTTCGTGCTGCGGGTGCACCAGCGGGTCGCCGTAAACTTCCGAAGTCGAAGCGAGCAACAGGCGCGCTCTGACCCGCTTGGCCAGACCCAGCATGTTGAGGGTGCCCAGCACGCCGGTCTTGATCGTTTTGATCGGGTTGGCCTGGTAGTGCACCGGGGAGGCGGGGCAAGCCAGGTGGTAGATGCGTTCGACCTCGAGCAGAATCGGCTCGATGACGTCGTGGCGAATCAGCTCAAAACGCGGGTGGGTGAGTAAGGGGGCGATGTTGAGCCGCGAGCCGGTGTAGAAATTGTCCAGGCAGAGGACTTCGTGTCCTTCGCCAACCAGTCGTTCACACAGGTGCGAGCCGATGAAGCCCGCTCCGCCGGTAACCAGTATGCGCATGGGTTGTTCTCCTCAGTTGTTAGCGGCCGACACCGACGTAGCGCAGCCCGGCACCCTGCACCGCCTGGGTGTCCAGGCAGTTGCGCGCGTCGATGACAATCGGTTGGCGCAGTACCGCCGCCACCGTCTGCGGGTCGATCCCACCGTACTCGGGCCACTCGGTCATCACCAACAGCGCATCGGCCCCCTGGACAGCCTCCAGAGCACTACCCGCCACTTGCAAGTCCGGCAGTTGACCTTGCACCTGGGCCGCCGTCACCACCGGGTCGTGGGCCACCACCCGGCAACCGAGATTGAGCAGATGCTCCGCCACCGCCAACGCCGGCGCGCAACGGATGTCGTCGGTGTGCGGTTTGAAGGCCAATCCCCACAGCGCCACCGTCCGACCCTTGAGAATGCGCAGCTCCCGCTGCAATTTCTCGATCACCAGTTGGCGCTGGTGCTCGTTGACCGACAAGGTCGCCTTCAGCAACTCGCAGTTGTAGCCATACTCAGCCGCCGTCGAGACCAAGGCCGAGACGTCTTTTGGAAAGCACGAACCGCCCCAGCCCGCCCCGGCGTTCAGAAACGAGCGGCCGATGCGCTTGTCGAGTCCGATCGCCTCGGCGATGCGGGTGACATCCGCCCCCACCCGCTCGCAGATGTTGGCGATTTCGTTGATGAAGCTGATTTTGGTGGCCAGAAAGGCGTTGGCGGCGTACTTGATCATCTCGGCGGAGGCCAAGTCCGTCACCACCATCGGCACCGCCTGGGTATCGGTGTCGGCGGGACTCACCCAGTGGGCGTACAGTCGGCGCATCACTTCGACGGCGCGGGCGTCCTCCGCCCCGATGACGATGCGATCAGGATTGAAGGTGTCCCAGACCGCGCTGCCTTCGCGCAAAAATTCCGGGTTGCTCGCCACACTGAAGTTCGGCGGGGCGGCGGGGGCGAGCACCGCCAGACCGTTGCCCGCGTGCTGGCCGCTTCTGGCGGTGGCGGCAACGAGGTTCGCCCCGTCTTCGACCAGCATGCGCACCCAGTTGCCCGAACCGACCGGCACGGTCGATTTGTTCACAATCACCCGGAAGCGGCCGTCCAGGTGGGAGCCGATGGAGCGGGCCACGGCGCGCACGGCAGAGAGGTCCGGCGAGCCGTCCGCCCGGGAGGGGGTGCCCACGGTGATGAAGACGACGTCACTGTCTTGAACGGTCTCGGCCATGCCGGTGGTGAACTGCAGCCGCCCGGCGGCGACGGCCGCAGCGACCAACTCGTCGAGTCCGGGTTCGTAAATCGGCATGACGCCCTGGCGCAAGCCTTCGACTTTGGCGGTGTTGTTGTCCATGCAGACGACGGTGTGGCCGATGGTAGACAGGCAGGCGCCCGTGACCAGGCCGACGTAACCGGTGCCGATAACCCCTACTTTCATGGATGCTCCTTGCTGGGTTGAGTAGTCAAAAAAGCTATACAAACCGATCGCCTGACAAACGGGGCGTCAGTTGTTGGAAAATCCGCCGCTGTGCAGGTCGAGCCATCGTTGCTCGGCCATTTTGTAGCGGTGGATATCGGTGCAGGTGCCGAACCAGCGGATCACCTGGACGTCGCCGTCGTGAACCGGTCTGCCCCGGGCCAGGTGCCAGAGGAAGGCACCATCCCTACGACGCCTTAGGCGGTACTCAAGCTCGTAAGCCTGCCCGGTGCGCAGTGCCTCGCACCAGGGCACGGTGCAGCGCAGCCAATCCTCCGGGTGTACCACCGAGCGCCAGCCCCACCCGCAGATCTGCTCCAGGGCAAGGCCGGTGTACTCCAGACACAGCTGGTTGGCGCACTCCAAGCGGCCGTCCGGTGTCGCGCTCCAGGCCATCTGCGGAATGCACTCGAGCAAAAAGCGCGCGTGCCAATCGTCCATGGGTCTGTACCCCAACAGGCAAAGGTGGATTTGAGCGCCCGGCGTCAGCTTTGCAACGCCGGGCACCGGAAGGCCGGAGATTGGGTCCGCGGACGCGGCACGGCCAAATCGACGGTCAAAGGCACGCTGCTTTCGACCAATCGGGCCAGTCGTCTGCTGATGGTCACCATTTGCCTGCAGTCGTGCATGTCGAAGCGACGAGCAATCGAACCGATATGAAAAACGCCGATCACACGGCCGTCGCTCAGCAGCGGCACACCGGCCAGATGCTGCAGACCTCGATCGCGCAAGATCGGGCTTTCGATTTCCATCCTGGAAAGATCGTCGACGACAAGCGGCTGGCGGCTCGCGGCGATCCGGCCGGCGATGCCCCGTCCGTTGCGAATACAGATTCCCTCCGCCACTTCCTGCTCCAGACCGACGCTGGCGTGGACCTGCAGCGCATTTTTTTCGGCGGCGGCAAGCAACACGGTGACGGTCTCCACCCCGAGGGCGCGGTGGATAAATTTCAGCGCGTTGTGCAGCAACTTCACGCGCACCACCGGTATCAGCAGAGAGCCAAAGTCTCGGTCCAGGCTCTCCAGCAAGATCAAGGTCCGGTCGAGTTCTGCCTCGATGCGCCGCCAGGGTGACGCGCCCGAAGAGCCGGCCACCTGAACGGCCACCTCGGGAGTGTCGGTCCGGTAGCTGCCCAGCACCCGCGCCGGTGCCCCGGCCGCGATGGCGTAGGCAGGGATGTCACCGGTAACCACCGCGCCCGCGCCGACGATACTGCCGCGGCCGATCCTGACCCCGGCGACGATAGTGACGTCGTGACCGATCCAGCAGTCGTCCTCGATGACGATCCCCGGCGCCGTGGTGCCGGGTTGCGCCGGGTCGGCCTCCAGGCGGGGAGCGCCGCAGATTTCGGCGTGGGCGGCGATCAGGCAGTCTCGGCCGATGCTGAGCGTGCCCGGACCGCTCAGACAACTGTAAGGGCCGATGTACGCCTGCTCCCCCACTTCGATGCTGCCTCCCTGCAGCGTCTGGAGGACGACTCCAGAAGCGAGGGTGGCCTCGTCGGCAATCACAATGCGGTTGTTGTGCCCGCGCGCATCGAGGCGGACGTTGCTGTCGATGCGCACCCGTTTCCCCAGTTCGATGCGGCGCGCGTTCAAAAACTCGACGCTGGTGCTGATCGCAGTGCCGTCGCCGACTCTTGCCAATAACTTCCGGTAGACCGCCCGGCGCACCTGCGCGCCGAAGGCGACGGCCGGAATCCAACCGACAGCCGCACCGGCGGCGACTTCTTGGACACGGGTTTGAAAGGGCACATCTGAGTGTTGATCCATCCGCTTCACCTTGGTCGACGACTGCATCTGCACAAACGGCCGTTCCGCCCACAGGTAAAATCCCCGGGCGCACAGCAAAGACAACACCACGGTCAGCGGCGCAAACAGCAATAGTTGTACATCGGCAGTCACAGGCAGCTTATCCACCAGCAGCCAGCTCACCCCCTGCAAAGGGGCATGCACCAGATAGAGACTGTAGGAAAAAGCGCCCAACGCCAGCACCGGCGGCGATTCGAGCAAGCGCATTACCACCGAGGTACCCCCCCGCCCTTCGAGACTCAGCCGCGTGCAGTACATCAGCAGGCAGGGGGTGGCCAGGGCGATCAGCAGGTGGAACACCGGCTGGGGCACCGCCAGCAGCCCAAAGGAGCGGGCCGTCGCCGCGAGCACGATCAGCAACCACAGCGAACCGCTGGTCAGCTTGAGCTGGGAGGTGGTCAGTTTCACCAGGCCTCGTCCGGGAGCAAATTCCCACACCGCCGCCGCCATGCCGAGGGCAAAAAAGCCCACGTACCAGGGGGCGGCCCAGGCGAGCCACCCGTCAAACAGCACCACCGGAGCGAGGCCGACCCCAAAGCCCACCGCCACCGCCGCCGCGATCCCTATCCGCCGCCACAGCGGCAGCAGCAAAGCCGGGAACAAAAAATAGATTTGCCACTCGGTGGCGACGCTCCACAGCGGAGCGCTGATTGTACTGGCTTGGGCTTCGCTCCAGTTGTGGACTAGCAGCAGATGGGCCAGCACACCCTCCCAGGTGAAACCGTTCATCGCCTTGTCCCACATATACCCGAGGCTTTGGCCGCTCCCGGCGCCCACCAGAGCGATCACCAGCAGCGACAGCCCCAAAGCGGCAAAGTACGGAGGCAGGATGCGCCAGGCGCGCCGCTTGAGGTAGCCTGTCACCCCGCCGCGCAACCGGCCGTCGGAGCGCACCACCGGCAGCATCAGGCAGTACCCCGACAGCACCATAAAGATGCCGACGCTGAAGAGGCCGTAGCCGGCCCAGGCCGTGGCCGCCTGCAACCAGGTCGGCATCGGCTCGCCCGCCAGACGCAGCTGCGGCTTGAAGCTCAGGTCGCACCAGAGGTGAAAAAAGAGAATATACAGTGCCGTCAACCCGCGCAGACCGTCCAGGTAGTGCAGTCTGAGGGAGGGCTTGTCCGGCTTGGGCTCGGTCGTCATGTCGCCTCGGGGCTCCCGTGGGGTGATCGCATCCGGTAGGATGTTGCTGGTCATCGAATTTCGGGTTTGGGAAGGAGCGGGGTAACCCCCGCCACCGCCGCACCCGGCGGAATGACGACACTGCTGCGGCGCACGAGGCTGTTGCTCAGCTGCGCACCGCGGCCGATGGTGGCCCCGGCCGCCACGTAGCAGCCGGTGAGGCTCGCCTGGATGCCCACGCGCACCGCGCCCGACAGCACCGTGTCGCGCAGGTAGGCGTCGGCAGCGATCGTGCAGTCGTTGGCGACCAGCACATAGCCTTCGAGCACCACCCCCGGTCCGATGCGGCAGTTGCTGCCGATATAGCTCTGGGGCGACAGGCGCGCAGTCGCGTCGATCAGCGTACCGGGGCCGATTTCCGGGTGGCCGGGGACATTCTCTTCGCCCCCGAAGTCGATCTGCAGTTCTTCCATGGCGTGATCTGCTCCTTTAAAACAAAGCCAACTTGCGGCAGTAAAAGGCCTCGGCGTAGCGGGCGTTCGCTTCGATGCCCCGCAGGCGCGCCAGGGCCCGAAAGGTCTCCTCGCTGAACCAGCCCTTGCCCGCCTGGCTCGCAAACGCCGCTGTCAATAGCCGGATCTTGCGCTCCAGGAGGGCTTCGTCGCAGGCGACATAGCCGTTCGGCCGCCCGAGATCGCCGTCGAATTTGGGAATTTCGTACTCGAGCACCAGTTGATCGCGAAAGGTATTCCAGGTGAGGTCCGACACCAGGCGGTGGTCCTGGTGCCGGTCCTCGCGGTAGTGGGTGAAGACCAGATCCGGAACAAAGGCGCGCTTGATCTGCTCGAAGCAGGCTTTGACCTCCGCCCCGGCGTAGGGCAAAAAGCCGTCTTGAAAATCCCACAGCGCCGTCGCCTCCAGCGCATCGCCCACAAAGGCCTTGGCGCTGGCGGACGCTTCTGCGGCGCGCTCGCCCCGGGCCGTAAACACCGCCCAGTAAAAGCGGGTCTGCGGGTACACGCGCGCCAGGTGCAACAGCGTCGCACCGCAGCCGATTTCGATGTCGTCGGCGTGCGCTCCCAGGCAGAGCACGCGCCGCAGCGGACGGCCCCCAGGGTGGCAAACCAGGTGGAGCATCGCTTAACCCACCGCAACCTGGGGCATCAGCGGCAGCACCCGCCCCTGGCGCCAGACCTCCCAGGGCGCTTCCTGGCGGGCGTACAGTTCGTCGAGCTGCTGCTTTTCTTTGAAGGTGTCCATGCAGGCCCAGAAGCCCTGGTAGGGGTAGGTGAGCAATTCCTGCGCGGCGATGAGACGGCGGAACGGTTCGCAGACCAATTCCTCCCCGTAGCGCATGTAATCAAAAATCTGGCGCTTGAAGACGAAGTAGCCGCCGTTAATCCAGACATCCGAGCGGCGGGTGTCGCAGATATCGCGCACCAGTCCCTGTTCGTCCATGGCGACCAGGTGAAAACTCTGGCTCGGTTTGACGCTCAAGAACGTGGCGATGCGCTCCTGGCGCTGAGAAAAAGCGATCAAGTCGGGCAGATGCAGGTTGGTGAGGCCGTCGCTGTAGTTGGCCAGGAAGTACTTGTCCCCCTCCAGGTAGGGTTCGATGGCCATCAGGCGCTGGCCGATGTTGGCATTGAAGCCGGTATCGACGAAGGTGATGTTCCAGTCGTGGATGTCGCTGTTGGAAAGTTGCAGCTTGCGCCCGCCCTCCGAGAGGGTGAAGTCGTTGGAAAGACATTCGTCGTAGTTGAGAAAGTAGTTTTTGATGGCGTCGGCTTTGTAGCCCAGGCAGAGGATGAAGTCGCGGTGGCCGTAGTGGGCGTAGTACTTCATGACATGCCAGAGGATCGGCCGGTAGCCGATGGTCACCAGGGGTTTGGGGATGCTTTCTGAGTAGTCGCGGATGCGCGTGCCCAGACCGCCGCAAAACAGTACAACTTTCATGGTGGATGGACTCCAGAAAGGGGGATGGTAGTCGAGGAGAAGGTTGAGGAGGACCGGGGGCAAGGGTGCCCGTTAGCTGCACTGAGACGAAGGTGGGCTCCAAGGCCAGAGCGAGTAGGGGCCGAAAATCACACGCCCACGAGCGGCATCGGCACCGGCAGCCGGATGAGTCCGCGCCGCGGATGGGCGGTTGCCGACAGGCACAACAATCGAAATGCATCGTAGGGCCGAGGCCATGGACGGGTTGTCCGTCAATGGCGGTCCAGGAGGCGTTTACGGCAAGATTCGAGCAAGGGTCGCTCGATATAGCTGTAGCAGGCGCACCCGAGGCCGAGGCCGAGCGCACCGACCGGGAGCATCGTCCAAGAAGCGCCGAAGCCCAGTTTGACGAGGAGGCGGGTGAGGGCGGAGATGACCGGGGCATGCACCAGATAGATCGAATAGGAAGCATCTCCGAAGTATTTCCAGAGAAAAGGCACCCTGACGTTGCCTTTGAGATCGATGGCAGCGGCGCCGAAGAGCACAAAGGCGGCGGGCAGCCCGAATCCGAAGACCCGGACAAACTTCACCTGCTGCCAGGCCCAGGCGGCCGGCTCGCCCCCGGTCATACCGCCGCCCAGCACCGACAAGAGCACCGGAATAGCCAGAAGCCCCAATCCCAGGACCAGGACGGCACCGCCCGCGGCGATCGCCCGCTCGCGGTAACGGACCAGCCCATAGGCGACAACGCATCCGAAGCAAAACTCCAGCCGCAAATCGCCGAAGACCAGTTCAATCAGATCCGTTCCCGTCGGGGTTACCGGAGCACTCACGTAGGCGGCGCCTTTGGAAGCGAGCCAGGCTGCGGCAATGAGCGGCAACGCCACGGGCGGTTTGCACCAGATCACCAGGGCAAACAGCAAGTAGAAGCCGACCTCATAGCTGAGGGTCCAACTGCCGGTGAGCACCGGTTCCGGTTGGGGCAGCAGCAGCACCGAGGCTGTGATCACTTCCCAGCTGAGCCGGCCGGCCCCCTGGCCCGGCGACAGCGAGAAAAAGACCAGTACCGCACCCATTACCACCCAGTAGATGGGATAGATGCGCACGAACCGCCGCAGCAAAAAGGCCCCGGGGCCGGCGTCCGGTTTGACAAGATACAGATAGGCCAGGATGAAGCCGCTCAGGACAAAAAAGAGATCCACCCCCGCCCAACCGCAGGCAAACGCCCCACCCAAAAAGCGCTGCCCCAGCCGCTCGAAGAACATCCGATCGACGTGGTAGCCCAGCACCGCCAGGGAGGCAACCCCCCGCAACACCTGGACGAGGATAAGTTTGTCCTGCCGGTTGACAGGTGGGGAGAGAGCAGGAGATTGCAGCTGCATCGTCGGTTGTAGATAGAAGGTGTAAAAATCAAAGCGGCCGGTGGCTGAAGCGGCGCTGGGCAGTCAAGCGAAACTGAGAAGCACTGAGGGTCAAAGACCGCGAGCGCGTCGATTTGAGGGTGACTTTGAGGCGGTAGCGTACCGTGTCGTAAACCACTTTGTAGGAGACATCGATGCCGCACTCACTGGCAAGCCACTCCTGGATTTGCTTATAACTTTTGAAGGCATCCGGCTGCTTGAGCCGCTCTTTGAGCTTTTCGAGCACTTCCCCCTGGATGTCGGCGGGTCTGCCGCTGCTTCTTTGGGTGCGGGTGAGGCCCGCGATCCCGTCGCTGCGGTAGATCTGCAACCAGCGAAAGACCGTCGAGGTGCTGCGGCCCACCACCGCCGCGAGCCCCTGCTCGGTCGTGACGATCCCGGTCTTGTAGAGGTACAACACCTGAATGCGTTCTTTGACTTCGCTGGAGGCGCGCTGGCGCAGTAAAGCTCTCAGCTCCTCGGCGCTCTCTTGGATTTCGATGCGGTTCGCGCGTGGCATATCGGCCTTTCAGAACGCCAGTATTCAGTCAGTGACAGATAAAAAACATGGACCCATGCAGGAGCAAGGACGCGCGAAGGTGGGCGCACCGGTGTTGTCGGGAAAGGATTTTTAGTAAGCGCCGCTGCGCCTGAGGACCACCAGCAGCGTGCGCAGCAAGATCGACAGGTCAAGGGCAAAAGTCCAGTGCTCGACATACTCGCAGTCGAGCTTCAACATCTGCTCGAAGCTCAAGGCACTGCGCCCGGAAACCTGCCAGGGGCCGGTGATCCCCGGCAGGACGCCCAGACGCCGCTCGAAGGCTTCGCGGTCGTATTCGAGCGCCCGCTCGCAGTCGCGCAGTTGCAGCGGCCGGGGACCGACCAGGCTCATGTGTCCCTGCAGCACATTGAACAGTTGCGGCAACTCATCGAGGCTGGTGGAGCGCAAGAGGCGGCCGGTGCGCGTCACGCGCGGATCGCACTTGAGTTTGAACAGCACGCCCCCTTCGGACTCGTTGAGTGCTTCGAGGTCTTTGAGGCGCGCTTCGGCATCGACCGCCATGGTCCGAAATTTCCAAACCCGGAAGGTGCGGCCACCCAGACCCTTGCGCTCCTGGCGAAAGAAGACCGGACCGGGCGAGTCGAGGAGGATCGCCAGGGCAGTCAGCAGCAGCAAAGGCGCCAGCAACAGCACCCCCAGCCCGGCTGCGCCGTAATCGAGCACCCGTTTGGCCAGAAACTGTACAGGCGGGCGACGCCGATTCGCTCGTTGAATGGCAATCATGGTGATTCCTGTGTGCAAAACTTTGAGCTTGCAGGGCCGTCAAGGAGAAAGAATGGAACGCAGTTTTCGGGCGAAGGTGGCGACTTCGCGGTAGGTATCGGCGGACAAATATTGGTGCATGGCGATGGCGGCGGTGAGCCGTAGGCTCGGGGAGCATCGCCATAGCCGCGGGCAGTGGGCTACCGCGCGGCTGCGCCAGTTCCAGGCCTCGACGCTCTCGCCGCGCTCCAGGGCTTTCCAGCCTAGATACAGGTAAATGCGTCCATAACACTCCGCCTTCAGATGCCGCAGATGCTCAGGTCCGCGCTCGAAGGCTTTGTCCATCACCCTGAGCAGGCCGGCTTCGGAACTTTTTTTGGATTTGCACTGGGGATGGCGCCGGTAGCGCATCAACGGCTCGCGCAATACCGCAAAGGCATAATCGCCTGCGAGGCGCAGCCACATCTCCCAGTCCTCGGCAAAGCGCAATTCGAGATCAAAAAGCCCGACGCGCTCGAAGCACTGGCGCCGCACCATGGCTGCGCTGGGGTAGATGTTGTTGGCCCGCACCAACTGCGGCCAGACCATTCCCTCGTCGCCGGGGCGGTAGAGGCTGCCGGTGGGCTCGCCATCTTGATCGATCACCTGCACCCAGGTGTAGACCAGTCCCACCTCCGGACGGGCGTCCAGGCAGGCGACCTGGCGCTCCAGTTTGGTGGGTTCCCACAGATCGTCCGCGTCCAAAAAGGCGATGTATTCGCCCCGGGCCTCACGGATGGCCGCGTTGCGGGCCGCCGCCGCGCCCTGGTTTTTTTGTTCGAGCAGACGCACGCGCCGATCGGCGATCGTGCGCACCCAGTCGGCGGTCCCATCGGTGCTCTCATCGTCGACGATGAGCACCTCAAAATCGCCGAACGACTGGGCCAGGGCACTAGCCACGGTCTGGGGCAGATAGCGCAGGGCGTTAAATGCCGGAATAATCACAGAGACTTTGGGCATCGCTTTACCTCAGGCGAGGGCGCGCTTGTATTTGAGCCGCAGGGCGAGGGCGGCCTTGAGGGTCAGCAGTGGAAAAGGACCGTACAGACGGGTTAGCCGCAAAAAGTGGTGCTTGGCCAGCCAGAGGATCAGCCGGTGCTTTTCGATGAGCAGATGCGTACCGGTCTTGGTAACCGACAGGTTGTGGATCCGGTAGTAATAAGAAGGGACATCAAAGCCTTTGATGCGGTAGCCCTGCAGAGCGCACCAGATGATCGCCGCCGCATCGGTGAGTTTGTTGTCGATATGGGGCAATTGCCGGATGAGCGGCGTGCGCAGCACAAAGCCGGGCCAGTTGCCGTAGTGGGAAGGGTAAGTGGAAAGCCAGATGGCGATCCATTGCCACCAGGCGTCCTCGCGGGGCGCAAGCACCCAATTGAGAAATTGGCCTTTTTCGTGACCGTCGACGTCGATGATCACCGCATCGCTCGCGGTCATGCCGCGATCCTCGCCGCCTTCGAGCCAGGCGAGCGCCTGCTCCAGGTGGTGGGGCATCCAGATGTCGTCGTCGTTGTGGACGGCGACGAAGGGTGTCTCCACCTCCTGCAGTGCCGCCTGAAAGTGCCCCATGACCGTCAGCTTGCCGCTGCGGCGGACGTAGGCCACCTCGTGGTGCGGGTGGGCTGCGGCAAATTGGCGGGTCATCTCGGCGTTGGCCCGGGCGCAGGCCGGATCGCTGGAGTTGTCCGAGAGCACCAGCCGCCAGCGCCGCTCCGTCTGGAGGGCGACCGAGCGCAGGGTATGGGGCAGAAAGTGCGGACGGTCGCGCGCAAACAGCAGCACGGTGACCACCGCATCAGTAGCAGATTTCACAGCTAGAACCTCGCGAGACAACACACTTAACCGCGCTTGACCAGCGGTGCAACGATGTACAATTTGGCGTCTTTGACCACATTGATCACTTCTTCGGAGACCCCGTAGCGACCGCCGTAGGGCTCCAGTTCCCGGTTGCTGAGCTGGCCTTTAAAGTCCATGTCGCGCCGGCCCGAGTCGTCGCACATCCAGCCGTAGTTCTGCATCGCCTCCAGCAACCGGAACGCCGGCAGCGACAGTTTCTTCTCGCGGTACATCTTCTGTAAATCGAGGCTCGGATCGAGCTGCAGCAGCATGCCGTAGGGGATCAAGCCGCCGTTGAACCCGTCGATGGTGTGATCCCAGTTGCGGCCCGGGTAGATGGCGGCCTTCCACAACTTGCGGCCGCTGGCGCGCGACGGCCCCCCGACGACGTGGCGGATCGGTTCGTTGGGGTTGGTCAACTCTCCTGGACGGATGAGCTTGGGCAGATCCGCCATATTGGCGGCATTGACGCCGCCGCGGTCGCCCAGGCCCGACAGCTGTTCGGTGACGATGTAATCGCCTGTCCAGTTGCCCAGTCGGGTGCCCAGGGTCGGATCGTCGCACTGTTCGTAGGCGTGCCAGGTGTAGGTCGCTTGTTTGGTGGCATCGTCGATCCAGATGACGACGCGATCAGCGGCGTTGCGCGGCACTCCATAGGCCGCTACGCCTGCGACGTTGTTGCCGACCAGGCGAAAATTCTCAGCATCCGGGATGCGCGTAGTGGTGTTCCAGCGTCTGTCGCGGTGGAGCACCGGACATTCGAGGCCCAAAAGCCGACCGTTGGGCCGGTTTTTTTCAAGGTTCATCTTTGGCTTGGGCATCTTGGCGCGCCGCTCGATCTGGCGCACCGGATCGCCGGCGCGGCCAATCACCAGGCCGATGCCGTAGCCGAAGGACCCGTCGCCTACAGGCCCCAGCGTCGAGATGTGGCTGGTTTGGAAGTAGTCTTTGACAGGAAATTCCAGCTTCGGCCAGTTTTTGGGGATGCGCTGGTAGAAGGGGCTATCCACCGAGTAGGGCATGCGGTAGTCCCCCGCGAGCGGCTCGGGGGTGCGCTTGCTCCAGCTTTGGGGCAACAGCGGGATCGTCTCCTGGCTGGTGAGGCTGATATCGAAGCCGTTGTCTTTGTAAAACTGGGTAATTTTCAGCCGGGCGGCGGCAATTTCGGGGTCGAGGGGAAAATCGGGTTTGGTGCGCTCGAAGATCTCCTGCGCTGACCGGGTGCGGGAGGTGGGCTGGATCGGGTAAGTGCTCAGTTCGGTTGAAAAACCGGGCTTCTCCGGCGCCGGCCCCAGGGTGACGACGGGGGCCGGCGGCGGCCCTAAAGCCTGCAGCAGGGTGTTGCCGGGAGCTTCAGGTGCTTTGGGCGGGACGGGAACGATTAGTTTTTGGGCGTAGGCCCCGGCGGCGATGAGGCTCGCCGCCGCGATCACCGCCCCAGCCAGTGCTTTGCGCATGGCGTGAGCTCCTTGTGCGTGAGGGTTTTTAATGGGTATCAGCCGAACAGCGAGCCGGTGAGCCCTGCGACTTTTTTCAAGGCGGCCTGCGGCACCTGGGTGAGCAAATCCCGCACCAGCCCCTTACCGTTCCAGAGGCTCCACTCGCACATATGCATGTAGCAGGCCAGCCGTTCGAAGGCGTTCATGCGGGCGCGGTGCACCGATTTGAGGTACTCCCCGAGCCACACCCAGTTCACCGGGAGGATGCGGTCTTTCTGATTCGGATTGAACCACTTGTCCACCTCGCGGATGGTGCGGTGGGCGAGCACAGAGCGCTGGGGATGATCCCGGCGGAAAAACAGCCGCTCGGGCAACTCGTAATACTCGCCGTACAGAGCTAGTTCGGCAAGCATCACCCGGTCGGAAGACGGATAGCTGGCAATCAGCCGGGTCTGCTTGAGGGCTGCTGTGCGCATCAGCCCAAAGAGCGGGTTGCTGAAGGCCGATTGCCGGTAGAAACAGTGCAACACATGCCGGAAACGGGTGTGGGAGTGCTGTGAGTGGCAGTCGAAGTGCACCCGATCGTCTTTGATCGGGTGGCCCTGGGCGTCGATGAAGCAGGTGCTCGCGTAGCAGACGACCACGCCCGGTTCGCGGTCGAGCACCTCCACGCAGCGCTCGATGAGGGCAGGAGCACAGACATCGTCGTGGTGCGCCCATTTGAAGTATTCGCTGTTGCTGAGGCGAACCACCTCGCTCTGGCTGTAGGCCGCCCCGAGGTTTTTGTCGCTGCGGTAGAGGCGGATGCGCCGGTCGTGCTTGGCGTAGGCGTGGCAGATCGCCGGCGTCCGATCGGTAGAACCGTTGTCGAAGATGAGGATATCGAGGTCTGTAAAAGTCTGGTGGATCACCGATTCGAGGGCCTGTTCGAGATAATCGGCGCCGTTGTATACCGGGATGCCGATCGTGACGCGGGGCGGGTGGTGCTGGTCCATGGAGTGTCTCCAGGGGGGAATCAAGGGGTGGAAGGGACCGTGGGCATCGATGGGCATTGGGGTGTACAGGCTGAAAACCTGAGACCCGGCGCCCCGGCGCCGGGTTGCACCCGAAGAAACTGCAGTAAACTCTCCCAGGGCTTCGTCACCGCTGGGAGGATGTGGCGGCGGGGGCAAGCCAATCGGGCAAGTTGGTGTAGCTGCGGCGATGCAACAGAGCTGCCAACCGCTGATTGTAGGGAGCATAAATCGCCTGCAGGCAGGTACGGGCCTTCTGCGACATACGCTCTTCAAAGGGTTGGCCGTTGAAGTGGAAGTACACCCGACGCAGCGCGTCTTTGAGAAAAGGATAGGAGCGCAAAAAACGCTCGAACTTGCGGTTCCACTGGAGTGCCGCTTTATGCAGAAAGGCATTTTTATAGTTGACGGTTTTATTCTCGACGGTGAGTGCTGGAGGGATGAACGGTTCGATGCCCAGCCAGGTATAAATTTTGTTCAACAAAGCCAGAGGTTCGCGCTTGAGTTCGTCAAAAAAATAGACCCGCAAATCGTCGCCGAACACGTCGTACCACTCCTCCAGATAGTCGGTGTAGAAGCCGCCGCGCACCCCCCAGAACTTGTGGTTGGTCTGGATGCGGACTTGCTCCTCGGGCATCGCCACGCACAGTTCGATATAGCGATCAAAATCGATCTCGCTGTCGAGAAAGAACATCGCCTTCTCGAAGTGATAAAACGAAAACAGCCGCTCCACCGGCTCGCGCAAGACGATCATTACCCGGGTAGGTCCCAGGGTGCTCCGGATGGCCTGGGCCACCTTGCGCCCGCCGTCGAAGTAGCCGGGGGTCGCCTCCATCGCGTAGCGCTCGCCGCTGTAGTGCTTGAAGTTGAAGTGGTACTGCTCGATGGGTGCAATCGGTTTGTCGTAGCGCAGCGGCAGAAAGTAGCAGGTCTCCTTTTTGCTCGAGGCGCACACCTCCGGGTGCTGGGCCATGTAGGTGTGCAGCGAAGTGGTTCCGGCTTTCATCACACCGGCAATCACCAGATTCGGAAGCACACCGGCCTCGGTGCGCACGGGGTAACTACGAGTCTGAGCCATAGGAATACACCAGCCTGAAGGAATAAGAACAGAAGGAATAAGAACAGAGCAACGGTGGACTATTTGTTCAGAGCGGACGGCGAGTCGGTCTGGACCGACAGTTGGAGCGGATCCGGCCGGGTGCGCTCCAGCAGCGTCCGGTAAACCTGCAGCGTCTGCTCGGCGATGCGATCCCAATCGTGGTGGATGCGCACGTAGCGCCGGGCGCTGCGGGCCATGGCCGCCAGTTGCTGGGGGTGCTCGATGGCCCACTGCAGGCTGTTGCGGCAGGCTTCGGCGTCCCCGGCCGCAAAGAGCAGGCCCCGGCCGCCGTAGGTGAGCTGTTGGTGGACCGGCAGGTCGCTGGCGACGACGGGCACGCACTCCTGCATCGCCTCGAGCATCACCAGCGGCAGCCCCTCCAGATCCGAAGGCAGCACAAAAAGCCCCGCCCCGCGGATCATCTCCGCCAGATTCGCCCCCCCCAACTGGCCGCAAAAATGCACCCCCCCGCCCTCGCCCAGGCGGGCCAATTCGGCGGCGTAGGCGCCGGTGTCGCTGCTGCCGCCCACGATCACCAGCTGCCATCCCTCCGGCTTGAGCGCTTTGAACGCTTCGATGAGCAGGTCGGGCCGCTTCTCGGGCACCAGCCGCCCCACGAACAGCAAGTAGCGCCCCGGGCACAGGCCCAGCGAAGCGACAAACGGAAAATCCGGGTCGGACTCGCAGATGCTGGCGGCGGCGTTGGGGATGTACACCGGTGTGCGGCCGTAGGTGGCGGCAAAGTACGACTGCAGTTCCTGGGAGACGACAATCAGCTCGTGGGCAAAGTGCACGCCGTTGCGCTCCCCCTGGTGCAACAAAGCGCTGGCCGCGCGGCTCCACTTGGAGCGCTGCCAGTCGAGGCCGTGGCAGGTGACCACCACCCGCGCCGGTGAGAGCAAACGGGGCAGAGCACTAAATAGGGCCGGGCCGACGGCATGGAAGTGGACGATGTCGTAGCGGCGCAGACAGGCCCAGAGCGTTCCCAACGCCGAGGTCCACAGGGCGTCGAACCCCTTGACGGGCACCCCGGGTAGAGGAAACACCCGCACCCCCTGGCACTCGTAGTGGCCGGCGGCGGCCGGGCGGGTGTAGGTGGAACGGGCGTAGATATCCACCGCGTGGCCGAGCCGCACCAGCCGCGCGTAAATTTCTTCGCAGTGGCGCTCGATACCGCCTTGGGCGGCGGGCAGGCCCTTCGAACCGATGACGGCGATTTTCATGGGAGGAGAAGAGGTGAGGGGATTAGGCGGCGCCGACGGTGCGGCGCGTTTGAAAGCGGGCGAGCATTTCGTTTGCCAGTTCACCGACGACGGTGCGCGCCTGGTAGGGTCGGGCCGCCTCCAGACAGCGCTCGGCCGGGAAGGCGCTCGGATGGTGCAGCACGGTGCGCAGGGCGTCGGCAAGGGCCGTGGGGGTCCGCTCCCGGCTAATCAGGCCGCTGCCGGAGACGAGAATCCGGGGGGTGTCGCCGCTGGCGGTGCTGACCACGGGCTTGCCGGAGGAAAGCGCCTCCAGCACGACCAGGGGCAGGCCCTCGTAGACACTCGAGAGCACCACAAGCGTGCTCGCGCGGTGCAGAACCGCCATGCGCTCGCGGGGCACCGGCCCGAGCAAGCTCACCCGGTCTGCCAATCCCAATGCGCCGACGGTGCGGCGGATCTCCGTTTCCAACTCCCCCGCCCCCGCCATCAGTAGGTGCACCCCGGGTTCGTCCAGTTCCTGCACCGCCCGCAGCAGCAGCAGCGGATCTTTTTGGGCGTGCAGGCGGCCCGCGAACAGTAAAAAGCGCGTCTCCGGCTCCAGGCCCATCTGGGCGGCCAGAGCCCGCCTTTGGGCCAGCTCCTCCCCGGGAGTCGGCGGGTGGTACAGCGAAGTGTCGAGCATATAGCGGAAGGTGTGGATGCGCCCGGCCAGCCGCGGGTAGCGCTCGCGGTAGAACGTCGTCGACTCGCTGTTGCACGAGAGGATCTGATCGAAATCCCCCAGGATCTGCCGTTCGAGGGCGAAGTAGCCGCTCGGGAAGCGCTGCCACAGTAAGGCGTCCTTGCGCTCGCTGGTGAGCATCTGGGCGCGCACGTCGTTGTGGACAAAATAGGTCTTCTCGCCGCTCCAGCCCCGGGCCGCCAGGGCCGGCTCCAGGCGATGAAAGTGCAGAAAGTCGCCTTCGATGCGCTTACCCAGCAGGGCGGCGGTGTAGGTAAGCGTCGTCGGGATCTTGCGGCGCACGTTGTCGTCGCCGCTCACAAACAGCGGCAAAAACCGCAACTGGCGCCCGTCGAGTTCGCCGTCGCGCCACTGACCGACTGGATGGCGATCATCGCCGGCGGTACCCACCAGCCTCAGATCAAATACCTCGGGGGCGTAGCGGATGCAGGCGCGGATGGCGGTCTGGATACCGCCGATACTGGTACCCCACGGGTCGAACTGATAAAAAATGGTCCAGATCGGTCGTCTCATCTTGGTGTTCCAGTGCGGTTTATCGTGCGACAGTCTGCAGATTGTGAAAGGACCAGTAGGCCCCCCGCTGGGCAAGCAATTGGGCGTGCTCGCCCGCCTCGACGATGCGGCCTTTTTCCATGACGACGATTTTGTCGGCGTTGCGGACCGTCGAGAGGCGGTGGGCAATGACGATCACCGTGCGATTGAAGCGCAGCCGCTCGATGGCTTCCTGCACAAGCGCCTCCGACTGCGAGTCGAGAGCCGAGGTCGCCTCGTCGAGAATCAAGATTTCCGGATTTCGAAGCAGCGTGCGGGCGATCGACAGGCGCTGGCGCTGGCCGCCGGACAACTGCACGCCCCGATCCCCCA
This sequence comes from Gloeobacter violaceus PCC 7421, assembly GCF_000011385.1. Lineage (NCBI taxonomy): Bacteria > Bacillati > Cyanobacteriota > Cyanophyceae > Gloeobacterales > Gloeobacteraceae > Gloeobacter > Gloeobacter violaceus. Next base: position 2,347,424 of record NC_005125.1, read on the forward strand.
CGAAAGTCTGGTAACCCTCGGGCAGGTGCTGAATAAATTCGTGGGCGTTGGCCAACAGCGCCGCTTCGCGCACTTGCTCCGGCGTCGCTTCGGGCAGACCGTAGGCGATGTTCTCGAAGACGGTCGCATTGAATATGTAAGTGTCCTGGCTGACAATGCCGATATGGTGCCTAAGCGAGATGGGGTCGAGTTCGCGGATGTCGAGCCCGTCGATTTCGATCGATCCGCTGGTCACCTCGTAAAAGCGCGGCAGCAGGGACGCGACGGTGGATTTGCCCGCCCCCGAAGAACCCACCAGCGCCACGGTCTGCCCCTGGGGCACTTCCAGGTCGAAGTCGCGCAAGACCTCGGAGCGGCCGTTGTAGGAGAAGCCCACCTGGCGAAAACGGATCGCCCGCGCCAGCCCCTCGAAGGGCAGGTGGCCCGTGGCCGGCGGGAACTGCTCGGCGAGCCTCAGCCCCTCGGCCACTTTGGCAAAGGCTGAAAGGTTCTCCAGGATATAGCCGCGGGCGTTGTTGATGCGCCGGGTGACCGGCACGCTGCGGATGAGCACCAGCATAAAGAGCATCAATTCGGCCGTATTGAGCAAGCCCTGCTGGATGAGAAACACGTAGGCACCCGCCAGGATGAGCATGCCGCTACCGAGGGTGGCCAGTTCTGTCAGCGGTTCGACGACGTGCTGCTTGGCCCGCAGCTCCATACGGGCGGTGCGGTACTCGTTGGAAAATGCCGAGAAGCGCTCCTGTTCGAATTTTTCGGTGCCGAAGGCCTTGACGACGCGGATACCCGAGAGGGTTTCGAGAATGCGCACACTCAGCACGCGCCCGAGTTCGATGACCCGATCGCCGTACTTGCGCAGCGAGCGCAGGTACAAAGACATCGCGTAAGCAATGACTGAGATCAACACTACAATCACCAGCGTCAGCTTCCAGGAGACGACCAGCAGCGTGGCGATATAGGCCAGCAGCGTCAGGACGCTGATCATGCACACCGAGGCGTAGCCCAGCGTGTTGCCGACATAGACCACCTCCATTTGCAAATTGTTGGTGATGGTGCCGAGTTTGGTCGTGTCGTAAAAGCGGGTCGGCGCGTAGAGGTAGTTGGTGAACAGCCGCCTGCGCAGCGCGTGGGTAGCCGCCTCTTCGTAGCCGGTGGTTTGCTCCTTGGCGGTGAAGAAAAAGTAAGCCTTCAGGCACAGCGAACATACCAGGACGATGGTGCACAGGCCGACGGTCGTGTCTTTGCCCTGCGCCTGCAGCCACTGGTTCAAAGATGCCGTCCAACCAAGATCCGGCAGGGTGAAGGTGTCGATCTCCCCCAGCACCAGCTTCAAAAACGGGATCAACAGCGCAATGGTCAACCCGTCAAACAGCGAAGAGAGGAACATCGAGCCGATGCCCAGGTACAGAGGCCGGCGATCGACTCCCCGAAACAACAGCCGCGGCGTCTCGAAGCGGCGCAGGTTCAACTTGGGCAGGAACTTCACCATCACATTCCTGTAGCGAAACAATAGGCCTTTCAGGCGGCAAACCGGTCGTAGACAGCTTCAAGCTTGGCGGTCTGGGTGTCGATGTCGAACTGTTCGCACACGAACTCCCGCCCCCGCAGGCCCAGACGTCGGCCGAGGCCGCGGTCCGCGAGCAAAATATCCAGCTTTTCTGCCAGGGCGACGGCATCTCCTTCCGGGGCGAGCAGGCCCGTCTCACCATCCAGGATCGCCTCCGGGATGCCGCCGTGGCGGGTGGAGACCACCGGCACCGCGCAGGCGGAGGCTTCGTTGAAGACGATGCCCAGCGCTTCGCTGTCGCCGCTTCGGGAGGTGCGGCTGGGCAGCGAAAAGATTTCCGCCCCGCGCATCCATTCGATCACCCGGGCGTGGGGCTGGGCTCCCAAAAAGCGCACCCGACCGGCCACCCCCAGCCGCCGGGCAAGCGCCTGCAATTCGCCGGTGAGCGCCCCAGCGCCGATCTGCACCAGCGCCACCTCCGGATGGCGCGCGGCAATGCGGGCGAACGCCTCGATGAGCACATCGATCCCTTTGCGCTTGGCGTGGCGGCCGACGCAGAGAATATAGCGCTCATCGGCCGGTCGTTCGGCGGGGGTGAACTTGGCGGTGTCGATGCCGATGTAGTGGCGGATGATCTTCTCGGGCGGGCAGCCTTTGGCGAGCAACCGCTCGCGAATGAAGTCGGAGACGGCAATGATCGCGGCGGCTCGGCGCTGCAGGGCCGCCTCGTGCAGCAAAAACTGGTAATTCATCAGCCCGCGCGAGCACCACAGCGCCAGAGGCGAAGCGGTGGCGTCGAAGCCGTGGTAGGTGACCACCAGCGGGATGTCGATCGCCTCGGCGAGGGCCAGGGCGTAGACCCCGTCGCGCCCGAAGTGGGCGTGCAGCAGCGGCAGGCGCCTGAGGGCCTCGTGGCGCGCGCGCCCCCCCGCCTGGCGCGTCAGCCAAAAAAGCCGCTCCTGCCATCCCCATAGGCTTGCCGCCGTCAGTTTGACGTTGTCGAAGGGCACCTCCCGGAGCAGCCTGGCGACCACGAAGGTGGGGTGGTAGCGCCGCAGATGGCTCGCCTGCTCGACGATAAAAGTCTCCGAGACGCACGGGAAGACCATACGACAGATGCCGACATTTTTCATAGGTTAGGCCAGAAAGTCGAAGCGGAAGAAGGTGTGGTGGCCAAAATAGCGCCGAAAGAGCCTGGCGCGCTCGGCGAGGGTAATCTTGAAGCGCCCGTCGCCCCGGTAGTAGTGGCAGTCCGCGCTCGGTTCGACAAAGCGCATCCAGTCAAAGTTTTCGTCGATGTTGCGGTAGTGCTGGAAGTTGTGGCGGTTGGCGGCGCGCGCCGCCAGGCGGGTGGCAAGCCGCAGCTGCATCTGTTCGGGATCGCGGTACTGGTAGTGGCAGTTGGCGAGCCGGCGCGAGCATTTTTTGAGTTTGGGCGGCATCGCATAGCCGCGCGGCCGTGCGGCATCGACGCCGGTCGGCCAGACGAGGGCGTCGTCGACGCGAAACAGGCGCTGCTCGATATTGGAGAAGCGGTAGTAGCGGCGGCGCTGCTGGACGGGCAGTCCGCGCGAGTCGTCGCCCGCTTTCCAGAGGGCCAGATCGGTGTCGGTGAAGATGAAGTTGTACTGCAGGGTGTTGATCTGGCGGGCGCCCTCGCGCTCGGCGGCGGCGATTGCCCGCCTGGGACTTTCGGCCAGAAACTCGTCGGCATCGAGGACGAAGATCCAATCGCCCGGCTGACAGGTGGGCCGGATGTCGGCGAACATCTGGGCGCGCAGCCCGAAGTGAAAGGGCGAACCCTCGCGCCGGTAGGGAACGATCACCGCCGATTCGACGCGTTTTACCTGCTCCCAGGTGTCGTCTTCGCTGCCGTTATCCCACACGTAGATGCGGTGACAGAAGCGGCTCGCGTGGAGCAGGGTCTGGGCGATCACATCGCCTTCATTGCGCGCCAGACAGAGGGCGTGGATGCGGGTCATGTCGGGTTTTCTCCGAAAAAGTCCAGCCGGCGACCGCCACGGCCGTCCACCAGTAGAAATAAAAGGTCGTCGTTTCCCACAAGTGGTTGGTGAGGCTGCCAAACAGCAGCGCCGCGCAGACGGCGATGAGCACCAGGCGAAGCTCCCGGGCGCAAGAATTGCGCGGCGAAGCCCGCCATAACCCAACCAGCCGCGTCAGCACCGCCGCCCACAACCCCAGGTAGAGCACCAGCCCGACGGCGCCCGTCTCGGCCAGGGCGCGCACGTAGTCGTTGTGGGCGCCGTTGTGAAACGGCGAGAGCGCAGTCGAGGTGTTCAGGCCGTGGCCCAGCAGAGGGGCGCGCTCCCAGGCATGGAGCAGATAGGTCCACTGCGCCAGACGCCAGACAAACGAGTTGTTCTGGACGCTCGCCAGATGCACGGCGCTGTTGACATCGAACTGGCCGTTGAATATCGGTGTTTGGCGCAGCGATTCGAGGCGCTCCTGCCCCGCCGGGGAAGCCGTAAACGTTCCCAAGACCAGCGCCACGGCGACCGCTCCGCCGATGATCGTCTTGGCATTCAGGCGCGGCAGCAGCAGCACCGCCAGAAAGACCGCCGCCATGCCCAGGCCCCCGAGGGTCTTGGTACCCGTGTAAGGGATGACCAGCACCGCCATCAGCACCAGCCAGCGCCAGTGGCCGGTGAGCTTGAAGCGCCACCACGAGAGCCCCATCATCAAAAGCAAATAGAGCACGAAGGTGTCGGGGTGGCTGACGGTGCCGAAGACGCGGCCCTCCATGCGCGTCTGCATCAGCGGCGGCAAGGCGCCGTTGGCGAACATCTGTAAAAAGGCGACTGTGAGCGGCACGACGAGGGAGAGCATGATCAGGCTCAGTAGCCGCTCGGGGGTGATGCGGCCTTTGAGCTGCATCGCCAGGCCGTAGATCATCGCATAGGAGAGGATGCGGATCCACTCGCGCAGACTGTCCTCGCCCAACGTCGGGTAACCCAGCATCGCCGCGTCGGCGCGGTGGCCGAGCCAACCCTGGGCCATGGCGAGGGGCCAAAAGCCCATCAAGGCGATAAACAGCGCCAACACCCCCCACAGCCAGTCGCCCTGGATCGGTTTGCGCGCAAGCAGGCGGGTGATCAGATAAATCACCGTCACCGCGTCGATCAGTAGCGCCAGCGCCCCGGTCAGCCCGAAGCTGCTGAATGGGTCGAGGCTCGAGCGCAGCACCAGCAGGATAATCACCGTCACCTCGAATTTGAGGATGAGGCAGATCACGCCCACGGCGACCACGGCGGCGGCCCCCACCAGCAGGGGCGATTTGACCAGGGCGGCCCCGACCAGAGCGCACCCGGCGATAAAGGCCACCAGGGCGATCCAGCCGCCCGAGCGGTTGAGCAGGGCTCCTTGCATGGGATATTCCTAACTAATGGCGATGCAGCAATCGTCGGCGCGCACCGAGCGCACGACCGTATCGGCGACGCTCAGGCGAAAGGCTGCCGCCGACCAGACCACCGAGTCGAGCACCCGGGCGCCGTGATTGAGGATGGTGCCGTCGCCGATGCAGGAGTTGCCCTCGATGATGGCGGTGGAGTGGATGTAGCAGTGATCCCCCACCAGGGCAGTGGGCGAGATGCGCGCCCCCGGCTCGATGACCGTGTGGCGGCCGATGCGCGACTGCAGCCCCGGTTGGCTCAACAGATCCCAGTGGGTGTGCAGGTACTGGCTGAGGGTGCCGATGTCCGACCAGTAGGCTTTGGTCTCCAGCGCGTAGATGGGCGCCCCTTTAGCCACCAGCATCGGAAACAGTTGCGAGCCGAAGTCGAATTCTTCTGCGGCGGGAATGAAGTCAAAAATTTCCGGTTCGAGCATGTAGATGCCCATGTTGACCAGATTCGAGCGCGCGGTGCCGGGGGCGGGTTTTTCTTGAAAGGAGCGCACGCGCCCGTCCGGGTCGCACACCAGCACCCCAAAGCGCGACGGGTCGCTCACGACGGTGGTGGCGATGGTGGCCAGCGCCCCCCGGGTGCGGTGAAAAGCCAACAGTTCGGAAAAATCGAGATCGGTCACCACGTCCGCCGAGGTGACCACGAAGGTGCCGCCCTGCAGGTAAGCCGCCTGGCGGCGCACCCCGCCCGCGGTGCCCAACAGCTGCGTCTCGTGGGAGTAAGCGAGATCGACGCCGTACTCGTAGCCACTGCCAAAGGCCCGCTCGATCTTTTCGCCCTGATAGTGCAAGTTGGCCATCGCTTCACAAAAACCGTGCTCGCGGCACAGATCGAGCATGCGACCCATCACCGGCCGATTCAGTACAGGGACCAGGGGTTTGGGCACCAGGTTGGTGAGCGGACGCAGGCGGGTTCCCTTGCCCGCCGCCAGGATGAAGGCTTTCATATAATTTGCACACCTCTATGAAGAACCGTTGGGCTGGGAACAAAGCCGGGCCGCGCAGGTGCTGCAGCCCGGCAGGAACAGCGCGGCCTCTAGAAAAAGCGGAACGGGAAGGTGAAGATGCGCAGTATGTCGCCCAGCGGTCCCAAAAACGCGCGGGACTGATCGGCGGCGGTAAAGCTGCCGCCGCGGCCGACGAAGACGACATCGCCGTTGCGCACCTGGACTTTTTGGCTGCCGTCGGAGACTTTGTTGAGGTTGAGGGCGACGCGCTCGATGCGGCCGTTGGGGAGCATGCGGGCTACCGAGATGTCCTCAAGGTTGGCTTCGGTGGTGGCGCCGCCCGCTGCGGAGATGGCGTTGAGCAGGCCCGAGCGCGGGTCGATATCTACCGAGCCGGGCCGCTTCACCTCGCCTGCCACCTGCACGCTGATCGTCCGGGGGGCGAGCGAGGAGGTGGCCACCTGCTGGGCCATGTCCTCGGTAATTTTGTCGTCCGCAGGCAGGGTGGGCACCTGGATGGTGTCGCCGTCGGTGAGGGTCAGATCGCGCCGGAAATCGCCGGTCTGCAGCGCCTCCCAGAGGTTGACGGTCTCTTTTTGATCGCCGTCCGGCAGCTGGCGAATCAGGGTGACTTGTCGCACGTCGGCGCGGTGGGTGACCCCACCGGCCAGGGCGATGGCGTTGGAGATGCGCTCGACCCCGACCCGCCGGGTGAGGCCGCCCTGGGTACCGCCCGTCGCCATAGCGCCGGTCTGGGGCAAGAATACCTGCGGGCCGGGGCGCATCACCTCACCCACGACGTTGACCTGCAGGGGCCGCGTCTCCATCACCGACACGGCAATCACCGGTTTTTTGAGGATGCCGGTGAACTGGCTGCGCAGGTGCTCAGATAAGTCCTCCGGGGTGCGCCCGGCGGCGCGCACCGCGCCCACGTACATGATGTTGATCGTGCCGTCGGGCAAAATCGTCTGCTCGCGCGAAAGGTCCACGAAGCCCAGCACATCGATGCGGATCTGATCGCCGGAGCGCAGGCGGTAACCCTGGTTGGTCACCGACGCGTCGAAGCTCGCCACCGGGGCCGCCGCCTGCTGGGCCGGGGCGGGTAGGCCCGCCCCCACAGCGGCGGTGCAGGCGAGGCTTAAGGACAACCAAAAGGTTCTATTCATGGCACGCTCGCTCATTCGGGAAGAAGCAGCTGTTTTCTGGGCTTGCTGGTGCGGTCGTAGTAGTAGCTCGCCGTCATGTCCTCGGCGGCGTCGACGCCGTTGAAGACGGTGCCGAGCAGCGGGATGCGGTTGCGGTCGAGGGTCTGTTTGAGGTGCTTGAGGTGCTCGATGTCCGCGTGGCCGGGCCTGAGGACCAACAGCACCCCTTCGGAGCGGGCCGCGAGGCTGTGGCCGTGGGCGTAACCCGCCATGGGCGGCGTGTCGATGATGATCTGCTCGTAATGGGGTTCAAGCGCACCGATGAGCGCGTCGACCGCCTCCTCGTCGAGCAGGCTGCCGGAGTCGGGCAACTGCAGGCTGCCTGCCCCGAGCACATCGAGGTTGCTCACCGCCGTCTGCTGCACGTAGTTGCCGACGCTGCCCGCGCTGGGGCGGTGGAACAGCCATTCCGCCAGGCCCCCCCGGCCCTCCAGGCCGAAGGTCTCACTGAGGCTCGGGCGCACCAGATCGGCGTCGACGACGAGGGTGCGCCGGCCGGCCCGGGCCATCGCCCGGGCGAGGTTGGTGGCGACGGTGGACTTGCCCTCGTTGGCCACGGCCGAACTCACCACGATCACCGCCGCCTTGCCGGGGGCACCGGGCACCAGAAAGCGCAAGTTCATGCACAGCATCCGGTAGCTCTCGCGGTTCCAGGCGTGGATGAGCCGCTCCGAAGAAGATTCCAGCAGCGGCAGCGAGGCGAGCACCGGCACCTGCAGCAGATCTTGCATCTGCTGGGAGTTGATGCTCTTGCGGCCTGCTTCCAGCAAAGCGACGATCCCGGAAGCGGCCCCAAGACCCAGCACGGTGCCTGCCACCGCCAACAGCGGGAAGTTGGGCCAGACCGGTTTTTCCGGTTCGCTCGCCGGATCGACCACCCGCACATTGGCAAAGGTTTGAGCCTCGGCAATCTTGGCTTCCTCCAGGCGGCTGGCAAGCAGATTGTAGGCGGCACCGTCAAGTTGCACCTGGCGGTCGAGCTGGGCCAGGGTCACCTGCCGCTCCGGCAGGGTCGCCAGGCGGCCCCGGTAGCGGTTAATCGAAGCTTCGACACTTGCCAGTTCCTGGCGGCCGCCGCTCAGGCGCGCTTCGAGGTCGGACATTTGGCCGGTGATATTTTGCGAAACCGGATCGACCGCACCGGTGCGGCTGCCTCCCAGGGCTTTGACCCGGCGGGCGATAAGCCGGTTGAGTTCTCTTTGCTGCTCGCGCAGGTTGATCATCTGGGGGTGGCGCTCGCCCAGTTGGGCACTCTGGCGGGCAATCTCGGCGTCGAGGTCCGCCAGGGCGCGCCGGTTGGCCTGCAGGTCCGGATCGGCGCTCACCGCCACATCGGTCACCGCCTGCTGGGTGGACTTGCCCCCCAGTTGGCGCCGCAGTTGGGCGATTTGCGAATTTAAGGAGCCATTGGTCGCCTGCAGGCGGCGGCCTGTGGCCTCCAGTTCCCCCAGTTCGCGCACGGCCGCCTGCGCCTCGACGGTGACTTCCACCGATCCCGACCGCTTCTGGTACTGCTGGCGGCGCCGCTCGCTGTCTTTGAGCCTGCGCTCGACCCCAGGCAGTTTCTTCTCGATAAATTCGCGCAGCGTCGTGGCCCGGGCGCGGTTGCTTGCGATCGTGTCGTCGATGAGCGTCTGGGCCAGGGCCGTGACGACGCTGCGGGCAATCTGGGGATCGGTGTTGGTGAAGGCCATGTCCACCATGTCGGTACCCAGGACGCTTTCGATGGCGAGCCCCGAGCGCAACTCCTCGGGGGTGAACGCTTCGCCGTTCACCGGGTTGCGAAGCTTGTACTTGTCGATCGCCGTGTTCAAGATGGCATGGGTCTTGACCAACTCCATCTTGTTCTCGAGCGGATCGCTGGTGCGGGTAAAGGGAGTGCCCTCGGCGAAGCCTTCGAGCATCTGCATGCGCGGAGCATTGTCGAGGAAAATAAACCGCATCTGGGACTTATAGATGGGCGTGGTGACAAAGCCGACCGCCATCGCCGAGCCCAATACCGCGCAGAAAGCAAGCGCAGCCCAGAGCCAGTGGCGCTGAAAGGCCGCCAGGATCGATGAGAGTGTGGTCATGGTGATTACGAAAATAAATGACGACTAGTGGAAAACGACCGGTAACAACTCCCCTGAGAGGCTGTGGGTGCCGGGGCATGGCACCCGATACTCGGAAAGCTACTCGGCAGGCTGCAAAATGCGCCGGGCGGCAAGGGCGATGTTTTGCTCACGGTGGAGCCGGTCGCTCAAGCGGCCCACGGGCAACTCCACGTCCGCAAAGGTGATGGGCTGGTCGATGGCGATGTCGCGCAACAGCCGGCAGCCGTCGGTGAGACCCATGGGCAGCAGGTTCTCGGCGCGGGCCGTCCGGGCATTCTCGAGCATGCCGTAGCAGGTGAAACCGCCGATGCCGTCCAGGATCTCCCCGGCTCCCAGCGGCCGTTTCGCCTGGGCGATCACTTCGCAGACCGGTTCGCCGATGGGGACGACAGCCGCGTCGCCCAGCAGCACCGCCCGCGCCACCGTCAAAGGCGCCTCCAGCGGGCTCAGGTGAAAGGGTGTGTAGAACGTATAGACCGGCCCGTCGCCCATCTTATAGAAGCGCATATAGCGCTGCTTGAGCGGGTTCTCGCTGTAACCGAGCACGAACACCCCAAAACTCGGTTGGGCACCCAGGAGGTAGTCCACCAGACCGCCGCGCATCAGCTCATCAAGGTCAAACAGACCGGGAGCTTCATCGACGTGGCCGGCGGTGGGTGCGTACATGCCACGCTTGCCGACGCCGAAGCCGGTGGCGTTGGCCACCGTGCACATCTCCATGGCGATCTTGGTCCCGTCGGCAAAGGAGGTGACCATTTTCGTGCGCTGGAAGTTGGCCTCAGCCCAGGCTTTTTGGGTCTCGGGAGTGCGCCGACAGTCGAGCAGGCTCTTGATGTTGCCGCACAGCAAGGGCTTGAAGCCCAGGGTCCGCACGTAGCGAAACAGATTCATGATCACCCCCGGCTGGTCGCCGTCGGCGTTGGTGAACACCACCCCCGCCCGGTCGGCGTAGGCTTTGAGCACCGGCCCGAGGGTTGCATCCAGTTCGGCGTTCATCAAAATGACGTGCTTGCCGTGCTCGATCGCCCTCAAGATCACCCGGGCGCCAAATTCGACCTCGCCGGTAATTTCGACGATGGCGTCGATGTTGCCCGCATCGCACAGCAAGAACGGGTCGTCGGTGACGGTGTAGTGCCCCTCGGCGACGGCCGTCTCCAACTGGCCGGTGGTCTCGACGGTGCGCACCTGCTCCACTCCCGCCTCGCGGTAGGCGCGTTTGGCCCCGTCGAGGGTGCGGTTGGCGATGGCCACCAGTTTCATGCCGGCCATCGACGTGACAATCTGCATCGCCAGACCGCGGCCGGCAAAACCGGCACCGACCATGCCGACGCGGATAGGCTTGCCTTCCGCTTGGCGCCGTTCAAGCATCGAATCGATAATAATCATGGCATCTCCTAGGAGTTCTCGGGGGAAGGGTAGATGAAAAGGCGGCGGGCTTGGGCCGGGCTAGCAGGCGGTCAGGGGCACGGCCGACCGCTGGAAGCAGGCGTCCTGCTCCGCCCGCAGCCGGTCGCAAAGCCGCCCTGGCGGCAATACGACATCGTCGTAGCACAGTACCTGGTCTTGGGCGATGTCGCGCCGCAGGCGGCAACCTTCGGCCAGCCCCATCGGCAGCAGCCGCCCGGCCGCCGCCGCTTCGGCGTTCTCGCACTGGCCGTAACTCAGGTAGTGACCGATGCCATCCAGGGTTTCCCCGGCCTCGAGGGGGCGCTTGGCCGTCGCCACTACCTCCACCACCGGGGCGCCGAGGGGGGCAAGCACGGCGTCCGCGAACAGCACCGCCCGCGCCACCGAGAAGGGCACCTCGAAGTGGCACAGGTGATAGGGCGTATAGAAGCTGTACAGCGGCCCCTCGCCCAGTTTGTACAGGTTAAGGTAGTGGCGCTGGGTCGGGTCGTCGCAGCCGGCCAGCACGAACACCCCCGGGCCGGGGGAAGCGCCGACTACGTAATCGACGATCCCTCCCCAGGCTTTGAGCTGGGCAATATCGTAAACCCGGGTCAGCTCGTCGACATGGCCCCGGTGCTCGTAGCCGAGCATGCCCCGCTGGGCTACGCCCATGCCGGTGGCGTTGGCGACGATGGCCTGCTCGAAGGAGATCTTGGTGCCGTCGGCAAAGCTGGTGACCATGTGCGGTTTTTGTCCCCAGCGGCGGGCGAAGGCCTCCTGGGTGGTGGGGTTGCGGTAGGGGTCGTGCAGGCCTTTGACGTTGCCGCAGACGAGGGGAGTCAGGCCCATCGAGCGCACGAAGCGCCACAGATTCATCTGGACGCCGGGCTGATCGCCATCGCAGGCGGTATAGACGACGCCCGCCCGATCGGCGTAGCGCTTGAGGATCGGCCCGAGGGTGCCGTCGAGTTCGGCGTTCATCAAGACGACGTGTTTGCCGTGGGTGAAGGCGGCGAGCGCCACCTGCGCGGCGTATTCGACGGAGCCGGTGACTTCGAGGATGGCGTCGACGTTGTCCGCTTCGCACAGCAGGCAGGCGTCCTCGGTGACGGCAGGCCGGCCCTCGGCGATCGCGCGTTCGAGTTGGGCGGCTGTCTCGACCGGCACCACCTCCTCAAGGCCGGCTTGCCGGTACACGTGCACCGCACTTTCGAGGCGGCGGCCGGCGATGGCCACCAGTTCCATACCCGGGACAAATTGGACGATCTGTTGGGCGATGCCCAGCCCCATAAACCCGGCGCCGACCATGGCGACGCGCACGGGCTGGCGGCGCTCGGCGCGCAACTGTAGAGCTTTGTCGATAAGAATCATGACTAGTGCTGCTCCTGCATAGCGGGGGCAAGCAAGGGCCAGCCGTTGTCTTTGGTGGACAGAACACTGACCGGCAGCGGCCAATCGATGGCCAGGGCCGGGTCGTCGTAGCGCAATCCCCGTTCGTAACCCGGAGTATAAAATTCGCCCACCTGATAGAGCACCTCGGCGCCGTCGGTGAGTGCTTGATAGCCGTGGGCGAACAGGCCCGGTACGTACAGCGCCCAGCGGTTGTCTTCGCTCAGTTCGACGCCGATGTGCTGCAGGTAAGTCCGCGAGCCGGGCCGCAGGTCGACAATCACGTCGTAAATGGCGCCGCGGGTGCAGCGGACAAGCTTGGTCTCGAGGGCGGGGGCCACCTGGTAGTGCAGGCCGCGCAGGGTGCCTGCCCGATGGTTGTACGACAGATTGCTCTGGGCGAAGGTGCCCGCGAGGCCTTGCGCTTCGAACTCGCGCGCGCAGAAGGTGCGGGCGAAAAAGCCCCGCTCGTCCTCGCGCCGCTCCAGTTCGATGATCCAGGCCCCGGCGAGTTTGGTGTTGATAAATTGCATCGATGGGTTACTCCGCTGCGGTCAAGACGGGCTGCTGAACGAGTACGCTTTTGTCCTGCTCGGTGCTGACGTACTCGGACCAAAAAAGCTCGTTGTCAATCTGGCCGGTCTCCAGCAGGTGCTGGATCTGCTTGAGGCGCGTGTGGCCGCGAAATTCGAACAGCTCCGTGTCCATGTGGATCTTCGAGAAGATTTCTAGTAATTGCCGCGCACCCAGGGCCACATTGCGGCGGCACTGGAAGCCGGGCAGTTGGGTGTTGATCTTGTCGAAGCAAACTTTGTAATCGCGCCTGTCCGTCGGGTTGGAACCCAAACTCAGCTTGCACCCCGGGAAAGTCTCGGCGATGATCCGCGCGATGTCCTTGACCTGGTAGTTCTCGGCGTTGTCCCCGACGTTGAAAATTTCGTTGTGCACCATCTGGCGCGGTGCTTCGAGCGCACAGTAAATCGCCTGGCACATATCGAGCACGTGCACAAACGGCCGCCAGGGGGTGCCGTCGCTCTCCATGCGGATCTCCTTGGCGGTCCAGGCAAAACCGGCCAGCGAGTTGACCACCAGGTCGAAGCGCATACGCGGTGAAGGACCGTAGGCGGTCGCGTTGCGCAAAAACGTCGGGGAGAAATTCTCGTCCGCCATCGGGGCCAAATCGCGCTCCACAAAGATTTTGCAGCGCGCGTAGGCAGTCAGCGGGTTGACTTCCGACTCTTCGGTGCTGAACTTCTCGCCGCCCGCGCCGTAGACGCTGCAGCTGGACATGTAGACGAAGCGGCTCACCCCGGCGCGCTTGGCCTTTTTGGCCAGTTCGATCGTGCCGATGTGGTTGATGTCGTAGGTAATCGTCGGGTTGAGCTGGCCGACCGGGTCGTTGGAGAGTTCCGCCAGGTGGACGATGGCGTCGTAGCCGCGCAAATCTTCTTCAGTGATGTGGCGGATGTCTTGGCGCAGGTGCAGCGGTGCCTGGCGCACGCCGTTGTAGAGCCAGCCGACTTTGTGAAAGCCGGTGTCGAGACCTGTGACCTCGTGCCCGCGCTCGAGCAGCACGCCGCCGAGCAGGGTGCCGATGTACCCTTCGGTACCGGTTGCAAGAATTTTCATGGGTAGGTGGGTTCCTATCGTGTCAGGGTCAGCCGGCTGGTCACCGACCCGGGAATGCGCTCGACCACGGCTTTGCCGATCGGAATCGAGGCGGTGGCCGCCGGGGAGGGCGCGTTGAGTACGTGCAGAGAGTGGTTGCCCGTGGCGAACAAAAAGTCGTCCACCAGCTTGCCTTGGCGGGTGAGCGCCTGGGCTCTGACGCCGCTGCCCGCCGGCACGACATCCTCGGGCTGCACCTCCGGGATGAGCTGTTGCAAGGAGCGCACGAAGGCGGCTTTCGAAAGCGAGCGGACGATTTCTTTGAATCCTTCGCCCGCGTGGCGGGCGGCAAGTTTCCAGAAACCGCCGTAGGCCAAGACCTCGGCGGTGTCGCCCAGGTTTATCTCACCCCAGGAGTAGCCCTCCCGCGCCAGCGCCAGCACCGCATTGGGGCCCGCGTGGACGGTGCCGTCGATCATGCGCGTGAAGTGCACCCCCAGAAACGGAAAGTCCGGGTTGGGCACCGGGTAGATCAGGTGCCTGCACAGGTGGCGCTTCTCGGGAACCAGTTCGTAGTACTCGCCGCGAAAGGGCACAATCTTCGCCTCGGTCGCCAGGCCGCACAACTCGGCTACCCGATCGCAAAAAAGCCCCGCGCAGTTGATGAAGTAGCGGGTAAAGAAGCTGCCCCGGTCGGTCTCCAGGGTGATGCCGTCGGCGGCGGCGGCCAAATTCACCACGCGCGTGCCCAGCCGCACCTCGCCGCCGCGCTCAGCGACGATGCGCGCGTAGGCGGCGGCCACCTGGGCATAATTGACGATGCCCGCGGTCGGCACGCGGATGGCGGCAAGCCCCCGCACGTGCGGCTCGATCGCGCGCAGCTGCTCAGCACCGATGCGCTCGACGGGAATACCGTTGGCCAGGCCGCGCGCCAGCAAGTTCTCCAGCTGCGGGAGTTCCCGCGATTCGGTAGCGACAATCACCTTGCCGCAGATGTCGTACTCGATGCCGTGCTTCTGGCAAAACTCGACCACCGCGCGGCGGCCGGCGGTGGCGAAGCGGGCTTTGAGGCTGCCGGGTTTGTAGTAGACTCCCGAATGGATGACGCCGCTGTTGTGGCCGGTCTGGTGGCCGGCCCAGGACGATTCTTTTTCGAGCACCAGCAGGCGGGCGCCGGGGTAGCGCTCGGTGAGGGCCATGCCCACCGAGAGCCCGACGATGCCGCCGCCGACAATGGCAAAATCGAATGCGCTCATCTCACCACACCTTCCACGGCGCTTTGCCGGAATTCCACAGATCTTCGAGCAACCGCTTGTCGCGCAGGGTGTCCATCGGTTGCCAGAAGCCGTCGTGACGGTAAGCCGAAAGTTGCCCCAGGTGCGCCAGTTTGGCGAGCGGCTCCTGCTCCCAGACGGTCGTGTCGTCTGCAATATAGTCGATGACCTCCGGCTCCAGCACAAAATAGCCGCCGTTGATATAGGCGCCGTCGCCGTCGGGTTTCTCCTGGAAACTGGAGACCAGGGTCTGATCCTGCGGCAGGCGGACCGCCCCGAAGCGGCCCGGAGGCCGGGTGACCGTCATCGTGGCCAGGGTGCCGCTCGCTTTGTGCAGGGCGAGCACCGCGCCGATATCGACGTTGGCGACGCCGTCGCCGTAGGTAAAGCAAAAAGTTTGACTGCCGATGTGCTCGCGCACGCGGCGCAACCGGCCGCCGGTCATTGAATGCTCGCCGGTGTCGACGAGGGTGACGCGCCAGGGCTCGGCGTTGCGGCAGTGCACTTCCATGTGGTTATAGCGAATGTCGAAGGTGACATCCGATTCGTACAAAAAATAGTTGGCGAAATACTCTTTGATGACGTGCCCGCGGTAGCCGCAGCAGATGATGAAATCGTTGATGCCGTGGGCCGAATAGATTTTCATGATGTGCCAGAGCATGGGCCGGTTGCCGACCTCGACCATGGGCTTGGGCTTGATCTGGGTCTCTTCGCTCAGGCGGGTGCCTAGCCCGCCCGCCAGCAACACTGCTTTCATAGATTCCTCGCTCGGTGGTATCGCTGAACGAACGCTTGCAACAATGGCCGGGGCCGATTTAGTGGATCCGCTGGACACTCAAGTGCGCTTCTCTCTGGCTGAATTCGCTGACGGAGGGGTTGTATCCGGGCGGCGGAGCCACCCCGGTGGCCTGCCGCCAGTGGGCGGCGGTCACCGTCTGCAGCAAATAACTGTCGTCCGCTTTGCGCACGTGATACCAGGTCTGTTCGTCGCAGTCGCGGCACCAAAAAGCCTCCAGCCATTCGTGCTGCAAAGGCACCGCCTTGGACACCATCAGCGAAAACTGGGCCTTGCGCTTGCTGACGCCGCGCTCGCGCAACTGCTGCAGGCTCTCGGTAAAGATCGAATACTTGCGGCTGCAGCTGCTCAAATAGCACCCATGTATCGGACAGGCGATGCGCCGCCCACCCGGGCGGGTCCGATTTCGATTGCGCTCACACCTTTTGCTCACTTCGGCCTCCGTCTGGGAAGAGGTTGCGTTCGGGGAGGCTGAGATTGCTGAACCGTCAAGCCCGCCCGAGGTTCCGTTTCTCGACGCTGCCCATGGCAGGCAGCCATCGAAGCAATATGTTGATGTCTATTTGATTTAGCGAGCCAAGTATGACATCGCCAATAACGTGAGGACAATTGGTGAAAAGCCCCAAATCAGCGCATGATCAGGGCCGTTCCCAAGCGCAGATCCTTGATCAAAAGCCGACCGAAACTCGCAGAAAATAACCATAGCTAAGTAAAAACACCGGCTTGAGTTAACAACAGTACTGAGAAGTATTGTTCGTCACAATTTTAAGCTTTAACTACTTTCAACATCCTGCGGAGCTTCGAATGTAGTAAACAGCACATGAAGCCCAGGGCGCGACTTTTCAGGTGCGGACCGGCACCCGCACAAACCGTCGCGTATGCTACCAAAAATAATGCTGTTGCCCGTCGCCCCAAAAAAGGGCCTGCTGGTGCAGGCCCATCGGTTCTCAAAGTGGGTGGAGTTGGCCCACGGGCTGTGGGTGCGCTTTCAGCCCACTTTTGACTCGTAGAGCAATCCGTACTCCATGGCAATGCGCACCAGCCCGGCGGTGTTGCGGGTGCCGAGCTTCTGCATCAGCCGGGCGCGGTGGGAATCGACCGTGCGGGGACTGATAAACAGCCGTTCGGCGATCTCGATATTGGTAAACTCCTGCGAGATCAAACTTAAAATCTCGCGTTCTCTCTCGGTCAGGTGAATAGCCAGCTTGCTGTACTTGCCGGCTTCTTCCGCCAGGTGATAATTCTCGACAATGAGCTTGGTAATCGCCCGGCCGAAGACCAGATAGCCGGAAAGCACCAATCCTACGGCATTGAGCAGTTCATGGCTTTCGACATTCTTGAGGATGCAGCCGCTCGCACCGACACGGAAAGCCTGCAGAAAGTCCTCTTCCATTTCGGTGACAATCAAGATTTTTGCCGCCGGTTCGATATTGTGCATGAGGCGGGTGACCTCGATGCCGTCAAGTTCGGGCATGGCGGCATCGAGCAACACAAGATCCGGCTTCGACTGCCGAAACATCTGTACGGCGAGCTGGCCTTCGCAGGCTTCCTCAACCGCAAACAGGTTGCCCGCAGAGCGCAGCATGCTGCAAAACCCCCTACGCACCACGGCGTGGTCGTCGACGATCAAGATTCGGGTTGAACTGGAATCAACATTAGACACTGTACACCTTGCCTTTTTCTTACTGGAAGGGAAATGGGACTGTCAGAAAAGCAACCAGAAGTGCTTACAGCAGAAAAACTGTAAGTCTTGTGCTAGAACAGCCCCTTCCTGACAAAGAATCTGTGCCAATGGAAGTGGGTAAAGAGAATGGACGTAACCGTTGAACGGGTTCAAGCACGCCCGATATGGCTGAAAAATAGCGATGCGAGGCGGAGCGGCATGTAGCAGCATCCGAGGGTGTGAACGGGGCTTCTGAAGGCTTTTGGTCAAGGCCAAGCCTCTGGCAAGGAAAGCAGTGCTTTCCTGCGTACGTGCGCTTTTGCATATGAACCTCCGGGGGGGGATAGGTCTGGACGGAGCCAAGTCATCAGCAGGAGTCAAGTGCTAGTTTGTCACTCTATTCGTGAGATTCCTATTAGTGTAAAACCGATTTTATCCAAGAAAACGTATCCGTGGAAATACGTAATTCGGCATTTCACTACGCCTCTATGTGCCATTTACCTCAGGAGCATTACCGGTCCCATCCACTGTGGTTCCCCAAAAAGAGGGAATTTGGGCCGGTAGGCTGTGTTCTGTGTAATCTACCAGACTCCGGATCCTTTTTTCCAGCATTTGGTAAGGTCTCCTGAATAGGAAGCTGTACATGCTGGTCTGTCGGCAGCCCGTCGATGAACACTCTGTGGATTATAGACACGGTTCAACTGCATTATGCAGTTTTCAGAAGCAAACCGGGGAATTCACCCTATAGGGTGATCGCCCCGGATTTCACAAGCTGGCCTGCAAAGCTGATGCCAGGCTGCGAACAAACCCTCGGTGGATTGGGCCGGTTGATGGGATGGTCTTGCTCATCAGCGCTATGGGGAGCAAATCGGCGGCGGCGCGGCGACGGTCATCCAGACACAGATATGGACCAGATACGTTCCATCGGGGTCAAAATTGTCAGCCCGGGCTGACAATAGCCGCCGCCGCCCGGCGGTGTTCAGAATGCACCTATGGCTGCAATCTGCTTACAGCAAGACTTTCAGCATTTAAAGCGCTTTGGCGGCCAGGTAACCGGCCCAACCTGCCGCCAGCCCGCCCAGGAGACTACCCAGCAAGTAACCCATCGCCGTCGGATAATCGCCTTTTTGCAACAGCACCAGGCACTCAATGCTCAAAGCACTGAAGGTAGTAAAACCGCCGCAAAAACCGGTGCCTGCCAACAGCAGCAATGCCGGGTCGATGCGCAGCGCAACGCTCCACGCAAACAATCCACCGAGCATAAACGAGCCGACCAGATTGACCAGCAGCGTCCCGAACAGGAAGGGCGGCGCACCGGCCCACTGTGATATCCCAAGACCGACCCAGTAGCGGGCCAGACTGCCGAGCGCTCCACCAACCATCACCAACACCGACTCCCGCACCACCGGATGCCTCCTACGCGTCGAACGTGCCTTAGAGACCGTTGGCCGGGGGGCGGTTCTTGCACCCGGATCGGGGCGCAAAGGCGGGCCTCACCGCCTGCTTTCAGGGTAGAAGGCGAAACCGAGAGCCGTCAATCCGGTCTGTTGGAGCGCCCGACCCGTCCGCAGTTTTGATGCTGCGGTCCGCCAACCGGTTATTGCGCAGCAAAAAGGCCCCCGAAGGGGCCTTTTGGGTAGTTTTGGTTTACAAGGTTATCTACCAACCCCGCCTTACTCAGGCCGCGACAGTAGCGCGGGCGCGAGCGAAGGGAACTACGTTGTTAGTAGCACTTGGTTTTTTGCTCTAACCGAGCAGGCTTCAGTTACGCTCTAATTGCCCTGTCGAAGCCAGTACATCCCCGAGTTGGTGGAGATGAGGGGAATCGAACCCCTGTCCAGAACAGCCGATCACGCACCCTAGTCTCCCTTTTCACGTACGTTGGGGAAAGACAAACCAACGGCAGCTTTTAAGTCTTTGCGGGACTCCCCATATTCTAACAACTCGAACAACGATGCGTCTGCTGCGAAACGTTTTTGCGCCGATCCGGCCGCTACGCTGCCGGCGCAGAACCGGGGGCCGCCCTCTCGGTCCCGGCTATACTCTATGAGTCGGTTTGCCCGTGGGGAGCTTCGCCGCCATGCTCCGCGTCGACGAGTTGCTGCGCCTGGAGGTCTTTGCGAAACTGCCGCCTTCCCGGCTGGAGTGGGTGTGTGGGCGTGTCCGGCCCGTAGTGCTGTGCGCCGGTGAAACGCTTGTCAAAGAGGGCGATCCGCCGCGGGGATTTTTCATCCTGGCTGAGGGCAAGCTGGGCATCTGGCGCCAGAGCGACGGTGTGGAGATGCCCATCGGCCGGCACGAGGCGCCGGGCTTCGTGGGGGAGGTGCCGGTGCTGACCGACGAGCCGATGCTGGTGAGCGTCCGGGCGCTCACCGACTGCCGCGTCTACGAACTGCCCGCCAGTGACTTTTTAGAACTCATTCACACCTGCCGCGATGTCGAGCGGTTGATCTTCCGGGAGGTGCACCACCGCCTGCGCGGGTTGGAATCTTTCGTGCGCACCCGCGAGAAGATGGCGGCTTTGGGCACGCTGTCGGCGGGTCTGGCCCACGAACTGAACAATCCGGCGGCAGCCCTGGTGCGCGTACTCAACAACGTCGCCCCGGCCATCGTCGAGTTGCAGCGGATGAACCTGATTTATGGCCAGAGCAACCCTGATCCCAAGCACTCCGAGCAGTGGCTGCAGGTGCGCGACGTGGGCTACGAAGCCATCGCCCATCCCACCGAGGACGCATCGGTGCGGGACGATCTCGAAGAACAACTGCTCGCCTGGCTGGAGGACTATGGGGTCGAAGACGCCTGGAAGGTGGCCGGGCCGCTGGCGTTGGGTCGGGTGACACCCGAGACGCTTGCTGTGCTGATCGAACCCTGGCGGGATCATCCCGGCGAACTCAGGGACATGGGCATTCGCTGGCTGGCTCTTTCATTTGACGTCATGGAGATGATCCAGAGCGGTCTGCGCGGCTCGCGGCGCATCTTCGATCTGGTCCAGTCGATGAAATCGTATTCGCACGTGGATCGCGGCGCGCAGCAGATGGTGGACATCCACGAGGGCCTCGAAGATACCCTGCGGCTGCTGTCCTTTCGGATCAATTCGGGCGTAGAAGTACGGCGGTATTACCACCACAATTTGTCCCAAATCCTCGCCTACGGCAGCGAACTCAATCAAGTCTGGACCAACCTAATCGACAATGCCTTAGACGCGCTGGAAGACCGGGGGATCATCGAGCTGACCACCGGCTGCAAAGGCGAGCATCTGTACGTTCAAATCGCCGACAACGGACCGGGCATTCCTGCGGATATCCAGTCGCGGATTTTCGAACCTTTCTATACCACCAAGCCCGTAGGTAAGGGCTCAGGTCTGGGACTCGATGTCGCCCGGCGCATTATCGAAAATCGCCACCAGGGCACGATCGCCCTCGAATCGCAACCGGGCCGGACTGTGTTCACCATCCGGTTGCCGCTCGCACTCAATCACAATGGTGGATGATGGGCAGGCTATCTATCTCGGCGACTGGAGAAGCTACTTTTGGCGGCTGTGTGTCTGTTGCGCAACGAGCATCCATGTAGATAGGCAGCTCCGGAGGCGAGGTGCGAAATGAAAGCCCGGTCGCCAGAGGCTTGTTTGACCGCTTCGTCTTTTACTTGTATGGAACTTTGCTGTTCGAATTGGTCGCATCCAGGGTTCTAGCCCTCAGATTCGTGCAGGCATTTAGTTGATGCGTTTTTGATCGAGTGTTTCGGAATGTATTCGCGCCTTGTGCACCCGCGCGACCCTCCGCGGCGTATTGAGTTTGAGTGAGTATCAACCATGGAAGAAGAACAGGGATTTTCGGCTTTTGACGACAGCGATGAAGAAGAAGGCACCTGCAACGAATTGCCCTGGGCACTTGCCGGGGCTGGGCAGGGTGAGGGGCTCGACCCGTACCCGGACTGGGGGGGCCTGCCGCCGGGCGATTGGGGCGAGGACGGCACCGGGACGGAGGTGCCGTGGCTCCCGGAAGGGGAGTTCCTGGGCGGCGGCACCTGGCTACCTCACGAGCCGCCTACCGACGACCGGGCGGACGGGTCCTTCCGGACTTGTGTCGAACCCGAGGGGTTCGCCCTGTCGGAGGATCCCACCGACCCGGGCGTTTACGACCCTGCAGGGCAGACAAACGACGCCGGATGGGAGCGCGCGATCGATCAGACCGTGGAAGGTCTATCGGATCTGGCCCAATTTTCGACGGACCTTGTCGACGGCGTTCCCGTACTGGAACAGGCGATGGACGCGGTGGCGGGGATCGTGGAAGTGCAGGCCGAGTTTCAAGGGGGTGTCCTCAAGGGCGCGGGCGCCACGGTCGAAGGGATGATCGAGATGATTTCCCACCCCCTGGACACCGCCGCCGGCCTGCTGACGATGGCCGAACATGTTCCCGGTATGCCGGTCAACCCTCTCAAGGCCATGCACGAGTTGTACGACGTGGCGGCGGGCACCCAGTCGCTGGAGGAAGCGGCCGAGGATGTGCTCAATCCGTTGGAGTCGGCAAGTGACGATTTGGCTTTCTGGGGCGACGTTGCAGGCCATATCGTGGAGCCCTACAGCGAGGCGATAGAGGAAGGCAAGTATGCCGAAGCTGCTGGTCGGGCACTCTTCGATATCGGTGGCATCGTCTTGGGTGCCGGGGGCGGGGCCGCGGCGGAAGGTGTTGCGGGCGCGGGCCGGGTGGCCGGGATAGCCACCGAGGGAGCGCAAGCGGCCAGAGGTGCGGCGCTTGCCACCGAGGGAGCGGAGGCGGCTGCCCGGGCGGCCAAAGCGGTCGAAGCCGTCGAGGACGCGGCGAAGGCCGCCAGAACGGTAGCAGGGAGAAAGACGGCGGCAACTGCGGAGGCGGCGCAGGCATCCAAAGCCGCCGAAGGGGCGGGTAGTGCCGGGAGCGCGCCTACAGCCGCTTCCGGCGAGGCCGCCGAGGACGCCGCTCGTGCTTCAGCAGGCGGCGGAGGCTCTGGGGGCAAAGGACCTGGCGGTGAGCGGCCGGGAGGTCCTGATGGGGGCGAAGGATTCCTCCAGAACGAGTTAGCCCAGGTCAGTGGAGGCCGTGCGGAGAATTTCAAAGAAGAACACAACTGGAATGAACTTCTCATCAGAGAGAAAATCGCTCCCGGGCTTAAAGATTACGAGCTTCAGCTGCGGGGTGAGGATGCCCAGAAGGATGGTGCTCTGTGGTCGAACATCCATGAGAAGCGTACAGAAGCCTTGGAAAAACTGGTACCTAAGGCCAAGGAGGAACTGCAGGCCATCGACCTTGCCACCGAAGTCGAAAACAGGAGACAGGCGTTGCTGCTGGATAACACCGATGTGGCAGGCGTGAGCCAAAGTGTGCAAAACTACGGGCTGAGCATTCCTCCACAGCTCATCGAGGAAGTCAAAGCCTATAACTTCGATAGCGCTGGAATATACTTTGCGGCCGACAATTACACAGCCTGGAAACGCCTATCGTCCGACCAAGGAACTATGGATGATCTGCGATATCTAGTGCACGAAGCTACAGAAATTGAAGAATTGAAGAGCTTGTCCAAGGAAAAGGACTTTGACTTCATGGGCAAGGATATACCAGCCGGTGAGGAAGCTTTAGAGTGGCGAGATAATTTTGACAAACTCTACGAGACCGCCCACAGCACAGCCCTTAACAAGGAGTACAGTTTCCTGACCGAGCAAATACGCAGAGTGACGGGAGGAGAACTCGATTTACCTCCGGAAGTGATTGCTGCCGTCGACCCTACCAGGGCCGAAGGACGTAGTTACATGCAGGTGGACGGCAAACCCCTCAAAGAGCATCTAAACTTCGATGAATTTGCGGAGCGGGGCTCCGAGCCGATCCAACTGGATGAAAAGACTCGAGATTGGCTGTGGCACGGTGCGGATGCTGCCAACGACGTCTTCCCTGAGAACTTCACCCTCGAAGATCTTGTCAAGTTCATAAAGAAGGCACCGCTCAAGGATCTACCGCCGCAACTTAAGGGCAATTCGTGAACAGGAGACCTCTTATGCTGGCAGACAACGACCTGAACAGCCTTATTCAGGCTTTGCAGAGCAGCGACGACAACAGGGCAGCAACGGCGCTCACCGTGCTGATCGAGCGGCCCACCGCCGACGTTCGGCTCCTTCCTCACCTCGAAGCCTTGCTCACTCGCCACTCGGCCTGCGTCATCGCCAGACCCTTTATCTTTGGCGAGTTGCGGTTGCTTGCCGCTCGGGCGCTTGCCGAAGAACGGGGAGCAGCAGGCATCCTCGAGCCGGTACAGATCGAAGACGCAGCGCAGCCCCTGCGCACGACCGAGATCGAGCTTCTGGGTAAAGAGGCTGGCCTCAAGACCAGAGGCGGTGTAGCCGGTATCCTCGATGCCTACAACCAACTCAATGCCCTCGGAAAGCTCCCCCGCAAAGCGGTTAACTATGATCCCCAAGTACTTGCCCGAGATGCTGGGATTCGTCGCGAAATCAGGGAAAAGCGGGCCAACTGAGCACAGGACCGCTCATTTCTAGCTGTTTGCAAATCGGATTCCAGACTGGGGGAATGACGTACACCCAGTACCTGCCCAGTCTGTCCGACCGCAAGTGGTGCTGGAGGGCATTGACCGGTTTATCCCCCTACAAGCAGGGTGTCGGCAAAATTTTGCCCCTATTCCACTGTGACCGATTTGGCCAAATTTCTCGGCTGGTCCACGTCGAGACCGCGGCGGGCGGCGATGTGGTAGGCAAGCAATTGCAAAGGCACGACCGTCAATATCGGCGAAAGAATCTCATCGACCACCGGCACCGGCAAGATCTGATCGAACGTCTCGACGGCGGCCGGTTCGTCGAGGGGGGCCACGCCAATCAGCCGCGCGTCGCGGGCTTTGGCTTCCTGGGCGTTGGAGAGGGTCTTCTCGTAGACTTTGCCCGGCACCGCGATGGCCACCACCGGCACTTCGCTGTCGAGCAGCGCAATCGGGCCGTGCTTCATTTCGCCCGCCGGATAGCCTTCGGCGTGGATGTAGGAGATTTCTTTGAGCTTGAGGGCGCCTTCGAGAGCGATGGGGTAATTGAGGCCACGGCCGATGAAGATAAAGTCGCGGGTCGCGTCGAATTCGCGGGCAAGCTCGGTGATATAGCGCTCCTGGGTGTCGAGAATCCCCTCGATCTGGGCCGGCAACTGCTGTAGGCCGACGAGGATCTCCCGGATGCGCTCGCCTGACTGGGTGCCCCGCAGGTGGGCCAGATGCAGGGCCAGCAAATAGAAAGCGACCAGTTGAGCCGTAAAGGTCTTAGTGGCGGCTACGCCGATTTCCATACCGGCGCGGGTGTCGATGAGTTCGCCCACCAGCGCGCCCAAAGAACTCTCGGGGCGGTTGGTGATGCCCAGAAGGCGCACACCCCTGGCCTTCGCCGCCGTCAAGGCCGCGTTGGTGTCCCCCGTCTCGCCCGATTGGCTCACACCGATGACCAGGGTGCGAGCGTTCAAAGGCGGCGGGCAGTAGCGAAACTCCGAGGCGTAGTTGACCTCGGTCGGAATGCCCGCCAGTTCTTCGATAAGATATTTGCCCACCAGCGAAGCGTGCCAGCTGGTGCCGCAGGCGATGATATAGATGCGCTCCAGGTCGGCAAACAGGTCGCTCGACAGGCCCAGGCGGATGGGACCGGTCGCGTCACCGATGCGGTCTTCGAGCGTGTCGCGGATGACGCCGGGTTGCTCGTGAATTTCTTTGAGCATGAAGTGGCGAAAGCCGCGCTTTTCAACCAGGCTCGGGTTCCAGTTGAGCGAGCGCGGGGTGCGGCGTAGCCGCGCTCCCGAAAAGTCGTGGATCTGGACCTCGTCGCGGGTGAGGCGGGCACATTCGCCGTCTTGGAGGGTAAGCACGCGGGTGGTGTGGGAGACAATCGCCGGAACGTCGCTGGCGAAATAGTTCTCCCCCTCGCCAAAACCAATCACCAGAGGCGCCTGCTGGCGGACGACGATCAGTTCGTCCGGAAAATCGGCGCTCACCACGGCGATTGCAAAAGCGCCCTTCAATTCGACCACCGCCGCGAGCACCGCCTCCAAAAGGCTGTGCCCGGCCAGGCGGCAGGCAATCAGGTGCGGGATCACCTCGGTGTCGGTCTCGGACTTAAATAGACAGCCGCGCTCCTTGAGCCCAAGGCGCAGTTCGGCGTAGTTCTCGATGATGCCGTTCTGGATGACTGCCAGTCGGCCGCTCGCGTCGGTGTGGGGGTGGGCGTTGTGCTCCTCGGGCTTGCCGTGGGTGGCCCAGCGGGTGTGGCCGATGCCGACGGTGCCGGTGGACTGCGCTACACCGTTGAGTTTTTCTTCGAGATTGTGCAGTTTGCCCTTGGCGCGCACCAACTCCAGGCCCGACTCGCCGACCGTGGCGATTCCCGCCGAGTCGTAGCCGCGGTACTCAAGCCGTTTCAAACCATCGACCAGAAAAGGCAAAGCCGTCCGTCCGCCGATGTAGCCCACGATTCCGCACATACACTCCACCCCCGGAAGATTCGGATCGATTCTAAGTTAACGCCCCGGGCAAGCTACCAGTTTTTCCTCTGAATTTCGGCACCGGGCCATGGGTTTAACCTGGGCGTAGAATGACTAGAAGTGGCTACCGCGCGCCCATGAAGCTCACCTGGCAAGACAGCGAAGAGATTGCCCTCGCTCTTCTGGCGGCCCATCCCAAGGTCGACCCGCTCGCGGTGCGCTTTACCGACCTGCACCGCTGGGTCACCGAACTCGCGGATTTTAGCGACGACCCAAAACAATCGAACGAAGGCATACTCGAAGCAATCCAGATGGCCTGGTATGAAGAGTTTCGAGATCAGTAGCGAGCAGGCGAGCGGGGTACCATTGACCGTCCGGGCGGCCGGTGCCGAGGATGCCGGGCGGGTGGCGGCCATCCTGGCCGAGTGCTTCCATCCGGTAGAGGGGCCGGTGGGCTTTTTGCAGCCCTGGATCCAGGCGAGCCTCAAGGGAGAACTGGCCAATCGCCTGCGTACGCCGCCCGCCTTTTACAGCTGCCTGGTGGCCATGGTGAACGAACACCCGGTGGGTACAGTCGAGGTGGCCATGCGTGGCCTGCCCCAACCGTGGTGGATACCCAGCTTCGGGGTGCGTGACCGTCTCGCCTACGTCTCCAATCTGGCGGTGAGCCCCGCTTTTCGCCGCCGCGGCGTTGCCCGCGGCCTGCTGGTCGAAGTCGAACATCTGGTGCGCCGCTGGAACCAGGCCACGGTCAATTTGCACGTCATGGAGCATAACCAGGGCGCTTTGCGACTTTACCGTTCGCTAGGTTATCGGCTGGAGCGCAGCGAGCAGGAATGGCCATTTTTCGGCCCGCGCAAGCTGCTGCTCGAAAAACGCCTCGGGCCTTGAGTGGGGCCTCACGGGCGCAGGACGAACCAGACGCTCAAAACGGCACCCAACCTGACGATGAGCCGCCGCAGGGGCAGCGGATCGAACCAGTCGGCCAGCCGCACCGCCCCGAAGCTGCCGAACAGTCCACCGGCCATCAAGCAAGCGGCGGCGGCGGATCTACCAGCCCGCCTATCAGAGTAAAAGAGAGCGGGCTCTTCTAGGTTGCCCACACCTACGAGCGGGTTGCCGGATGGTACGAGAAAGACGCCTGAGCGAACCTCGGCTCCCTTGCCTGCGGCGAGTCAACCTAGGCAAGTGCCCAGCACCCCGGCGAACTCTTCTAGAAGCTCGTAGCTGTGCTGTTGCATGATCACCGCGTGAGCCTGGTCCACCTGGACGGCAAGTTGATATTTCGCGATGACCGGCTGCGGGGGACGCGGGAAAACGACCGTGCTCGAAAGAGGATTGAGCAGCGCCGGGAGCCCTTGGTCACTTAGCTTCTGGTGCAGGAACCGAGCCTTATCGACTATCGCTTCAGCTTCAAGGTGGAAGGTGCTTTTTCGGCGCTGGATTTCTGCCCACAGGTACAGAGGCGTATGGCCATTTCGGGAGCCCATGATCGTCAGATCCGTCGAGCCGATGTATTCAACCTCGGCGCTGATCTCAGAGCTGAACCGGTCGGCCGTCTCTTTGTAGGTGAGCACCACACCGCAGGGGTGAGGACAGCCGATAAACTTGTGCCCGGAGATGGCGAGCGAACCGATCGGCCAGTCGAAACTAATCAGTTCGGGCCTGATGTAGCAGGCGATCATCCCGCCGAGGGCAGCGTCGACATGGATATAAACCTGATCGAGGCCAATGCCCCTACCAGTCAGGGCCTCAACAGTGCGGCCAATCTCGTCCACCGCACCGGTAAACGTCGTCCCCAGGGTCAAGTTGATGATGACGGGCTGCCCCGACTCGACGATCTCGGCCAGGTGAGCATAGTCCATTTCGCCGCTTGCCTGGGAACGGACCTTGCGGTAGGGCATGCGGAACATGCGGGCAGCTTTTCCGACCGAGTAGTGGGCGGCCTCGGAGAAGTATAAGATCCCTTCGGGCTGGGCGAGGCGGCCCAGCAGCAGTCCGTATAGGTTGCCCTCGGTCCCACAACTGCCAATGTATCCCCACCAGGGCCGCGGCTGCCGGTCGAGCCCGAAGAGTTCGGCAAAGAAGCCCAGCACCTGCCGCTCGTACTCAAGGCTGCTGATCTGGTATATGGGC
This sequence comes from Gloeobacter violaceus PCC 7421, assembly GCF_000011385.1. Taxonomy (NCBI): domain Bacteria; kingdom Bacillati; phylum Cyanobacteriota; class Cyanophyceae; order Gloeobacterales; family Gloeobacteraceae; genus Gloeobacter; species Gloeobacter violaceus. Next base: position 2,375,344 of record NC_005125.1, read on the forward strand.
GAACTGAATGGATCACCGATGTTGATGAGGGTGTAGCGCTGGTCCTGGATTGTCTCGGCTAGCTGTTCGGCATGGTCGTACTTCAGACAGAAAGGGTACCCGAGGTGGTTGCGCTTGTGGATATCCAGGGAAAGACCGTAGGTCACTAATTCATCTGCAACACTCGCGCGAATACCGGCCGTACTCATAGCTTATCCTCCGTGATGAAGTGAAATCTCTGATGTCTCCCGCCTTCGCGCGCAGGAGCAACGGGAATTCCTGCGAATCGCCGAGAATGCCATTCGGCAGAATAGAACAACCGCCCACCGAAGATGGATCGCAATCCGATGAAGAAGTCCTTCGCAGCAGGGGAACGATTGTGTGTATCGGTTGCTTTACAAGCTTGGTTTCCTAACTGACAATACGTTGCGGACGACGTGCTTGATTCCGATGAACTTGGTACCGTCCAGCACTGAGCCGCCGCCCACCGCGAGCAAGAAATCGATGCGCTCCTCCTTCGCGACTTGAACGGCGTGCATTAAAGTTTCGTAGTGGGGATTGGGCTTAATGCCGCCGAACTCAACTACCCGATGCCTGGCGAGAGCAGCCTTCACCTGATCGTACACACCGTTGGTCTTGATGCTGCCCCCACCGTAGGTCATCAAAACCTTAGCGTCCGGTGGAATCTCATGGGCGATCTCGGCGATCTGCCCCCTTCCAAATAGGATCTTCACCGGGTTTCGGAAGCTGAAGTTACGCATCGAAATACTCTAGGTAAGCTAGGTCGGGCGATGCTACCCACAAGGCAACGTAATAGGGTTCGATGTGAGTCCATGTCAAAAGGCAGGAATGCGAACTGAAGCAGCCGGTCGTATCCCACAAGACGTTACCAAGTCGCTGCCGCACTTTCGCTTATAAAGTCAGCGATTAATGTCAAAAGTGCAGGCGCGTCAAGCGGCGTCTAAGCCAACTGCGATCTTTGCAACAAACCGTCTACGGATCACACAGTAGTTCCTGAATCCCTGAACCGCAGCATCGATAATCGCTCGCTCTGAATACTCTAAGTTGTACTCAAGCATACGATTTAAAGATTGCATGGCCTGATCGGCGTGAAATTGTTCCAGGCGAGCTTTCTCACATTCAGAATGAACCAAAACCCACTGCCAGGCATTAAAGCTTCTTCTGGTGCCTGCCAAAAGACCGTATTTTTCAGGAAGAACGGGATACTGTTCAAGGTACTGGTAGAGTCCTTGCGGCATATCGTCAATGCGAACAAGTTTGTCCAGTTCCTGAAATTCTTGGTCTCCGACAATCTCGCCCGCTAAATGACATCCCCAAGCTCGCACCAAGCTAAGCAGATCATTGATTTTCCCACGGTAAGCCTCGCTTAGTTCATCGGTCAAGTCATTGAACCAAGTAAAGCTCGAATTTGCTACAGCAAGACGGTGCGTCAACTCGACCTCACCAAACTCCGCTATCCGTTCCACCAAAAGCAAGGCAAGCGAACGGCGCGAAACTTTGTACCGGGCATCTTTGTGTTCATCTATTGCCGCTGCGAATACGCCCGATGCAACCTCCATAGAACGATCGGCCACATCGGGTATCACACCGGACTGCCGAAACAGGTGCTTAGAAAGTCCAATTGCTGCAGCTAATTGAGCAATTAGCGACCCTTCCAAATCGTTAAAGTGTGCCAGCCGAACCATAAATTCGTAAAATTTACTCGGTTCCTGGGCCGCAGAGAATGCAACATTTTTCATCTGCTTCCGGGCAAATTCAATCTCCTGGAAGCAGTGAGCCAGGATACTGTCGAATTCAACAACGCATGTGGTTGACGTCATGATTTCCTTGTATAAACAACATCCAACTCAGGCGGTCAATCTTTAGCTGAACATGCATAGAAAGACCTGAAGGCCAGGTACTCTCTGAAATTAGAGATTCAGCATTGGGCTATTTGGCGCTAGACAAGATACAGTGCTCGCCGGGTCCGCTGCTACGCCCCGGGCAGCCTCTGCCCTGCCGATGGCCTTGATTTCCTGAAGCAGACCGCGGATATGGTCGACCGTGGTCAGGGGGTTGAGCAAGGTGAACTTCAGCTGGACCCGGTCTTTGAGCCGGGTCCGGGCAACGACGGCCCTTCCCCTTCGCAGCAGGGTCGCCTGGACGGTTTTATTGATCGAATCGAGTTCAAAGGCAGATAGCCCCTCTGGAGCGTAGCGGAAGACCACGGCATTGATAGCCGGGTAGCAGGCCAGTTCCAGTTCCGGGTCGTGCTCGATGATGGTTGCAGTCGCCCGGGCCAGTTCCATCGTCGACTCGACAAGGCGGGCGAACTCGCGCCGACCAAGCGCCTGGAGGCAGATGTAGAGTTTGAGAGCGTCGAAGCGGCGGGTGGTCAGGACAGACTTGATGACAAGGTCAGGGATGCCCGCTTCCTCGGTGCCTTCGGGGTTGAGGCAGTCGGCGTGGAGCCTTAGAACCTCGAAAGCCCGCCGGTTGCGAACTAGAAATGCCCCACAACTGATGGGCTGGTAGAACAGTTTATGGAAGTCCACGGTGATGGAGTCGGCAGCCTCGATACCCGCGAGGAGACCGCGGTGGTGCTCGCTCAAGGCGAGTGCCCCGCCGACCGCGGCGTCGGCATGCAGCCAGAGGCCGTGGGTACGGGCGACTATCGCCAGTTCTGCCATGGCGTCGATGCTGCCGAGGTCGGTGGTCCCAGCGGTAGCTACCAGGGCGATGGGCGAGAGCCCGTCGCGCCGCAAGTCGGCAATGGCCCGCTCGACGGCAACGCCGCGGAGGCGGTAGTCCGAGTCCGGCCCGACAGGGACGACGGAGGCGCGGCCCAGGCCCAAAAGTCCTGCGGACTTCTGCACGGTGAAGTGGGCCGCCTGCGAACAGAGAATGCGCAGACGCTCCGCCCCCGGCGGCAGGCCCCGTTCCTCGCAGTTCCAGTCCAGGTGTGTGAGTGCATAGTGGTCCCTGGCCAGGAGCAGGCCCATGAAGTTGGACTGAGTACCTCCACTCGTGAAGGTACCGTCGCCCGCCTGGGCGAAGTACAACCGGCAGAGCCACTGTACGATTTGCTGCTCGACGATCGTCGCTGCCGGGCTCTGGTCCCAGGAGTCGAGGGACTGATTGGTAGCGCTCACCACCATCTCCGCTGCGAGGGCCGGGATCAACGGCGGACAGTGCAGGTGGGCGATGCAGTCAGGATGGGTCACCTTGACCGAGTGCTGTACGACCAGTTCCTCGACCCGTTCGAGGACTTCGCGAGTCGGCAGGCCCGCTTCCGGACAGGGGTCGCCTGCCAGAACTGCTGCCAGTTCCTGAGGGCTAGCCCCCCGGTACGGCTGCGGCTGGAGAGCGAAGCGCACGAGGATATCGGTGGCAGTCGAGACTGCCTGCCGGTAGGCAGCAGTGCCCGCCTCAGCCCCAGATAGAAACAGATGCTCAAAGGGCGGCTGTGGGCAGCGCGATTCTTGAGTCTGGAGCGGTGCTTGTAATTCGGGTGGCTGCATGGACTGCATCGTGGAATACCTCGGCTATTGTGTCTATCTGGCTGTCGGTGACGATGAGCGGCGGCAGGAAGCGCACGACGCTGCCGTCGCGCCCGCCCACTTCGACGATGACTCCGCGCTCCAGGCACTCGGCCTGGATCCTTCGCGCCATCGCTCCTGCATGGGGGGCAATGCCCCGGTAGTCGGGCTCACCCGTTGGGTCGACGATTTCGACCCCAAGCATCAGCCCCCGCCCCCGCACTTCGCCAATCCAACTGCTGCGGATCTGGTGCAGGTGGGTGAGGAGTCGCTCGCCCATCACCTGGGCATGCTCCCACAGTCGGTGCTCCAGAATGTGACGCAGGGTAGCAAGGCCCGTCGCCATAGCCAACTGGTTCCCCCGGAACGTGCCCGCGTGGGCTCCAGGTTGCCAGCGGTCGAGGGATTCGCGGTAGACCACTACCGCCAGGGGTAGACCACCACCGATCGCCTTCGAGAGCAGGAGCACATCTGGAACAATGCCGCTGTGCTCGAAGGCAAAGAGTTTACCCGTCCGGCCAAAGCCCGTCTGGATCTCGTCTACGATCAAGGGGATTTGCTGCTCCTGGGTGATCCGGCGCAACCCTCGCAGCCACTCGTCCGGGGCAGGAATCACCCCCCCTTCGCCCTGCACCACCTCCAGGATGATCCCTGCCGGGGAAGGGACGCCGCCCTCGGGGTCTTTGAGCAAGTTCTCGATGTAGTGCAGGCCCGTGCGGTAGCCGACTTCACCGCCCAGGCCGAAGGGACAGCGCAACTCGTAGGGATAGGGTAGGAACTGCACCTCAGGCATCAGGTTCGGCACGACCTTGGCTGCCAGGTTGCCCGTCAGGCTGAGCGAGCCGTGGGACATGCCGTGGTAGGCCCCCTGGAACGAGAGGATGCCGCGTCGTGCAGTGGCCGTTTTCACAAGCTTCAGGGCAGCCTCGACGGCATCGGTGCCGGCGGGGCTACAAAACTGGATCCGGGCGTTGCGAGCAAACTCGGCAGGCAGGCAGGCGAAGAGTTCATCGACGAATCGGTCTTTGAGGGGAGTGGGCAAGTCGAGCGTGAGCAGGGGGAACTTACCCCGGATCACGGTTTGGATGGCTTGAATAGCAACCGGGTGGTTGTGTCCTAACGGAAGCGCCCCGGCTCCGGCCAGGCAGTCGATGTATTGCTTGCCCTCGACACTTGTCAGGTAGACCCCCTCGGCCTTCTTGAAAGCGAATGGGATACGTCGGGGATAACTGCGGGCGTTGGATTCGCGCTGGGCCTGCCGCTGTAAGTAAGGACCTGATGACGCTGGTGGGTTTTCGACTCCAGGACCTTGCAAAAGCTCGCGCATTGGCCCGGCCACCGGCCGATCGCCTGCGGCTCTGCGCACGTCTTCAACAAACGCGCGGAAGGTCTGGGCGATGTCTACGGGCTGGCCGAAGAGGCAGTGGGCCGAAACCGGGCCACCTGGACTGTTCAGGAGCATGGTATCCAGCGGGGTTTGCTCCCAAACGGCAAAGAAAACCGGCGCCTGCTTACCCATCTGGCTGTTGAAGGCGACCTCGTAGACCGGGACTGTGGCCGGACCGGTCCAGACGACTACCAGTAAATCCGCCTGCTCCAGAAGCGACAGCCGGTGGGTCTGTAGCGTCGCAAAACCGCGCTTCACTCCGGCTTGTCCGCCGTCGGGTGCCCCGACGCTGCGCTCGACAGCCAGCACCTCGATACCAAGACAGTACTGTTCGTTTACCTGCTGTATGGTTTCGACAATCTCCTGGACAATCTGCTGCCTCTCGCGAGAGAGTTCGGTTGTATCGTGGCAAAAAACTGCCTTCATGGTCGCCATTTCTTACCGCCTAATAACTAGCTTGCTTGCTGTACAGTTTGACTCGTTTCATTCAAACGTGTTGAACGTCAGCTAAACCCGCAACAGACATGTTGCTATTGGGTACACAACTCTGCCCATTACAACACTAAAACCACCGAAAAATCATAAACCTGCTGGCGAGGACTACATCCATATACCAGCAATGCTAGCCCTACCAGAATCTGTTGATTGACTGATTGACTAGTGAGCCAGGATACTGTCGAATTCAACAACGCATGCGGTTGACGCCACAATTTCCTCGTAGAATAAACAGCGTTCCATGCAGCCACTCTTAAGCTGAGCGTGCATAGAAAGACTTGACAAAGCCAGGCATTTTTTGAAATTGAGGATCCAGCTAGCCTCGTACATTACCCAACACACACACGCGCAAGGTCGAAGCCTTGCAGCAATCGAGCTTGTGCTCTTTACCTAACTAATCACCTTCCCATTCCTGCATCATGACTCTCAAACTTTATCACGAAAAAATCAAGTTATATGTATTAAGAAACACTTTAAATATGAGGTGACTCAGTTCACTCAATCCATGAATTCTTTTGCAAAATGACAGAATCTATATGTCTTGCAAAAGTGCATTGGCGCTGTTGCCTAGTATGGTTGATAATCAGATACCAAAGAATTGACAACAGCGGACCAAGAGTCCTGGTATAAGGGCTTCAATGGCCGTCTTCGCCGTGCCGCTGGAGAACGAAGCCTTTTAGCAAGTGCTTGCGGCGGAAGGCCATCGGCAACAAAGCGCCCAGCCGCAGTTCGACGGGGTCTTTGCCGGGCCGCGGGGTACATAAAATCAGCGCGCAGCCATCGTCGCCGGACTCGACGAGCACCAATAAAAATGCAGCCATCATGCGATTCCAACGGAAGAGTAACGCACCGGAAACACAGAGGGAAACACAGCGCTCTTATCCTGAAAAGTTGAACCATAGAAGAATTTCTCAGTACATCGCCAGAACTAAAGACAGATTCGACCGCACTCGACAACCAAGTCATAGCTCATTTGTTTGCGGCTGAAACCGTTTTTATCGTATGCAAAAATCAAAAGATTTCGCGTTGCCTGTTTCAAGGAGGAGATAAATTTAGCTTACGGATTTTCCATCAATAAGTCAACTAACAATTCTGGATGTTTTACACGATGTATGGATTTAAAAGCTGTGGTCATCCTGCACCAATCACAAACGCAGGCGTAAGGCAATAACTCTTGAAAGCATTGGCGCAATCTTTGAACAGCTTGCGCTCGAATACACTACACCCCAGCCGGTCAATTTTGCTGTGCGCAAGTGCCAGACGAATCCCTATCATGTTTCTGTCTGGAAGTCTCCTCTACAATATGACCTCGCAGCGTTTAATAGCTTTGCCTTTCGCTGACTCGCAACTGATAGTGTTTTTTGCTCGCAAGCATACAGCAACCTCACATGCATCCTGGATGGCCACTCCAAGCAATGCAAAATCAGCTGCCGACAGTGCAGCCTAACCATGATTAGTTTTTGCATGGATTAGTTTTTGCATGTATCGTTCCGGAATTCATGTCCAATTGCCGCCGCTGCGGGCAATGCTCGGGCCGTCTGTTCTTGAACTTACCTGGAAAGGAACGGCACTTTAGTCGGCGGGTTCGTCATTTGCTGCCGAACCGCCCATCGTCTCGTGGGACAGCTTCGGCCTGGCAACTCAACTGCCCCCTGTCGCTGTCGTAAATCACCAAAATGCGCAACTGCCGCTCGCTCGCCCCCGGCCAGGCGGGCCACCCCACGCCCTCCAGTGCCGTGAGCGCCGCGAGCAAGGCACCGTCGAGTGCCGGACCACCCGAGACAACCGTGCGAGGAGGTTGCACCAAGCGCGTGCCCTTCACTCCGGCAATAAGCGTAATTTCCAGCACCGCCGGCTGCGCAGCGCCGGGCGGCCAGTGGCCGGCCACCTGCAAAGCCTGACAGAGGTCGCGGCCGTAGGCAGCCACAACGGCTGCTGCACCGCTGCGGCTGCTTCGGAGGATCTGTTCTTGCGGGGCAGGCAGCGTTTGCGGATGGGCGGCTCCTGCCGAACCGGCGGGAATGCCGGTGTCGGCGGGCGGCTTGCCGGCCAGTATGTTAGGGGTCGGGGTGGGGACGGGCACCGTTTGCGGCAGTGCAGGCGTCGAAGCTGGCTGAGATACGGGCGGAGCTTTCTGTGGCCGGTCGGTCCCACCCAAGCCGCGCGACGGCCGAGCGGGACCAGCCGCTTTGCGCGACGGTGCCTCGACTGTTCTAACTGTCGGCTGCGGCACGCCGGAAGCTGGAGTCGACCCGGGAGACCGATGGGAAGCGGACGAACGTTCGGGCGGCCGGGCGACCAGTAGTTTGGAGGGTGGCGGTACTGGTGCTCCTGGCGGCCGCACAATTGCCAGGGTGACCATCGCCGCCACCGCCACCGCCGCCGTGGACAGCATCAGCATCAGCGACAACGGCGGGGGAGGGGACGGCAGTGCCATTAGATGGGTCCACAATCGTTCCTCTTCGGCGTCCGGTTCCACCGGCGGTCCCGCGCTTGCCCCTGTCCACCCGCTGCTGGAGAGCAGCCGGGGCACATTCTGGGACAGCCGCTCCAGCTGCGCCTCGCAGCCGGCTTTGGGCCTGTCGGCAACCCGTTCGTGCAAAGCGGCACAAAAGCCGGTGCCGTCGCACTCCTCGAGAAACTGAGCCCCCAACACCCCGGCCAACCGCCGATAAATCTCACCGAGCTTCTGGGAAATGCGCCCCGGCGTGCGTCCCAGGGAGCGGGCTACATCCTGTTTGGCTTCCCCCCGCAGATGGACGCGCTCCAGCAGCAGCTGGTCCGCCTCGCTCAACCCGAGCACCGCCTGCAGGAAGCGCTCCCGACAGTACTCCTCCAACAGTGCTTTTTCTGCGGCGTTGTCCACCGAACTCAATATCTCCTGCAGAGTAAATGGGTCGTCGTTGTCGGCTCCTGCTCGGGCCGGAGCGTCGAGCGATTGGGCGCGGGCGATCGCAAAAGCCTGCCGGTGCTGCCGCAGCCCCATCGCAGTGCTCGGCCTGGATTGTGCCCAGGTGGGGTTGTAACTGCGCTGCAGATCCCGGTAAATCTTCAGGAACACGTGCTTGGCCAACCAGGTGGAAAAGCTCGCCAGGCGCGGATCGAATTGGGGCAGGCGCTCGTGCACCAGCAGCAACACTTCTTCTGCGAAGACTTCTGCCTCGAAACCGGGCTCGGCACCCTGGGTCCGGCGACCACTGCAGTAAGCGCGGCAGACTTCGCGCAGCAGCCGGTGGAAACGGGGGAGACCTGCCTGGCGCATCTGCCGCTCCAGTTGGTGCAGCTGCTCGGCCCGCTGCTGCTCATCGAGCAGCATGTCGCGGCGTAGCTGGTGCCATTGCTGCAATACCGGCTGCAGCTGCAGCGTCAGTTCTTCCAACACCTCCGCTCTGGACCGCCAGCGCAACCGCGCCACCGGGGACGCAGCGGGACTTTCGTTCGGCATTGCAAAACCCGTAATTTCTATGGCAGCTATCGGTTCATAGGGAACATATCCCAAAGCGCCAGCATTTTTAGGGCGCCAGCCGGTGCCCATCCAAAGATTTAACGGGGGTAGTCTCCGTTCAGTGCAAGAGGCCGCCGGTCGCCGGTCGCGACAAACGCCGCCCACCAGTAGGGATGGGCACGTTCGCCCCCTTGCAACAGATCCAACTGCACCCGCCGCAGCGCTTCGCTGCGGCCCCAGCCCGCCAATAGCTGCCGGTAATACGCGACCATCAGTTGCGCGGTGGCCGTGTCGCCGACTTGCCACAGACTGAACATTTGGCTTCTGGCCCCGGCGATGGACAGTGCGCGCCTCAGACCGTAGATCCCCTCGCCGCCGGCCACCTCTCCCAGCCCCGTGTCGCAGGCGGACAGCACTACCAGTTCGGTGCCCTCCAAGTCGAGGCCCATCGCCTCCAGCGCCGTGAGCACCCCGTCTTCGCCGCCGCTGGCGCGTTTGTTGAACCCGGCCAGGGCCAGCCCCGAGCGCAATAACGGGTTCTCGCCCACCCTACTGATGGGTTCGAGAAAAAAGCCGTGGGTGGCCACATGCAGCAGCAGCGGACCGTGGGCCTCCTTGAGGGCGTTCTCGGTAGCCGCAGCACCGGTGAGCGAGCGGGCGCCGGGCAACAGCGCCAGTAGGGCAGCGGCTTCTTTTGCACTACCCGGCAGCCCTTCCACACGCAACTCGGCCAGGTCTGCCGAGCGGAGGCTGGGGGCAGAACGGTGGGCGGCGTTCACAGCCGGGGGCCCGGCGTTGTCAAAGTCGGGGGCGGCAACGAGCAGCGGTCCCTGACGCGGCGGGACCGGTAGGTCGGAAAGCCGGATCAGATCGCGGCCGGAACTCAAGTAAACCAATTCAAAACGCTCCAGCAGGTAGCGGCCTTGCTCATCCACCAGCGCACCGAACGGCAGCAAGTTCAGCTGGGCGTCGGGGGCAATCCACAGGGTGTGCACATCCCCCAGCCGGGCGCGCAGCGGCTGCATCAGCAAGCTGTCCAGTTGGCGCGCCAGGGCACGCACGGCGACGACGGGGGTATCTGCGTTGGCCAGCAGAGCACGCAAATCCAGCACCATCCGGTCGATCACAGCGGCTTCCGCCAGTTCGACGGCCCAGACCGGGCCGTCGGAGGATAGCAGGAAGGCGGCGTAGTGCTCGGGGGCAAACCGGTCGGCTTTGCGGGTGGCTGCGGGATTGAGGGGCCGGTAGCGCACCAGTTCGACCAACACGGTGCCGGCGTGCAACTGCTGCTGCACCGCATCGACGGTAACCGGCCGGGACAGAGTGCCCAACTCGGCGCCACTGGCGGCCAGGTCGGTCTCCAGCTGCCGAGTTTGCCGCTCCAAGGCGTCCAGTCGCGCCTTGTACTGTTCCGGTGTGTCCTGCTGCAGCCCGCGGAAGACAAGGGTAGCCAGTGTGGAGCGAGTTTGGGCAAGCTGGTCGAGCAGGCCCTGCTGCCCGGGAGCGAGCCGAGCGCGCAGCTGAGCCAGACCGCCGGTCAACTCGTCGAGCACACGGCTCTTCCTCTGCAGCACGGCTCCCAGGGCCAGCCGGGCGGCTGCAGGCTCTGTGGGAGCGTAGCGCAGGTGGGCTGAGACACTCAAGTCAACGCCTTCGACAAGGGTGTCTAAGTAATCGCGCTTGCGCGCCTCGTCGCCTACGGCCAGGTTGAGACCCAGTAGGCGCTCCTGAACGTCCAGGCGCTCCTGCAGCAGACCAAGGGCCTCCGCTGGCCGCGCTTGCTTCAGCCGCAGGCTGGCGAATGTCTGGAGAATACTGACGATTATGGGGTGCTGCAGCCTGAAAGCCTTTTGGTGGATTGCAAGGGCTTGCTCAAGCAGCGGCTCCGCCTCCCGGTAGCGGCCCAAGCTGGTGTACAGCACAGCCAAACTGTGGAGCACTTGAGCCTCATCGGGGTGCTCCGGACCGAGGGTTTTGTGGTGGATGACCAGAGCGTGCTTGAGAAGCGGTTCCGCCTCCAGATATTTGCCCTGAGCGACGTGCAGTAAAGCCAGGTTGTTGAGGTTCGCTGCCACCTGGGGGTGATCAGGACCGAGGACTTTTTGGTGAATGGCCAGGGCCCGCTCGTACAGCGGCTCCGCCTCCCGGTAGCGGCCCTGATCGACGTACAGAAAAGCCAGGTTGTTGAGCTTCACTGCCACATCAGGGTGATCAGGACCGAGGACTTTTTGGTGAATGGCCAGGGCCCTCTCGTACAGCGGCTCCGCCTCCCGGTAGCGGCCCTGCTTTGTCTGCAAAATAGCCAGGTTGTTGAGGGTTTTGGCCACCTGGGGGTGATCAGGACCGAGGACTTTTTGGTGAATGGCCAGGGCCCGCTCGTACAGCGGCTCCGCCTCCCGGTAGCGGCCCTGATCGACGTACAGTAAAGCCAGGTTGTTGAGGGTTTTGGCCACCTCGGGGTGCTCAGGACCGAGGACTTTTTGGTGAATGGCCAGGATCCTCTCGTACAGCGGCTCCGCCTCCCGGTAGCGGCCCTGCTTTCTAAAGAGGGCAGCCAGGTTGATGAGGGTTTTTGCCACCTCGGGGTGCTCAGGACCGAAGACCTGTTCGCGGATGGCCAGGGCCCGCTCGTACAGCGGCTCTGCCTCCCGGTAGCGGCCCTGCTTTGCCTGCAAGGCAGCCAGGTTGTTGAGGCTTGCGGCCACACTGGGGTGCTTCGAGCCGAAGACTTTTTGGCGAATGGCCAGGGCCCGCTCATACAGAAGCTCCGATCGCCCGTAATCCCCCCGATCCGCAAGCAGGTTTCCGAGGTGGTTGAGGCTCGCGGCCACATCGGGATTTTCCGGTCCCAGCAGGCGCTCGCGAACCGCCATGGCCTGCTCAGCCGGTTCAAGCGCTTGCGCGTAGTCTCCCTGCTGCCACAACTGCAAGCTCCGTTGGTGCAACCGCTCGGCCTCCGCCAGATCTCCGGCTATCGGTGCCGCCGCGGACGCGGGAGCGATCAGGGGCCAGGCAGTAGATAGGCACAATCCCAGCGCCAACGCCAGATTGAAGACATGCACCCACCGACAGGCAAACAAATTGGACAAGTGTAGCTCTATTTCGCAAACAATGTGCGGTCTCATCATGGCATCCCAGTCCCCCGTCTATGCAAGTGTTGCCGTTATCACCGGGGAAATACAGCGTAATCTGTCGCCACCGAAAATCACGGTATCGATGAAAACACGCAACTTCAGATGAGTTCCGCGCAAAATAAGTATTACTGCTCTTCCGAGAGTGCAGCTGGGGTATCGACAAAAAAAGGACCGGGTTGCCCCGGTCCGCCAGCTACCATCACAAAACTGTGTTCATCGTAGGCAACGCTACCGGGGCTTGCGAGCGCCTTTGCCGTACAGCCGATTGCCCAGGGGCGCACAGGCGGGTGCGCCCAAGCGCAGGGGGCTATCGGGTGCGCAGGTGGGCTCTACCCTGTGCGCCCAAGCGCACCCGCCTGTACCGGGGACAACCCTGTGGTACCCCCCGTTTCAAAAGAACAATAGGAGCACAATCCCCCAGCAATCCAGACGACCGGAGTACGCCCGTGACCAGCCAACGCCTCAACCGCCTCCACGCCCTTCAAATTCTCGGTGCTGCCGTGGGCACCGCCGTTCCCCTTATCGCCTGCGCCACGATGGTGCACGCGGCGACCACCGGCCAGATGCCTGTCTTTGCCACCGGCATCCTGCCGCTGGTGCTCCTGGCGTGCACCTCGGTCCTGGGCTGCTGGCTGTGGACAGAGACCGCCGAGTTGCAGTAGCACCTCAGCCCATATCCCATCCCATAAAAAACCAGGCTCGAAGCCTGGTTTTTTATATCTGCAATGGCCCAAATTTGCTCAGGCGCGCACCTGTACGTCCCGGACGGCAAATCCTTTTTCGACCAGTTGGGGAGCGAGGGCAATCTGGTTCTCGACGCGATCGACGAACAGCACACCATCAAGGTGATCGATCTCATGCTGGATGCAGCGGGCGAGCAGGCCGGTCGCTTCGAGGGTGACCGGCCGACCGTTCAAGTCGCGGTAGGTAGCCACGACGCGCTCGGGACGGCGCACATCGGCGTAAATGCTGGGCACGCTCAGGCAGCCTTCTTGATCGACGGCCAGATCGCTGCTGAATTGCTTGATCAGCGGGTTGATGAGCACCAGCGGCGGCCGGGCGGCGTTCTCCGGGTCGATGTCGACGACGATCATCCGCTTGTTGACGCCTACCTGGGGGGCGGCAAGGCCGATACCGTCGGCGCTGTACATCGTCTGGAGCATCTGCTGGGCGAGCTTGCGCACTTCGTCGTTGATGCCCGAGATTTGTTTGCTGCCCTGGCGCAAGACCCGGTCCCCGAGGGTGTGAATCGCCAGGGGCGGCTTGGCCAGCTTTTGCTTGGGCACCTGCAGTTGGTTCGCCATAGATACGCCGAAAAGCTCGATAGGTCCATTATGGCACCCTTGATCTCCCGACGGCGGCTGGGATCGGCCTTCAGACCGCCAGTGCCTGAGCGCTCAGTACCCGGCTCCACTTCTGGGGATTTTCCAGCACCTGGCCGGTGCCGAGGGCGACGCAGGCCAGGGGCGATTCGGCGATGTGCACGCAGATGCCCGTCTCGGCGGCGAGCAGTTCGTCGAGGCCGCGCAGCAGCGCTCCGCCCCCGCACAGCACAATGCCGCGCCGGTAGATATCGGCCACCAGTTGGGGCGGGGTGAGTTCGAGGGTGCGCCGCACCGCATCGACAATCGTGCGGATCGGTTCGCGGATACACTCGCGCACCTCGCTCTCGTGCACGACATGGATGCGCGGCAGGCTGCTGAGCAGATCCTGGCCACACACCTCGATACTGCGATCTCCGCCGGACCCGGCGGCGGATCCGAGATCGATTTTGAGCTGTTCGGCGGTGTGCTCGCCGACGATCAGGTCGTAATGCTTGCGCAGGTACTGGGTGATGCACTCGTTCATCGCATCGCCCGCCACCCGCACCGACTGGGAGGCGACGCAGCCCTGGTGGCACAGAACCGCCACCTCGGTGGTACCGCCGCCGATATCGACGATCATCCCGCCTACCGGGGCGGTGACCGGCAGCCCGGCGCCGATGGCGGCAGCGAGCGGCTCGTCGATGAGGTGCACCGACCGCGCCCCGGCGTGGGTGGCCGTTTCGATTACCGCCCGCCGCTCGACCTCGGTCACCCCGCTGGGAATGCCCACCACCATGCGCGACACCGAGGAGGAGGTGCCCATTGCCTTGCGTACAAAGTGCTTGAGCATCACCGCCGCCGATTCAAAATCGGCGATCACCCCCTCGCGCAGAGGCCGCGAGAGCACCATGTTGGTCGGAGAGCGACCAATCAGTTGCGATGCCTCCTCGCCTGCGGCGATGAGCCGGTCTCCCCGGCATTCGAGGGCGACTACCGAAGGCTCCGCAAGCACAATTCCCTGACCGTTGCGGTAGATGAGCGTGTTTGCCGAACCGAGATCGATCCCAATTTCACAGGCCGAACGGTTAAAGAGTCTAAACATAACCCTGTCTGCCCCCTCGCACGCGCAACGATCCGAGGTGAGGTACGGGCTTATTCTATGCGCTCGGACGGCTGCCATAGAGCCCTTTCGTCGCAAATCTTGTGCTGTCTTCTCAGCGGCCCGCCGGCGAGCGATGTGCCAGCGAACATGCAGATTAAACGGCACATTGCTATCCCAGCTTTGGGGGAGAATTCACCCGCCATCGGCCGCGCCGCCGGACCGTTTGGGGGGTGCTTGCGTAGGCGGATAGAGTATCGAGCAAAGTGCTTGCGAGTCGCGTCGCTATGGATCCCCTTGCTTGTGTACTGGAGACACCGCGTTTGTTGCTGTCGGTGCCGGGCCCAGATTTTGCACCCCGATTCGCCGCCTTCTATCGGCACAATAGGGAGCATCTTGCTACCTGGGATCCACCCTATCCCCCGCAGTTCTACACCGAGGAGCACTGGCGCACAAAACTCGCAGACGAACAAGCAAACTATCTGGCCGGCACCCAGTTGCGCCTCGTGTTGCTCGCTCGCGCCGCCCCGGACGAACCGCTGGTCGGTTTTTGCAATTTTTCCCAGATTGTCAGAAAGGCCTTCCAGGCTTGCTATCTGGGTTACAGCCTCGACAAGCAGGCTGTGGGCCGAGGATTGATGAGCGAGGGACTTGCCGAGGCCATCGCCTACGTCTTCGGCACCCTCGGACTGCACCGGATCATGGCCAACTACCTGCCCACCAACGTGCGCAGCGGCCGGTTGCTGCGGCGCCTCGGTTTTGTGGTGGAAGGCTACGCCCGCAATTATCTGTTTATCGACGGCCAGTGGCGCGACCACATTCTCACTTCTCTCACCAACCCCGCACCGGCTGATCCTCAGCTGTAAGCCTCCCTCTTTGTCAACCGGCGCAGGGAGGACAGTAGAATTGAAGGAGTGTCGCAACACTGCTTCACCAATCTTGGGAGCCGGAATGGATTTCGGAGTCGGTTTTCTCACAAACAGCGTCATGCTGCCTATCCTGGACTTTCTGTACCGGATTGTCCCCAACTACGGCGTGGGTATCGTGCTGCTGACGCTGATCGTCAAGGGGCTGTTGTGGCCGCTGACGGCCGGCTCGATCCGCAGCATGCGCAAGATGCAGGTGGTGCAACCGGAGATGCAGCGGCGCACCAAAGAGATTCAAGAAAAATACAAAAACGAGCCTGAGCGCATGCAGCAGGAGATGGCCGGCCTCTACAAAGAGTACGGCAACCCGCTGGCGGGCTGTCTGCCGCTGGTGGTGCAGATGCCGATTTTGTTTGCGCTGTTTGCCACCTTGCGCGGATCGCCCTTTGCCGACACCGTGCACATGGCCACGGTCCAGGTGAAGCCCACCAGCGAGCTGACCCGCGTCGAGACCGAGGGCAAGTCCTGGGAATACACGATCTACCTCACCGACGGCATGCAGGAGCGGCAGAAGATCACCTTCAGCCCCAACTTCGCGCGGGTGCCGGTCGGCAAGGCGGTGCAGTTTAAAGTCGATCAGGTCAACGGCCAACCTTTCACCGCCCTGTCGCCCCGCTTTGAGATCGTCGGCGGCGCCGAGAAGGGCAAATTTCTGGCGAACGGCACCCTCGAAGCGCTCGCCCCCGGCGATGTGAACGTGCACGTCGTCGTACCGGGCATCGCCGCTGAAAAAGGCTTCTTGTTCGTCGAGAAACTGGGCCGCTCGGGTATCTCGGGCAAAGACGGCATCTACTGGGACAGCCTGCTGATGATCGTCCTGTTTGGCGTCTCGCTCTATTTTTCCCAAAATATGACAGCCAAACACAACCCGAGCATGACCGAACAGCAGAAGCAAATCAACAAAATCACGCCGTTTATCTTCTCAGGCATGTTCGTGTTCTTCCCCCTGCCCGCCGGCGTGCTATTGTACATTTTGCTGTCGAACCTCTTTCAGATCGTTCAGACCTATTTGCTCTACCGCGAGCCGCTGCCGGAGAACATCCAGCGCATTCTCGATCAGGCCAAGCGCAAAGAGGAGACCGACAAGCCCCTGCCCTTCGAGAACAAGCAGCGCCGCAACAAGAAAAAAGCATGATAGACACCCAGACCGACGACGCCCGCACCTGGCTGCAGTCTGCGCTGCAGCTGATGGGATTTCCCGACGGCGTCCAGGTGGCCGAAGCCCCGGACGACCCCGACGGCCAGCGCTGGCTGGAGATTCCCGAAGAAGCGCTCAGTCCCGCCCAAAAAGAACTGCTGCTCAACCGCGAAGGCGAAGTGCTCGATGCGCTGCAGTTTTTACTCAACACGACGATGCATCTGCAGACCGACAGCAACCAGCCCTATACCGTCGAACTGGCCGGCCATCGCCTCAAGCGGCAGCAGCAATTGGCCGAGATGGCCCGGGACGCTGCCGCCCAGGTGCGCTCCAGCGGTGAGGAGTTCGTCTTCGGAGCGCTGAGTGCCGCCGAGCGCCGCCAGATCCACATGCTTTTGCAGGACGAGCCGGATCTATCCACGTTTAGCCGCGGCAAAGAACCCGAACGCCGCCTGGTGGTGCGCCCGCGCACCGCGGACGCCGCCGAGGAGAGCCCAGATGCTGCGCTCGATTGAACTGCGCGCCCTCGCAGCGAGCCCGACGCGCAATCTGACCATCGTCATCGACGAGCCGATCGCGGCTCTGCCGAGCCTCACGCCCGTGCAGGGCGAACTGGCCGTCGTCCACCACGGCGATTTTCTGGAAGTCACCGGCCGCGCCCAGACGATCGTCACCCTCGCCTGCGACCGCTGCCTGCAGCATTTTAACCATCGCCTCGTGACCGACTTCGAAGAGGTGATCTGGCTGGAGGACGCGTCTGTGGAGGTGCCCCTCGAACTGGAGGTGCCCCCCGCCCACCTCGACGAGCTACTGCCGCGCGACGGTCGGCTCGACCCGGTCGATCTCATCTACCAGCATCTGTGCCTGGAGTTGCCCGTGCGCAACCTGTGCTCCGAGCAGTGCCAGGGGGTCAAGACCGCCCAACCCGAGGAGCAAAGCCTCGACCGGCGCTGGGCTGCTCTTGCCCGTCTGCGCGAAGAGTTGGGCTGATCCGCCTCCCCCCCGCTCTTCTGGTAAGGTGGATTCCAGAAAAATGGCGCCGGTGGGGATCACAACGCATGGAAACTCCAGAAGAGAAACTGGCAAGCCCGAACCTGGGCGATCGCCTCAGCGCGGTGGGTGCGCTGCGGGACATACCCGCTGAGCACTCGGTGGCGCTGTTGGTCAAAGCGGCCCAGGACGACAATGCCCGCGTGCGCTACGCCGCTGTGAGCCTGCTGGGCCAAAAAGAGGACCGCTCTGTCCTGGGCTTGCTGCGAACCTTGCTCACCTCGGACCCGGAATTTGACGTGCGCGCCGCCGCCGCCGCCGCCCTGGGCGATTTGCACGCCCAGGAAGCCTACGAAGATTTGGCCGCCGCCTTTGCCCAGGACAACGAGTGGCTGGTCAGATTCAGCATCCTGGCCGCCCTCGGCGAACTGGGCGACCGGCGGGCGGTGGACCTGCTGGTGACGGCCCTCAAGGGCGACCCGCTCATCCGCACCGTCGCTGCCGGAGCCCTCGGACAGTTGGGCGACCGGCGGGCGGTGGGCGAATTGGTGGCCTACATCGCCGACGAAGACTGGCAGCTGCGCTTTCGCATCGCCCAGGCTCTCGGCGAACTGGGCGGCGAAGAAGCGTGCTCTGCATTGCAAACTCTCGCCGCTGATCCCAACGATGCAGTCAGTTCCACGGCCCGTTCCGCCCTCGAACAGCTTGCGCAATAGCCTGGACTTGTCCAAAATCCGATCTGGAAGCTTTCCTTAAATCATCCCCGAGCGCGGGCAAATGGTATTCTGCGAAACATTAGTATCTGTCACAATGCGTAAGCATTTGTACTGGTTCTCCTTATACTCTGACACTCCCCCCAGGGGAGTTTTTTTCTTGATGGGCGGTTGCCGTCCCCGGTATCGCCGGGCCGGGCGTGCCACGATGGTTGGTTGTCCGTTGCCGGTGCGCGCGATGGCCAGTGTCGATCTGCTGCCCTACAACCTGTTCAGTCGCCATCTGCAGGAGCGCTTTGGCGAAAAAATCTTCAAAGTCACCCTCGATGCCGGTTTTGACTGTCCCAACCGCGACGGCACCCGGGCGCGCGGGGGCTGCACCTTCTGCGACGCCTCCGGTTCCTCAGCCCAGGTGAGCCCTCCCGCCACTCCTCTAGATGAGCAGTTGCGCCTCGGCATGGCAGGCTGGCAGCGCAAGTTCGGCGAGAAGGCCCGCAAATTCATCGCCTACTACCAGGCGTTCACCAACACCCATGCGCCGGTAGACCGGCTGCGCGAGGTCTACCGGGCCGGTATGGAGCACCCCGACTGCATAGGCATCGCCATCGGCACCCGCCCCGACTGCGTGGGGGAGCCGGTGCTCGAGTTGCTGGCCGAAATGGCCTCCCGCAAATACCTCTGGGTCGAGTACGGCCTGCAAAGCGCCCACGACCAGACCCTGGCACGCATCAACCGCGCCCACACCGTCGCCGAATTCGTCGATGCGGTGCGGCGCACCCGGGGGCGGGGCATCGAAGTCTGCGCCCACCTGATCCATGGCCTGCCCGGCGACACCCCGGCAATGATGCTCCAGTCGGTGGATTTGCTCGCTTCCCTCGGAGTCGAAGGCGTCAAGATCCACTCGCTGCACATCGTCAAAGGCTCGGTCATGGCAGGGCAGTACCTGCGCGGCGAGATCCCGCTGATGAGCCGGACCGAATATGTGCAGTGGGTGTGCGACTCGCTGGAGCGCCTGCCCTGGCAGATCAAAATCCATCGCCTCACGGGCGACGCCCTGCCGCACCTGCTCATCGCCCCGGAATGGTCGCGCCACAAACTCGCCGTGCTGGGCGCCATTCAGCAGGAGATGCGCAGGCGGGGCACCCGGCAAGGTTCCGGGGTGCGCTCTCTGACACCTGACACTTATTAAGGAGTATTGCGCCCATGCGGCCAGCCCCGGCCAAAGGCGTAGGATCATCGGGACGCTCAAGGAACCGAAGCTATGACCCTGGCACGCTATGTCTACACACCGGATCCGCAGGAGGGGACGCTGCTTACCCCGGTGAACAATTCCACGGCGATCCGCTGGTTCATCGACAATCTGCCCATCAACCGGGTGGGGATGGACGAGTTTACCCGCGGGTTGGAAATTGGCATGGCCCACGGTTACTGGCTCATCGGTCCTTTCGCGCTGCTCGGTCCTCTACGCAACACCGAACTGGGTCTGGTGGCCGGGCTGGTCTCGACCATCGGCCTGCTGCTCATCTCGACCATTGGGCTTTCGGGTTACGCCTCGCTGGTCGAAGACGTGCCGACCGAATTCGACCGCAAGGGCTGGAGCCGGCTTGCCGGCGGTTTTCTGGTGGGCGGTGTCGGGGGGGCCATCTTCGCCTTTGCGATTTTGCAGTTTTTCCCGCTGGTCTCAGCCATCGCCCGCATCCCCTAACCGGGAGCGGGTTGTGAGCGGGCTTTGCGCCTGCACTCTCGTCGGTGCCGCCCAGGTGCAGCAGCTCGAAGCGGCGCTGTTTGCCGCGGGGATGCCCGTCGAAGCTTTGATGGAAAAAGCGGGCCTGCGGCTGGCGGCAGCGATTGCCGCCGACTATCCGGCCGGGGGTTATCCGCGGGTGGGGGTGCTCGTGGGTCCCGGCCACAACGGCGGCGACGCCCTGGTGGTGGCGCGCGAACTGTGGCTGGTCGGGCGATCGGTGCAGGTCTTTTGCCCGAGACCGCCCATCAAACCCCTCGCCCGGGCGCACCTTGATTACTTTCAGTCGCTGGGGGGCAGGGTGCACACCGGTGCAGTCCCTGAGGAGCCGGGGGTGGATTTGTGGGTCGACGGCCTGTTCGGCTTTGGTCTGGAGCGGCCCGTCGCCGAACCCTACGCCGGGCTGATGGCGCAGGTGAATGCCTCGGGGGTGCCGGTGGCCGCCGTCGATCTGCCCTCGGGGCTTTCGAGCGAGACCGGTGAGGCTCTGGGCGGCCTCGCGGTGCGGGCGGCGCGCACCTACTGCCTGGGTCTGTGGAAGCGGGGGCTGTGGCAGGATGCGGCGCTCGATTGGCTCGGGGTGCCTGTGCGCCTCGAGATCGGATTTAGCGAAGCGCAGGTGCGCTCGGTTCTGGGGGAGGATCACCGCTCGGCCCGGCTGCTGTTGCCCGATGCGGCCCGCGCCGGGCTGCCGTTGGCGCGCCCGGCCACAGCCCACAAGTACAGCGTCGGCACGCTGCTCGCGGTGGCGGGATCGCGCCAGTACGGGGGCGCTGCAACGCTGGTGGCGCTGGGGGCCCGCTCGGGCGGTCCCGGCATGCTCTATCTGGCCCTGCCCGAATCACTGGCGGACCGGGTGGCGGCGCGGCTGCCGGAGGCGATTGTTCATCCCTGCCCGCAAGCCGAAAACGGCGCCCTCGCCGATTTGCCGGGGGTAGACCTCGAAAAGTTCGATGCGGTGGTCTGCGGCCCGGGATTGGGCAAAGCCGAGCAGGCCCTGGTGCTTCGCCTGGCGCGCGAAGCAGCGGGCGCCCTGGTGCTCGACGCCGACGGTCTCAATTTGATTGCAGGTCAACTGGAGGTGCTTGCGCAGCGCGCGGCCCCGACAGTACTCACCCCGCACCCGGGGGAATTCAAGCGGCTTTTTCCGGACATTGCCCTTGCCGATCGCCAGGGAGCCGCCCGCACCGCCGCCCTTCGCTCCCACGCCTGGATCGTGCTCAAGGGGGCGCGCACGGTGGTCGCTTCCCCAAGCGGCCAGGTGTGGGTCAATCCCGGCGGCTCCCCCGCCCTCGCCCGCGGCGGTTCGGGCGATGTGCTCGCCGGGCTTCTCGGTGCCCTGCTCGCCCAGTGCGAGAATCCAGAACCCGCCGTGCTCGGCGCCGTCTGGTGGCACGCGGCGGCGGGAGAGTGGCTTGCCGCCCGACACACCGTCCTGGGCGTCGATGCGGAGACCCTCGCGTTGGGATTGCTGCCGTTTCTGGCGGCGGACGGCCCTTAAGCCTGCTCTAAGGGGGCCATCGTCAGTCCCTCGCGCGACAGTTGCTCGTGGTAAAGCTCCGCCTGTTCGAGCGGGCCAACCCAGACAATCGCCCGCCCTTCGCTGTGCACCTGTTGGGTCAGCTTCCAGGCGCGATCGGGGTGCATGTGGGGGATGTACTTGACCAGGCAGTTGGCCACGTGCTGGAAAGTATTGAAGTCGTCGTTGAGGACGATGACCTTCCAGGGCTTGAGGGCCTTGACGCTGGTTTCCGGCTTGGTCGGAGTGACAGTGGCGCTCGACATCGCTCTTCGCTCGCTCAACGTCGGTCGTCTCAAGCTAGCCGTTGCCGTCGCCGTCGCCGCTGTCGCGCAGGTTCTTGGGGGTGATCTTGTTCACCCAACCGGGGGGCTCGCTGCCTTCCCAACCTGCCGGGCGCTTCGAGCTGTACCAGGCAACCGAACCGATGGTCACGCACGCCACAAAGCCGACGGCCAGCAAAGCCCAAAAAATGACCATGATCCCTCCCGGTAAAACCACCGTTGGTGTCAATTTTAGAATAGATATGAAGAATAGATCTCCATCTACGGCATCTAACCGCCTTTTGCGGCGGTTGACTAGGATGAACGAACGTCCGCAGATCCGGTGTTTAGACATGCTCGCACTGCCCACCCTGTCCCCTGTCGATCTGGCCCAGTGGATGCTCGAAGCCTTCGGCACCCAACTGCGCGTGCGCTGCGAGCGGCCCTTGCCTGCGGGCGAAGGCTGCCTGCTGGTGGTCAGCAGCCACCGCAGTTTCTTGGACGCGCCGCTGTTGGTGCGCTCGATGGGCTCACCCGTGCGCCTGGTCTGTCACCACTACCTGGGCCAGGTACCGGTAGTCAACGAACTGGTCCGCCAGTTGGGCGGTTTTCACCTCGGTCCGGCGGGGCAGGGCTGGTCGACGCTGTTTCGCCAGGCGAGCCGCTATTTGCTGAGCGGTACCCACGTGGCCATCTTCCCGGAGGGGGCGCAGCTGATTGCCGCCCACAGTCGGCCGGGCCAGGTGGCGACCTTCAGGCGGGGTTTTGCCCATCTGGCTTTGCGCAGCGGCATCGAGCATCTGCCGATTGTGCCGGTGGCCATCGTCTCCAAGCGCGAAGCGAGCGGTCCTCTGGTACCCCTGCGGCTTCTGAGCCTCTTCGACGGCAGCGAACCGATGTTCCAGAAGGCGGGCTGGCATCCCTACGTGCTCTACGAACAGGTCGAATTGCGCGTCGGGGCGCCGCGCCGGATCCGCCCGGAGGAGGTTGCCCGCTACCGCGGCGGGGAGGCGGCTGTCGTCACCGCCGCCCTGGCGGCCGAGCTGGAAAATGCCGCGCGCGAGTTGACCCTCCCTGGAGGTCGCCACCCATGCTGAGCGAGCGGCCTTTGCTGGTCTATTTGCCGGGCCTCGACGGCACGGGCAAGCTCTTTTTTCAGCAGGAGTTCAAGCTCGCTGCCTACTGCGACGTCACTGCCCTGTCGATTCCGGTGGACGACCGCGGCGAGTGGCCCGACCTGATTGCCCGGGTAGACGAGCTGATTGCCGCTCACCCCGGCCGCCGAATCATTTTGTGCGGCGAATCCTTCGGCGGGTGCCTGGCGATGATCGCAGCCATCGAGCGGCCGGAGGCTTTCGATCGGCTGGTGCTGGTCAACCCGGCCACCTCCTGGCGGCGGCAGATCTGGCTGAACCAGGGCGCGCGCTGGCTGGCCCTGCTGCCGGCGGTGTCGCTGCAGGTCGCCGCTGTGGTGTTTCTGCCGTTTTTGAGCGCCACCAACCGCCTTACCCCGGAGGACCGCCGCACGCTGCTGGCCACGGTGCGCCTGGTCTCGCGCGACACGATTCTCCACCGCCTCGAACTGATGCAGCGATGCGACTGCGACGGACAACTGCACCGGCTTTCGATGCCGACGCTGCTGTTGGGGGGACGGATGGACCGGTTGCTGCCCTCGGTACAGGAAGTGCAGTGGCTGGCCGAGCGACTGCCCGATGCGCGCGTCGAAATCTTGCCCTACAGCGGTCACGCCGCGCTGATCGAAGAAGAACTGGATCTGGGCGCTTACTTACTCAAGTATGGCTTCGTGCAAGAACCCTACGGCCGCGAGGCGCACCCGTAGGGTCAGGTCTTTTATGTAGGTGCTTAAAACGAACCTGTGCGCGGCTGGATGAGGCGACCGTCGGGCAGCGTGCTCAGGTAATCGACCATCGAGCCCTCGCTGTCGAGGCGGCCACCGTGCCAGAAAAGCTCCATCACCGACACCGAGCGCACGTCGGCCGGCAGTGACGGCAGGCGGTTGTCGAGGTTGCGCACCGTCTCGACGGCCAGTTGGGCGGTATCGAGGGGCACCGAAGTGTACTCAGGTACGACGCGGGCGTTGTAGACGTGGCCATCGGCGCCGATCTCGTAGGCGACCACGGTGTACTCCCCGGCGCTCACCCGGTCAAAGTACAGGTCGTGGTAGCGGCGGATCTGCCAGGAGAGGCGCATGTTGAAAGCCCCGAGCGCTTCGGCATCCACCGTCGGCTCCTCGGGTCTGAACAAATCCCCCACCCGGGCGGGTAGGGCCAGGGCGCTTTGGCCCCAGCGCACCAGCTTGCCCGGGTTAAAGGTCTCGCGCAATTCGGTGGAGACGGCTTTGGCCACGGCGCGGGTCGCCTGGCACGGCGTCTGGGTCGCCAGCCAATGCCCGGCGAGCGGAGTAAGGGTCAAAGCAAGACCCAGGACCAAAAACGGTTTGAAGACGGCTGGCAGATGGTTCATTGCGAGATCCCCGGCGGTAAATCAGTGGAGAGGTGAGAGTGACTCGGGCTTTTGCGCCTGTGTTGCCAGAATACTACACGCTTCTAAAGCCGTGCCCCCCGTACGGACGGGATCCCCTCGGGTATGCAAAAGGGGCACCCCGGACGGGATGCCCCTATCAAGCCGCTCGTGTCAATCGCTACGGCTTGGGTTTAGGTTCGCCCGCTGGGCGGGTGGTGCTCTTGGGCTGCAAGTTCGGGTCGGTGTTGCTCACACCGGAGGGCGGATCGGCGATGACGGCGTCATTGGACCGACTCTGGCTCTCGGGCAGGTCGGTGGTACGCGTGACATCGACGCGATCGGAGCTTTTGCCCATGCCGGAAGAAGTCTTGTTCGACTTTTTCGTGGAGGTGTCGGGCTTCATCGGGTCCATCGAAGTGTTCGGGCGCTCAGCCGCGGGGGTCCCGGCGCTCGGGGTGGCGTCGGTGCGCGGCTCACTGGTCGGACCGCTCTTGTCGTTCATCGGGTTGGAACGCGGGTTGCCGCTGCTCGGGGTCGTGGGCTGCATCTTATTTTTGCTGTCCATCGAGCTACCGGGACGGGTCATCGGGTCCATCGAACTGCCGGGGCGCTCGGCCGCGGGGGTCCCGGCGCTCGGGGTGGCGTCGGTGCGCGGCTCGGTGCTGCGCGGGCCGCTCTCGTCGGTGGTCGGGTTAGAGCGCGGGTTGCTGGGGGTGGTCGAACTGCTACCGCCGTAGGGGGTGGTCGTCTGGGCCATGCCGGGCGCAGCCGACAGCAAAAGCCCCAGAGCAAGCAGTCCGGCGATGTGCGTCTTCATAAGGATCTCCAGTGAAGATGGAAACTACGTTCCTACCATGATCCAATTCTGACAAAATGAATACACTCCTCCTCAAGAAGGAGGTTTGCCCATAGCTGGTGCCCAACCTGCCTGTCTGGGGACAGATCCTCCCGCAGGACAGGGAGGCGCGTGATGCGATCGAGTGCTAGATGGATACTGGCCGACAAAAAAGGGCACGCGATTGCTCGGTCCAGCATAGTCTTTTCTTTTGTCTTCGCTTGCCGGTTGCGGTGGTATTGTTTATCCATCGCCAAGGTCAAGGGCGGCTCGATTGCATAAACAAGTTCGCACCTTGCTAAGGGTTTATGAAGATCGCTTTTGCTTATGCCGCAGGGAATCCGGGTTAGCCGCACCATCCGCGCCCTCACCACCGGCGAGGGCAAGCTCTGGCTATTGCTGGTCGGAGTCAATCAGTACCAGGACCGGGCTTTGCCGCCGTTGCGCTTTTGCGCCCCCGACTGCCAGGGTATCGGCGAAGCGCTGCTCGAAGCGACCCGCACTTTTCCGAACAAGCAGCTGTTGTGGCACCACGACTATGCAACCGACCTGCCGACGCGCAAGGCGGTCGACGCGAGCCTGGAGCGGCTCATCGCCGAGGCCGGCCCCCAGGACACGGTGCTGTTCTATTTCTGCGGCCACGGTGCCATCGACGCTGCAAGCAGGCAGGCGGTGCTCTGCCTGGCGGACACCCGCCTGGCGGATCTCTGCGGCAGCGGACTGACGATGCGGCGGTTGCTCGAAAGTCTGGGGCGCTGCCGGGCCGCCCAGCAGCTGGTCTGGCTCGACGCCTGCCACAGCGGCGGGCTGAGTTTGCGCAACCGGGAGCAGACCGCCGAGGCTCTGCCTGCCGGGACAATCTTGGGTATGGAGGAGTTGCTGCGCGAGCGTGCCGCCCAAAGCCGCGGCTTCTACGCGCTGCTAGCCTGTGAGCAATCCCAGCAGTCGTGGGAATTTCCAGGCCTGGGCCATGGGGTGTTCACTTACTTTTTGATCCGTGGCCTGCGCGGCGAGGCGGCCAACGCCCGCGGCCTCATTGAGATGGACGGGCTGTACCGCTACGTCTACCACCAGACGCTGCGCTACATCGACAACATCAACCAGCAGTCGCGCCTCGAAAATCTGCAGAAGCTGCGCCGCGGCGGCGAGTTGCACCCGGAGTACGCCCTGCAGGTACCCAAGCGCATTGTCGAAGGGGTAGGGGAGCTGATTTTGGGCGTGCGGCCCACCGATCCGCAGCCGCTCCACCTGCGGCGGGCTCTGGTCATCAACGGACTTGCGGGAGAGGAAGAAACACCCCTCGCCCTCAGCAAGTTACTTAGTCAGCAGGGCGGCTTCGAGGTGAAGTACTGGAACCGCCGCAGCGGGGCCGATCCGGCTCAGGTGCGCGAGATGCTCCGCTCGGGTCTTCGCCTGAACTCGACTTTGCCGACTTTTGCCTCCAGCGCCGAGACGCTGCTGATTTATTTGCGCGGGCGGCTGGAGACTAGTGCCGAGGGCGAAAGCTGGCTGGTGCTGGGCGATGGGGTGCGCGTGAGTTTGCTGTGGCTTCGCCGGCAGATGCACGGTCAGGGCGGCGGGCAGCAGCTGGTGGTGCTCGACTGTCCGGGCAGCATCGAGATTCTCGAACAATGGGTAGAAGTGCTGCGCGTCGCCCCCCAGCGCACCCAGTGCCTGATCGCCGGGGCGGCTGCCGATCCGGAGGCGTTTAGCCGAGCACTTTTGGACGCGTTGGAGGCGAGCGAGCCCCAGGGCGGTCTATCGGCGGCCAAGTGGGCCTCCCAACTACAGCAGGCGGTCGCGGGCACCGGGACAGGCTTGTTTGTGGAGCTGTCCGGGCCGCCCGGGGTGATCGAAGTATTGCCCACGAACCTGGCTGCTTCCGGCGAGGGCGTTCCCATGGACCTGGGGGTGTGCCCCTACATGGGCTTGCGCGCCTTCGGCGAGGAGGACGCCCCGTACTTCTACGGCCGCGAGACGCTTACCCAGGAATTGCTGCAGCATCTGGCGGGCGAATCGTTTCTGGCCGTGGTCGGAGCGAGCGGCTCGGGCAAGTCCTCGGTCGTCCATGCCGGGCTGGTCGCTCAACTGCGCCTGGGCAGGCAGTTACCCGGCTCCCAGAGCTGGTGGGTCCAGGGCTTCCGCCCCGGCGCCCATCCTCTCGAAGCGCTCAGTTGGCGCCTGGCGGACGCCACCGACCAGCACGAGCGGCACAGGCGGCAGCAGCAGATCGAAGGCTTGCTGCACCTGGGAGCGGACGGGCTGGTGCAGTGGCTGCGCACCCGGCCGGAGCCGATGGTGGTGCTGGTGGTCGATCAGTTCGAAGAACTTTTTACCCTCGCATCGGCTACAGACCGCCAGATATTTCTGGATGTGCTGCTGGGGGCACTTGCCTGTGCCGCCGACCGCTTCAAGCTGGTGATCACCGTGCGGGCGGATTTTATCGCCCCGTGCCTGGAGGTAGCCGCCCTCGCTCCGCTGGTCCAGGCGGCGAGCGCGCTGGTGCCCCCCTGTCTTAGCGAAGAAGAGTACCGCAGCCTCATCGTCAAGCCCGCCCACAAAGTTGGCCTTGGAGTCGAACCGGAACTGGTCGAGGTCCTACTGCAAGAACTCAACCAGTCGCCAGGCGAGTTGCCGCTGTTGGAATTTGTCCTGGAGCAACTCTGGGAAAAGCGCCAGAACAGTCAGCTCACCCTTAGCGCTTACCAGCAGGAAATCGGTGGCCTCAAAGGCGCCCTGGAGACCAAAGCCCAGGCGATCTACGGCGCGCTCGGGCCCGAGGGCCAGGCTTGCGCGCGTTGGATTTTCCTGTCGCTCACCCAACTGGGAGAAGGTACCGAGGATACCCGCAGGCGAATTCTCCGCTCCGAGCTGGTCGTGGCCAGATACCCCGAACAACTGGTCTCCCAGACACTGCAGGCTCTCACGGCAGCAAAGCTGGTGGTGGTGGGTCTCAGCGAGAGCACCCCCGCCGGGCGCAGCCGCGGAAGCGCTCCGGCCGCCGAACCCGAGCCGCTCGACGCGTTCAAGCAGCAGGTGACGGTGGAGGTGGCCCACGAAGTACTCATCCGCTACTGGTCGACACTGCGTTGGTGGCTCGAAGAAAACCGGGCGCGCCTCAGGCTTCAGCGGCAGATTGAGCAGGCTGCGGCCCTGTGGAAGCAAAGGGACCAACAGCCGGACTTTTTGCTGCGCGGTGTGCGCCTCGCGGAGGCCGAAGAAATCTACACCCATCACAGCGACGAGTTGTCGCACGAAGTTCAGGCTTTTATAGAAGCTTGCCTCGAGGAGAAGCACAAACAGAAACAGCAGGAGAAAAACCAACTGCGTCGGGCTCAAATGGTCGCGCTGGTAATGGTCGTGCTTGGGATCACTGCTTCAAGTTTTGCAGCCCTAGCGTACTGGCAAACGCAGAAATCACAGCTAAGTGAAATTGCAGCTCTCAATGCTTCCGCAGAGGGTTATCTGGCCTCTCACCGTGAACTCGAATCTTTGATCGCAAGCATCAAAGCTGAAAAACTACTTCAAAAAACCATCGGAGCCAATGAGGAACTCAGAGTTCAGACAGAAAGCACGCTGCAAGGAATTTTGGGAAATATCTCTGAATTCAATCGACTGGTAGGCCACAAAAGTTGGATCAGTAGTATTGCCCATAGCCCGGATGGCAAAGCAATCGCATCGGCAAGTGCTGACAAGACCGTTAAAATTTGGAATAGCAATGGTACTAGCTTCAAAACGCTATTCACAGATACCAGCGATGTGAGGGCTGTTAGCTACAGTCCAGACGGAAGGCTTATCGCAACAGGCAACCTGAATGGAGGTTTAAACCTTTGGCTTGCAGAAGGGAAGTGGTTGAGGTTTATTCCAGCACATGTTCAGAGAATCACCGGTTTATCCTTTAGCCCCGACGGACAGAAAATTGTTACTTCAAGCTACGATGGCACAATCAAAGTCTGGCGAATTAATGGAAAACTTATCAAAACATTAACTGGTCACAATGACAAAGTTATTGATGTAGCATTCAGCCCCGATGGCAAATGGATTGCCTCGGCATCGGCAGATAAAACCGTCAAAGTATGGCGTGATGACGGAATACTCTCTAAAACCCTCAAGGGTCACACTGAGCAGATAGAAAGCGTAACATTCAGTCCCAACAGTCAAATGATTGCGACTGCTAGTGTGGATAAAACAGTAAAACTCTGGCAACTAAATGGAGTTTTAATTCGCACAGTCAGAGGACATACCGATGGCGTGTATGATGTGGTGTTTAGTCAAGACGGACAAACCTTTGCCACTGGAAGTAGCGATCGAACTATCATGCTGTGGCATGTAGATGGGACACTGATAAGAACCTTGAGGGGCCATAGTGCCTCCGTGAACAGTCTAAGCTTTGGTCGCAGCGACAGAACCCTAGTGACAGGCGGTGATGACTCGAATTTGAGAATATGGAAACTGTCCAATTTTAATACATCATTTCAGGCATTTGAGAACCCAGTCAGAAGTATTGCGCTTGGCCCCCAAGAGCAGTTTCTCATTGCAGGAGGGAGTGATGGAACTATCAAAATATGGGGAAATAATGGAAGACAGATTTCCACACTCCGAGGGCATATCCGTACAGTCCACGATATTAGCATCAGCCCAGACAAGAAAATGATTGCCTCGGCAGGCTGGGATAAAACTATCAAGCTTTGGCACACAAGCGGAGAGTTGATTCAGACACTGCGAGAGCATTCTAGACCTGTATTTAGTGTCGCCATTAGCCCTAATGGTCAATATCTAGTCTCAGCTGGAGCTGATAAAAATATTATTGTGTGGAAAGCTGACGGTACAAAGCTTCGAGTTCTAAAAGGTCATTCTAGTGAAGTCAATAGAGTGTTTTTCACTGCCAGCGGGCAAGAAATAATTTCTGGGGGAGCAGACGGAAAACTTATTCTTTGGAACATTGATGGTTCCAAAAAAAGAACGATCGAAGATCGCGGCAATAGCCTTAGAAGTTTAAGTATAAGCCCGGATGGTAGAATAATTGCTGTCGGTAGCGTTGATGGCCATTTCAAGTTGTGGCACAAAGATGGAAGATTGCTTTGGCAAACTGTAGCCCACGAAACTGAGATACGCAGTATTGCGTATTCACCAGATGGAGCGTTGATCGCTACGGCCGCTGGCAATGATATCAAGCTTTGGAAGCCAAACGGTACACTTTTCCGTATTCTCAAAAGCAGAGCGGAAGCTGTGAACAGCGTACTGTTTAGCAGCAACAGCAAAATTATTTATGCCTCCGATGAAAAAGGTCAGATTATAACTTTTTCAAACTGGGAAAGCCGACCCGATATATTAATTGAAAGAGGCTGTGAATGGTTGACCAACTATCTTCACAGCCAGCGAATTGCTGCCAAAGGCGACGAACGACTGTGCAAAGACTCTGTTGCAAAGCAGGCAGCGCAAAGCAACCCACGTTTTGCAAGCACAACCTTTAGGAGCAGCGCAGAATCATGAAAGAGCGCGAAGCGGAACTAAGACGACGAGTAAATGAAATCGAGACGCTTACGCGAGCGGTTGGTGATGCAGATGCCTACGACAAGAATGTCGAAGAAAAACTTGAAAAGATTGCAGTCCTTCTTCGACAGGAAGATATGGACACTTACACAATTTTTGACCTGGCACCTGTGCTCAATTGCAGAGCGAAAGATGCAGTTGAAACAGATTGTAGTACGAAGGCGCGCGAACCAGAATGCAGACCTAAGCATCAGGATCAACAACCTCCTGCATGCCGCGCAAAAAATGGATCAGAAATAGATCGCTGCACTGCCAAAGACAATTCTCAGTAGACTTGATTGGTTACTAATTTTCTGGCTCCCAAGGAAGCTAACCAGCGATGCAGCCTTCTCCATTCAATGTTTCTATCCGTCGCGGAGATAAGCACTATATATTCAACACTTTTAGTGGAAAACTTCTTCAAATTAGCCACAAAGATAGCGAGGCGCTTGACCAATATTGTAATGGGATCGAGGCTCAAATTTCTCCCGAGCTTCTTTTGAAGCTTGTCGTCTATCGAATGTTAGTTGCAGATGGCGAAGAAGAATACGCTCTCCTGCAGAAGCGGTATCAGTCGAGCCAGCAAAATCCTCGCCACTATGCTGCAACAATAGTCACCAGCCTTGGGTGCAATTTCGACTGTCCTTACTGCTACGAAGCCAAGTCTCCTTCCATTTTAACCAAGGAAACTCAGATCGCCTTTTTGCAATTACTTGATGAAAAGCTTCCGACTCTTAATAGCTTTAGCGTCACTTGGTTCGGCGGTGAGCCTTTGCTTGGGAAAAATGCCCTGCTCGCGTTGTCTGATCAGTTTATACATCGCTGTGAATCCGCCAATGTTGACTATAGTGCTACCCTAATTACCAATGGTTATTTACTGGATGAAAAGACCTGCTTGCAGTTGAGAGAACGAAATGTTTATCGAGCACAGGTGGGGTTAGACGGCCCCCCTGAAATTCACAATCGTATGCGCCCGCTTGCGAGTGGTAGTGGTAGCGGTACGTTTGATCGGATCATTGAGAACCTGCGGCATGCAGTTGAGTATTTGAAAATCAGTATTCGTGTGAACATTGACCGCCACAACTTTGCTCGTGCTGAAGACCTGCTCAAGATTTTGGAAGCCAACGGATTAAGCGGCAAGCTCATGGTTTACTTGGGCCGACTCGTTTCCATTGATGATGGTATTCCTACCCCTTCTGCCGCGTATCACTCCTGTTGTTTGACCAATCAGGAATTTGCGCAGATTGAGTCAGCATTTATGGACACCGCCAGACGTTACAAATTCGCAGAATCCTGGTTGCCTAAATCCGTTGGTACACCCTGCACAGCAGTTCGCACAAACGAGATAGTTCTCGGCAGCAAAGGCGAACTTTACAAGTGTTGGGATTCAGTTGGAAATCCCCTGGAAGTTATTGGGCACATTAGTGATTACAACAATTGCAACACCAGGCTGCAAAAATGGCTGAAGTACAATCCCTTTACCGACGCCGAATGTAGAAGTTGTTTTGCACTGCCTGTCTGTATGGGAGGGTGCGCACATTATGCAATGAACCCCAGTCATTATGATAACCGCTGTGACACTTTCCGGTACAATCACCGCGAGCGGATCCTGGCTTACATCGAAGCGCAGGAGCAAAAAGCGGCGTCCGGCTGAGAATAATGCTGGCTTCTCACGTTACGATGCAACCATGTCTCGTGGGGCGGCAAATAATGGTGTATCCGCAGCGCGTTGAACCGAAACAAGGCCAGGAGTCTGTCTGGGACTATCCCCGGCCGCCCCGGCTGGAGCCCGTCGCCAAGCGGTTGCGTGCCATCCTTTGTGGCGAGACGATCGCCGATACCACCCATGGCTACCGGGTGCTGGAGACCAGCCATCCGCCGGTCTACTACCTGCCTCCCGAAGATGTCCGCATGGAATTTCTCATCCGCACTCCCCGCTCGTCATTTTGCGAATTTAAAGGGGTGGCCACCTACTGGACGGTCAAGGCGGGCTTCAAAACTGCCGAGGATGCGGCCTGGGGCTACGAGAATCCGACGCCCGAATTTATGCCCATGAAGGGCTATCTGGCGTTCTATGCCAACCGCATGGACGAGTGCTACGTGGGCGACCAGAAGGTGACACCCCAGCCGGGCGGCTTCTACGGCGGCTGGATCACCAGCGACATCGTCGGTCCCTTTAAGGGCGGCGCCGGCACCTGGGGCTGGTAGGTGATGTTTATCGATCACAGCGACCGGATCGCGGACAATCCCGCCCGGCTCCATTACGGGGTGGCGGTGTGCGACGTGAACGGCGACGGGGCTTTTGAAGCGTTTGTGGCCGGTTTCGGCTCGGCCAACCGGGTGCTCAAGTGGGACGGCTCCCATCTGGTCGATGTCGCGGACGCGGTACTGGCCGACCCGGAGCGGCAGGCCATCGGCGTGGCGGCGGGGGACATCGACGGGGACGGGCGCGAAGAAATCTATGTGCTCAATACCGATACCTTTGCCGGCCGCAAGCGCTTTGGCGACCGGCTGTTCGCCTGCAACCACGGTGCGTGGCGGGATCTATTCGGCGAAGCGGCGAACGCGGAGGCGCTCAATTTGACGGCGGGTCGCTCGGTAGCCGCCCTCGACCGCAAGGGCGACGGCGGCTACGGCTTTTTGGTGGCCAACTACGGCGGCCCGATGCGGCTGTACGAACTGGATAAGGAGGGTCGGCTGGTCGATGTGGCCGGGGAAGCGGGAGTGGCCCTCGTTACCGGCGGCCGGGGGCTCGTCGCCGGGCCGCTGGTGGGCGAGGGACCGGACATCTTTGCGGCTAACGAGCGGGGAGCGAACTTTTTGTTTCGCCACATCGGCGGTGGACGGTTCGCGGAAGCTGCGGACGCCTGGGGAGTGGCCGACCCGCGCGAGAACGGCCGCGGCGTGGCCGTCTTCGATGCGGGGGCGCACTTCGGACTGATCTGGGGCAACTGGGACGGCCCCCACCGGATGATGGTGCGCGAAGCGAACGCGCCGTACCGCGACGTCACTTCCAAGGCGATGATCTGCCCATCGCTGGTGCGCACGGTGATCGCGGCGGATTTTGACAACGACGGGTACGAAGAAATTTTCTTCAACAACATCGGCCAGGAAAATCGCCTCTTCGGCCGGCGCGAGGGACAGTGGATCCCCCTCGACCCGGCAGCAGCGGCAGAACCGCTGGGACTGGGCACCGGCGCGGCGGTGGCCGACTTCGACGGCGACGGTTCTTTAGAACTGCTGGTGAGCCACGGCGAATCGGACGCCCAACCGCTGACGCTATACAAAAGCCCGGCCAATGCCAACTTCTGGCTCAGGGTACTGCCGCTCACCCGCCAGGGTGCCCCGGCCCGGGGGGCGGTGGTGACGCTTGAAGCCGCAGGCCGCCGCCAACGCCGCCTCATCGACGGCGGCAGCGGCTATCTCTGCCAGATGGAACCCGTCGCCCATTTCGGCCTGGGAGCTGTCGGCCGTGTCGAGGGGGTCGAGGTGTGCTGGCCCGACGGCACCACCGCCGCCGTCGCCCATCCCGAACCGGGCCAGGTGCTGCGCGTGGCCTACCCGACATGATCGACGTTCAGGCCGTCTCCAAGCGCTACGGCCAGACGGTGGCCCTCGACCCGACCAGCATCGCGTGCGAAGCCGGCAGCACCACCGCCCTGATCGGTCCGAGCGGCTGCGGCAAATCGACGCTGCTGCGCGTCGTCGCCGGGTTGGTGATTCCCGACAGCGGCACCGTGAGCCTGGCGGGCGAGACCCTCACCGCCCAGAACAGCGAAAGGTTGCGCCAAAATCTGGGCTACGTCATCCAGGACGGGGGACTGTTTCCGCACCTGAGCGCCCGCGACAATGTGACGCTGCTTGCGCGCTATCTCAAACAATCCCCTGTGGCCATCGACCGGCGGGTGACCGAGTTGGGCGAACTGGTGCAGATTCCGGCTACGGCACTCGCACGCTTCCCGCGCCAACTTTCCGGCGGCCAGCGCCAGCGCGTCGGGTTGATGCGCGCCCTGATGAACGACCCGCCCATCGTGCTGCTCGATGAACCCCTGGGCGCTCTCGACCCGATTACCCGCAGCGAACTGCAGACCCAACTCAAAGCGATCTTCGCCGGGCTCGGCAAAACCGTGATTCTGGTCACCCACGACATGGGTGAGGCGGCCTACCTCGCGGGCCGCATCGCGTTGATGCGCGACGGCCGGATTGTCCAGCGGGGCAGTTTGCAGGCGCTGCTCGATGAGCCGGCCGAAGCCTACGTGGGCGACTTCATCCGCGCCCAGCGCTCACCTTTGCCTTCGCTGTAGGCGGTTATTTGCCTACGTACTGACTTGCCCACTCTGTCCAACCCTGATTCCGCAGGTTCGGATGTGACTTTTGAAATTTCCGCTCCTGGTCCAGTCTCCAACTCTATTCGCCCTGCACTGTCCACTCATGTGCGCCTATCAAACCACTCTGCGGCAAGCGCACTGGACAGCTTTTCTCTCCATTTTTGATAATTGTCCCTCGCTTCGCAGTGAGGTTCATGCGCTTCTCCCTCAGCCCATCAAGTAGTACTGCCCACAGGTCGGACCCAGACACTCCACGATGCGCCGACGCTCCGCGTTGAGGTTCGACACCTGCTTCACCCCTGCCACTTCCAGTAGATGCACCGCCTGAAAAACCTGAAAGATCCACCGCAGTGTCGGCGTCGCGGTGGGCTTTTTGGTCTGACTTTTGACCGTCAGCTGTGCTGCTGAGAGCGCTAAACGCAACTGCCGCTGTCCCAGACTGTAAACCAGCAGGCATAGCCCCATCACCATCGCCACCGCCTCTACCCGTTCGGGCGACTTGAGAAACACACTACTGGTGAAAAACAGTGGGTCTTTGAGAAAGCGGAAGCCTCGCTCCACTGACTGCTGGGCTTTGTACTGCGAGAGCACCTGAGCCGTAGAAAGCTGCTGCTCGTCTAACACATTCGTCGCCAGCACCAACTTGCCTGCGCTGTGCTGCTCCAGTTCGATAGCCGTCGGATTGCGCACCAGTTGTGCCGAGAGCAGCCACACGCCCGTCTTCTCGGGTTTGCTGCCCCGCGCCGGTCGCCCGGCTTTGTCATGCCGGGCTTGCTCGACGGCCCGTACTGCCCCGAGCAGATGGAACTTCAACCCGGCCGCGAACCGCTCCGCCGCTTCCAGTGCATCCGCTTCACAGGCAAAGGCCGTCTTGCACAGCGTCGTCAGTTCCTTGCCCAGTTTGCCCTCCAACTCATTGAGTTTCTTGTCCAGGGCCGCGAGGTCGCTTTTGCGCCGCTCGTCGCTTGCCACCACGACCCAGCGCTGTTGGATATCGGCGTAAGTGCTACCTACCTCGGTGACTCGGTAGCCTGGTTGGGCAGGCGCGAACTGCTCATCGCTCAGTGCGGCCAGCAGGTGTTTCACTTCGGCGAGGGTTGAGGGTACCCGGCTCAGCCAGTGCATGGCTTGCACCGCACTCAAGTTCTGAGCACTGTAAAGGTCTGAGTCCACGACAAACAGGGCATCCACGTCCCACTGTGCCCGAAAATCCTGAATTATCTGGGCAAAGATGGCCTTGTCCGCTGCGTTGCCATTACCCACCCGCAGATACAGCGGCACATCGCCATCGCCACTGGTGATCATCGACAACAAGAATTGCTTGAGGTCGGGGCGATGATCCCGGCTGTAGCCGTGGGTGATGACAATCGGCTGCGGTTCGTCTTCTGCTTGGGGGGCCACCCGTCCTTTTGGAGTGTACTCGCCGTCAACATGGAACGATGTCGAGTCTAGGTGCACACTGCCGGTCCGAACGCCGAAATGCCTGGCAGCCTTGAGGGCCAGATGTACGAAGACTTTGGTGGTGCCCTGCTCGTAGAGTTTGTCGAGTACCCGGCCGAGCCGGTCATCATTAAAGTGCTCGGGCAGCACGCCTGGACCAATCAGGTGCTCGGTGGCTTTGCCAACAAAGAACTGCTCGAACAGGTACAGCGGTGCGGAGACGAAGCCGAGGCCATTGAGGATAAGGCCCTTAAGCACCTGGCCACAGGTGACAATCTCTTGGGGGTGAATGCTCAGAAGTTGGTCGACCTCCTCGACTAGGCCAAAAGCGTCGATAATGCCGGCGACGATGCCGAGGTGGTCGAGATTCTGGACCTGAATTTCAGGAGGCGGCTGGCTCATCCAACCAAAATACTTCAGACGCTCGACCTACCTGCGGAATCCCGGGTCCAACTGGCCGGAGTCGGGACGCGGGCAATCAGCTTGTATTTGCCTGTGCCTGACCTTCAGGGGTCAGCTGGCGTTGCGCCTTGATGTTGGCCAGATTGGCCGTGTCGGTGTCGGCCTGGTTCGGGTCGGTCTGCGGGTGGCGCATGTAGAGCACGTTCCCCCCTTTTGCAGGGTCGTCACCAGTTCCTTGCCCGACAGCAGTTCCTGTTTCTGCATCGACGCAGGTTCGCTAATTATACTTACTTGCACTGTGAAGTGGCAATATTTTCCCTAGGCAGCCCAGTACCAAGCCATCCAAACTGGAGGCCAACGATGCCAGAAGAAACCAACGATCTCTTTACCGGTGCCATGGGCGAGTTTATGGCCCAGGGCGCAGGAGTCATCCCACCCGGCTACGAAGACATATACCAGCAGTCCATCGACGAGCAGCGAGGGGAGCCCCCTTCAGAGGGAATCGAGATGCCGCTTCCCGAAGAGACTTACGAGCAGCCCGACCCCGATGCCGAACCGCATCCCAACCAGATGGAAATTCTTCCGGAAGAATCGTACAGGGGGAGTTCGTCTGCGGACACTGACCTCTGGATGGCCGCAATTCCCGAGGAACTTGAGCCGCAACCTTCCGGGGACGTGCCGCCGGACAGCGAGGAAACGGAGCCCTTTGATCCCTATCCAGAAGAAGAGCAATTCGACACCGACGATCCGTTTAGCGGAGAAATCAACTAAGAATTCTTAGTTGATTTCTCGACAACGCGCGCCCGTGCAAGGGCTGGCTTGCGCGGGCGCGCGGCCTTCGGCGACGGAGCGCAGTGTGCCTCGGGGGTCAGCGTTTGCGGCAGTCTTAACTCGACTCGTAAGCCAAGGCACAATCGGCCGAACCAAGGCACCGAACTCTCACCGTGACGAGGTTCGGCAGCTGAGCGGATGTTTTATGGGATCGCGAGCCTGCGGCGATGGGGAAATGCGGCGGACAAAGCTAAAATCGGCGCAAAGAGCCTGGGCTCACAGCGGCGAACTGCCGTTAGGATATGTTTCACACTGTCTGACACCAGGTTGAACTGCATGAAGATGCAACTGGCCATCGGCGACCGCGTTCGCTGCATCGACCCCAATCCAACTCCCCCGGGCCGCCCGGCGCGCGGTTTCGGCCGCGCCCTGGTGGGCAAGACCGCGACTGTCGTCGGCTTCGGCGCCTTCGGCGGCATCACCGTTCAGGTAGACGGCTGGGAGCACACCGTCGTGGTCTCCCGGCGGGAAATCGGCAAGCTTTAAATCAGTACCCGCGCCGGCGAGCGCTCCACCAGCCAGCGCACGTGCTCGCGCGCCCAGCGATCGGCTCCGCACACATCGTCGAGATCGGGTTCGCCGGCGCTTTTGTGGGCTTCGAGGGTGGCTTCGAGCAGGCGCGACATCTCCAGAAAGCGGACTTTTTCTTGGAGAAACTGGGCGACGGCCTCTTCGTTGGCGGCGTTGAGCACCGTCGGGTAGGTGCCGCCGGCCCGCCCGGCCTGGTAGGCCAGCCGCATATTGGGGTAGCGCTCGTGGTCGGGCTCTTTGAAGGTGAGGGTGCCCACCCGGGCGAGATCCAGAGGCTTCCAGGGGGTGGCGAGGCGCTCGGGCCAACTGAGGGCATACAAGATCGGCAGGCGCATATCGGGCCAGCCGAGTTGGGCGACGACCGAAGTGTCGGCCAGTTCGACGAGCGAGTGCACGATGCTCTGGGGGTGGATGACGATCTCGATCCGGTCGTAGTCCAGCCCGAAGAGCCAGTGCGCCTCGATCACCTCCAGGCCCTTGTTCATCAAGGTGGCCGAATCGACGGTGATCTTGGCTCCCATCACCCAATTGGGGTGCTTGAGGGCGTCCGCCGTGGTCGCCTCGGCCAGCTTCTCCACCGGCCAGTCGCGAAAGGCCCCGCCCGAGGCGGTGAGCAAGATGCGCTTGAGAGCGCCCTCGGGCACCCCCTGCAGACACTGGAAGATGGCCGAGTGCTCCGAATCGACCGGCAGCAGCTTCACCCCCCGCGCGCGGATGCGCGGCATCACCACCGGTCCACCCGCCACCAGCGTCTCTTTGTTGGCGAGGGCCAGATCCCGGCCCGCATCGACGGCCGCCAGGGTGGGCATCAGCCCGGCGCAACCGACGATGCCGGTGACCACCACTTCGGCGGGAGCCTGGGAAGCGACCGTGCAGCAGCCTTTTTCGCCGACAAACATTTCGGGCATGCCGTCAAAACCCGCCAGCAAGGCCGCCAGAGCCGCACGCCTCGCCTCGCTGCCCACCGCCACCACCTGGGGCCGGAAGCGGCGGATCTGCTCGGCCAACAGTTCCATATTGCTGTGGGCGGTCATGCCGGTCACAGCAAAGCGCTCCGGGTACTCGGCGACAATATCGAGGGTCTGGGTGCCGATCGAGCCGGTGGAGCCGAGCAGAGCGATATGCTTCACAAAGATTTACCAGCAACTAACCGGTATTGTCCCGTGCGCGCGGATGACTGGCAAGCGGATGGGTATCGGGGTGCACTTACGGACACCGGACACATGAAACCCGAAACTGTATCAGCGCTTGCGATTTTTGCGCCACAGGCCGTACATCCGCTCGGCATCGGCGGCGGCCTGGGCGCGCTCCCGGGCCAGATAAATCTCGAGTGCCTGGGAAGGTCCGTACTCCAACTCTGTCCGGCGCACCGCCCGCGCTTCGTCGCGGGCCAGGTAGGCGCTGCGCCGTGTGCGGTTGGTGGTGCGCGGTGCATCCCGTCGGGTGTTGGTGACCGGGGAGGGCTCCGACTTGAGGACCACTTTTTTGCGCGCCCGGACCGGGGAGGCTGCAACCCTACGGCCGGAGCCGGTGTTGCGTTTGCGCAGCACCGGGGAGGGGCGGGCGGACCGGGCGGGTCTGGCGGCAGCCTCGCTGCGGGTCGCGTCCGTTTTTTCAGGGCGTGCGGGGCGGGACTTTGGCCCCCGAGGCGGTGGGATGGGGCGCACAAGCTCGCGCTTTTGGGCGGGGGGGTCGGCCGGTATCGGCGGCAAGGCGGGCGGCGTGTTCACCCGAGCCAGCCGTTCGGGTAGTGCGCCAGCGCTCCTGGCCTGCGGCTCGGTCGGCCGGTCCTGCCAGTAGCGCGCCGCTCCGGCACCCCCCAGCCCCAGCAGGCCCACGACCCCCACCGCCAGCCCGAGACGGGGCAAGGTCAACCGACGTCGCCCGGCCGGCGCAGGCGAGGCGGCCTCGGGTTGCAAGGAAGGCGCCGGTACCAGGGCCTCCGGCGGCGCGGGGATGTACAGGTGGACCAGATGGCCCTCCTCCAGCAGCCGGTGACCGGCGGTGCGCGCCTGCGCCGGAATCATCACCCCGGGACGCTCGGGCCGGTAGCTCCACAGGTCTGGTGCGGGCACAGCTTCGATGCGCTCAGGCAAGCAGCGGCGATCGTCGATCGCTGCCGGACCCCGCTGCAGACAGGTGAAGACGTTCTCCAGCTTCGTCGCGTCGAGGGTGTCTTCGAGGTAGTAGCACAGAAAATACGGTACATGGCCACGGCCAAATTCATCGCCGCCGTCGTCGTACAGCCACCCGAACAGCTGGTGACCGGAGCCGGCCTGGTGCAGGTAGACCGAGCGATAACCCTGCTGGGGCAGTTCATAGGGATTCCAGTGGCGCTCGACCACCTGCTCCAAAAACACCCTGCGCACCTCCGGCGGCACCCCGGCGCTGGCGAACAACTGAAAGCCCTGTCCGGCGACACTGGTGTAGACGAGTTGGCCAAAGGTGAGCATAGCGGCTCGCGCGCTCCTTTGCGTGCGGATGGTGGCTTGCAATCGCGACCGGCTGTAAATTGCCGACACTTGCGATCAGAAACAGCCTTTTCCCCTAGGAATTCACAGAAATATACAACGCTTTACATTGAATGAGCGATACCCGCCGTGAAGGCCAAACTTCCATCGAGGGCGCAAGGATGGTGCAAGTGTATCCTATAAAAATGGGAAATCCACTTGCATCCACACGCAATCGAATAGTGAGTTACGGAGCCGGTGGGCCGTTTGCCAGGGATTTGAGGTAACCGGTGGGTGGATAGAGGGAATATTGCACCCGCAGCCGACCGTCCTTGGCCGGCACAACACCGAGCGTGCGCAACTGGGCGAGAGCCGCTCGGCGGGTGGGTCCGTCACCGGCATTGGCGTAGATTTCCTGCCAAATAGTTCGTCGGGTCCAGTTGACGGCCGGTGCCGATTCGAGGTGCTTCGACAGTACCCACCATTGGTTGGCGAGGATCTGTCCGGCTGCACCGAAGCGGACGGCGGCCAGCCCCGCCGCGCGGCGCAAGCAGTTGACGGCAAGGGGATGATTACCGGAGTAAAGAAAGTGAACAAAGCCACGAAACTGCCAAAGGGCAATGCTGTCGGGGTTGTGGCGCAGGCCCCGGGCCAGAAGCCGCTCCGCCAAGTCGGGCCTGCCCATGCCGTAGGCCACCGATAGATTGGCGAGCAGATAGGCGGGCTCAAAGTGGGGATTCAGGCGGTTGATGGCATCGATAAAAGTGTAGCTATCGGTGTAGCCCAGACGTTGGCGCATCCGGTGGTCGCCCAGGTACTGCACGAAGCGCAGCCACAGCCAATCGGCGGCGAGATTGCGGTGACCGAGAGCCGGCACCGAGGACACCGGCAGCGGTGGATGGTCCGTCCGAAACGCCTGGGGAACGGCACGGTTTGCCGCGAGCCTGTTCGCCTGCAAAGCGAGCATGAGCGCGCAGCAAACCGCGCCGGCGCCTAAGGC
Organism: Gloeobacter violaceus PCC 7421; assembly: GCF_000011385.1. Lineage (NCBI taxonomy): Bacteria > Bacillati > Cyanobacteriota > Cyanophyceae > Gloeobacterales > Gloeobacteraceae > Gloeobacter > Gloeobacter violaceus. Next base: position 2,416,852 of record NC_005125.1, read on the forward strand.
GCGAAGCGTGTTCGCCATGGCCCGGCTTAGCGGGTCGGGTTGGCGTCGATGACGATCTTGGCGGCGGACTTGAGATAGGAAGCCGCCAGCCCGCGCACCTGGGTGCCGGCGGCGGTGGCCGCTCCGCCGTCGACGTTGATGGCAAAGTCGGTGTTGCTGTTGGCTACCGCCGTCTGGCCGCCCGCCTGGTGGGCGATGGCCCACTTGGTGCCGTCGGCGGGGGCGGCGCTCACAAAACGGGTGGCGTCGTGGCCCACTTGGATCGCAGCCTGCAGTTCGTTCAGGTCGACCCCCGTCTGGACAAGGGTGCCCCCCAGGGTATCGGCGTTGGCGGCGGGTACACCACCGGCACCCATCGTGCCGGCGGTGTAGTAGGCGCCTGTTTCGTTGAGATAAGCTTCCTGGGCGGTTTTGCCCGCGTCGATGGCGGCGGTCGCCTCGGTGGTCTTCGCTTTGCCGGTCTGGCCCAGAAAGTTGGGCAGGGCGACGGCGGCGAGGATGCCGACGATGATCACGACCACCAACAGTTCAATCAGGGTAAAGCCCCGGGGGGCGCGCTGGGATGCCATGGAAAGTACTCCGGTTGCGACAAGTTCAGGGTGCCCCGCAGCAACGTATTTCTAACGCCTGCCAAAGCGCACCCGCCAACTGTCTTTGGGTCTGCGCGCCTACAAATTTTAATGCTCTACACTTTGTAAAAATCATCCCGTCGCGCCGATGACCCGCGATCCTTCCGCCGAGCCGCCCCTTGTCGAATTACCGCCCCCACCGGGCTGGGTAGGCCGGGTGCTAAACCGCGTCGAAGCGGTAGGCAACCGCCTGCCCGACCCGCTGACACTGTTTGCGCTATTTGCCCTTGCCATGCCGGTGCTCAGTTGGCTGGCGGTCCAGAGCGGCTGGAGCGTCGTCCATCCGGTGAGCGGCAAAACCATCGAAGCGTTCAACCTGCTCACCCCCGAGGGCATCCGCCGGATGCTCACCGAGGCGATTGCAAATTTCACCGGCTTCCCGCCGTTGGGGATCGTGCTGGTGGTGCTGCTGGGCATCGGCGTGGCCGAGCGCAGCGGCCTGATCGCCGCACTGCTCACCCTGTCGGTGACGGCGGTCCCGCGCGCCTTGGTGACCCCGACGCTGGTTTTCACCGGGGTGAACGCCTCGGTCGCGGCGGACGCCGGGTTCGTGGTGCTCATTCCCCTGGGGGCGGTGCTGTACCTCGGGCTTGGCCGCCACCCGCTCGCGGGGCTCTGTGCCGCCTTCGCCGGGGTCTCCGGCGGCTTCTCGGCCAATTTGCTCATCACCTCGCTCGATCCGCTACTCGCCGGATTCACCCAGTCGGCGGCCCAGCTGTTTGATCCGGCCTACCAGGTGGCGCCGACGGCCAACTACTACTTCATGGCCGCCTCGGTCTTTTTGCTCACCGGCCTGGGCTGGTTTGTCACCGAGCGGATCGTCGAGCCGCGCCTGGGGGTGTGGCAACGCCCGACCGGCTTTCCCGACCCACCGAGCGCGGATCTGAGCGCCCGCGAGCGCCGGGCCGCCTGGATTGCCCTGGTGAGTTTCGTTGTGATCCTGGCGGTGTTCGCCTGGCAGGGACTGGCGCCAGGAGGGCTGCTCAACGGCGAAAACGGCGATCTGAAGCCCCTATTTCAGTCGCTCATTCCGATTATTGCGATTGCTTTTTTGGTGCCGGGTCTTATCTACGGCGCACTCACCGGCAGCATCCGCGACGATCGGGCGGTGGCTGCGATGATGGCCGAGACGATGGCGACGATGGGTGCCTACATCGTGCTCGCCTTCGCCGCCGCCCAATTTATCGCCTATTTCAACTGGTCGAATCTGGGGATTATGGTCGCCATCGCCGGGGCGAATTTTCTCAAAGGCATCGGTCTGACCGGCATTGCGCTGCTGCTGCTGTTTATTCTGTTTGCCGCCCTGTTGGACCTGTTCATCGCCTCGGCTTCTGCGAAGTGGGCGGTGATGGCCCCGATCTTCGTGCCGATGCTGATGGGTCTGGGCTACAGCCCCGAACTCACCCAGGCGGCCTACCGGGTGGCCGATTCGTTTACCAATGTGATTGCCCCGCTACTGCCCTATTTCCCGCTCATCGTCGTCTTCGCGCGCAAGTACGAACCCGATCTGCGCCTAGGATCGCTGCTTGCCGCGATGCTTCCGTACTCGATCGCCTTTGGCCTCGGCTGGTCGGGATTGTTCGTGCTCTGGTACCTGTTCAACCTGCCCCTCGGACCGGGGGCACCGCTACTGTACGTTCCCCGATGAGGCCTATTGCATCCGGTTCGCCCGTCACTTCTTCTAACCAAGCACGCTTGACTTTTGCAACGCAATCGGCCATGTTCACCCCGAATCTCCTTCGCAAAGCCGACGCGGAGGGCACCCCCTGTCCAGTTACCGTGTCCACATATACTGTTTTGTGCCCCATGAGTTGCCGCAATCCCCGGGTTCTCGTCGTCGACGATCAGCCCGACAACGTGATGTTCCTGATGCTGGCCCTGGAGATGGAGGGTCTGGAAGTGGTGGCTGCGGGCGGCGGCCGGGAGTGCCTGGAATTGGTGCACCGGCAGGCCCCGCAGCTGCTGGTGCTCGATGTGATGATGCCGGACCTCGACGGAAGGCAGGTGCTGGCCCGGTTGCGCTCGGACCCTGAATTGCCGCACTTCCCGGTGATGATGCTGACCGCCGACCGCTCGCCGTTGGAGTCGTACTCGCCCAGGCCGGACCGGCTCCTGCACAAACCCGTGGCCCTCGATGAACTGACGGCGGCGGTGCGCGAGTTGCTGCACGCCGCCGGCCGGCCTTCGTAGGCGACTGGGGGCGGCACCGTTGCCGAACCGCTGCGATTATCCGCAGGACTTGCGGATGCAAAGGCCGTTGGTCCTCTACAATCGTGAGCATTCACGGGTGCTTGGAAGGTGCTGGGGGCGGAAGTGATTCGTCGGAACCGGTTCCTTCCACTCCACTATTGACTCGCCAGCCATGGACTTCAGCAAACTACTTGCAGACCGGAGCGATGCGATCATCGAGCAGTGGATCGCGGCCGTCCGCTCCGACCGCCGGATCAGCAGCGACGACGGACTGCCCTACTCCGCCGTGCGCAACAGTTTGCCCGATGTGCTCAGGGCAATGGTCACCGTCCTTTCCCAGACGGAGAAGAGCGACACCGGACTGCTGGTGAGCAAAAGCCTGGTGCACGGTTCCCTGCGGGCCAGCCAGGGTTTCAACCCCGCTGAAATTGCCCAGGAGTATCGGTTGCTGCGCCGGGTGATCTTCACGGTCCTGGATGGGGAAATGACGCGCGGTTCAATAACCGGGGTGGTGCGGGCCGTCCATCTGATCAACGAGGTGGTGGACGAGGCGATCGCTTCTTGCTTCCAAAGCTACGTGGATGAGCGCCTGCGCGAACTGGCGCAACTGCAAAGCCAGTTGTTGCTCACCAATCAAGAACTTGGCCGGTTGGTGCGCGCCCACCAGGACAATCTCTCGGTGCTGGCCCACGAGTTGAAGACTCCCCTCAATTCGATCATCGGCTATGCAAATCTCTTTTTGCGCACCGGCCGTACCCGCACGGACATCGGGGACACCCTGCCCGACTTCGAACACATCGAGCGGGTGGTGCGCAACGGCACCCGGCTGCTGCACCTGATCAACGATGCGCTGGAGTTTTCGCGCTCGGAGGCCGGGCAGACCCGGTTGCACCTGGAGGCGGTCGCGCTGCGCCCGACAGTCGAAGAAGTGGTCGAGACGATCCGGCCGCTGGCCGCAGCGCAGGGTTTGGAAGTTTCGCTCGATTGCGGGTTGGCCCCCCAGACCGTAGCGAGCGACAGCATGCGCCTGCAACAAATCCTCACCAACCTGCTCAGCAATGCCGTGCGCTACACCCCGAGCGGTTCTGTACGGGTGGAGTGCAAGGCTGTGGACGACAGACACTGGTCGGTCGCCGTGAGCGACACTGGTCTGGGCATCGCCCCCGAAGATCAACCCCACATCTTCGAGCCCTACTCGCGTTTCAGCTGCAACGAGCGCAGCCGGACCGAAGGCACCGGGCTCGGGCTTGCGATCGTCTCCCAACTGGTGAACCTGCTGCAGGGCAAAATCGCGCTGGTCTCTGAACCCGGTGTCGGCTCGACATTCACTGTGACCTTCCCTGTGCAAGTCCAATCTCTCACAGCCCAGAACACACCGATTTGAGCATAGGTAGCTGAGCTGCAGCAGCCAGCCGAACTGTCCGGCGCAGGAAAACCCACTCACTTCAGAGCATGAAGTGAGCGGATATCCTTGCGCCGGTCGGCAAAAGCGACGGCTTCGCCAATGGTCAAGCGAAACGCCTGGCCGCCGCATCGCCTCCGGTTTTACTGGCTCTGCTCAACTGAGGTTGAAAGGGCAGACCCTACAACTGGGCGCACTGGTCTTCTTTGTTGCCCTGGACGACATTCTCCCCGCCGACCGGGGCAGGGTTGTTCTCTTTGCACTGCAGGTTTCCGTCGATGTTGTTGGCGGTAATCGTGAGGCCGCCGTTGTTCTGGAAAGCCTGGAGATTTCCCCCGATGGTGTTTTTGTAGGCGATCAGACTTTTGGAGTTGCTGTCGAACAACAGATCCCCTGCAATCTGGACGCTGTCGATCCGGGCCGCACCGCCCTGGACGATCTGGATGCTGCCGCCGACGGTGGAGCGCGGTAGGACGTTGACCCGGGCGGCGTTTTCAGCCTGGACGTTGCCCTTGACCTGCACCTTGCTCGCTTTGAGCGTGGCGTTCGCTTCGACGTAGATGGTCCCCTCGACGCGGGTGCCGTTGAGGGTGCAGGTGGCGCCCTGGGGTACCCGGAGGTTGTCCACGGTGGTGGCGCCGAGGGAGCCGGTGCAGGTCGTCTCCTCGGCGCGGGCCGGGGCGATGGCCGCGAGATTGGCAACGGTCAAAGCCGCGAGGGCAAGGCCGATCGCCCGCTTTTGTGGGTAATGCATGAATGCGTGCTCCTTTTAGAAAAAGTTGTGCGAACGGAACAGAGTGCTCCTGCCGAATCGGCAAAAACACTCGCTTTGCGATGGTCTGGTGACTGGAATGCCTTCCGGTGCCGCTTCGAGCGGACTGAAAGCCCAGCGGGACAGGCCGGGCAAATCCGACTCGCCGTCACCGGGGGCCAAAACCCTATGGGTAACTTCGGTAGTTTATGTTACCCAATGCGCTCCGTCCATCGGCCCAAAGTTTGGAGCGTGAGCCCCGCGCCGTCGCTCAAAATCCTTCCAAAACGATCTTGCCTTTGGCCTGACCGCTCTCGATCAGGGCATGGGCCTTGCGCAGGTTTTCAGCGCAAATCCGTCCGAAATGCTCGCCCACGGTGGTCTGGATCACCCCGGCCTCCACCATTTGGGCCACCTCGTCCAACAGACGGTGCTGTTCGATGAGGTCGGCGGTCGTGAAAAGTGAGCGGGTGAACATCAATTCCCAGTGCAGCGACAGGCTCTTGCGCTTGAGCAGCGTCACATCGAGCGGCCCGGGATCGTCGATAAGAGCGAGCCTGCCCTGGGGCGCGAGCGCTTCGACCAGCTGGGCGTAGTGCGTGTCGGTCTGCGTCAGGCTCGCCACATAGGACACTTGCGGGATGCCGAGGCGCTGCAGTTGTTCAACCAGGGGTCTGGAGTGGTCGATGACGTGGTGGGCACCCAGATCCTGGACCCACTTTCGGGTTTCGGGCCGCGAGGCGGTGCCGATCACCGTGATCCCGGTCAACTGCCGCGCCAGTTGGGTGAGGATCGAACCTACCCCCCCGGCAGCCCCGACAATGAGCAGCGTCTCGCCCCGCCCGGTCCTGTCCCGGGCCACTTGCAGGCGATCGAACAGCAACTCCCAGGCGGTGATCGTCGTGAGCGGCAAAGCGGCGGCCCGGGCAAAATCGAGGCTCGCAGGCTTGCGGCCCACGATGCGCTCATCGACGGTGTGCAGTTCGCTGTTGGTGCCGGGGCGGACGATCGAGCCCGCATACCATACCGCATCGCCCGGTCGAAACAAACTCACCTCGGGCCCCACCGCGCGCACGACGCCGCTCGCATCCCAACCGAGCACCTTGATCTGGCCCTCCGGCGGCGCGGTGCCGCGGCGCACCTTCGTATCCACCGGATTGACGGAGATAGCCTTGACCTCGACGAGCAGATCGCGCCCGGCCACTGCCGGTTCCGGCAAATCGACATCGAGCAGCGCGTTCGGGTCGTCCACCGGCAGCGGCTGTCTGTAGCCCACGGCTTTCATAAACAACTCCTCAAAAAATTGTGGTCACTGATCGATTTTGACGGAAGCACCGATCGCACTACAGATGATCGATAATTCGAAGCCAACGGCTCCACGCTCAATCTGAAGGCTGATGGAAAAGCCCGCCGCGTTCTGCACCGTAGTGGCAAGCCCCGGATTTCCCTCCCACCGGCAACAGCAACAACCATGGACATCAACCACCGCATAGCGTCGATTCAGCTTGGCAGTGCCTGTGCTCTGATACTGCTCGGCGGTTCGCCCGCCCTTGCCCAGATCCCGGCCGGTTTTCAGCAAAGCCTGGTAAGCAGCGGTCTTGACGGCCCAACAGCGATGGAATTTGCCCCCGACGGCCGGCTGTTCGTCTGTGAAAAAGGGGGTGCCCTACGGGTGGCGGCGAACGGCAGCCTGCTGCAGGAGCCATTTTTAACCGTGGACGCTGCCACTGAGAGCGAGCGGGGACTGTTGGGGATTGCCTTCGATCCCGCCTTTGCCTCCAACCGGTACCTTTACGTCTACTACACCCGCGCGGCGGAGCCGATCAAAAACCGGATCAGCCGATTCACCGCCAGCGTTGCCAATCCGAACGTGGCCGAGCCGGGCAGCGAACTGGTCATCCTTGACAACATCGCCTCCGACGCCGGCAACCACAACGGCGGGGCCATCCACTTCGGGACCGACGGCAAACTGTACGCGGGCGTGGGCGACGGCGGGGCCAGTTCCAGCAACTCCCAATCGCTCTCGAACCTCTCGGGCAAACTGCTGCGCGTCGATCCGGGCGCTTACCCGAACATCGTCCCGCCGGACAACCCCTTCGTGGGCACCAGTGGGGCACGCGGTGAAATCTGGGCTCTGGGGCTGCGCAACCCGTTTACCTTCGCTGTCCAGCCGGGCACGGGCACCATCTTCATCAACGACGTCGGTTCAAACGCCTGGGAGGAAGTCAACCGTGCGGCCAAAGGCGGCAATTACGGCTGGCCCGCAGTGGAAGGGAACGCGGATGATCCCGATTTTATCGATCCCGTCTACAGCTACCCACGCGGCAGCAGCGCCTCGATCGCCGGCGGGGCATTCTATCAGGCCACCCAGTTTCCGGGGGCCTACACCGGCAACTACTTTTTTGCCGATTACATCCAGGGCTTCCTCCGCCGTTTGCTACCCGCCGACTACACCCAGGTGCGCGAGTTCGCCGGGGGGCTAGACGGCGTGGTCGATCTCAAAGTCGGCCCCGACGGGCAGTTGTACTGGCTGTCGATCAATAGCGGCGAGGTGTACAAAATCGGCGCGCTGCCCATCCGGGGCGATTTCAACGCTGATCGCACCTCTGAAATTCTCTGGCGGTTACCTGAGACGGGGGCCAATCTTCTCTGGCTGATGAGCGGCACCACCCAGACCGGCGTCGCCTATCTGCCGGCGGTGGCTGATCCCAACTGGCAGATCGGGGGCACGGGCGATTTTGACGGCGACGGCAAGACCGATATACTTTGGCGCAACAGCGCGACCGGCGCCAATACCCTCTGGCGGATGAACGGCACGGTGTTTGCAGGAAGTGTTTCCCTGCCGCCGATGGGCGACAGGAACTGGAGCATCGTCGGCAGCGGCGATTTTAGTGGCGACGGCAAGAGTGATATTCTCTGGCGCAATGCACTCAGCGGGGCCAACAGTGTCTGGACGATGAACGGCACAGTCTACACCGGTGCGGTCGCGCTGCCGGCGGTGGCCGGTCCCGACTGGCAGGTGGTGGGGACCGGCCACTTCGACGGCGGCGGCAAACTGGACATCGTCTGGCGCAACCGGGCCACCGGCGCCAATACCGTCTGGCTCATGAACGGCACCACTTTTGCCAAATCGCTTTCCCTACCGAGCGTCGGGGATACCCGCTGGGAAATAGGCGGGGTAGGCGATTACAACAACGACGCCGCCCCCGACCTGGTCTGGCGCAACATCGCCACCGGCGAGAATGCCGTCTGGCTGATGAACGGAACAGTGTTTCTCTCCCGCCAATCCCTGCCGCTCGTCGCCGACGCCCGCTGGCAGGTGCGCGGCCCGCGCTGAATGTCTGCCGTCAGGCTTTTTTCTGGGCAATCGAAGCGCCCACGGCCTTTTTGACCGGGCCGCTCAGCAGCCACATCGCCCCGCCCGCGGCAAAGCACATACAGGCCATACCCAGGAAGAACGTCTCCTTGGGTATGCGCTCGATGTAAGTCCCCAGAAAGCCGCCCAGGTAGTTGCCCGCGAAAATCGCCAAAAACCACATGCCCATCAGCAGCGAGACCATCCGCGCCGGGGCGACCTTGGTCACCAGCGACAGACCGATGGGCGAAAGGTACAACTCCGACACCGTCAGCAGCGTAAAAAAAGCAAGCAGCCACCAGATGCTGGTCGTGCCGGTCTGGGCGTACTCGCGCGCCCCGCCCACCATCACCAGAAAGGCCAGCCCGAGGAGCATGCAGCTGAAGACCATCTTGGCGATGGTCGAAAGTTCTTTGCCGCGGCCGGCCTGCCAGGCCCACAGGCCGACGATCACCGGGGTCAGGGTGAAGATCAAAAACGGGTTGATGGACTGCACCCAGGTGGCCGGAAACACCCAACCGTTGCCGAACAGCTCGCGGTTGGTAAATTTGTCCGCCCAAAAGGCGATCGTGTTGCCGCTTTGCTCGTAGGCCGCCCACCAGAAGACGTTGATGACGCACAGGGCTACCAGCGCCAGGATGCCGCTGCGTTCGGTGGAATCGAGGGGGATTTTCTCGGTGTGGTTGGCGCGGGTCTGGGCGAGCTGGTCCGGCGCCAGATAGCGCTGACCGAACAGGTAAACCATCAGTCCAATCACCATGCCGACGCCTGCGGCGCTAAATCCGTAGTGCCAACCCACCGTCTCGCCCAGGGTGCCGCACACCAGCGGCGCTGCGAACGCCCCCAGGTTAATGCCGACGTAAAAAATGCTGAAGGCCTGGTCGCGGCGCGGGTCACCCGGCGGGTACAGCCCGCCCACCTGGGTGGAAATATTCGGCTTAAAAGCGCCGTTACCGAGGATGATCAGCCCCAGGGCCGGGAAGAACAAACTCTCGAAGGCCATCAAAAAGTGGCCCATCGCCATCAGCACGCCGCCAATCACCACCGTGCGGCGCTGTCCCCAGACCTGATCGGCCAGGTAGCCGCCCAACAGGGGCGTCAGGTACACCAGCGCCGTGTAGATGCCGTAAATTTGCGAGGCGAACGCCTGGGCGGCGAGCGGCCCGAATACCCCCTCCAGCGCACCGCGCACCGCGCCGTAGCCCAGCACACCGGCTGCGACCCCCGGCTTCTCGAGATAGTTGATCATGTACAGCACCAGCAGGGCGCGCATCCCGTAGTACGAGAAGCGCTCCCACATCTCGGTGAAAAACAGCACATATAAACCGACCGGATGGCCGAAAAACGTCCTTGAAGAGGCCGGACCGGCGGTGAGGGGGATTTCGGCTTGGAAATTGCTCATGGGTTAACCGGATTGAAAGCGGCAAGAAGTGGGCCGGGGGCGCCCGCCGCATTGCTGTGGGGGGCCAGCGATTTTTCAATTTCCTACCATACTCGCAATCGCTTTCAACTGAGTAGGTGCGCCAATGCACAATTCTTCGCCCGCCATGGCAAAAGCCGGGAGCTTGCGCCCCCGGCCAGTCTTTCTAGACGCGTCGAGCAATTGCTCGACGCTTCACGGTTTTGTTACTTGCGGTCGCGCAGATCGGCCGAGCGGTCGTTGATGTCGGCCTGGCGCTGCTTGGCATCACCCTCGATCACATTGGTCGGGTCGTTGGTGACGCGACCCAGGGTCTCCTGGGCCGAACCCTGCACGCGGGTGCCCAGGTTGCCGGCGCGCTCGCTGAGGGTGGGACGGTTGCGGTAGCGCGCTTCGTCGTAGCTGCCGGCCGGAGCGTCGTAGACGCCGTAGTCGCGGATGCCCTGGCCGTTGAGGATGCGCTCGGCTTCGTTGATCTCTTCGGCGGGGCCGTCGATTACCACCAAGTAGTCGCCGCGGGTCACCGCCGCGTTATACACTTCGGCGCGCTCCTTGGGAATGCCGAGACCGACGAGGGCACCCACCAGGCCGCCCGCCGCCGCACCGATGGCGCCGCCCGCCAGGGTGGTGGCGAGAGCGGTGCCCAGGGCACCTGCGGTGATCACCGGGCCGATGCCCGGGATGGCCAGCGCGCCGATACCGACCAGCAAGCCGGTCAGCCCGCCCACGGCCGCCCCGGTGGTCGCCCCGGTGGCCGCCCCTTCGCCGGCACGGTTGCCGACTTCGTCTTTAACCTCGGCACCGGCAATATCGCCACTTTCTTCGTGCTTGCTGATCACGGAGACGTCGTCCATGTCAAAACCGGCATCGCGCAGCCGATAGAGGGCTTGCTCGGCCTGGGCACGATTGGAGAAAGTCCCTACAGCGCGACGGATATGTGTGTCAGCCATGTTCTTATGCCTGTCTCGATTGGGATCATCTGCAATCTAAAAAGTATCGCCCGTCTGCGCCTCCTCCCTGCGACAGGAAAATCCGCTTCTCATTCTCGGTAGCCCTCTGCCTGAAGGGTGAACAGCTCGGCATAGCGCCCGTTGCGGGCGGCAAGTTCGCGGTGGGTTCCCTGCTCGCCGACCCGGCCCCCCTCCAGCACGACGATGCGGTCGGCGGTCAGCACCGTCGAGAAGCGGTGCGAGATCAAAAGGGCCATTTTCCCCTGGCGCAGCTCCCGGAATTTGCTGAACACTTCGTGCTCGGCGCGCGCGTCGAGGGCGGCGGTGGGCTCGTCGAGCACCAGCACCGGCGCGTCGCGCATGTAGGCCCGGGCGAGGGCGATTTTTTGCCACTGGCCGCCGGAGAGCTCCTGGCCTTCGCGGAACCATTTGCCGAGCATCGTGTCGTAGCCGCGCGCGAGGCCGGTGATGAGCGCGTCCGCCCCGCCCCGCCCCGCCGCCGCTTCGATGCGCTCGAAATCCGTGAGGGCGTCCACCCGGCCGTAGCCGATGTTGTCGCGGGCGGTGGCATGAAAGCGCACAAAGTCTTGAAAGACCACCCCCACCAGTTTGCGCAGCTGCTCGGGTTCGTACTCGGCCAGATCCCGGCCTTCGAGGAGGATGCGTCCGCCGGTCGGTTCGTACAGGCGGGTGAGCAACTTGACCAGCGTCGTCTTGCCGGAGCCGTTTTCGCCCACCAGCGCCACCGTCTCGCCGGGCCGGATTTCGAAGCTCACACCGCTCAGCACCTCGCGCTCGGAACCCGGGTAGCGAAAAGAGACATTTTCGAAGCGGATGCCCTGCTCGATGCGCTCGGGTACCGGCCGAGGTGCGGCGGCCACGGCCCTGCGGGGCTCGAGATCCAGAAACCTGAACAAATCGTCGATAAACAGCGCATTTTGATAAACGCGCGCCCCGCTCTCGCTGAGCGACTGCAACTGGTTGTTGAGCTGCAGCACCGCCCCGGCATAAAGGGTCAGATCGCCGATGGTCAGAAGCCGCCGAAGCGCCATCCAGATCAAGTATCCGTAAAGTCCCGCGTAGCAGACGGCGTTGAAGACGCTGCTTCCTACCCGCGCCGCCCCTTTGCGCAGGGCCAGATCGACCGTCTCGCGGTGCACCTTTGTAAACAGGTTGCGAAAACTTTCGATAAAGTACGGCCCCAGGTTGAACAGTTTGATTTCCTTGGCGGCCTGGTCGGTGCCCATCAGCGTCTTGATATAGCTCATCTGGCGGGCCTCCGGGGTGCGCGCCCGCACAAGCAGGTAACCCATGCGCACGAAGCGCACCGTCGTGACCAGCAGCGGCACCGAGGCGAGCACCAACACCGGCAGCACGAACGCTCCCAGGCGGGCGAGCAGGACCACCAGCGCCCCCATCGAGACGACGCTCTGGGTAATCGACAGGCTCTGAATCAGCAGACCCAGGGGCCGGTAGCCCGCCTCGCGCTGGGCGCGCTGCAGCGCGTCGTAGAACTTCGAATCCTCGAAGTAGGCCAGTTCGAGCGCGTCTGCCTTGTGCAAGATCCGCTCGTTGATCTGGAAGGTCAGTTTTTCGCCGAAGACCTCCTGGAGGATCGATCCGGCCGTCTGAACGGCGGCGGAGAGCACCAGCAGCCCCAGTTCCAGACCCACCAATCCGAGCGCCCGGCTGGTGAAGATTTCACCGTCCGGCCGCGCGGAGGCGGCCACCACCGTGTCGATGATCAGCTTGCCGACGTAGAGTTGCACGGCAGGTAACACTCCGCCTACCAGCGTGAGCAGGAGTAGACCGACGCAGGCGAGCGGGCCGCTCTGCCAGACCAGTTCCAGAACGCGGCGCAGGCGGACGAACATCGATAAACCGAACCGGGTGGATGAGATCTCCATTGTCGCCACCTGTCCACCCCTTCGGCAGCCGCCCATTTGTCCGGGTGGCTCGTCCTCGGCCACATTGCCCGAGTCCCACGCGCAGCTGTATCGGCCGGAAGTCTACGGTCGGGACGGCAGCGACCGGGTGACGATCCGTGAGCGATCCCCAGGCTGCAGTCAAAGTTTGATCGTCACGCCATAGAATCAATACCGTCTTCCCCTGAAACTGAACGTCTACATCGATGGAGTTGCCCTTGCCCAATCGAATGCGAAGGTGACCGTCGAGATCCTCGTACTCCCAACTGCACGAAAACATCCGCGACTGCTGCCAGGAAGCGGGCATCCAAGTTTTTGCCCCGGGTTACGAGGCGGATCCCAACGAATTTGGCCCGGCTGCCGGTAAGTTGAACTGAATTTATTCGGTCGTCAGATAGCGCAGGGCGATCACGATCAAGAACACCCCGAAGGCGCGCTTGACGACGATATCCGGCAAACCCAAAGTCAATTTGGCGCCAAAATACGAACCGACGAACAGCCCCGCCACCAATAACAGCGCCGCCGGGATGTTCACCTGGCCGTTTTTGTAGTACTCAAGCACGCCAAACAACCCAAAAGGCAGCAGCAGCGCCGCAAGCGAAGTGCCGGTGGCCAGCTTGGTGCTGAAGCCGATCAAAAACATCATCGCCGGCACCATGATCGCCCCGCCGCCGATGCCGAACATACCGGCCAGCACCCCGGCCACCAGCCCCAGGCTCAGCAGCGAGGCGATCTGCACCGTGCCCAAACTACCCAAGCGCCACCCCCAGAAGTGCCATGCCCAATTATTTCACCCAGCAGCCAGTCAGCGAAGCATAAAATGTCAGCATGGCTATCTTGCACGGTATCTGGGTTCACCAACCCCCCCGGGCCGGGCTTTTCCTTTGGGGAGAAACCTGGAGGCAGGTCGCAAAGCGGCGCAAGCGCTCCGAAGCACCCGCTCCGCATCCCTATGTCCAGCAACCGGCCGAGTTGTCCCCCCGCCTGGCTGCCCAGTTTCCCCAGATACCGCTCAGCTTGCTGGTACCCGAGACGCTTGCACTCCAGTTGCCCGCCACGGTCGAAAACGTGGTCTACTCCGCAAGCATTGCTCCCGAGGGCAAGCTTTTGGAGTTGGAACCGTGGCTGGTGGAAGGTTTCTGGCTCGACGGTCACCAGGCTTTTGAACTGTTGCTCGGGGTACCCCTGGGCGGCGGGGACGCATCGATTGGCGACGACCTGCGCTTCTGGTCGCAGTGCGCCCGCTGGGTGCTTGACTTGCTGGTGCGCGCCAAGTACCTGCCCGACCTGGAGAGCGGCGACGGCCAGGAAATCCCCACAGCCCGCTGGGTGCCCCTGCTCGACAGCGCCGTCGATCAAGCCCGCCTCAAAGAATTTGCCGCCCGTTTGCCGGGCGCCTGCCGCGCCGCTACCCCCGAACTATCTCCGCACCAGATTCTCAAGAGTTTCCTGAGCGCCATGCTCGACGCGCGGGTGCGCACGCTGCTCGCTTGCGAGCCTCCCGATCCGCGCACGCTGCCTGCCGGAGCGGTGCGCCCCTGGCTTCTGGCCCTGGCCCATGCCCAGCCCCAGCTCAAATCTCCGGACCCGGAGACGCCGGCTCTGGCGGAAGCCCTGGCCACCTGGCGCGCCCCCCTGAGCTATCAGGTTCGCTCGCGCACCTGCTTCCGTCTGCAGCCGCCCGAGGAGAGCCAGGGCGAGTGGAAGCTGCACTTTCTATTGCAAACAGGCGACGATCCCGATTCGCTGATGGCTGCCCAGCAAGTCTGGAGCAGCGCGGGTGAGCTGCAGGAGGTGTTTCTCGCGGGCTTGGGCCTCGCCTCGCGTATCTTTGTGCCCGTCGAGCGGGGATTGCTCGTCCCCCAGCCCACCTGCTGCACCATGAGCACCGTCGAGGCGTTTCAGTTTCTCAAAGCCGCCACCTGGCGGTTGCGCGACAGCGGCTTCGGGGTGTTGTTGCCCGAGAGCCTCGCGGACGCGGGCAGCCTGCGCAACCGCCTGGGCCTCAAACTCGAAGCGAACGCGCCGGGGCGCAACGGTTCGGGCCTCGGCATGCAGAGCTTGCTCGCTTTTAAATGGGAGCTGTCGCTCGCGGGCAAGACCCTGAGCCGCGCCGAGTTCGACCGCCTCGCCGCTAGTTCTGAACCCCTGGTCAAAGTCAACGACAACTGGGTCGAATTGCGCCCCCAGGACGTGCGCGCCGCCCACAGCTTTTTGCAGTCGCGCAAAGATCAGGTCGGACTCTCGTTGGAGGATGTGCTGCGCCTCAACTTCGGCGACACCCCCAAAATCGACGGTCTCCCCATCGTCAACTTCGACAGCTCCGGCCCCATTCAGCAACTGCTGGAGACCCTCACCGATCAGCGCAAACTCACCCCCATCGACGAACCGCCGGGGTTCAAGGGCACCCTGCGGCCCTATCAAAAAATTGGCGTCGGCTGGCTCGCCTTTTTGCAGAAGTGGGGCCTGGGTGCTTGCCTAGCCGACGACATGGGACTCGGGAAGACCGTAGAGTTGATAGCATTTCTTCTTTTTCTCAAATCCAAAAATGAGCTGGACGGCCCTATATTGTTAATTTGTCCGACTTCAGTGATGGGAAACTGGGAAAGAGAAATAAAGAAATTTTCTCCTAGTTTATCTGTACATGTCCATCATGGGGCGCGGCGGCCGAAGGGGCGCAATTTTGTCGAGACGGCCCAGAAAAAGCAAATCATCGTCAGCAGCTACGCCCTGGTACAGCGCGACAGCAAAGATCTCAAGCGCGTCGAATGGTTGGGCCTGGTGCTCGACGAAGCCCAGAACATCAAAAACCCCGACGCCAAGCAGACCCAGTCGATTCGGGAACTGACAGCGCGCTTTCGCATCGCCCTCACCGGCACACCGGTCGAGAATCGCCTCGCGGAACTGTGGTCGATCCTCGATTTTCTCAATCCCGGCTATCTGGGGGCGCGCAACTTCTTTCAGCGCCGCTTCGCAGTTCCGATCGAAAAGTACGGGGATCGCTCCTCGGCGAACGCCCTCAAAGCTCTGGTGCAGCCGTTTATCCTGCGGCGGCTCAAATCCGACCCGCAGATTATTCAAGATCTGCCCGAGAAGCAGGAGACGAATGTCTTCTGTCCGCTCACACCCGAGCAGGCGGCCCTCTACGAGCGGGTGGTGAACGAATCGCTCGCCAAGATCGAGCAGAGCACCGGCATCCAGCGGCGCGGGACGGTGCTGGCCACCTTGGTCAAACTCAAGCAGATCTGCAACCACCCGAGCCACTACCTGGGTGACGACGGACCGCTCGCCAACCGCTCGGGCAAACTCAGCCGCCTGGGCGAGATGCTCGAAGAAGTGCTCGCCGACGAGGAGCGGGCGCTGATTTTTACCCAGTTCGCCGAGTGGGGCCACCTGCTGCAGGCGCACCTGAGCCGCCAGTTGGGTTCAGAAGTGTTTTTCCTCTACGGCGGCACCAGCAAAAACCAGCGCGAGGCGATGATCGAGCGCTTCCAGAGCGATCCGCAGGGGCCGCGGATTTTTATTCTTTCGCTGAAGGCAGGGGGTGTCGGCCTCAACCTCACCCGCGCCAACCACGTCTTCCACTTCGACCGCTGGTGGAACCCGGCGGTCGAGAATCAGGCCACCGACCGCGTCTTCCGCATCGGCCAAACCAAGAACGTACAAGTCTACAAGTACGTGTGCACCGGCACGCTCGAAGAGCGCATCAACGCCCTGATCGAAAGCAAAAAGGCCCTGGCTGAGCAGGTGGTGAGCGCCGGTGAGAACTGGCTGTCGGATCTAAATACCGATCAACTGCGGCAACTGTTGGTACTCGATCGCTCGGAGATTATCGACACGGAGGACACCGCGTGAACAGCGATCCGGCCAAAGCTTCTCAGGAGGCGGCACCGAAGGTGTTCGCGAGCCAATGGTGGGCGCAGCGGTGGATCGACGTACTCGAATCATTCGGCTGGACGCAGCGGCTCGCGCGGGGCCGCAATTACGCCCGCGGCGGCAATGTGCTCGCCATGGAATTTCAAGGCTCCAAGGTCAAAGCCAAAGTCCAGGGCACCGCCCCCGTCCCCTACGACGTGACGCTGTTTCTCGACCGCTTCAGCGACGAGCAGTGGGAAGAAGTGATCGAAACACTCGCGGGCCGCGCCATCTTTGCCGCCAAATTGCTGGCGGGCGAGATGCCCCAGAATATCGAAGAGGCCTTTATTGCAAGCGGGCTGAGTTTGTTTCCGTTTAACAAATGGGACATCCACAGCCAGTGTTCCTGCCCCGACTCGGCCAATCCCTGCAAGCACATTGCCGCCGTATACTACCTGATGGGCGAGCGCTTCGATCAAGACCCGTTCGTGCTGTTTGCCCTGCGCGGACGCAGCCGCACCCAGATCCTGCAGCGCCTGCGCGAACTGCGCGGCAGCGGTGCCCCTTTACAGAGCGAACCCGCCGAAACCGAATCGGCTGCCCCGCCCGTGCCGCCCCTTAAAGCCCAGGGTTTCTGGCAACTGGCAGGCGATCTCGACCCGTCGCTGGTGGCAATTTTGCCGCCGCCGTCGCAGGAGACGGTACTCGACGTGCTGGGGCCGCCGCCCATCGAAGGGGCGGAACCGGTGGTCAACTACTTCAAAGGCACTTACGCCCAGGTGCGCAACTGGGCGATCACTGCGGCGCTCGGGACGGAGTAGCCGCGGCGACGCAACCGTGCACAAAAGTCGAGGATGTGATATGAGTGCTTTGAAGCTGATGATTGCCAAAAATCCGATGTCTTCACTTCAAAAGGGCCATTTTTCCGCCGGACAGCCGGTTTCAGAACACGACGTGGTGCTTCAGCACCTGCGCGAGCGAGGCAAGCTGCCGCCCGTTGCGGTGGGCGACTGTGAGAATCTCGACAGCAAGTACTTGTTCCCCGATGAGCCAAGCACCCGACCCACCGAGTACAACGTCGTCACCGAGTACCAGCGGCGGCACCTTTCTGCGGACGACCGAGCTGCCTCTACAGTCGCCAAAGTACTGGGTTAAAGAAAAAGACCGCTACCTGCGGCAGCTTTTGATCCGAGATATCCAACTGGAAACCGGCCGGGAGCTTGTGGTGTATTTCACCAACCTCAGCACCCCGGCGATGATCTCGGATCCGGATGCTTATGATTTATCCGAAGTTCTGGGGGACTGCACCGCCGACAATGTCGATCTGCTCATCCACACCCCCGGGGGTGTCGTCGACGCGTGCGAACAGATCATCAGCGTCCTCAAGCTGCGCCTGCCGGGAGGGTACAGGGTGGTGATCCCTGGCATGGCTAAGAGCGCCGGTACCGTCGTGGCACTGTCTGCAACGCAAATCGTCATGGGGGTGAATTCGGAACTCGGTCCCATCGATCCTCAATTCGGCGGTGTGCCTGCCGAATTCATCGCAAACGATCCCGAAGCGCCCCACCAGGTTCAGCAAATTGCCCAAAGCGCCATTTTGCGGATGCGCAAAATGGCCAAATTTGTGCTTGAAACGGGCATGCTGCATGACCAAACTCCAGACAAGATCGATGAAGTGGTTGTGCAACTTTCCTCAGCGCAGAGCTATCTGTCCCATGGGGCAGTGATCAACGCGGTGGAGGCGGAGGAACTGGGCTTGAATATCAACTACCTCGGCCCCCAGGACAGGCTCTGGCAAAAATTTTGGTTTCTCTTCTGCATGTACGATTACGACTGCAGACAGCTGGGCTACTCGAAGATTTTTGAAGGGGCACGCATCAGTTTGGCCAAACCCGTTCCCTCCCGGTCGGGGGGGGAAGGCTGAGGGGCGAAAGCGCTCAAGCTTCCAGTTGCAGCCAATGCACTGGTACATCCTGAAGCTGATCGGTGCTGCTTAAGAAAGCGGGGGTAATCTCGCCCGAGCGTGGGTTCTGCAGCACTTTGCCGGTAATCGGGCTATAGGCGTCGGCGTACAATTGCGAACAGATATATGCGCCCCTTTTTGGCCTTACCGCGTTCGAGACGCTGTTGAAGCCTACCCGCGAGAGCCAGAACAAATCAAATATTGAAGCGATGGAGTAGGGCGTTTTGAGTTTTGTCAGAGCGCGCAGGGCGATTCTCCAGCGTTGGTCCATCTCGAGATCTAGATCCCTACGCACACGGATGAAGTGACGACCGTCTATGTAGATATCCATGCTGGTGTGGCGTACACCGACCGGCATGGCCTCGCAGATGTCGCCGTCGCCGACGTAGATGGCGGCGTGGTGCCACCGGGCGTCCTTCTGCTGGTAACCTCCGTCGGTATGGCCAGCAATAATCAAACTCTGGGTGAAGTCCGGCTGCAAGGGGCTGACCAGTACCAGATCGCCAGGCAGCCAATTGCCTATGTTGGCGTAAAGACCGAATCTTCGTACGCGCAGAGGAATTGGCCCCCCGAAGTGATAAACGCCCGCAGTGGTTCTGTCGCGGGGATCAAGAAACAGTTGGGGCGGCATGGAAAGGGATGTGGGGCTTAGTGGACCAGTTCGAGGTATGCCACCCTGTCTCCGACAGCCCTGAAATGGACCTCGGTCCCTTTGCGCAGCGCCAGCTCGCCCACACTTTCGCCCCGATAGTTTTGCAGGGCGGTTACCGAAAAAACGTACTGATACTTCGAGGCCACATCCTGTACGAAGCCATGGCCGTCAGGAAGCACCCGGTAGACTGTTCCCTTCTTGAGCTGCTCAGTAGTATGCACAGAACTGTCCTCCATCGACCACAAAAGATCCAGGCAAAACGTTTTGCCAACTTTTTCTCCATGCTAGCAAGTCAGGGCGTCGAGAAAACCAACCTACCAGCGGTGCGGTTCGTCCTCGGCCTGCATCACCTGGCAGAGGTGGTCGCTTGCGGCCTGTACCGAAGCGATGGCCCGGTCGTAGGGTAGCCGGGTGGGGCCGAGAACGCCCACCGAACCCACCGGCACCTCGTTGAGGTAATAGGTGCTGCTGACCAGCGAGCAGAACTGCATCGGCCCCAGCGGGTTTTCAGCGCCGATGCGCACGACGATCTGCCGGCTGTGGCGCTGGGTCGGGGAGATGAGCGGCCCGAGCCGTTCGCGCTCGACTTCGAGCAGCTGCACGATGGCCTGGATGCGCTCGGGTTCGGCAAATTCGGGCTGCTTGAGGATTTCACCCACGCCGCTCACGTAAAGCTGGCCCGTGGGCGGCTGCAGAACCCGCTGCAACAGCGCAATCAGGCCGCGCAAAAAGTCGGTGTACCAGTGAAACTCGCCGCCCATCGCCTCCACGGCCGCCGCATTGAGATCGTCCAGCCGCCGATTCTGGAGCTGGAGGTTCAGGAAGTTGTTGAGCGTCTCGAGTTGCTCGGCCATCTCCGGCTGGGGCAGATCGAGCAAAAACGAGCGCGTCTGCAGCGCGTCGGTGACCACGATCACCAGCGCCCGCCCCTCGCCGATGTGCACGATCTGCAGATGACGGACACTCACAAAGACGCTCTGGGGGGCGGTGATCAGCGCTACACAGCCGCTCAGGGTGGCTAGAAGCCGGGTCGCCCCCTGCAGAAGGCTTTCTAAGTCCTGTCGCTCCCCCAGGTTCTCAGCGAGGGCGGCGCGCATCTGCTGGATGAGTTCGGTCGGCGGCGAAATCAACTCATCGACGTAGACCCGGTAGCCCGAATCCGACGGGATGCGACCGGCGCTGGTGTGGGGCTGGAACAACAATCCCCAGCTCTCGAGCACCGCCATGGCGTTGCGGATCGTGGCCGAGCTGAGGCCGAAGTTGTATTGCTGGGTGAGCATCTTCGAGCCGACCGGCTCGGCGGTATCGATGTAGCTTTTGACCGTCGCGTGCAAAATCTGCTTGAAGCGCGGGTTCAAGGGCAATCTTGCGGAGGATTCGAACGAAAAACTGCTCACGACGACTGCCTATCTCGCTTCTGGGATCAACACCAGCATTCTAACGGGGACACGGCCCGGGGTCGCCGGGCCGGGCCCGCCCGCACTGTGATACATCTTGCCAACCTGGCCGCGCCGACGGGCGTGTCCCATGATACCCTTGAAATCGAGCCTGTGTCTGGGCAATCCCCACGGTATGGCGAAAGTTCTGGTCATTGAGGATGTACCGATTAGCCGCAATCTGCTGCGCCGCGTGCTGCACCTCGCGGGTCACCAGGTGCTGGAGGCCGAGGACGGTCCCGGTGGCCTGATTGCCGCCCTCGCGGGCGAGCCGGACTTGATTTTGATGGATTTGTCTTTGCCGCTTTTGGACGGCTGGTCGGTGTTGCCCCGTCTGCGCGAACAGGGGGTCGGCGTGCCGGTGGTGGCCTTGACGGCCCACGCCCTGGTGGGGGATCGCGAGCGGGTGCTCGCGGCGGGCTTCGACGGCTATATGAGCAAACCGATCGACGTGAGAACCTTTCACCGAGATCTAGAGAGCTACCTAACATGCCCGAAGACGCGATAAAACCCGTCCCGTTGCGGGATTTGCGCCACGACATCGGTGAGCCGCTGACGGCGATTCGTCTGTACGCCGAGGTACTGCGCACAGAGACACAGATGGACAGCGGCCTGCGCCAGGAGTTGCTGGAGGCGATCGAAGGTCAGGCCATCCTGCTGCAGCAGCGCTTAGAGGAGATCCTCGGTGAAGCCGTATCAAATTCTCATCGTTGAAGACAACCACCAGCTGCGCGCGCTGCTTAACTGGCAACTGGAGCAGGACGGCTATCGGCCCCACGCCGTGGGCACCCTCAAGGACGGACGCGACTGGCTGAGCGGTCACCGGCCGGATCTGGTGGTGCTCGATTTGCAGTTGCCCGACGGCGACGGCATCGACTTTTGCCGCTGGCTGCGCCAGCAGGTCGAATCGTACATTCTGATTTTGTCCTGCCGGGGCACCGAAGGCGAGAAGGTCGTGGGCCTCAGGGCAGGGGCGGATGACTACCTGGCTAAACCCTTCGGCATGCAAGAATTTCGAGCGCGCATCGAGGCCCTGGCCCGACGGCTCAGGCAGCGCTCGATGCAGTTCGGGCCGCTGACCATCGACCCGGTGCAGCGCCGGGTGCTGCTCGACGGCCACCTCATCGATCTGACCCCGCAGGAATTCAGCCTGCTCTACGTGGTGGCCAAAAGCCCGGGGGTGCCCTTCACCCGCGAGGAACTGCTCAAACTCGCCTGGCCCGAGCAGGTGGACAACCCCCGCACCGTCGATACCCACGTCCTCACGTTGCGCAAAAAAGTCGAATCGGACCCGCGCCACCCGCGCTTTTTGCAGACCGTGCGCGGCATCGGTTATATGTTCCTCCTTGAGGAGCCTGGTTCCCAGGCGCGCTCACCCCTAAAATCTTGACAGGGAATCAAAAGGCGCAGCATGGCCCTACTGACCAAAGGCTTTGAAGTCGAGATGTATACCGGTACCGCTGCCGGGGATGTTGTCGGTTTGTCGCACCGCATCGTGCGGGACCTGCCCGGGTTCATGCTCGAACCCGACCGGCGCAATGTCGAGTACGCCACCGAACCGCTCACCGGCTACGACGACCTGCTCTGTGCGCTGGTGCACCCGCGCTGCCAGCTGCGGCGCTATCTCAAGACGCTGGGGGACTACACGCTTATCCCGGGCAGCGCCCTGGCCCTGAAGCACGACACGGCCCGCTTCTTGCGTTCCGACCCCGACAATCCCTACCACACCCGCATCGAAGAGCAGCACGGCACCCGGGTGGTCACTTCGAGCATCCACATCAATTTCGGCATCGCCGAGGCCGAGGACATCATCAAAGCTTGCCGGCTCCTGCGCCTCGAAGCGCCGGTGGTGCTGGCCTTGAGCGCTTCTTCGCCCTTTTTTAATGAAGAAGCGAGCGGGGCGCACTCGACGCGCTGGCTGCGCTTTCCGCGCACCCCCGAGCAGGTGCCGCTGTTTTTGAGCCACGCCCATTACATCGACTGGGTGGAGGAGCAACTGCAGTTGGGGACGATGTTCAACGTCCGGCATCTGTGGAGTTCGGTGCGCCCCAACGGTGCGGACCGGCCCTACCGCATCAACCGCACCGAGCTGCGCATCGCCGATCTGATCGCCTCGCCGCCGGTGCTGTTGGGGATCACGGCCCTGGTGGAGACGCGGCTGTTGGCGCTGCTTGCAGGCGAAATCCCCGACCCGCTCGCCGGTGCGTTTACCCCCACAGAACTGGTCGAGATGACCGATCGCAACGAGCGGGCGGCGGCGGCCGACGGCCTCGATGCGCGCCTGATCGATTGGCAGACCGGCCGCGAGTCGAGCGTGCGCGAGTGGACCGAGCGCTGGCTGGTGCAGGCGGCACCGGTGGCTGCCGAGCGCGGCTTCGAGCGCTATTTGCCGGCGGTCGAATCGGTGCTTGCCTACGGCAACGAGGCGGACCGCTGGCTGGCCGCCTACCGCTCCGGGGTCTCGATACGGACGATTTTGCAGCAGGCCGCCCGCAGACTCGAAGCCGAGGAAGCCGAATTGCGCGCGCGGCTTTGCGTCGGTGCTCCTTTGCCTTGTTAGATGCCGCGCTCTCCTGCCTATCGGGGGACAGAGCGAGTCCGGGCGACGGGTTGGTTAGATTGGAATTCAAGGTTAGTGCAAAGGAAACTTCCGTGAAAAAAGCCCCCGTATCCTTCGCGATTGCTCTGGTGGTATTGTTGAGCGCCTGTGGCGGTGGTGAGACGACCACCACGACCACGACCACCGAAACCACCCCCGCTCCCACCGAGCCCAGTGCCACCGCTCCGGCAGAACCCACCGCCTCGGCGCCTGCTGAGCCCGCCGTCCCTGCCCCCGGCGAGGGTCTTGTCGTCAAGATGGGTTCAGATACGGGCCAACTGGTCTTCGTGCCGGCAAAGCTCACCGTCAAGCCCGGCGACAAAATTGTCTGGCTGATGAACAAAGCCGGTCCCCACAACGCCGTTTTTGACGCAAACGTCCCCGACCCGGCTGCCGCCAAGGCGATGGCGCTCACCAAGCTGCTCAACAAGCCCGGCGACAAACTCGAAGTGACCGTACCGGCAAACGCCAAACCCGGCGACTACGCCTTCAACTGCACGCCCCACAAGTCGGCGGGTATGGTCGGGGTCCTAACCGTCCAGCAGTAGGAGCCCACCAATCTTCAGGAGTGCCGCAGGCATGTGAACTTTGGCTGTCCGGTTCAGAGGACAAGAACTGAGGCGCGAAGTGATGCCTTCGTATTTTGTCTGGATCAAAGCCTGGATGGAGAATCTGAGCGATGTCGAGAAGCAAACTTTGATTGAACTGCTGACAAAGCTACGTTCAGGCCTCTGCGCGATACAAAAATCGAAGTTCAACAGCTTGATGGAGCACTCGTCCATGGCGCCGCCGAGCGGGGCGCGTTCCAACCCTCGGCGGCGCCGTATCTACTGCATCTTGTGACACCGGCCATCAAAGCGCCCATGGCGCAGATCACAAAAGCGACGCAGCAAGCCTTCGCGTCATTCGGGGACACCTACACCGGCGAGGCTTACTACAACTTCCTGCGCGGCGATGAGCAGCAGCGGGTAACGCGGGCTTTTGGCGACGCGAAACACGGGCGGTTACGAGAGATCAAAGGCCGGTTCGACCCGGCCAATGCGTTTCACCTCAACCTCAACATCGAACCTTAGTGCGACGGTTAAGGCTGAGATTTTTGGTAAAACGACAGCAGAGAGTCGCCGTGAGCGCACATCACCTGCTTCACGACCGTCATGCAAACTCGCAACCTTGGTTGGCTAACCAGTTTACAAAGGAGACATCAGTGGAAAAGTCGAATCAAACTATTCTCGTTACCGGCGCAACCGGTCACCAGGGCGGCGCGGTGTCCCGTCATCTTTTGCAACGCAAATTTATGGTTCGCGCTCTGGTGCGCGACGAAAACAAGCCCGCCGCCCAGGCACTCAAACAAGCGGGCGCAGAACTCATCGAAGGAGATCTCGACGAGCGCGCTTCACTTGAGCGCGCTCTGCAAGGCGTCTTCGGTGTTTTTTCAGTTCAAAGCTTCGACGACGGGTTGGACGTCGAAATCCGCCAGGGCAAGGCTCTCGTAGACGCGGCGAAAGCGGTGGGCACCCAGCATTTCCTCTACAGCTCGGTGGGCAGCGCAGAACGCAAAACCGGCATTCCGCATTTCGACAGCAAGTTTCAAGTCGAAGGATACCTCCGAGCCAGCGGTTTGCCGTACACGATTTTGCGTCCGGTTTTCTTCATGTACAATTACAGCTCCATGCGCCCGATGATTGAAACCGGAACGCTCTCCCAGCCGCTCAGCCCCGAGCGGAAATTGCAGCAACTTTCTGAAGACGATTACGGAGAAATGGTCGCCGAGGTTTTCGAGCGACCCGCAGATTTCTTGAATCGCGAGGAGGAAGTCGCAAGCGTGGATCTGACGATGACGGAAGTCGCTGCCGCGTTCAGCCGCGTTTTGGGAGAAAACGTCGCCTACCAACAAATTCCTTTTGAAGCGTTCGAACAGCAAGCCGGTGAGGAAATGACCACGATGTATCGCTGGTTTGAGGAGGTCGGCTACGGAGCGGATTTGGTGAAGTTGAAACGCGATTTTCCGGAGCCGACCGACTTGGAAGCCTATTTGCGCGACCACGATTGGGCAAAACCCACCGAAAGCGCGTCCGATTAATCCTGCCATGTTCTACTTGGGGCAGTTCACTGTTTCAAAATATTTCGCCAACGGTATCGTACCCCGGCCATACCCCAAGGGTGATAAGGTGTCGGGTGCCAGTACGCTCTGACACCTGACACCCGCTCCATGCCTCTGCTTGTCGTCGAGAACCTCACCAAGCGCTTCGGCGGTTTGGTGGCCGTCAACAACGTCTCTTTCAGTGTCGAGCCTGCCGAAATTTTGAGTGTGATCGGACCGAACGGCGCGGGCAAGACGACACTCTTCAACATGCTCACGGGCATTCACCAGGCGAGCGAGGGAAATGCAAGCCTCGCGGGCAGGCCGCTCACCGGTCTCAAGCCCCACCAGATTGCCGAGGTCGGTCTGGCGCGCACATTTCAAAACATCCGCCTTTTTGGCAGCATGACGGCGCTCGAAAACGTGATGATTGGCCGCCACAGCCGCACCCGCGGCGGCTTCTGGTCCGCCCTCCTCCCTGGCAAAGCCGGGATCGAAGAAGAGCGGCAAATTGCCGAGCGCGCCCACGCAGAACTTGCCTTCGTGGGTCTTACCGCCCGCGCCTCCCAGAGCGCCGATCGCCTGCCCTACGGCGATCAGCGCCGATTGGAGGTGGCCCGCGCCCTCGCCACCGATCCGCAAATGGTGCTGCTGGACGAACCCGCCGCCGGTATGAATCCCCAGGAGACCGCCGCGCTGGTGGGTCTTATCCGCAAAATCCAGAGCCGTGGCGTCACAGTCGTGCTCATCGAACACGATATGAACCTGGTGATGAGCCTGTCCGACCGCATTGTCGTTATGAACTTCGGCCAGAAAATTGCCGACGGCAAGCCCGCCCAGGTGCGCTCCAATCCTCAGGTGATCGCCGCCTACCTGGGCGGCGCAGTTTAATGCCCCGGCAGGGCACAATAGAGAAAGTGTGTAAATTTCCGTAAAGGATTTTCATGGCGGATCAACTGGTACGGGCGACGGCGGCACAGGGCAGGATCCGGGCCGTGGGCGTGCTCTCGACGCGCCTGACGGAGGAAGCGCGCGGCCGGCACAAGCTCTCGTATGTGGCGACGGCGGCTTTGGGGCGGACGATGGCGGCCGGTTTGCTGATTGCCTCCAACTTCAAGCAGACCGAGGCGCGGGTGAACCTGCGCCTCCAGGGAGATGGACCCTTGGGCGGCATTCTGGTGGACGCGGGGGCCGACGGCACCGTGCGCGGCTACGTCAAAAACCCCCAGGTGGAACTGCCCCCTTCCCCCAAGGGCAAGCTCGACGTCGGCCGGGCGGTGGGAGCGAACGGTTTTCTCTATGTGGTCAAAGATCTGGGCTATGGCTACCCGTTTTCGGGCACGACCGAACTGGTGAGCGGCGAAATCGGCGACGATGTCACCCATTACCTGGTCACCTCCGAGCAGGTGGCCTCGGCCCTGATGCTCGGGGTGTTCGTGGGCGCCGACGGGGTGGATGCGGCCGGCGGGCTGCTGTTGCAGGTGATGCCCAGTGCCGATGGCCAGGAGGACGAGGAACTGGCCGCTACGCTTGAGAGGCGACTGGCGAGTGTAGAAGGTTTTACGCCCCTGGTGCGCTCGGGCAAGCGCATCCCCCAGATTCTCGAGGAACTGCTGGGGGATATGGGCCTCGAAATTTTTCCGGAGGTGCAGTTGGTGCGCTTCCACTGTCACTGCTCGCCGCAGCGGGTCCTGGGGGCACTCAAAATGATGGGCGAAGCCGAACTGCTCGATATGATCGAAAAAGACGGCGGGGCTGAGGCCACCTGCCACTTCTGCAACCAGGTCTACCAGGTCAAAGCGAGCGAGCTTGAGACCCTGGTCGAGCAACTGCGCTCCGAGCGCGAGGTCAGTTCGCAAGAATAAAAAAGGGGAGGCCGTCTGCCTCCCCTATCGTTCAATGTTTCGAACGTTTTACGAACGGCCGGTCATCTGCTGCTGCCGGATGTCCTGGTAACGGCTTTTGGCCATCTGGAACTGTTTGCCCATCTCGCGCAGCTGCTCATCGCTGAAGTGCTGGCGCAGCTTGGCAAAAAGCTCGGCCTCCTCGTAGTTGACGTGGCTGGTCACCTTCTGCTGCAACTGGGCCAGGCGCGAGTCAAATTCGGCAGAATCGATGCCGCTGGTTTTAACTTGTTCGAGAAGGGCCACCAGTTCGTCTTGATCTTTGTAGGCGAACTCGGCTTTCTCGATGCTGTCGTCGAAGCGCTTGAGGTCGGCGTACCAGGTCTGGTCTTCGGCCTCGGCGTGGGCGCTTAGATCGCCGTAGAGCTGGTTAAAAAATTCCAACTTCTTGGCCGGGTCGTTCGTGCCCTGGATCTGGCCGAACAGCATATTGACCTTCTGGTGGTCCATGCGCACGATGTCGGTCACTTTCATGTCCGCACCGCCCTCGCCGTGGGAGATGACCGAGCCGAAGACGCCGGAAAGGGCCGCCAGCGAATCTTGCACCCGTGCCCACAGACCCTGGTCGGCCTCTTTGCCGGTCAGCTCGCGCGTGCCGAGCACCTCCAGGATGCCCTTGAGCTGCTCTTGGTGGGCGCGGTTCTCGAAGTTGACCGTATTGAGCGGGGCGATGGCCGCATCGATGTCGGCACCGACCAGCTGGGCCGCCTTGTGGACCAGGATGCCGGCCATCGCCGCCTGGTGCTTGAGCAGTTCGAGTTGGCTGAACTTGTCGTAGAGGCTCAGCTTGCTGCTTTGCATCAGGTCGTTCAGCTTGTCGGTCATCTCGACGACGGTGTCGCGCGGTTCGCCCTTGACGCCGTACTGGATGATCGTGTTCTCGATGATGGTGAGATTTTTCTGATCGTCTGCGAGCATGTCCCCCAGCCGCTTGCGGATGTCCGGGTCGTCGGACAGGGTGACCAGGCGCTGCTCGATGGTGATCAGCAACTCCTGAAGGGCCTTGATGTCGGCCAGTTTGACGGCAATCGCCAGGCGTTTGTCATCGGCAATGATAGGTACCATGCGGGTGTCCTCTCGTCTCGTCCTATACGGAACGATCGTCGCCGCTCGGCCGCGGACCCGGGAGTGCCGCGAGGACGAAATGCTGGCGGTTCGTACTCCGTCTGAAGTATGATGGAAAACCTGTCGGGCGCCTTTGGCGTCCCTGCTGTCCTGTGCCCGACTTTCGCTATGCTGACGCCCTGCCTGAGGTACGCATGAGCAACGCTTTGACCACGCCCAATTATTTGCTGCCCGACCTTGTCGAGATCCAGCGGGAGAGCTTTCGCTGGTTCCTCGAAGAGGGTCTGATCGAGGAGTTGTTGAGTTTTTCACCCATCACCGACTACACCGGCAAGATGGAGTTGCATTTTCTGCAGGACTACAAACTCAAAGAACCCAAGTACTCCGTCGAAGAGGCAAAGCGGCGCGACTCGACCTATTCGGTCCAGATGTACGTCTCCACCCGCCTCGTCAACAAAGAGACCGGTGAAATCAAAGAGCAGCAGGTCTTTATCGGCGAGTTGCCTTTGATGACTGACCGGGGCACATTTATCATCAATGGTGCCGAGCGGGTGATCGTCAACCAGATCGTCCGTTCTCCCGGGGTCTACTACAAGCAAGAACTCGACACCAACGGCCGTAAGACCTTCAACGCTTCGCTCATCCCCAACCGCGGCGCCTGGCTGAAATTCGAGACCGACGCCAACGACTTGGTGTGGGTGCGCATCGACAAGACCCGCAAACTCTCGGCGGTGGTGCTGCTCAAGGCCCTGGGCCTTTCGGACAACGAAATTCTGGACGCTTTTCGCCATCCGGAGTACTTCCAGAAAACGATTGAAAAAGAAGGCAACTACTCCGAAGAAGAAGCGTTGCTCGAACTCTACCGCAAGCTGCGTCCCGGCGAGCCTCCGACCGTCTCCGGCGGCCAGCAGCTTCTGGAGACCCGCTTCTTTGATCCCAAGCGCTACGACCTGGGCCGGGTGGGCCGCTACAAGCTCAACAAAAAGCTGCGGCTGAGCGTCCCCGAGACGACCCGCATCCTCACTCCCCAGGATATCCTCGCCTCGATCGACTACCTGATCAACCTCGAATTCGACATCGGCTCCCCCGACGACATCGACCACCTCGGCAACCGCCGGGTGCGCTCGGTGGGCGAGCTGTTGCAAAACCAGGTGCGCGTCGGCCTCAATCGCCTGGAGCGCATCATCCGCGAGCGGATGACCGTCAGCGAAGCCGAGACGCTCACCCCGGCCTCGCTGGTCAACCCCAAACCGCTGGTGGCCGCCATCAAGGAGTTCTTCGGCTCCTCGCAGCTCTCGCAGTTTATGGACCAGACCAATCCGCTCGCCGAGCTGACCCACAAGCGCCGTCTTTCGGCCCTCGGTCCCGGCGGTCTGACGCGCGAGCGGGCCGGTTTCGCGGTGCGCGACATCCACCCGTCGCACTACGGCCGTATCTGCCCGATCGAGACGCCCGAAGGCCCCAACGCGGGACTGATCGGTTCGCTTGCCACCCACGCCCGGGTCAACTCCTACGGCTTCATCGAGACGCCCTACAAGGTGGTCAAAGACGGTCGGCTCAGCGGCGAAATCAAATACCTCACCGCCGATGAGGAGGACGAATTTCGGGTGGCGGCGGGGGACGTGGCCGTCGATGAGGGGGGCAACATCCTTGCCAACCCGGTCACCATCCGCTATCGCCAGGAGTTCGGCCTCGCCTCCCCGGCCGAGGTCGACTACGTGGCCGTCTCGCCCATTCAGATCGTCTCGGTGGCCACTTCGCTGATTCCGTTTCTTGAGCACGACGACGCCAACCGGGCGCTGATGGGCGCCAACATGCAGCGCCAGGCGGTGCCGCTGTTGCGCCCCGAACGGCCCCTGGTGGGCACGGGCCTCGAAGGGCAGGCGGCCCGCGACTCGGGCATGGTGATTGTCTCCGACATCGACGGGGCGATCACCTACGTCTCGGGCGAGCAGATCCGGGTGCGCGGCGAGAACGGCCAGGAATTTGCCTACCCGCTGCAAAAGTACCAGCGCTCCAACCAGGACACCTGCCTCAGCCAGCGCCCAATCGTCAACGTCGGCGACCAGGTGCGCAACGGCCAGATCCTGGCGGACGGTTCGGCCACCGAGGGGGGTGAACTGGCCCTCGGTCAAAATATCCTGGTGGCCTTCATGCCCTGGGAAGGGTACAACTACGAGGACGCCATCCTCATCTCCGAACGGCTCGTCTACGACGACGTGTTCACCTCGATCCACGTCGAAAAATTCGAAATCGAAGCGCGCCAGACCAAACTCGGTCCCGAGGAGATCACCCGCGAAATTCCGAACGTCGGCGAAGACTCGCTGCGCAACCTGGATGAGCGCGGCATCGTGCGCATCGGCGCCTGGATGGAAGCGGGCGACATCCTGGTGGGCAAAGTCACCCCCAAGGGCGAATCGGACCAGCCGCCTGAAGAGAAGCTGCTGCGGGCCATCTTCGGCGAGAAGGCGCGCGACGTGCGCGACAACTCGCTGCGGGTGCCCAACGGCGAAAAAGGCCGGGTCGTGGACGTGCGCGTCTTCACCCGCGAGCAGGGCGACGAGTTGCCGCCGGGGGCGAATATGGTCGTGCGCGTGTACCTGGCCCAAAAGCGCAAGGTGCAGGTGGGCGACAAGGTGGCCGGCCGCCACGGCAACAAGGGCATCATCTCCAAAATTCTGCCCAAGGAGGACATGCCCTACTTGCCCGACGGCCGCCCGGTCGACATTGTCCTCAATCCGCTGGGCGTCCCTTCGCGCATGAACGTCGGCCAGGTCTTCGAGACGCTGCTCGGTTGGGCCGGTGCCTGTCTCAACGTGCGCTTCAAGGTCACTCCCTTTGATGAGATGTACATCAAAGAAGCGTCGCGCTACCTGGTCCACGAGAAGCTGATGGAGGCGCGCGAGGTGACGGGGGATCCGTGGGTCTACTCCGACACCGGCAAGCACATCGGCAAAATTCAGGTCTACGACGGACGCACGGGCGAGGCGTTCGATCGGCCGGTGACCGTGGGTCAGATCTACATGATGAAGCTGGTGCACCTGGTGGACGACAAGATCCACGCCCGCTCCACCGGCCCCTACTCCCTGGTCACCCAGCAGCCCCTGGGCGGCAAGGCCCAGCAGGGCGGCCAGCGCTTCGGCGAAATGGAGGTGTGGGCGCTCGAGGCCTTCGGCGCCGCCTACACCTTGCAGGAGTTGCTCACGGTCAAGTCCGACGATATGACCGGCCGCAACGAGGCGCTCAACGCCATCGTCAAGGGCAAGGCGATCCCGCGCCCGGGCATTCCCGAGTCCTTCAAGGTGCTCGTGCGCGAACTGCAGTCCCTTGGCCTCGACGTGTCGGTCCACAAGATCGAGACGCAGCACGACGGCTCTTCGCGCGACGTCGAAGTCGACTTGATGGCCGACGTCGGCGGACGGCGCACCCCGAACCGGCCCACCTACGAAAACATCGGCGGCCCCCGCGAGATGGAGTTCTCCGAGGATTAACCCGGTAAATCCGCAGTCTCAATCCAACCCCGTTCTGGCTTCCAGGGCGGGGTTGTTTTTATGATGCAGTCAGAAACTGGTGTTCACCAGCTTGATGAAGTTGCGCTTGGCTTTGTAGGTTTTGCGCAGGTGTGCAAGCCAATCCTCGAACTGTTCGTGTCGGCCGAGCCGGTCCATCAGCAGGTGCACCTTCACCAACAGCCGCACCGCCTGGGCGTAAGCGTCGTTGTTCGTCTGCTCGATGAGTGCATCTACCGGACGCCGGTAGATGGGCAACGCTTCTTCAGGGTGCTCCAGTTCCAGCGCTTCGGCCAGTCTTAGCCACAGTCTTTGATCGCAGCCGAGGGCTTTAGCCTCGCGTAGGGCTTGATCGACATCACCTTCGCTCAAGAAAAATTCGACCAGCAGTGAGCCGTCGGTCAGGTGCGCGCCGTACCGGCCGCTAGAATAATCCTGCTTTTTCCCAATCAGCGCACGGATGTGGGCGAGGGCACTCTCGCGGTACTGAGGCCACAGGCCGTATCCCTCGGTAAACTTCCTGAGTTTGGCAAAGGTGGTCATGTAGGGAGATTCGTTAAATTCGGTCCACACCAGGTTTAACGCTGCGTCGAAGCGGTCGCGCCGCTGGTATTCGTCGACCAGAAAATCGCGCAGCCGACCGTCGGGGCGCTCGTTAAAAGCCTGCCAGCCCCGTTCTGCCCACTCGAGCGCCTCGTTATCCCGACCGGCCGTGCGGCACAGTTCGGCAATTTGCAAAAAAGCATAGGCCGAGGACAGATCCCGGCTCTTGACGGCAATCAGGGCGTCGATGTCGCCCAATTGCTCCGTCAGGCGCTCCATGATCCGGGTCAGACGATAACGATTTCCCTCAAAGCTGCGCTGATCCCCGGGTTTCAAAGCCGGCAGCCGCTGCCATTCAGCCTCGGCCAGGCGCCGGTAGAGGGCGGTACCGGCTTCGCCCAGCACTTCGGCGTAGCTGTCCATCGCGTCGAAGAACGTGTCGAACTCGGCGCGCATCTCCCAATCGAACAAGTAGCGGGCCAGTTCCTCGGGATCGGGCCTGGCCAGGTGACAGGCTTGATGGTGCAACTCCTGGGCGCGCATGAGTATACCGCCCACATGACCTTCAGAATCGTCGACGCCGTGGGAGAGCACCTCCTCCAACCGCTCAAGCGCTTCTTCGGCCAGGTCGATTACCGCTTCGGCCTGACCGGCATCGAGCAATTGGGCGATCGAATCGAGGACCATATCGATCCGCTGGGCGTACCCCCTGGCTTCGCCGTATTCGACGTAGCCGTCCGTCGCGAGTGCCCGCTGTAAACTCTGCCGGAATGTCGCCACATCCACTCGCTCAGCGGTGGCCGCCGCTTTCAACTGCAATCGCTCGCCGAAGTCGACATCTTGGGCGGCCTGCTCCAGCAGAAGCCGCACCAGTTCTGTGCGGTCGAGACCCTCCAGGTAGGTGCGCAGCTTCGACTCGGCCGTCCGGTGCTGCGCGGTTTGCTCCTCGACCGCTTCGGGATCGTCGAGCCAGGCCAGGGCCACCGCCACGCAGTGTTTGCAGAAGATCCCGTCGCTGCCGACCGGACAATCGCAGGCATAAGCCAATTCGCCATCCTCTGCCCACAGCTGCACCTGATAGAGCTGCGCGCCCTCGACGACGGCACGGAGTCTCCCCTCGCGCTCGATGAGCGAATGCACGCGGCCGGAGCGGCAATACTCCCGACCGCGCGCAAAGGTACGGCTACCGGCTATCTCCGACAACAGTTCCTCGTTCAGCAAGTTGCCCAGTTCCTGCTCCATCGCCCTCACCCCGACGGTACCTCTAGATTCCCCTCTGAGCGTTTGGTCCGCAACCCCGTGCGGCGACCCAGTCGCGAGGTTTTCAGGTTCGTTGCGATCCAAGTCTTGGTTTTGCTACCTGCAATGGCAACCAAGAAGCAGATTATGCAATGCTAAACTCATGTTTCAACAAAAAAGACGCAAACTGAGCATCAAGTACGCCCTCGATCGGGGAAACATCGCAATCATCGACGAGCTGGATGCAGACCTCCATCCTTTGCTAATACCGGAGGTATTTCGCTAGTTCCATGACCCCGGGCGCAATCCTCACGGAGCTCAACTATTTCTCACAGCACACAATGCCGGACTGATGGACTTTCTGGAAAAAGAAGAGATCTACTTTACAGAAAAAGACCGTGAAGGTGGAACGCAGATCTTTGGTGCCCAGCACATTCAGGGGTTGCGTCGGGAGCCCAGCCTTGCCCGCAAATACCTGGGCGGTGTGCTGAGCGCCATACCGCGGATTGGCTGATGCAAATGCCCAGAGGTGAACGGCAATTCAGACGTGTTCGCAAGCGTCTCTTCTTTGCTGTTGAGGGGGATGGGGAACAGGCCTTCTGTCGGTGGTTGCAGGAGTTGTGCGACGAGGCTGACAGGTACCTTCACCTTGATGTACACAATCTTTGTGGGGGCGACCCCCTTAAAATGGTGCACCAAGCGCTCCAGCGCCGCGAGCGAGGGCTGCAAAGAGGAGAATACGGCACTTCGGTTCTACTGATTGACGGAGACAGGCTCGAAGAAGGCAATTCAAGAACAGTAAAAACTCTACAAATTGTGGCACAGGAAGGATTGCAACAGGTATTGAACGGTTTAGGGAGCTTTGGGAGTTTTTTCCTTGTATTGGCCGAGTATCCATTCCCGTTCCCAAAACGGCGGCGCGCGGGCTTGCGATGCCAAAAAACAGCCCGCCCAAGGCGGGCGGGCGTCACCTTTAGGTGGCAGGAAACTGGTCTGAACCGGGCCACTAGCGGCAGGCCACCAGACCGGCGGTCGCAGTGCCGACGTAGGGGGTCGAATCGCTCCAGGACTCCGAGGCGCGCGGGCCGTTCTCGTCGTTGTCCGGGTTGAAGCGCGGGTTATCGACGCACTTTTTCTCGTCACCGAAGACGATGCTGCCCGAGGCGGCCTGCTTGTCGGCCTGGACTTCCTGACGGGGCGACTCGGATTTTTGGGCGTCTTTGTCCGCGGCGATGGCCGGAACGCTCAGGGCAACCAGGGCGAAAGCGGCGAGCATGGGGGCGAAACGGGTGATCATGACGGGTTCCTCCGGGGCTGAAAGTTGGTAATTGAGCGCTTCAAGCTCATATCTTCAGAGTCCCAAAGGACCGTGAGCCGAACGTGAGGGTTATGTGAGAAAAACTTTACATTGCGGGCGGCCAGGCCGGAGACAATGCAAGTAGGATAAACTGGTATGATAAATGCGCTCTAAGGTCACTCACGCCCGTGAAACGCAAGATAGCCGTCACTCTGGATGAGGAAGCGTTGGCCTTTTTGGACGCCCAGGCCGGGGGCAACCGCAGCGATTACCTCAACGCCCTGTTGCATCGGCAGCGCAGCGCGCAGCGGCGAGCGGAATTGATCGCCTCGCTCAAGCACGATGCCGAAGATCCGGAGTATCTTGCGGAGCTTGCCGCCTGGGACGGCGTCGCAGGAGACAGCATCGGTGCCGAACGATAAACTGACTTACCGGCGCGGCGAAATCCGCTGGATGCGGCTCGATCCGACCCTTGGAGCCGAAATTCAGAAGACCCGATCTTGGCTTATCGTGCAGGACGACGTGATGAATCAGTATGGGCTGTTGACGGTTGTGATGCCCTTTCGGCCGGGCTCCAGAAAAGCCCCCTACGTGGTCAACGTGCAGGCGTCGGCGCAGAATGGCCTGGACCAAGATCGCTTTATTGATGTGGGGCAGATCCGCAGTATCGATCACAGCCGTGTCCTCGAACGGATCGGGGTGCTGGAGGCGCAGTACTGGCCTGCCGTCCGCTCGGCCCTGGACCTGGTATTGGGGTTTGAGCCGTAGTGCTTGTCCGATACCAAAAGGCTTGAGCGCTCAGGCAGGTTGCAGGTAGAAAGTGTAACTGCCGGATAGCGGCCCTGCGCTTTGAATATCGGAAGCGAGGTTCAAAAGCAAAGACGGGCGAAATAGAAAGTCTCGCTCGTTGAGCGCTGCGCCGGGGAAGTACAGCTGGGTGGTGAGCGGCCGGTGGCCGGGGGCGCTCACGGTGAGGTGCAGGTGGGGCGTACGGCCCGGGTAGCGGCCGGGTACAAAGGTGACAAGCCTGACGCCTGGTCGGTCGGAGGCATGGCGGGTGCGAAAGCGAAAACCTTCAAGGTCGTAGTTGCCCCGCGGGTCGGCGTGCCACAGATCGATAAGGACCGGAAAGACGGGTTTGCAGTCCTGGCCGCGCACCGTTAAATCGAGCACCAACTCGCGTCCTGCCACCCC
Organism: Gloeobacter violaceus PCC 7421; assembly: GCF_000011385.1. Lineage (NCBI taxonomy): Bacteria > Bacillati > Cyanobacteriota > Cyanophyceae > Gloeobacterales > Gloeobacteraceae > Gloeobacter > Gloeobacter violaceus. Next base: position 2,452,810 of record NC_005125.1, read on the forward strand.
CGAGAGCCTCAGATCCGTGCTGTCCGGGGCACCCCGCCGGTAGAACGGCCCGGCAGTCAGGCTCTCGGTGCGCGGGCAGGCGGCGGCCCGCGCACCGGCAGGCAGCCACAGTGCCGCCGCCCCCGCGAGGCTTGAGCTGACAAAGTGGCGGCGGGAGAGGGCGACCATCAGAGTTTCTGGGCGGCGGCGTCGGGGTGGGCGAGGGCGCCGCCGGAGTGGGTGGGGTGGGCCAGAGCGAAGTGGAGCTTGTTGAGGGCGTTGAGGTAGGCGCGGGCGGAGGCGACGATGATATCGGTGTTGGCCGCGTGGCCGCTGAAGGTGCGTCCGTCCTGGCGCACGCGGATGGTCACTTCGCCCATCGCATCGATGCCCGCCGTCACCGACTGCACCGAAAATTCGATCAGTTCGTTGGGTAGTTCGATAAGGCGGTTGATCGCCTTGTAGACCGCGTCCACCGGGCCGGTGCCCACGGCCGCATCGACGCGCTCGACGCCGTCGGGGCCGGTGAGGCGGACGGTGGCGGTGGGCAGTCCCGGCTCACCGCAGCTCACCTGCACCTGCTCCAGGCGGTAGGCTTCGGGGATGAGGCGAATTTCATCGGAGATGACGGCCTCGATGTCCCAGTCGCTCACGGTCTTTTTCTTGTCCGCCAGTTCTTTAAAGCGCAAGAAGGCACGGTTGAGATCGGCGTCGCCCAGTTCGTAGCCCAACTCGACCAATCGGGTGCGAAAGGCGTTGCGGCCCGAGTGCTTGCCCAGGACGATGCGGTTTTCGTTGACCCCGACTGTCTCGGCGTCCATGATCTCGTAGGTGAGCCGGTTTTTGAGCACGCCGTCCTGATGGATGCCCGACTCGTGGGCAAAGGCGTTCGCCCCGACGATCGCCTTGTTGGGCTGGACGAGCATGCCGGTCAGGTGGGAGACCAGCCGCGAACTTTTGTAGATCTGGCGGGTGTCGATGGTACTCAAGGGTACGGTCGAATCGGCCGGACGGCCGAAGATCGGGTTGAAGAACTGGCGGCGCACGTGCAGGGCCATGACGATTTCTTCGAGAGAACAGTTGCCCGCCCGCTCGCCGATCCCGTTCACCGTGCACTCGATCTGACGGGCACCGTTCTCGATGGCCGCGAGGGAATTGGCCACCGCCAGACCCAGGTCGTTGTGGCAGTGCACCGAAATCACCGCCCGCTCGATGCCCCGCACGTTCTGGGTGATCCCGCGGATGAGGCCGCCGAATTCTGCGGGCGTCAGATAGCCCACCGTGTCGGGGATGTTGACGGTCGTCGCCCCGGCTGCGATTGCCGCTTCGAGCACCCGGTAGAGATACTCCGGGGCGGAGCGGCCGGCGTCCATCGGTGAAAATTCGACATCGTCCACGAAACCCTTGGCAAAGGCCACCATCTCGGCGGCGATGGCGAGCACCTCGGCGCGGCTTTTGCGCAACTGGTGCTCCAGGTGAATGTCCGAAGTCGAGATGAACGTGTGGATACGACCGCGGGCGGCGGGGCGGATCGCCTCGGCCGCCGCTTGAATGTCTGAGCGGATGGCCCGCGCCAGACTGCAGATTACCGGCCCGTCCTCGGTACCCACCGTGCGGGCCACCCGCTCGACCGCCTCAAAATCCCCGGGGCTGGCGTAGGCAAAACCGGCCTCGATCACATCGACACCGAGTCGGGCAAGCTGCCGGGCAATCTCCACCTTTTCGTCGGCGTTGAGCGTGGCCCCCGGCGACTGCTCGCCGTCTCTAAGGGTGGTGTCGAAGATAATCAAGCGGTCCTGAAACATTGCGTTGTAGCCTCTCAGGCGAAACGTCAGCCATTCTATCTTGCTTGCCGATGCATCCGAGAGGCAGAACCGGTCCGGAAGTGCCTACGATTTAGGGGTCATAGGACTCCGCCGCATCGCCATCGAGAAAATCCATCGCCAGCGGCTTGAACGGCTTCTCTTGCTTTTGCGGGGAATCCGCCTGGGTAGCCCTCTGGGCCGGTTGGGCGGCGGCAATCTGGGCTGAAAGCCGGGTCTGGCTCTGGGGTTCGGCGGCCAGTTGCGCGACCGTCGGCTCCTGGGGCTCGGAGGCAAAAATGTCCACGGTCGGCTCAGGGAGCTCGGGGAGCTTCTGGGCTACGACCACCTCGGGCTGCGCTTCGGCACCGACTTTCTTGTCGTCTGTCGCCTCGGCCTGCCTGGGTGCCGCCGCCATCTCGTCGATGTCGAAGCCGATGTTGAACAGCAGACAGTGTTTGACATCGTCGAAGGTCGTATCGCGGTTAACCCAATTGTGCTGGTAGCCGAACTCGATACCTACCCCCGGCGCCACCTTGGTCTTGAATCCTGCGATGGCGCGGTTTTCGCTGAGCCCGCCTCTGAGGTTGTTGACCCCGGCGTCATTGAGGTTGAAGAAAATCTCGTCGTTGAGAATAAACGACCAAATCTTGTCCGGGTCGAGGGGAACTTCGATGCCGGCGCGCGCCCGCAAGCGCACCGACAAACTTGGGGCGTTGGGCAAAATGCGCTCCTCGACGCGCAGGCGGGTCGAAATCGTCCAGTCTCCCGCCGGATAAGCCCCCACGTGCTGCTGCAAAAACCGGGTCTCGGTCTGCTCGCTGCGGCCGGCCGGGTAATTCAAAATCGCCGCCGCCCCCAGCCAGACACTGTTGCTCTCATCGACCCGAAAAGCGACCCACGGGCGCAAAAAAATCCGATCCAGGGCAAAGGTCGGGCGGGAGCGAAAGCGCGGCCAGATCTCCATAATCCCCTTGATGCCCGGCGCAAAGGACTTGGCCACCGCCACCTGGGTCCAGAGTTGAAACTGCTCGACCGCCCCCGGTGGCCCCGCCTGCGCCCGTGCGGCCACAGGTGCCAGAAGGCTTGCCGCCACTGCCGAAGCGGCGAGTAGTGCTCGAAAATAGACGGGTCTGCGGCCTGTGGTGGCGCAATGCATAAAATACCTCCCAGATTCGGACGATGTGATTCGGTGCGTCAGCAAAAATTTGCTGCGCAATCTTCGACATGCGACAAAGCCAAACAGTCCTGAGACTCCACGCTTACAGGTAAACTCACCTGCCGCGCGCACCGGAAAAACAAAGCGCTTTTCCAGCTTGTCTGTGCTTGCATTTAACTTACCGTTACAAGCAACCGGAAACAAGTCAATGATTATTTCAAAAATAATAGACTTTGATCTATGAATTTATTTTGCGCGACTTGTATTGCGCTAGTTTTTGGGTGGCCAGACCGGCTTCGAGAGCAGCGCTCACCGCCACCGGCGAGCAGTTTATAGCTCATTACTGTTGATGAAGTTGGCTGTCACTGCAGAGGGCAGCAGATTTAGTACGAGTCTGTAGATAGTTCTCGCGTCATTCATTGCCCGCTCAAAAATTTCCAATTCCGGTTGCAGTGCGTCGAAAGAGAGGTCATCGGGATACCGGAAACGTGTTGCAAAAGGACTGAGTCTAATCGCTTCTTCGCGCAGAGTTAATATTTGAGGTTCGTAGGTAGACAGTTCAACAACCAGGGCCGTTAGGTCATGCGTACGCAAGGCTTGGCCGTGAACTGCCAACAACGCTTTCATTATTTTCTCCGCACACTGCTGGCAATGGTACGTAGCACTACTTAACAGCGGAGGACTGCATTGTGAGAGTACTTCAGCAGCATCAAGATCTTCACTCGCTTTATACACCCAGGATTGAACGAACCGAAGGGTTTGTTCATCCATAGATGATTTTTCCTTGGTACAATACCCGGTAAGTTAGAGAACCTCGAATATGCGCTGTTTTTTCAACGTGAGCGCGATTAGAAAGAACGATATCTTTAGATATACCTAAATCAAACAATGCTGCGTACGCCTCAGCCTGCAAATCCAGGGTGATTTTTGTCTCGCCGGGCATAATCAAGAACAAATCAAAGTCGCTGTCCTGACGGGGCGTACCCCAGGCACGGGATCCAAACAGAATGATTTGTTCGGGATGGAGAGCATCGACCAATCTTTGCACGATAAGGGTGAGCGTTTCTGCCGAAGGAGATGGCACCATCCTCACACCCTCCCAATTGTGCCCAGGAGCTGCGGTCGCTCACCAAGTATACCTAGGTGGCAAGGCCCGCTTCGAGGTCGGCGACCACCGCCACCAGCGAGCGGGACTGGGAGTAGATGCGCCGCTGGCGCGTGGCACCGTTGCCGGATGCGAGTATGGCGGGAATTGCCGCCAGATAGGCGCTGCAGCCCAACTCTGCCGCCAGAGACTGCATCTCGCCCACGGTCTGCTCAATCAGTTTGCGGGTGGGAACACCTTTGAGGGTGAGGGGGTCGATCAGTTCGCCCTCCAGGCCCCAACGGCAGGCGCGCCACTTGTTCTCGCGGATGATGCCGGGGTGCAGCAGGCGGATCTCCTCGCCGTTCTCGTAGAGTCGCCGGAAATACACCGCCAGGCACTGCACCAGGGCGGTGAGGGCGAGCACCTCGGCCAGGGTGCGGGTGGCGTCGCAGATGCGCACCTCGATGGTGCCGAAGTCGGAGTGGGGCCGGATATCCCACCAGATTTCGCGCTGGCTGCCGATCGAACCGGTCTCCAGCAGCACGTTGATCAGATTTTCGTAGCCTTCCCAGTTCTCGAAGCGAAACGGCAGACCGGCGGAGGAGAGATTCTCGAAAACTTTGGTGCGGCAGCTATCCAGGCCCGTGTCGTCACCCTCCCAGAAGGGCGAATTGGCCGAGAGCGCCAACAGCATCGGTGCGTACTGGGTGATCTGGTTGATCACCTGGATGGCCGTGTCGCCGTCGGGCATGCCGACATGGACGTGCAGGCCGTAAATCTGCATCCGCCGGGCCGTCCAGACGTGTTTGTCGACCAAGGCGCGGTAGCGGGGGGTCTGGGTGTAGCGCCGCTCGCGCCAGCGGGCAAAGGGGTGGGTGCCGGCCGAGAGAAAGCTCACGCCGCGCTCGCGGCAGACAGAGCGCAGCAGCGTAAGCTGCGTGGTCAGATCCCGCTCGACCTGGGCGACATCTTTGCAAATGCCCGTGTTGATCTCGATGGTGGCCTGCACCAGTTCAGGCTTGACGACCAGTCCGACCTCCGGGTGTTCCTCGCAAAAAGTGACCAGCTCCGGCCCGCGCGGGGTGAGGTTGCCCGTCGCGGGGTCGATGATTTGTAGTTCCATCTCGACCCCAAGGGTCGGAGCGGTGGAGGACTGGAAAGGAATGGTCACATTAGTAGGTTTCGACGTGCCAAAAACCGGATTGCTTGAGATTGTAGCGGTAATCTTTCCAGACGGTGTCCTTGGCGGCGGCGGCGGCGGTAAATGCGTCGTCGATGCCGTCTTCCATGCCCTTGAGGCCGCAGATGTACGTGTAGGTGTTGCCGCCTGAAATCAGTTCCCACAGCGCCGCAGCGTGCTCGGCGATGCGGTGCTGGACGTACATGCGACCGCCCTGGGCGTTCTTTTGCTCGCGGCTGATCGCTTCGACGATCTCGAAGTCGCCCTTGGCGGTGTAACCGGCCAGTTCATCCTGGTAAAGGTAGCTGTTGGAATTTTGCATCCCGAAGAACAACCACACCTTGCCCTGCCAGGGAGTGTCCATTTCGTCGTAGATGCGGCGCAGGAAGGCCCGGAAGGGCGCAATGCCGGTGCCGGTGGCGATCAAAACCAGATTGGTGCTCGGATCTTCGGGCAGCAAAAAGGTCTTACCGGTGGGGCCGGTGATCGACACATCGTCGCCGGGAGCCAGATCGCAAATAAAGTTCGACGCGACGCCGCGCACAATTTCACCGGTCTCGGGGTGCTTGTAGACGACGCGCTTGACGCACAGCGAAACGGTCTTGCCGTCTTTGTTGTCGCCGATGCGGCTGGAGGCGATCGAGTAGAGCCGCAACTTGTGGGGCTTGCCCTGGGCGTCGGTGCCCGGGGGAACGATGCCGATGCTCTGGCCTTCGAAGTAGCGCAGATCGCCCCCGCTCAAGTCGAGGACAACGTGGCGCACATCGTTGTCCGGGTCGTCGGGTGTCAGGTTAATGTTTTGAAGCGCCTTGCCCCGGAACGGACTGGCCGGGCGGTAAATGTTGACGGGGACCTCGAAGGTACGTGTGGCGGCGTGGGCCATGATCGGCTATCTCCTGAAGACGGCGAAACAGCAGCGGGTAACGATCGACAGATTATGCCCAGTGTAAAACCTCACCGGCAAAGCTCGGCACATTGCATCGGATCCGGCAAGCGCATCCGTGGGGAGCGGGACACGGGGAGGACAAAATTTCAAGAATTAATACGCGATGTTTAGATTTACCGATAGGTATTTTTACCTTACTATAGATAGCAAAGAAAGTAACCATCGCCACACTCGGGCTGGAGCCTTGTTGCCCCGGTACCGGTGCTCTGTTACCATTGGGGGGCATTTTTTGCTTGCCCCGTGGGCATTTGAGCTTGGTGGGCGAGTGGCGGGTGGTCCAGTCAGGGAAGCCAGTCCAAGGAGAACGCGATGGTCAGTACGTTGGACCGAGTGGTCCTGATCGGTGTCGGTGGGGATTCGGGTTGCGGCAAGTCGACATTCCTCAGGCGGCTTAAAGATCTGTTCAGCAAGGAGCTTGTCACGGTCATCTGCCTCGATGACTACCACTCGCTCGACCGCAAGCAGCGCAAAGAAACGGGTATTACCGCCCTCGACCCGCGCGCCAACAATTTTGATCTAATGGCCGAGCAGGCGACCGCCCTCAAGGTCGGCCAGTCGATCATGAAGCCCATCTACAACCACGAGACGGGCAAAATCGACCCGCCCGAGCTGATCGAGCCCACTCCGATCGTCATTCTCGAAGGGCTGCATCCTTTTTACGACGCGCGCGTGCGCAACCTATTTGACTTCAAGATCTACTTCGACCTATCCGATCCGATCAAGATTCAGTGGAAGATCCAGCGCGACATGGCCGAGCGCGGCCACACCTACGAAGATGTCCTCAAGCAGATCGAATCGCGCCGCCCGGACTTTTCGGCCTACATCGACCCGCAGAAGCAGTACGCCGATGTGGTGCTGCAGATTCTGCCCAGTGAGCTTCCTGAAAAAGCAGGCGGTATCAAGCGCGTCAAAGCCTGCATGGTGCAGGTGGACGGCATCCCCAACTACGACGCGCCCTACCTGTTCGACCGGGCCATTTCCGATGTGTGCTGGAAGCCCAATTTTCCCAACTCGGATGAAGAGCTGACCTTCTGCTACGGCACCCAGGATTACTTCGGCCGCCCGGCGTCCTACCTGTCGATCGACGGCGAGTTTGCTCCGGAGGATTCTCCCGAACTGGAGGAGAAGCTGCGCAACACCAGCGAGACGCGCTACGGCGAACTCGCCTCGCTCATCCTCAAGCACACCGATTACCCCGGCTCCCGCGACGGCACCGGCTTTTTCCAGGTGCTCATGAGCCTCAAGTTCCGCGCCATCTACGAAGCGCTTACCGCCCAATTGCTGACGGCTTCCAAGGCCAAGTAGCGCGCCGCGCCCACCTTTCGCGACAGGAAGTATCCATGACTGGCACTTTGCTTGACAAGACCGCCGCCCAGTTGGACGAGTTGAGCGTCAATACCATCCGTTTTTTGGCCGTTGATGCTGTCCAGAAGGCCAACTCCGGTCACCCCGGCCTGCCGATGGGGGCCGCCCCGATGGCCTACGTGATCTGGACGAAGTTCCTCAAGCACAATCCCACCAACCCGAAGTGGTTCGACCGCGATCGGTTCATCCTTTCGGCGGGTCACGGTTCGATGCTGCTCTACGCCCTGCTGCACCTGACCGGTTACGACCTGGCCATAGATGATCTCAAGCAATTTCGCCAGCTGCACTCGAGAACCCCAGGCCACCCGGAGAACTTCATGACCCCGGGGGTGGAGGTGACCACCGGCCCCCTCGGTCAGGGCCTCGGCAACGGCATCGGTATCGCTGTCGCCGAAGCGCACCTCGCGGCCCGTTACAACCGTCCCGGCCACGAGATTATCGACCATACCACCTACGCCATCGTCTCCGACGGCGACCTGATGGAAGGGGTAGCTTCCGAGGCCGCTTCGCTCGGGGGCCACCTGGGTCTGGGCAAGGTCATCTATCTCTACGACGACAACCACATCTCGATCGACGGCGAGACCGAGTTGTCCTTTACCGAAGACCGCATGCAGCGCTTCGACGCCTACGGCTGGCACACCCAGGCGGTGGCCGACGGCAATGATATCGCCGCCATCGAGCAGGCCATCCACAACGCCCGCGCCGTCACCGACAAGCCTTCGATCATCGCCGTGCGCACGATCATCGGTTACGGTTCACCCAACAAAGCCAACAGCCACGACGTGCACGGCTCGCCCCTGGGTGGGGACGAAGTCAAAGCGACCAAAGAAAACCTCAAGTGGCCCCTGGAGCCCGAGTTTTATATTCCCGAGGAGACCCTCGCCCAGTTTCGCAAAGCCGTTGAGGCGGGCAAAGAAGCCGAAGCGGACTGGAATGCCCGCTTTGCCGCCTACAAAGCCGAATTTCCAGAACTGGCCGCTGAACTCGAATCGCTCATCGAAGGCCGTCTGCCGGAAGGCTGGGAGTCGTCCCTGCCCAGCTTCAGCCCCGCCGACAAGCCGCTTGCCACCCGCGCCGCCTCAGGCAAAGTGCTCAATGCCGTCACTGCCGCCCTCCCTGGCCTGATTGGCGGCTCGGCGGACCTGGCGCCCTCCAACAACACCTACGTCAAAGCCTTCGTAGACTTTCAAAAAGCGACTCCCGAGGGCCGCAACTTCCACTTCGGCGTGCGCGAGCACGGCATGGGGGCGGTCATGAACGGCATGGCCATGCACGGCGGACTCAAAGTTTACGGCGGCACCTTTCTCATCTTCATGGACTACATGAAGGGGGCTGTGCGCGTTGCGGCGCTTTCGCACTCGCCGGTGGTCTACGTGTTCACCCACGATTCAATCGGCCTCGGTGAAGACGGTCCCACGCACCAGCCGGTCGAGCAGATTCTCACCCTGCGCGCCACACCGCAGCTCACGGTCATCCGCCCCGGCGACGCCGTCGAGACGGTCGGTGCCTGGAAGGTGGCCATCGAGAGCAATCGCGACCCGGTCGCCCTCATCCTCACCCGCCAGAATCTGCCCATCCAGCCCGGCTCTACGGTCGAGGCGGTGGCAAAGGGCGCCTACACGCTGGTGGAAGCCGACAATCCCGAAATCATCCTGATTGGCACCGGCTCCGAGGTGCAACTGGTGGTCGAAGCCCAAAAGCAACTGGCCGAGCAGGGCATCGCTGCCCGCGTCGTCTCCTTCCCGAGCTGGGAACTGTTCGAAGCCCAGCCCCAGGAGTATAAAGACAGCGTCCTCACCCCCGGCGTCAAGCGCCTGGCGGTGGAAGCGGGCACCAGCCTGGGCTGGCACAAGTACGTCGGCCTCGAAGGGGCGGTGATTGGCGTCGATCGCTACGGCGCTTCGGCTCCGATCAAAGCGGTCATGCCCGAGTACGGATTTACGATCGACAATGTCGTCGCCCATGCCCTGAAGGTGCTGGGCCGCTAGTCGACGAGTACTGCCGATCGACCGGGGGAGTGCAGGCCACTCCCCCGGTTTGTTTTTGCAGCCTGTTGGATGCGCCCGTGGCACAATCGACTCTCAATAGCGATTGTGCCGATGAGCAAAGCTCCCCCCCGTACCGTTCTGCTGGGCATTGTTCTACTGACCGTCTCCGTCGGTTCGTGCGCCCCGGCTAAGAAGCAGCGCTTCCGCTGCGCCGACTTTACTTTGCCCCAGCAGGTGATCGACGCCTACCGCGGCGGTGCCACTTACCTCGACAACGACGGCAATGGCTACGCCTGCGAGGACAAATTCGATGTCTACGTGGGCAAGGGCAAGCCCAAAAACCGGGACAACATCGCCGCCCTTCCCCCTGCAGACAAGGCTGGCACCGCTGCAGAGCAGCTGCTGTTAGGCAACCCGAGCCGGGCGACAGCCACCCCCGGCAGTGTCAGTAACTATCTGCTTCTCAAGCCGCAGTACGCGCTTTCGTACAACGCGGCCAAAGGGATTCCCAACTGGGCCAGCTGGCAACTCAACCGCTCCTGGCTGGGAAGGACCGATCGCCAGAACGACTTTCGCCCGGATGAGAGCCTGCCGGTAAGTTTTTACCGGGTAAATCCCGCCGACTACACTGGCAGCGGCTACGACCGGGGCCACCTGGTGCCCTCGGCGGACCGCACGGTAACTGCGGCGGACAACTCGGCGACTTTTTTGATGACCAATATGACTCCTCAGGCCCCGGATCTCAACCGCGGCCCCTGGGAAAAACTCGAAAGCTACTGCCGCGAACTGGTCGCGGCGGGGAAGGAACTTTACATCGTGGCCGGGGGTAGCGGGGAACTTGGGAAAATCGGCGGGGGCAAAATATCTGTTCCCGCGCGCCACTGGAAGGTGATCGTCGTGCTCGATGCGCCGGTGACAAGCCTCGCAAGTGTGACCGGACGCACGCGGGTGATCGCCGTGGACATGCCCAACACCTCCGGGATCAAAGAAGTGGGCTGGCGCGAATTTCGGGTGAATGTCGACCGCATCGAAGCGGCCACCGGCTACAACCTACTCTCGGGCGTGCCAAAGAACATCCAGGCGTTACTCGAAAGCCGCTTGGACAATCGGTAAGTTTTCAGTTGCACAGGCAACGCCAGGCGAGCGGGAAACCCTTGCGATCAATCGTTTTCACCCTGACACCCGGCACCTGCTCTAAGTTTCGACGATCCGGGTTTTGAGGCCGCTCAGGGTGCCCTCCTGGTTGAGGCCGACGATGTAAACATCAGCTTCGACACCGCCCACCCGATAGACTTTGATCTCGTCCAAAGCGTTTTTGAGGGTGCCAAGCAGTGCCTGGAACCGTTGGGCGGTGGCCCGCTGCCGAGGCTCCTGCCAGTCCGCCTCGCGGCAAGCTGGTGCAAAGAACGCATCGAGATCCAGTGCGCTGACGGCCATATCCGGAGGGTGACCCGTGTTTTCCAGCAATTGCTCTGGGTTCAACTCGAAGACGGGCCACTCGAACGCTTCGAAGGGCGCATCGGTCTCGCTTGGAAACAGTAATCCGTGGGCGGCGCGCTCCAACTCGGCGGCGGCACCCTGCGGCGGGAAGGTGGGCTGGGAAAAGTCTGGTTCCATGGGTTCAAGTTGGTGCTGATGCCAGGATACCGAAGTCTTCCAACAACGAAGATTTAAACACTCGCAAGCAATACCGCCGGGAGAATCGCCCGCACAGGACTGGCTGCATAATCTTTTAAGTCGCGGGTGCAAACGAATTGGGCATTGACCCCCACGGCCGCCATCGCTGTTACTGCATCTTTGAAGTCCTCAAAAGGGGAAACGAGTGCACCCCGGATACCGGCGTCATCAACGGCCGCCACCGTCAGGTGGGCCAGGAGATGGGCGATAGACCGCCGGGCTTGAGGCGCTCCTACTTGCTTTTTGAGCACGTAGAACAAAGTAGTCGGTGCATGTCCGGCAATATAGCCTGAAATACGCTCGCTACTGGCAGCGTCCACGGCGAGCAGCGAATCGCGATAGTAGGGCTGACGCACCAACACGATATCCAGAAGGACATTGGTGTCATACAGAACTACAACGGCCATCAGCGATACTTTTCTTCGAGGTAGGTACGGTAGTTCTCCTCAACCTCTGCGTCCGTCCAGCTGACCACATCTTTGCCCAGCGGGGGCTTGACCATTTGCTGGAAGGTTTCCATCCAGGGGCTTAGCCCCATAGTCAGTTTGTCGCGCGCTGTGACGGCAGCAAAAAACTGGCTGATCGCCTGGCTCAAGGAGACATTTTCTTTGCTTGCCCATGCCTTGGCTTGCTGAATCAGCTTTTCATCGACCCGTACAGTGAGCTTGCGTTCCATGGCTGTGTTCAACGCCGTACGAATTTATTTCTATGATACGGCAAGCCTGTTTCCTTGGGCAGCAGGCCGTGCAGCTTGGGTGACGATGACCCTCAAGCGCAACCTGCAACCAACCGACACCAGCAGGGGCACATAGACGCCCGGGCGCAGGCCGATCGTCTCGGGCGCGAGCAGCGGCACGCCGAAGCTCCCCAGAGCCGGACACCCAGGCCATTGAGCGAGAGCAGCGCGCCGCCGGCGATCACCACCGGACCGCCGCAGGCCCTCGGCGAGCCCGAAAGTGGCCCCCGCAGAGAGCCGCCGAGGAGCAACCCGTTCGCGCAGCTGCTGCGGGTCACCGCCTACCTGCCGCCGAGTTGGCGTGTGCGGCTGGAGGCCCGTGCCCGGTCGCTACTCCCGCCTGCAGGAGCACCCCCGCCTTCACCCGGCGAGGACAGCTCAGCATCATCGATCTGGGCGCACTGTTCGCCAAGATGACTACACGGTGACGGCCAAGGACGGGCATGGAGTGATCTGCCAAGTCGAGCAGGGGCGGGTGCAGACTTTCGAGCTGAGCGAGGAGGACGTGGATCGCTTCGGGACAACCCTTCAGAAGTGGGAAAGCAGGTAGCCGAGCGTCAAAGGAAAAACGAGCGGGACCGGGGCATGGAACGCTGAACGGCCGTCTTATTCCCAGAAACCGCCCGAGCTGTACCCGGAGGGCATCGATGCGGCCCTAGCCAACGCCTGCGGCCTTGGCGGAGTCTCATCACCTCTCTCGGCTGCTGGCGGAGTACCGTCGGCACGGGGATTGAGAATCAGCCAGCGTCGGCTCCCGCGGCGCGACGGGCGGTGCAGTGCGAATCGCGGATACGTGGACGGCCCAAAAGCAATACCCCCCATGCGGGATTCTCAGATCATTTCCGCAAATAGAACCTTCGGGAAAAATGCTTTGCAGTTCTTCACGTTTTTGTATCTTGAATTACTTCAATATGTACTTAATGTGTGATAAGAATTGCTATGCCTAAAGAAGAAGTGGAACTTCTTTAGCCATCATCCGTGAGTAAAATCGCTCAGTTGTTTCAACAGAGTTTGTCACTAAGTTGGAAATCATTGAAATAAGGAGTCGTGAGTTGTCATGAAAAACATTGAACGCACATCTTTTTTGATCTTTTTTGCGACTTCAATAGTGATATCAACGCCCTGCATGGGTGAGCCATTATTAGGAAATGAGAATCAAGAAGTTTATCAATTTCCGATGGGTAGCATAATTAAATTAGGCAATCCTCCCTCTTCGTTAGAGAAGGGCAATGATACAGAAGATAACAATAGTTTTGTTACTGATGCAATGGAACTTGATACCGTGCCCGATATAAATTGCCCAAGCGGGCTAACATTAACAAAAACAGAAATTGAGCAGAGGGCTCGTGATCTAGGACTTCTCACTGACACTATGTCCAGCGGTCAAGTGACCCAAGCACTAGGAATTATATTTCAAAACATGGCTGTAAAAAGCATTAATGCAGTTGAAAACAAGAAAAAAGTCTTTACTTCGTCAGGTGCTGGATCAGTGCCTGATGTACTGCAATCGATAACTTATACGATTCCTCCTAATCCTCCAAAATCATATGTGGAAAGCTACTTTGGTGATGCGAAAGCGATTAAAGAAGGCTCCACGATTACGGAAAGTTCTGGGTCGTCTCCAAAACAAGTTTCCAATTTTTTAGGAGCGCTGCTGGTATCAGAAGCTGGCAAAGCAGCAACAAGCACGAATATTATTCGCCCGGCAATGGTGTTTTACACTCCTGGAGGTATCGCAATAGGTTCATCTTTGGTGAACACAGCTACAACCAACAAAACCCTAATGCTTCAAACTAAAGCTTGTACTAATCCAGGTGGAACGCCTGGAGTAAGTGACATGTTATTAGGTAAAGCAGTTCTCCTTAACCCTAATGTACTTCCTGCTGGCTCAATTTTTATAACTACAACGGGTCTTTCAGCAAGTGGACTTTTCCGCGTGGTGAAAACGTCTTATGAAAACTTTGTCAACTTTACTCGTTATTTTACGGGCACCAATACTGCAGAGCTTGCAACATATCGTAGTGGCAATTGGTATTTTGCCGACTCGTTGTACGGTGATCAAAGTTCGACAGTATATGGTGTGTCCGGAGACATGCCGTATCCAAGGGATTTTGATGGCGATGGGATACCAGATCTGGCAGTTTGGCGACCCTCAAACCAGCATTGGTATGTGAAATATAGCTCGACAAAAGCCAGCAAGGATTTGGGAGTCTACGGAATCCCTACAGCCCCCTATTATGATTGGCTTGTGCCTGATGATTTTGATGGAGATCGAAAAGCAGATCTGGCAACTTGGCGATCGTCAGACGGACACTGGTACGTTAAGTACAGCTCATCAGGGGTCAGTACCGATTTGGGGGTTTATGGAGTGCCTGGGAGTCCATACTACGATGTAGCTGTACCTGGCAACTATGATGGAGACGCAAAAACTGACAGAGCAGTTTACAGAACTTCATCTCAAGAATGGTATATCAAACAAAGTTCTACGGGTCAACAGGCAACTGTTGTAAAATACGGTATTGCTGGCGATAAACCAGTTCCTGCCGATTATGATGGCGATGGCAAGACCGATAGAGCAGTATGGCGCCCTTCAAATGGACGCTGGTATGCAAAGTACAGTTCTACAGGTGATAGTGTTGATTTAGGAGCAAACGGAATATCGGGAGATATACTTGTGCCTAGAGATTACGACGGTGACGGTAGGGCCGATAGAGCTGTGTGGCGACCTTCAAACGGTTATTGGTATATCTACTTTAGTTCGGATGGGGCGTTCTACTCCAAGCAATGGGGTCAGTCCAGCGATATACCTCTGTAATTCTACTTATCCATAGGACAGTGGCTAACTGCATCCTACAGCTAGCAATGTATCAACATGTTATATTGATGAAAAGTGGGAAAGCATTATTTGCTTTCCGAAGTAGATGTACAAGCCTACAGTCGTATTGCTATGAGTGGGTTCTGAATGGTCGCAGTTGACGGAATCGTACTATCTAACCCTGATCTGTCAAACACGGGCGAAACGTTGAATCTTCGTGAGCTGAAAGGCCGTGCTTTCGTTGAAAAATCCCTATGTGACAGATCAGGGCTAAGTAGGCGGAGCTAATTAAACGTCAGGTTGTGGAGGATGCTAAAAAGCTTTAGCCTGAGACTCAGCCGCAGCACCTTATGTTTATTCAGCTTCGGCTACTTAGTAAAATCTACAATAGTATCTAGGTGAGATATTGATTTAACTGTGTTTTCAAATCACGCGGAAACACAGCTTTCCTCTGCTGCTTCCCATTAATGATGAGGCTTCGAGTTTGAATAACTTGTTTCCAGTGCAGCGAGAAGGTGTTTGGGGCTTTATCAACAACATTGGTAAAATAACGATTGAATTAAAATTTAATGAAGCTCAAAACTTTTCTGAAGGCATTGCCGGAGTGCTCACCGATGAAGGATGGGGTTTTATTGATGAGTCTGGACGCTATCTTTATCTTCCCCAGTTTAATGGAGCAGAACCGTTTTTCGAGCAAGTTGCACGTGTAAGGCTTGAAGACTGTTGGGGCTTCGTTGATCTAGTTGGTAATGTTTATAGTCTCCCCTCAGAATACATAGAAGTTGGAAGGGCGTTCTCTCAAGGGTTGGTGCTTATTGGCACATCTGAAGAAAAGTATGGCTACATTAATAAATTGGTAGAAGAAGTGATCCAACCTCAGTATGATTATGGAGACCCATTTTCCGAGAATTTAGCAGCTGTTCATATAGGTGGGTGGCCTGGAGGTAGATGGGGCTTCATCGATTTTAGTGGCCAGCTAGTGATAAAGCCAAGCTTTGACAAGGTTTTGGAGGGTTTTCGTCAAAGTTTGGCAAGAGTTTCTTACAGAGACGAAGTTATTTACATTGATAGGACTGGCTCAAGAGTTGATGACATAAAAGCTGTTTGCTCTAGAAATTCATCTGAGGGCTTAGCAACTATAAGCGTTCGCAATAGATGGGGATATGCCTCTATACATGGGGATGTGGTTATTGAACCGATTTTTGAGTCTGCATATCCCTTTTGTGAAGGACTAGCAGCTGTACAAGTAACTAATAGAAAATGGGGCTATATTAATAAAATGGGAGAGACAGTTATTGATCCGAAGTTTGATCATGCTAGCTGCTTCTCACATGGTTTAGCTCTTGTAGATGTCGGCAACTCAGAAGGCTACATTGATAAACGCGGAATTTATGTGTGGAAGTCATTTGTATGAATGAGGATGCGGGTTTGGTTATAGAAGTGCTTACTGGATCAAAAGAATAACCCCCGGCTGTTTGGTGTCGGGGACTTCCTCTTTGAGAGCTTTCAGGAAATTTAGGTAATTATAGGGGCAACTTGGCAATGTAGTCGGCCAGGTCCGAGCGGCGCACCCGCCAGGCGCGGCCGATTTTCCCCGCACGCAGCTCCCCGGCGGCGATAGCCCGCTTGAGCTGATCACGGCTTAGGCCAGTGAGCGCCTGGGCCTCGCCGAGAGTGAGCAAAATTTTCTCCCCGAGAGCGGCGGCCGGACGCTCCGTCTTGCGCCGGTACCCCAATTGATCGAGAAGCCCCACCAAGCCGACGAGTGCTTCGCCAGGGCTCGCCAGTGGCGCTAATGCTGTGTCGGAGCCTGTCGGAGCGGCTGTCGGAGAGACGGTAGCCGACTTGGTGAGAGAAGTGCCTAAAGTGGAGCGAAACCCGGCCAGTTCTTTAGGATCGTAGGTGGCCATCTGGCCCGCTGACCCGCGTTCGTAGGTGACGCCGAGCTTACCCTACTGCGTGTAGCGCTCCAAGGTGCGCAGGCTCACACCGAGAAAAGCCGCCGCTTGTTCTTTGTTCACTGTCCTTCCTCGCCAAGGTTCGCCAGCCGTGGCGAACCTTGGCGAGAATATACCACGACAGCCCTCGCCAACCGTGGCGAACCTTGGCGACACTCTGCAAAAGCTGAAATTCGAAGTCACCCAACACGCCCGACACCATATACAGCGTCGGGGGAGATCCCGTAAACTATTCGCAATTGATAAGCCAAGCCAGGGCTTTGCCCTGGCGGGAGATTTCGAGAGATACGACCCTCTCTAATCTCGAAGCTTTCAAGTGAGACCGCCGCTTGGAGCCCACCCATAGTGTACGCGACTTCAAATAGGCTTGAAAGTTCAGAAGATTACTCAAATCGCCAGTCCCGAGGCTGGATAGGCCAGGCCCGCGAGCAGACGAGGAACCAGACCCGCGCGTTGGTGGAGGAGTTGGCCGCCACCCACCGATGGATCGGTCTGGTGCACGAGCGAATTAGCCGCAGCCGGGCGCACACAATCGGCCGCATCGTCGAAGCGGTGATCGGCCTGGTGGATCGGGCGGGCTACTGCTGGGCGAGTGCCGAGACGATCGCCGGCTACGCAGGGTGCGACCGCTCGACGGTGTTTCGGTTGTGGCCTGAGATCGAATTTGCCGGGCTGCTGGTGTCGGTTCGCCAGGCGCACGGCCCCAACCGGGTCTACCTGGACGCGGCACTGATCGATCGGGTGCTGGCGCTGGATACACCGAGATGGGCGGCGAACCCCACGAGCCCGTTTTGGCTGCGCTACCGCCAATGGCTGGGGCAGTCGATCGCCTATCGTCACAGCCGCGCTGCACTTGAGCCGAGTGCACTCAAGAGCCGTCTCAATTTGACACCCAATTATCTAGAAGACTCTGATCAACAAATTCAACGTTCCAAAGGCTTGGCTGAGCCCAGAGCATTCCCCCCCCAAGCCGCAGACGATACCACGGCCACTCCTACAGGCAAGGGTGCGCTTCGTCCTCCGCTTTGCTCCGGCCCTTGCCCTCCGTCACTCGGCCGTGAAACCGAAAAGCTTTCGGAGGGGGGAATGTCTCTCACACAGACGGCGGCTCGGCAGAGCAACCACAACCACCCGAAACAATCGTCACCCCCGGCCGGGCGCGAGTGCCCGAGGCGCTGCAGGCCGTGCTCGACCGCTGGCCAGAGGTGGCCGCGCGCCTCGACGAGCGCTGTTTGCGCAATCTGGTCGCCTTCCGCCACGCGTTGCGACGCATCGACCAGGTGCTGGCGATGGCCGACGCCCAACCCGCCAGGTCGTTCTGGCGTGGGGTTGCAGCCAGGCAGTTTCGGTCGCTTCGAGGGTCGGGAAACCTAGAGAAATCGGCCTGCCACGCGCACCATGTCGCCTAGATCCACGTCGCCGTCGTTGTCGGTGTCCAAGAACGTACCCAGCAGGGGATTGCCCTGCTGGGGATTACGACTGTTGGTGCCGCCCTGCAACAGCTGCAAGATCAAAGGTATGACGACGGGCAAGAGCGCCTGGATGGTGGAAGCGTCGATGCCGGTGCGGTTGGCGGTGTCCTGGACCACCTGCGGTTGCCGCGCTCCAAAGAGCGCCTGGACGGCCTGCGGATTCGCTTCGGTGCCGCTGTACTGCTGCACGGTGGCCTCGGCCTGCTGCGGCCCGGCGCCGGCGCGCTGTTGCTGGAGGGCGCCGCGCACCTGTTGCCCCACCACCGAGAACAACTGGGTCATCGCCTGAGTGTCGGCGCCGTGGGCCTGCCCCTGCTGTTGAAGAGTGCCCAGAACCGAGGCCACCTGACCCTGGCTCGCTTGCTGCTCGGGGTTGGCGATGGCGGCAAGGATTTGATCGAACAGTCCCATAGAAGCCTCGACGCGGGAGGAACGCCTGGATCCTACGCCTTGTTCCCGGGCGGGACAAGCCACCCGGGTATGTTGGCAAGTTCAGGGCACCATTCAGGCCGTCTTACGTACGTAGGACGACTCGGGCGCCTCGGGCGCGTCCGCCTTGGCGGCGCGGCCCAGGCCCAGAAATGCAGGCAAAAACTGCTGCATGAACTGCACCGGATCGCGCTGGAAGGCGATCTGAACGAGGCTCAGCCGGTGCATCTGGGTCTCGGGCAAAATGCGCGGCAGGTGCTCCATCAGGTAGCCCGGCCGCTCCCATACCGGCAGCGTCTCGGAGATCTCAAGCAGCCACTGGGCACGGCGCAACTCGGCTCCAAGGGTGATATCCATGCTCGTCTCGAAGGCTGCCTGCTCGATGGTCGTGTAGCGGCGCTTGGCCGCTTCGACCCGCTCGGCGTTCTGGGGCGAGGTGCGGGCCATCTGGGCGAGCCAGCGGTTGCCCCAGCGCACATGCCCCGCCTCCTCCGGCAAAATTCGCTCGATGCACGCGCGGATCTGGAGGTTCTCAGGCGTCTGGGGCGCGTTCTTGAGCGCGTGGATGTGGGCGGAAAAATACAGGCAGCCGCGCTTCTCGGTGACGTTGATGGCAGCGAGGCTCTCGATGAGATAAAAATCGAGGTCGATCTCTTTGCCGGGCTTGCCGCCGGTGTCGTGGACAAGGCGCTCGAATTCGTCGATATACGAAAGCCCCGGCGGCACGTTGAGTTCTGCCCCCAGATCGTAGAGCAGCTCGGTCAGCCAGTTGGCGTGGCGGGCTTCGTCGTGGATATGGCGCGAGAGGTCGCGGATGAGTTCACGCTGCTGACCGTCGAGGCGCTCGATCACCTCGGTGAGATCCTTGCAGGCGCGCTGCTCGGAGTAGCGGTAGCGGTTGAGCGTAATGTTTTGAATTTCGCGGTCCCGGACGACAATGGCGAGAATTTCGCGGGCTCCGAACTGGTCACGGAACTTCCGCGGGTATGTAACAGTCATCTTGAGTGGCTCGTCACGACTTCATCAATTTTAACTAGACTTTCGGGGATTGATTAGCGCCGGTCGGCGTCGATCAGCCCCACCAGGTAGCGCTCCACCAAAATGAGGGCCACCACGTCGTCGTAGGCTTCCGGGGGCACCCGAAAATCTTGGGGCAACAGACGGTTGAGCCCCCGGGGCGGGTTGAACTGCCAGTAGCGGGCGCGGGCCTGCTCGCTGGAGCGGCGCTCGGGTACCGCCACCAGGCGCACCTCGGGAAAGGCGGCGCGCAGTTGGGCCTGCCAGTACTCGGATGTCGTCTGATCACCGATGACCAGGGCGGCCACCGGAAAGTCCTCCAGCAACCGCTCCACCTGCTTGAGCAGCTGGTCGCTCGCTACGACCGAGCGAAAGTAGAGCTTGCGGTCGAGGCCCACCAGCGCCAGACCGCACTTGGAGCGACCGGGATCGATACCCAGGATCATCGCTTACCCGGCCTTGCTGAGAATACGGCCGTTTTGCATCGCTACGAGTTTGAGGCTGAGGGGACCAAGGGTGTAGACATCCTGCTTGGAGACGGCCTGGAGGGTGACGGCGCCGTTGCCGGGTTGCGAGCGCAGCTCTTCGATCATCCGCTCCAGGTCTCTGTACAAAAATTCGCCCACCTTGGCGTCGCGACCGCTGGTGAGGATACCGGCGTCGCGGGCCTGGCGGTTCGCCTCGTTGAAGAGATCCACCAGCGTTACGCGCAGTTTTTCTTCGTCGTTCAGAACATTACGATCGATCTGGCGGGCGGCGATCACCCGTCCTTCCTCGAACAACAGCTGGTTGGGGCGGACCTGTCCGAAGACCCAGACCGGCTCGCCTTTGAGAGAGTTGTCAATCGAAATCAGCTGCAGGGCGTGATCGCCGGGGGCGGCGAGTTGCTGCAGGATGCGGCGGGCCTCTTCGGCGCTCATGCACACCGCACTTTTGCAGCCCGCCTCCGGTTCCGGCTGGGCGCCGGCTTTGAGGGCTTGCTTCTGGACTTCGCTGAGAAATTCGTCGAAGATGCGCTGGGTCTCAGCCATACCCCGCCCGCCCGGTACCTTCGCCTTGGCGACCGCCTCTTCGGCTTCGAAAATCAGTTCGGTGCGGCTGCGCAGGCGATTGGTCGTCGCCTGGGAGGCCGCCACTTTTTTGGCCAGTTCGGCGGCGATATAAAAAAGCGTCTCGTTCTCCCGCTCCAGTTTCTTTTTCTGGCGCGCCAACTGGACCAGGTCTTTGCGGCTGCGCTGCAAAGAAGTAGCCAGCCGCCTTTGCTCGCCATTGAGCGTCTGCACCGCCTGTCGCAGCACCTGAGCATTTTTTTGGACGGCGGCTTTTTGGGTCTCGAGGGTGGCAAGCAACTTCTGGTTCTGAGCAAGCTTGCGTTCGCTTTGTTCTTGCTGGGAGCGCGCCTCGGTCAGTTGCCGGTTGATGCTCTGCAAGTTCGTCTCCGCCTGACGGCGCTCGGCAAGGGCCGATTGGAGGGCACGGCGCTCTTCGGTGCGCTGACTTTGGACGGCCAACAGTTCTTTTTCGGCCGCTGCCTGTTGGCGGGTCGCATCGCGCAGGCGCGACTGCACCTGGTCGTAGTTAAAGAGCGCGAACTGCACCCGGTCGGAGACCAGCAGCACCAGTGCCAGTGAAACCCCGGCGATCATCACCCCGGTAAAGACGGTCACCAGCGTGGCGGTGTCCCGGGGCCGCAGCTTGAATAGACTCAACCGTTTTTTGCCCACCATCGAGCCGATGCGGTCGCCGACGGTGGCAATCCCGCCTCCAAGAATCAGCACGGCCAGAATGAGCAAAAAACCAGCTACCATCGATCCCGCAGCGGTCGAACGGAAAGTACGGCAATTCTAGCAGAGCCTTTGTGAAGCATCCTGCCTTGATCGTCTTTGCTAAAACCCCAGTTCCAGGGCGGGTCAAAACTCGTCTATGTCCGCCTTTGACTCCTGAGCAAGCCTGTCGGCTCTACGCTGCGTTTTTGAGCGATATCCTGGGCGAAGCTGCCCGCCTTACCCAGTGGCGGCGGGTGATCGCCTACGCGGGCGATCCAGACTGGTTCGCACCCTGGGGTGGGGATTTTGAACTGTTGGAGCAACAGGGGGCGGATCTGGGTGAGCGCCTGCTCCATGCCTTCGAGGCGGTGGGCACCCCGGCGGTGGGCATCGGCAGCGACAGCCCCCACCTTGATAGTGAGATTTACCGTGTCGCTGCCGAACGTCTGGAGCAGGTGCCGGTGGTCATTGGACCCTGTACCGACGGCGGTTATTACCTGATCGCCCTCGCCCGGCCGGTGGATTTGTTTACAGCTATGCCCATGGGCACCGATCGGTTGCTCGCAGCCACCCTTGGGCGCGGCCGGAATCTGGATCTGGCGATGGAGTTACTTGGCGAAGATAGCGACATCGACACCTGGGCCGATGTGCAGGCGGTGCGCGCCAAGCTGCCTGCCCACTCGCGCCGGACCCTCGCCGCCATCGAGGCGGAACTGGCCCGGTAAGACGAGCCGAAGCAGTAGCACGTCAAGGCCAAAGCAGTGTACTATCAGCGATTGGGTCAGGCACAGCCGGGCCGAACAATATGCACTTTAGAGGCAGGAATGAACGAAGTGGAAGTTTATCAACGCGTCAAGAAGATCGTCGTGGAGCAACTGTCCGTCGAGGAGTCGGAGGTGACTTCCGAATCGAGCTTTGCCAACGACCTCGGTGCCGATTCCCTCGACCAGGTGGAACTGGTCATGGCACTTGAACAGGAGTTTGAAACCGAAATCCCGGACGAAGACGCCGAAAAGATCACCACCGTCGGCGACGCCGTCACATATGTGCTCAAGCGCGGCAGCGAAGTTTAAAGCGTCTCTATGGCGGCAGGCCGCCACCGTCCGCCGATTCGGGTCTCTGCCTCCAGCCCTGGACATTCTGGTTAAACCCTCGTCCACCGGTTTGGGCGGACAAGGGTTTTAGCTGAGCAGCCTCTGGGGTTGCTTTCGACCCCCGGATTTTTGACCTGTCTTTCGTCCCATCGAGGGGTTTCTCTTGTTTCCGTCACAAATTGCACGATATTGGGGAGAGCAAACAATCGTTAAGAAAAACCGAATTCACCTTCGGCAAGCAATCATTAAAAAAATCTCTAATCCTTGCCGATAGAGCGATCCCCGCATCGATACTTGAATGACGCTGCTGTTTGCATCGGCTTTGCACCTTTCGGCGTGTCGCACTTACCTATGAATATGTCCATCGCCATTCAGCCCGTTGCTCAGCGCACACCGGGCCGGTTGCATCTTGCAATTCGAGGACTCGAAGCCGACCCCGCCTGGGACACGCGGCTTGAGTCGCGCTTGGGCGAGTTGCCCGGCTTGCACGCTATCTGCGCGTCTATCGCCAGCGGCAGCCTCCTGCTGCGCTACGACCCGCGCTGCTGGAACACCGAGAGCCTGGTGGAGGCGATCGGTCGGGCGATCGGTCGGCCCTGGCGCTTCGAGGCGCCCGCCGGCGTGCCTGGCACTGCGAGCGGCCGGTTGGTCATAGTCGCGGAGGCCGCACCGGTCATCCGGCAGATTTGCGGTGGCGACACGTGCGTGGACCTCAGCCGCTCCCGCCCGATGCCCAGCCGCCACGCCACACCGCATCCGTTCGAGGTCGATCCGCTCTGTTGCACGCTGCGCATCGGCGCACTGTGCTACCCCGACGCCCGCCCCGACGCCATTGCGCTTGCTTTTGCGGCGGCAGCCCGCCGCAGTGGGCTGCCGGTCGATGCCTGGCTTCAGCAATATCAACCTATCGGGGCGCCGGTGAGCGGGCCGTTTTTGACCTGTTTTCGCCGCCGGGGCAGCCAGGTGCTGGCCCTCGCCCGTGGCCGGATGGCACCGGTGCTCGATCGGTGTGCGTTCATTCAGGATCGGCAGGGTTGCCATCCCCTCGACGATACGCTGCGCCACCGGCTTGAGGGTGAAGAATGCCGTACATCCCACCTTGTCGCCTTTGCCTATCGGCCGCTGCTGTTTCAACAGAGTCCCCAGACCCCAGTGGGCGACTGGATCTTTGCCGGTTTTGCCACCCTCGACTGGCCCGGCGGCCAAAACTGATTCGCGCCGTCTTTGACTCCGGGGCGGGCTGTACCGGAAAATAATCGCGAAGGACGTTGGGAGAACGGACGGTGGCGAAGAAAACGGTTGAGGCCCTGGGGGCGGCGGACCTCAAGGGTAAGCGGGCTCTGGTGCGGGTTGATTTTAATGTTCCCCTCGACGAGAGCGGCCAGATCACAGACGATACGCGCATTCGCGCTGCGTTGCCCACCATTGGAATGTTGACCGGTGGGGGGGCGCGGGTAATCCTGGTGAGCCACCTGGGGCGTCCCAAGGGTTTTGACGATCAGTTGCGCCTCACGCCGGTGGCCAAGCGCCTGGGCGAACTGCTCGGCCAGACGGTCTACAAAGCCGACGACGTGATTGGCCCGGAAGTCGAAGAAGCGGTCAAGAAGCTCGAAGACGGCGATGTGCTGCTGTTGGAGAACGTGCGCTTCTACCCGGAAGAAGAAAAAAACAACCCCGAATTTGCCCAGAAGCTCGCGGGCCTCGCCGAACTTTATGTCAACGACGCCTTCGGCACCGCCCACCGCGCCCACGCCTCCACCGAAGGCGTGGCGCGCTACTTGCGCCCGGCGGTGGCGGGGCTGCTTTTGCAAAAAGAACTCGAATACCTGGGCAAAGCCCTCGAAAGCCCGGAACGGCCGGTGCTTGCCATCATGGGCGGCGCCAAAGTGAGCGACAAGATTCAGCTTATCCAGAACATGCTCACCAAGGTCGATTCGATCTTGATCGGCGGGGCGATGGCCTACACGTTCCTCAAAGCCCAAGGCGTGGATGTGGGAGCTTCCCGCTGCGAGACGAGCACCACCAAAAAGGACGGCACGACCGTCGATTTGCTCCAGCTGGCCCTCGACCTGCTTGCCGAGGCGAAGGAACGGGGCGTCACCTTCTTGCTGCCGGTCGACCACCGCACCAACGATAAGTTTGGTGACCTTGCCGACCCGCCGGTCACCCCCGATGCCAACATCCCGGAGGGCCAGATGGCCCTGGACATCGGTCCCAAGACCGAGGAACTCTACGTGGCCGAAGTCCAAAAATCGGGCACGGTGATCTGGAACGGTCCGATGGGCGTCTTCGAACTGCCGGGATTCAGCAAAGGCACCTTCGCGGTGGCCCATGCCCTGGCTGAGAGCGACAACCTCTCGATCGTGGGCGGCGGCGACAGCGCCTCGGCGGCCGAGAAAGCCGGTGTGGTCGACAAGCTCAGCCACGTGAGCACCGGTGGCGGTGCCTCGCTCGAATTTCTCGAAGGCAAGACCCTGCCCGGGGTAGCGGCCCTCGACGAAGCCTGAGGGGGCTTGCCAGATGTCCGGTGTCAGGGGATATCCTGACACCGAATAGCTTTTTGCAACCAAGGAGGCCCCTGTGAGCCCATCTGCCGCCGCCCAGGCCGATCGCCGCACGCGCTATCGCCCGCGCCACACCCGGCGGATCCTCTGTGTCTTCCCGGCCTACAGTCCTTCTTTTGGAACCTTCGAGCACGCCTATCCGCTGATGGGGTCGGTGCGCGCCTTCATGCCTCCGCAGGGGATTCTGGTGGTGGCGGCCTACCTGCCCGCCCAGTGGGAGGTGCGCTTTATCGACGAGAATATGCGCCCGGCCCGCTCGGAGGACTACCGTTGGGCGGACGCGGTGATCGTCAGCGGCATGCACATCCAGCGTCCGCAGATCCGCAAGATCAACGAACTGGCGCACCGCTGGGGCAAGATCACCGCCCTGGGCGGCCCCTCGGTCTCCGGCTGCCCGGAGTACTACCCGGATTTCGACTTGATTCACATCGGCGAACTGGGCGACGCCACCGACCGGATGATCGAGTACATCGACATGCACACCGAACGGCCGGCAAGTCAGATGCGCTTCGAGACGGCCGAGCGCCTGCCCTTGGACCGCTTTCCGATTCCCGCCTACGACAAAATCAACCTGGGTAACTACTTTTTGGGCAGCGTCCAGTTTTCGAGCGGCTGCCCCTACGCCTGCGAATTTTGCGACATCCCGGCCCTGTACGGCCGCAATCCCCGCCTGAAGACCCCTGAGCAGGTGACGGCCGAACTCGACGCGATGCTGCGCTCGGGCAACCCGGGGGCGGTCTACTTCGTAGACGACAACTTTATCGGCAACCGCCGCGCGGTTGCCGACCTGCTGCCGCACCTCATCGACTGGCAAAAGCGCAACGGCTATCCAGTCCAGTTCGCCTGCGAAGCGACCCTCAACATCGCCCAAAGCCCCAAGATTCTGGAGATGATGCGCGAGGCATACTTCTGCACGGTCTTCTGCGGCATCGAGACCCCCGAACCCGACGCGCTCAAATCGATCTCCAAAACCCACAACCTGAGCATGCCGATCCTGGAGGCCATCGGCACCCTGAACAGCTACGGCATGGAGGTCGTCTCGGGGATCATCATCGGTCTTGACACCGACACCCCCGAGACTGGCGAGCGCATCCTCGAATTTATCCGCCTCTCGCAGCTGCCGATGCTCACGATCAATCTGCTGCACGCCCTGCCGCGCACACCGCTGTGGGATCGGCTCCAGCAAGAAGGCCGCCTGGTGAGCGAGGTCGAGGGCCGCGAGTCGAACGTCGAATTTTTGCTCCCCCACGATCAAGTGGTCGAGATGTGGCGCCGCTGCATCACCGCCGCCTACAGCCCCGAATTTCTCTACGAGCGATTCGCGTACAACTGCGAGCACACCTACCCCAACCGCATCGCTGTGCCCAACAGCCCCGAGCGCACCAGTTGGGCGAATATCCAGAAGGGACTGACGATCCTGGCCAACCTGCTCATCAAAGTCGGTGTGCTGAGCGATTACCGCGAGACGTTCTGGAAGATGGCGGTCCCTGCCCTGCGCTCCGGCCGCATCGAGGAGCTGATCCACGTCGGCCTGGTGGGTCACCACCTGATTTCTTTTGCCCAACAGTGCGCCGTCGGCAAAGAATCGGCGTCGTTCTATTCGCAGAAAGTCCGCACCGCAAGCCACTGAGCGTCCTGACCCCTGCTACAACACCGCCAGCACCTCGGCCATGGTCGGCATCGAGGCGGCGGCCCCGGGCCGCTCCACGCAGATCGAAGCGGCGGCGTTGGCGAAGACGAGTGCCTGTGCAAAAGGCTCACCGGCGGCCAGCCGGGCCGCCAACGCACCCACGAAGCCGTCCCCCGCCCCGGTGGTATCGACCACGACTTCCACCCGCCGCCCCGGTACCGTCTCGCTCACCGGCCCGAGGCAGGCCACCGCTCCCCGCCCGCCGAGGGTGACCACGACATTTTCGATTGCAGGTTGCAACGAACGGGCGGCGGCGATCACCGTCCCGGCATCCTCGGCATCGACAGCCGCACCAGTGAGGATGGCCAGTTCACTCTCGTTGACAACCAGAACATCCGCCGCCGCCGCCAGGGTCGGGGCTAAAGGCCGGGCAGGGGCGGCGTTGAGAAGCGTGCGCGCCCCCAGCCGTTTTCCCCGGACAAAAAAATGTTCGATCGTCTGGGCGGGGATCTCGCACTGGCTCACCAGCACATCGCCCGGCTCGATATCCACTTCGACATCCACCGGGCTCAGCGCGTCGTTGGCGCCGGGAACGACGACGATTGTGTTCTCACCGCTATCGGCTACGGTGATGAGCGCCGTGCCGCTCGCTCCTGCCGTCGCCAGTACCCGTTGCGTATCCAGGCCTTCCTGGCTTACGAAGGCGCGCAGACTTCCACCGAAACCGTCGTCTCCCACCCGGGCGATCAATATGACCGGCGTCCCCAGACGGTAGGCCGCGATTGCCTGATTGGCGCCTTTGCCGCCCGCGAAAAACTGCACCGATTGGCCCAGGAGCGTTTCGCCCGGCTGTGGATGACGCGCGGCGCGCACGACGATGTCCATGTTGATGCTGCCGGCTACGACCACCTTCGCGCTGCCCATGCTTTCCTCATAAGCGAATGCCTGTCATTTATAGCCCTCCGCGTCCGGATAGGACGGACGCGGAGGGCCGCTGCCTTTTCGGTAGATTGAAGAGCACAGAGAACAAAGCACCAGCGAAAAGCAGCGCACCTGGATTGTGAATGGCGATCCCGCAAGTCTTGGGGAAAAAAACTTAATCCCCAGGGCTTGACATGGTAGATTATGGCCGTCATGATCTCGCGGGTCGTGATGTTTCTGTCTACAACAACCGGTGTGAAACAGGAGTGAATATGTCGCTGGACCCGCTGGTAACGGGTGAGGTTTCTCATTTTGTCGGTATCGGTGGCATCGGCATGTCCGGCCTGGCTCTGGTATTGCGTTCGCAAGGAAAGCGCGTCAGCGGTTCGGATCTCAAGCCCAACCTGCAGACCCAGCGCCTGGAAGCCTCGGGCATCTCGGTGTTCTACGGCCACCGCGCCGAAAATCTGCAGGGAGTGACGCGGCTGGTCTATTCGAGCGCCATCCAACCCGACAACCCGGAACTGTTGGCGGCGCGCAGGGGAGGCGTCGCCGTCCGCCACCGCGCCCAGGTGCTCGCCCAACTGGCGGAAGGCTACCGGATGATCGGCGTGTCGGGTACCCACGGCAAGACCACCACCAGCAGCTTGATCGCGGTGATGCTTTACCACTGCGGCTTGGACCCGACGGTGGTGGTGGGAGGCGAAGTGGACGAACTGGGTGGCAACGCCCGTTTGGGATCCGGCCCGCACCTGGTGGCGGAGGTGGACGAATCGGATGGGTCGCTGGTGCTCTTTTCGCCGGAGGTGGCCGTGGTCACCAACATCGAGGGCGACCACCTCGACCATTACGCCAACCTCGAACAGATCGTCGAAGCTTTTCAGCAGTATGCCAATCAGGCGCGGGTGGTCGTAGGCTGCCTCGACTGCCAGGCGGTGCGCGACCGGATGCCGTTGACTGTGAGCTACAGCCTGGATGGTCACCCGCAGGCCGACTACACCGCCGACCGGGTGAGTTTCACCGCCCAGGGCACCACCGCCCGCGTCCTTGAGCGCGGCGAGGTATTGGGAGAATTGAGCCTCAAATTGTTGGGCCGCCACAATCTGGCCAACGCCCTGGCGGCGGTGGCGGTGGGCCGCTATCTGGGCCTCAGCTTCGAGCAGATTGCCGCCGGGCTGCGCGAATTTCGCGGTGCCCACCGCCGCTTTGAGCGGATCGGCGAGCGCGACGACATTGTCTTCGTAGACGATTACGCCCACCATCCGAGCGAAGTGCGTGCCACCCTGGCCGCCGCCCGCCTGCAGGGCCGCCGGGTGGTGGCGGTCTTTCAGCCCCACCGCTACAGCCGCTCGCAGCTGTTGCTCGACGAATTCGGTACGGCCTTCGGCGATGCCGACGCGGTGGTGGTCACCGAGATTTATGCCGCCGGGGAGGCAAACACCCTCGGTGTGAGCGGCGAATTGGTGGCCCGCAGGATTGCCGCTCACCACCCGGACGTGCACTTCGAGGCGACCAGCGACAGTCTCAAGCGCCACCTGGAGGCCCATCTGCGCCCCGGGGATCTGGCGCTATTTTTGGGGGCGGGCAACCTCAACCGGATCATTCCCGAACTGTTGCAGCGGGCGGAACCGCCGGCACTTGCCCTATGAAAGATCAGCTGCAGCCGGGGGTCTCACTGGCGCTGCTCACCGCGTACCAGGTGGGCGGCCCGGCCGAGTGGTATCTGCAGCCGACCAAAGCCGAGGTGCTCGACGAAGCCCTCGGTTGGGCACGCCGCTCCGAGTTGCCGGTCACGGTGATTGGGGCGGGGACCAATTTGCTGATTAGTGACGTGGGCATCGGTGGATTGGTCGTCCACCTGCGCAGCTGGCGGGGTACCCAGATCCTCGAAGAGGGGCTCATCGAAGTCAAAGCCGGCGAGTCGATCGCTGCTCTGGCCTTTCAGACGGCCCGCCGCGGCTGGGCGGGGCTGGAGTGGGCGGTGGGGGTGCCCGGCAGCATCGGGGGGGCCGTGGTGATGAACGCCGGAGCCCACGGCGCCCAATTTTCCGACACCCTCGAAAGTGTCGAAGTGCTCACCGAGACCGGCGAGCGGCGGCGGGTGGCGGCGGGGGAACTCGGGCTTACCTATCGCTCGTCGCTATTGCAGCAGCGCGATTGGGTGGTGCTCAGCGCCCGGCTGCGGCTTGCTCCCGGCCACCAACCGGCCCGCCTTATCGAGCACATCGACGAATTTAATACCTTTCGCCACCGCACCCAGCCCTCGGGCTTTCCCAACTGCGGCAGCGTCTTTCGCAACCCCGGCGGCGAGAAAAAAGCCGGCTGGATGCTCGACCGCTCCGGGCTCAAGGGCCAGAGCGTCGGGGCGGCCCAGGTGGCCGAGCAGCACGCCAACTTCATCCTCAACCGCGGCGGCGCCACTGCCCGCGACATCCTCACCCTGATGACCCGCATGCGCGACCGGGTCGTTGCGGACTGGGGCATTGCGCTCAAGCCGGAGGTGCGATTTTTGGGGCGTGGTTTGAACTGGGCGGGCTGATTTCGAGCTAGCATCTAAGCGTGGCGTTGTCCCTGGCGTTGTACGCATTTGCATTTTTGGAACTGCCGCTGCCCATCTGCCCGCCCATTGGCTGGCGCGGTGTTCCGATCGAATTTATCGAAGTCGGGTCGCTTGCGGCGGCGGTCGATTACACGCTGCCCTGGCGGATCATCCAGAACGACGACGAGCAGGTGTTGCAGGCGGCTTTGCTCCACGACCGGGTGATCTGCGACCTGTTTCGCCAACAACCGGTATTGCCGCTGCAATTCGGCACGGTCTTCGTCTCCCTCGATGGACTGTCCCATCACCTGGGGCGCCACGGCGAGCGCTACCGCGAGCGCATCCGCAACCTCACCGGCATGGGCGAATACACCCTCAAACTTGCCCCGCAACTTTTGCACAGCCACGAGGACGACTTCGAGCAAACGGATCTCGAACTCGCAAGGCTGCAGGGACAACTCAAAGAGCGCTACAGCCGCATCGTGGACGGCTCCCCCCAACGCGGCGTCGAGCGGGTTCACCTGCTCATCCCGGTCTGCGAAGAGAGTTCGCTGCGCCAGCAGGTCCACGACTGGCAAAGCGAGTACCGTTGCTGGCAACTCGACATCCTCGGCCCACTGCCGCCCTATCATTTCGCTTGACGTTGCTTCAGGGCTGTCCGGCGGGGGTGCTCGGTGCACAGTCCATAAACGGGCCGGGCCTGCAGGGAAGAGCGCGGTTGAAGGGCGGTTGTTCAGGAGCAGGCGGTGAGCATTTGGCAAAATTGTTTGGCCCGAGGCTGAATGAGGAACCGGCCTGGCACTCGCCCGCGGTCTTAGAAACAGGCTGCAACCCCCAGATGGCCTCCACGTAACGGGCAATATCACCTGGTAAACTCGCAGCAGTACGCGCCCAGCGCACCAGCTTACCGGCGCTGAAGGTCTCGGCAATTTCGACCCGCAGTGCTCTGCTCACCCGGGCAACGGTGCCACTCACCGACAGCGGCAGAGTCTTGCCCAGACGGCGCACCTTAAGCCCCTGAGCGGTAAACCAGTCGCCGACGAGCTTGTAGTTGGCCTCGGTGGGTTCCTTGAGGCGGACATAAAACGACTGCACCGGATCGTCCGGCTTGGCGGCCCGGGCCGTGGCGGGTACCGGTTGCTCGACGCTACCTGGATAGACTGTTCGACCCACACCGGACAGGTTGATTGAAAACTGCTTGGTTTCCGGTTGTGAAGCAGCCTGAAGCGGCACCGTGTCGGCAAAAAGCGCTGCAAGGAGTGGCACCGACAAAGACATTCTGAACCAATTCAATTTGCGCATTACCGGCAGTTCCCCGTATTAGCCTGCCTGGGCACTTTTAGTGTACGCACAAATTAAACCGGACATCCGTGGTCATTGACCACTAGAGGCGTTTAGCCGAAAAGCACCGCGCTTGCCGCCGCCACGCCGCTTCCCGGGGTGAAGCCGTCGTAGCCCAGGGTGCGCAGGGCGCCTTCGAGGGCAGCGATGGCCGTAAGCACGTCGCGCTCACCCACGAAGCCTAGATGGCCGATGCGCACGATCTGCCCTTCCATCTCCCCCTGGCCGCCCGCGATCACGATGTCGTAGTGCTTCTTGAGCGTGGCGCGCAACTTGTCGCAGGCAATACCCTCCGGCGGCACGACGGCGGTAATCGCCGGGCTTGCGGAGTGGTCGTCCGGATTGAACAGCGCCAGCCCCAGAGCGCGTAAAGCGGCGCGGGTGGCGTCGCGCAGGCGGGCGTGGCGGGCAAACAGCGCGTCGAGCCCCTCGGCTCTCAGCATCTGCAGCGTCGTCTGCAGGGCAAAGACGAGATTGACCGGCGTGGTGAAGGGAGTGTTGTTTTTCTTGAGGGCCTTGCGGTACTTGCGCAGGTCGAAGTAGTAGCGCGGCATCGTCGAGCGCTCGCAGGCGGCCCAACCCCGCTCGCTTACCGCCAAAAACCCGAGTCCCGGCGGGATCATATAAGCTTTTTGCGAGCCGGAGCCGACAAAATCGAGCCCCCAGGCGTCCACCGGCACGCTCGTCGCCCCGAGGCTGGTCACCGCATCGACGATCGACAGCGCCTCGCCGTGGGCGCGGATGTAACCCACGATCGTCTCCAAGTCGTTGATCACCCCTGTCGAACTCTCGCTGTGGGTGACGACCACCGCTTTGATGGTCTTGTCGGTGTCCGCTTCGAGGGCGGCTTTGAAGGCGTCCGTAGAGAGGGGTTGTCCGTAAGGAGCGAAGATAACCTCGACATCGAGGCCGAAGGCCTGGGCTACTTCCACCCAGCGCTCGCCGAATTTGCCGTTGGCACCGACCAGCACCCGATCGCCGGGGGAGCAGGCATTGATGATCGCCGCTTCGAGAGCCCCCGTGCCGCTCGAAGAGAGCATCAGCACCTCAGAAGCCGTCTGGTGCAGCCACTTGAGGTTCTCGGACACCTCCGCCATGATCTTGGCAAATTCGCCGCTGCGGTGACCGATGGGAGCTTTGGCCATGGCCAAGAGCGCCCGCTCCGGCATCGGCGTCGGACCGGGAATCATCAAAAACAACTTGTCGTCCATGACGGAAGCGCCTCTGCTTTGAACCCTGGCATTTTAGCAACTGTCCCGTAGCCAGGAATACATTCTTATCACACCCGGCTTGGTGGCAAGCGGAGGAGGTAGACTATCCAGGATGTAGAGATCCGGCCGCCATGACCAACGCCCACACGCTCAAGCTCAAAGACATCGCCGGCAAAGATCCGGGCGTCATCCGCGTCCTCGACCAGGGCTTTATCCAGCTGGTGGATTACATGCCCTCCGACTACCCCTTCGGCCAGGTCGTCGAAGGCGCCACTGCCGGGGACATCGCCATCGTGGCCGCCGCCCGGGTCTCCTACGGTACGGTTACCAAGGGAACCGATGCCGACCGCAAGCTTATCGAGTTTCTCCTGCGCCACGGCCATACCAGTCCGCTGGAGATGGTCGAATTCAAATTCATCGTCAAAGCACCGGTGGTGATGTGGTGGCAGCACGTCCGACATCGCATCCAAGAAATGAATTTTCAGTCGGGACGGTATACCCCTTACCCTGAGAACGAGTTCTATCTGCCCGAGAAACTGCGCGCCCAGGACAAGGTCAACAAGCAAGGCTCGGTGCTGGTGGACTTTTTGAGCAGTGACGAAGAGCGGGCATTGCTCGAAGAATTGAGAGCGCACTACGAGGCAGGCTTTTCCTTATATAAGAAGATGCTTGCCAAAGGAGTGGCCAAAGAAATGGCGCGTCTCGCCCTGCCGGGTTGGGCACTCTACCACACCGCCTACGTCAAGATGAACGCCCATGCGCTGATGCACTACCTGGCCAAGCGCACCGAACCCGATGCCCAGTACGAAATCCGGGTTTACGCCCAGGCCATGGAGCGTATATTCGCCGAAAAGCTTCCCTGGGTGCATGACACCTGGCGCAATAGCCGGGGTGCGGCGATGTGAGGGCAAAAGGCTGAGAGTTGCTTAAAATTCTGCAACAATTCTCCCGAAGCCGCTTTCCCGGGCTGGAGGAGGCTTTTAGGGTTTCAAGAACCCATTGGATTCGGTCTATAGTGGCCATTTGCGAGGAGATTGCCGCCTTTCTCTTAGAGAAATATGTGATCCCCTTGATAATTCGTAAAGTAGCTGGTTACATGGAAGCGTAATCTTCGCTCTGAGGAGAGAGATGACTGCAACTCTTGAACGTCGTTCTTCACAAGGGCTGTGGGACCGCTTCGCCGATTGGGTGACCTCCACCAACAACCGCTTCTACGTTGGTTGGTTCGGCGTCCTGATGATCCCCACCCTGCTTTCTGCGACGATTTGCTTCGTCGTCGCTTTTGTCGCCGCCCCGCCGGTGGACATGGACGGCATCCGCGAGCCGATTTCCGGTTCGCTGCTGTACGGCAACAACATCATCACCGGGGCGGTGATCCCGTCTTCCAACGCCATCGGCCTGCACTTCTACCCAATTTGGGAAGCGGCTTCGATGGACGAGTGGCTCTACAACGGCGGCCCCTACCAGCTGGTGGTCTTCCATTTTCTCATTGGGGTGTTTTGCTACCTGGGCCGCGAGTGGGAGCTCAGCTACCGTTTGGGCCTGCGTCCGTGGATCTGCATCGCCTACAGTGCTCCTGTGGCGGCGGCGGCGGCGGTCTTCTTGATTTACCCGATTGGCCAGGGCAGCTTCAGTGACGGTATGCCGTTGGGTATTTCGGGCACGTTCAACTTCATGTTTGTTTTTCAGGCGGAGCACAACATTCTGAACCATCCCTTCCACATGCTGGGGGTGGCGGGTGTGTTCGGCGGTTCGCTGTTCAGTGCGATGCACGGTTCGCTGGTGACTTCTTCATTGATTCGTGAGACGTCGATGGAAGAGTCCCAGAACTACGGATACAAGTTTGGCCAGGAAGAGGAGACGTACAACATCATTGCGGCGCATGGTTACTTTGGCCGTTTGATTTTCCAGTACGCCAGCTTCAACAACAGCCGCAGTTTGCACTTTTTCTTGGCAGCGTGGCCGGTGATTGGGATTTGGTTCACGGCGCTGGGCATCAGTGTGATGGCGTTCAACCTGAACGGCTTCAACTTCAACAGCAGCATCGTGGATTCTCAGGGTCGTGCGATATACACGTGGGCGGACATCGTCAACCGAGCGAATTTGGGAATGGAAGTGATGCACGAGCGCAATGCTCACAACTTCCCCTTGGATTTGGCTGGAACGGAGTCGGCTCCGGTGGCGGTGGGCAACGCCGACCTCAACGGCTAATCGCCTCACTGTCCACTGGTTTAAACTTTCTGGAGAAGGGGGCATAGCTCCCTTCTCCTCCTCCTCAGATAGACCGGTAGCCAGAATTGGCAAGACCGACATAAAACGATCCTTAAACGGAGACTTGAGCAATGACCATCGCTGTAGGAAGAAGTGAGCAGAGCCAAGGGTGGTTCGACGCCCTTGACGACTGGCTCAAGAAGGACCGCTTCGTTTTCATCGGTTGGTCCGGCCTGCTGTTCTTCCCCACTGCTTACCTCGCCGTGGGTGCCTGGCTGACCGGCACGACCTTCGTCACCTCCTGGTTTACCCATGGGCTCGCCAGCTCCTACCTTGAAGGTGGCAACTTCCTGACCGTCGCCGTCAGCTCGCCTGCCGACGCGATGGGTCACTCGCTGCTTCTGCTGTGGGGTCCTGAAGCCCAGGGTGACTTTACCCGCTGGTGCCAGATTGGCGGGCTTTGGGCGTTTATCTCCTTTCACGGCGCTCTGGCGTTGATGGGCTTCATGCTCCGCCAGTTCGAAATTGCTCGCCTGATCGGCATCCGTCCTTACAACGCGATCGCCTTCTCGGCTCCGATCGCCGTGTTCGTTTCGGTCTTCTTGATGTACCCGCTGGGCCAGCACTCCTGGTTCTTCGGCCCCAGCTACGGCGTCAACGGCATCTTCCGCTTCTTGCTGTTCTTCCAGGGCTTCCACAACTGGACGCTGAACCCCTTCCACATGATGGGTGTGGCGGGTGTGCTCGGTGGTGCCCTGCTGTGCGCCATCCACGGCGCCACGGTCGAGAACACCCTGTTTGAAGACGGCGAAGCGCCCAACACCTTCAAGGCCTTCGACCCCGCCCAAGAAGAAGAGACCTACTCGATGATCCTGGCAAACCGCTTCTGGAGCCAGATCTTCGGTATCGCCTTCTCCAACAAGCGCTGGCTGCACTTCTTCATGCTGTTCGTGCCCGTCACCGGTCTGTGGATGGCTTCCATCGGCATTATCGGTGTGGCCCTGAACCTGCGGGCTTACGAGTTCGTTTCCCAGGAAATCCGCGCTGCGCAGGATCCTGAGTTTGAGACTCTCTACACCGCGAACATTCTGATCAACGAAGGTATCCGCGCCTGGATGGGTCCCTACGACCAGAACTACGACGAGACGCTCAAGTTCCCTGAAGAGGTGCTGCCCCGTGGAAACGCGCTTTGATCAGTCGTTTGACGCGCAAAATATTCGCGTCAGACAAGAAGACTACGCCTGGTGGGCGGGCAATGCCCGGCTCATCAACCTGTCCGGTAAGCTCCTCGGAGCGCACGTCGCCCATGCAGGCTTGATCGTGTTCTGGACGGGTGCTATGACCCTGTTCGAACTGGCCCACTTTGAGACGGCCAAGCCGATGTACGAGCAGGGCCTGATTCTCCTGCCGCACCTTGCCACCCTGGGTTGGGGCCTCGGCACCGGCGCGAACGGCTTCCAGGTGGTAGACACCTGGCCCTACTTCGTCGTTGGTGTGCTCCACCTGATTTCTTCGGCGGTGCTCGGTTTCGGCGGCATCTACCACTCGATCTGGGGGCCGGACATCCTGTCGGGCTTCTTCGGCTACGACTGGAAAGACAAGAACAAGATGACCACCATCCTGGGCATCCACCTGATCCTGCTTGGGATCGGTTGCTTCCTGCTGGTGGCCAAGGCCTGCTGGTTTGGCGGCATCTACGACCCCTGGTTCTTCGACAACAACAACCAGTGGGCCGGCCAGGTGCGCACCGTCACCAATCCGACCCTCGACCCGACGGTCATCTTCGGCTACGTCCTGAAGAGCCCCTTCGGCGGCGACGGCTGGATCATCTCGGTGGATAACCTTGAGGACATCATCGGCGGCCACATCTGGATCGGTGCTGTCTGCATCGCGGGCGGCATCTGGCATATCGTCACCAAGCCGTTCGGCTGGGCGCAGCGCTCGTTCATCTGGTCGGGCGAAGCGTACCTGTCCTACTCGCTCGGTGCCCTGTCGCTGATGGGCTTCATCGCCAGTGCCTACGTTTGGTTCAACAACACCGCCTATCCCTCCGAGTTCTACGGTCCTACCGAAATGGAGGCCAGCCACGCCCAGAACTTCGTGTTCATGGCGCGCGACATCAAGCTCGGCACCGACATCGGTGCGGCCCAGGGTCCGACCGGCCTTGGCAAGTACCTGATGCGTTCGCCCTCGGGCCAGGTGATTTACGGCGGTGAAACCATGCGCTTCTGGTCGATCAAGACCCCCCTTGACGAGATGCTCAAGGAAGGTGTTGAGATCCAGAACAACAAGCTGGTCTATCCCGTAGGCGGCACCACCGGCTACTCGGTCGAGAAGATCATGACCGAGATCCAGCCCTGGCAGATCCGTCGCGCCGCCGAGTACATGACCCACGCGGCCATCGGCTCGCTCAACTCGGTGGGTGGTGTGGCGACTGAGATCAATACGATCAACTACACCTCGCCCCGCATCTGGCTGTCGGGAAGCCACTTCATCCTGGGCTTCTTCCTGCTGATTGGTCACCTGTGGCACGCCGGTCGCGCCCGGGCCGCCAACGCCGGCTTCGAGAAGGGCATCGTCCGCGGCACCGAAGGAGCCTAACTTAGGTTGCTTCAAGCCTCGAAGAAAGCCCCTGCTTCGGCGGGGGCTTTTTGTTCTGTTCTACTGATGAAATGATCCACACTGGTGCGGCCTTTATTAGACCTCTAGCATGAACCGAATTGCGGAACGAGTTTCCAATGGTTTGAGCTGTTTATCTTGGCATTCGCGCAAGAAGTCTATTGAACGAGCCCTATCAGCCGGAAAGTCTGGATCCCTGGGGTGCAACGGCATAGTCGAAGTTTAATAGGGTCAGGCGCGGCAGGCGCTTGCCAATGGCGCGCTCGATCGCCCGCAATTGGTCTTCTTCTTCGGGGGAGACGAAGGTGAAGGCGTCGCCGGTGCGCTCGGCTCTCGCCGTGCGGCCGACGCGGTGGATGTAATCCTCAGCGGCCTGGGGGACATCGAAGTTGACGACATGTCCGAGTGCCTCGATGTCGATACCGCGCGAGGCGATGTCTGTGGCCACCAGCACCCGGTACTTGCCGCTTTTGAAGCCCGCCAGAGCCTCGGTACGCTGCCCCTGGGAGCGGTTGCCGTGGATGCGCTCGCAGCTGATTCTGGCTTTGCTGAGATACTCAGACAGGCGGTTGGCGCGATGCTTGGTGCGCGTAAACACGATCACCTGGCGCATCCCTTCGCGCTCCAGCAATTCCAGCAAAAACTTCGATTTAAGATTCTGGGCCACCGGATAGACGCTGTGGGTGATACCGACTGCCGGGGCGGCCTTGCGCTCCTGGTTGAGGGTAACGGGGTTGCGCAGAATTTCGGTGGCGAGCTTGGCGATCGGTCCCGGCATGGTGGCAGAGAAAAAGAGCGTCTGGCGACGGTGGCCCGTGTGTCTGAGGATGCGGCGGATGTCGGGCAAGAAACCCATCTCCAGCATCCGGTCGGCCTCATCGAGCACCAGGATCTCCAGGTTCGCAAGCCGGGCATAGGGCTGATCGAAGTGGTCGAGCAGACGGCCCGGTGTGCCGATCAGCACCTCGACGCCCTTGTGAAAAGCACGCGCCTGGGGCTCAGGGGACACACCGCCGATAATCGAGGCGCCGCGCAGGGCGCTGTAGCGAGCAAGCTGGCCGAGGTGCATCTCGATCTGGCCGGCCAGTTCGCGCGTCGGTGTCAGCACCAGCGCCCGGGTGGTACTGCGGGGCTGGGCAATGAGCTGCTGCAAAATCGGCAATAAAAAAGCGGCTGTTTTGCCGCTGCCGGTCATTGCGCAGGCGAGCACATCGCGGCCCGCCAGTGCCGGTGGTATGGCCAGAGTCTGGATGGGCGTGGGCTGGGTAAAACCCAATTGCTCAACAGCGCGCACCAGGTCCGGGTGCAATTGGAGATCAGCAAAAGTCATAGGTGATTGCCTCAGTGGGTGATGGGAGTGCCTGGCACGACAGAAGGCCGCAAGACGTTCCGGCAACCGCCCACTAGGCGCAAATTCAAGCAAACGGTGCAAGGCGGCCGGTGCAACAGTCCTGCACCGGCCGCCGATTCGCACGGGTTTTAGTAGCGGCGATCCCGGCCGCCGCCGCCGCCGCCACGGTTTCCACCACCACCGCCGCCGCGGTCGGGGCGGGGTTCTGCTTTGTTGACGCGCAGCTCGCGGTTATTCCAGGTCGCTCCGTCCAGTTCTTCGATGGCCTTGGCCTCGGCCGCTTCGTCCATGTCGACGAAAGCAAATCCGCGCGGACGGCCGCTCTCACGGTCGGTCGGGATCTTGACCGACTTCACTTCACCGTACTCAGCGAAAGCCTCGGCGATTTCCTGCTCGGTGGCAGAAAAGGGCAGATTACCAACAAATATCGTCACAGTATGTCTCCGGAAAAAACTGACCAACCGCAAAGAACATGAAAGTGACTTTACCGCTGGCTAGGCTGCTCCACCCTAGCACAGGGAAGCTGGGTGAACTGTCGGCTGCATAGCAGTGGCCCGTTGTCTG
Organism: Gloeobacter violaceus PCC 7421; assembly: GCF_000011385.1. Taxonomy (NCBI): domain Bacteria; kingdom Bacillati; phylum Cyanobacteriota; class Cyanophyceae; order Gloeobacterales; family Gloeobacteraceae; genus Gloeobacter; species Gloeobacter violaceus. The sequence goes on from NC_005125.1 coordinate 2,492,231, forward strand.
GCACATTTGCCGGGAATAGGCCATGATCTGGCCATCGAACCGTGGTGGTGCCGGATGCCCGACATTCCCTCTCTTTGTGCTCTTTCGACTGCTCACTGCGTCGCGCTTTGTGCCTTATTGATCCCGGCGAACCTGGTGAGCACCGCCTTTACCCTTGGTCTCGCCGTACTGCGGTATCCGACCGAGCGGGTGCGGCGGGCAGCGGTCCTGAGCGTCCTGTGTGTCCTGGCAATGGTCCTGCACGTATTGAGCTGGTTTGTGCTGGGGGTCGTTATGGCCCCGACCTACATCCTGCTTATCCTGGCTGGGATATGTCTCAGTCTCAATCTTTGGGTCGTCGCTCACCCGGTCAGCCTGCAGCGAGGGATCGCGCGACTTGGCAAATTGCGCAGCACTTGAAAATGGGCGCAGCGGTCTAGCACACAACTGTTGGCGCAGGAGTACATGAACGCCTATTCCGCCAGCCACGATAGCTCGTAAACTTGCAAAACAATGGGTGGGAAAAATGGGTCGGGTGGGGATCGAACCCACGCAACACCGGTTAAAAGCCGGATGCTCTACCGCTGAGCTACCGACCCACAGCAGCCACAAGCTTTCTCAATATAACAGGACGGCTGCTCTGTCAGCAGCCCCACTGACGGCCCTAAAGCCCGGTGGGCTATCCTGGCAATAGATGTGGTTCGAGGGTGCACCGTGTTCGGACTGATTCTCTTTCTTGCCCTGGCGGTCTATATCACCGGCGCCTGGATGTTCTCGCGGGGAGCACGCCGCTTTTACTCCGAAGATCAAGTGTGGACGCTGGCCGCCATGTGGCCGGTGCTGCTGTTGACCTCTTCGCAGTTTCGCAGAAACTTCAACCGCGCCCTCAAGCCCTGATCGTCGGCAAGAGGACCTGCATGACAACCGAAAGGTCCTGCAGACCCGCCCAGGTGTACCTGGGCGGGTTTTGCATCGGGGCTCAAACCGAGGCGCGTTCGAACTGGCGGTTGTAGAGCGCCGCGTAAACGCCGCCGCTGTCGATCAGGCTGAGATGATTCCCAGCCTCGATAATCCGGCCGCGCTCAAGCACCAGGATGCGATCGGCGTCGCGGATGGTGGACAGGCGATGGGCGACGATGATCACGGTGCGATCTTGCATTAGACGGTTGAGCGCTTCTTGCACCAGCGCCTCCGATTCGTTGTCAAGGGCGCTGGTTGCTTCATCGAGGATCAAAATCTTCGGATCCAACAGCACGGCGCGGGCGATAGCGATGCGCTGGCGCTGACCGCCGGATAAACCCCGTCCCCCCTCGCTCACCTTCGCGTCGTAGCCCCCGGGCAAGTCCTGAATAAACTCGTGGGCGTTGGCAATCTTGGCCGCCCGGACAATTCTGTCCAGCATGCCCTTGATGTCGGCCTCGTCGCAGCCGTAGGCAATGTTCTGGGCGATGGTGCCGGAGAACAACAGCGTTTCTTGAGGCACAATACCGATCTGACGGCGCAGGCTCTTGAAGGTCACCGCGCGCACGTCCGTTCCATCGATGCGCACGGTGCCCTGCTGTGGGTCGTAGAAGCGGGGCAGCAGATTCACCAGCGAAGACTTGCCGGACCCGGAAGGACCGACTAGGGCAACCACCTCTCCCGGCTCGACACGCAAGTTGACATTGTTGAGCACCGGGCGATCGTCGGCGTAGGAAAAATCGATATTGCTAAACTCGATGCGTCCTTTGACCGGACTGAGGGGAACGGCATCCGGCGCCTGCAACACGGTCGGCTTCAAATCAAATAATTCGAAGACCCGGTCAGCAGAAGCACCGGCCTGGCGTAACTCGTTAAGGTTCTCGGTGATCATCCGCACCGGATCAAGGAGTAGGCCGATGCCGGTGGCAAAAGAGGCAAATTCGAAAGCCGGCAGGTTGCCGGCGCTAATCTGCCAGGCGCCTACCCAGAAAACCAACAGCACCCCCAGAGCCTGCATCAAACCGATGACCGGATACTGGATGGCTTTGATCTGTTCGGTGCGAAAGCGCGCCAGCCGGTTTTCATCGGACAATTCGCCAAAACGGCGCTGCTCGTAATCTTCGGCGGCAAAAGCCCGGATGATGCGGATGGCACTGAAAATTTCATAAAGTCGCGAGGACAAATCGGCGATCTGCTCCTGGCTGGTGCGCGACAAATCAGCCAGCTTGTTGCCGAACCACCCGAAAAGCCAGCCGATGAGCGGGGAGACCACCAGCGTCACCAGGGTCAACTGCCAGTTGAGGTAGATGAGATAGCTCACCACCGCGATAATCGTGAGCACACAGGGGATGAACTGGTTAAAGAAGCGCCGCAAAATTTCGCCAAGTTTGTCGATGTCGCTGGTCAAACGCACGGTCAAATCCCCCGTGCGCTGGGAAGCAAAACTCGCCAGATCCAGCGACTGCAAGTGGGCGTAGACGCGCGCGCGCAAGTCGGTGATCGCCTGCAGAGCGGCTTTGGCCATCAGAGTGTCCTGGCCGTACTGAAAAATACCGCGCACCACGAACACCCCAAAGGTGATCCAGGCAAGCTCCGTAATCGCCGAGAGATTGCCCTCACCCAAAAATTTGGTCAGCCGCCCAACCATGTAGGCCAACAGCGGCATCGTCGAAACAAACCCGATCATCGAGGCCAGCGCCGCGAAAATCACGCGCCGGTGCGGCGCAACATAGGGTATCAGGCGGCGATAGTTTTCTGGTAACCAGGCCATCTCGCGTTCAGTCACTATTTCAAATTGTGACACGATTGCGGCGCCGTCAGGCTACAGCGAAAGGAGGGTTGCCGGATCGATGGCCTGCCAGGTCGCTGTGGCCGACTTGCGCCAGTACTCAAAATGCAGGTAAGGAGCCGTGGCCAGGCCGCTGCTGCCGACCCGGCCGATCGGGGCTCCTTTTTGCACCCATTCGCCCGGCCGGACCAAAACCTCCTGCAAATGCCCGTAGCGGCTTCGCCCTCCCTCGCTGTGGCCCAGCACCACGGCGTTTCCTAGCGGACCCGTCGCACCGGCCGCCAGCACCAATCCGGCCGCCGCCGCCGCCACAGGCGTTCCCTGGGCCGCAGCCAGGTCGATACCGCGGTGAAAGGTGACCGCCCCGGTCAGCAGGTGGATGCGCTCACCGAATGGAGCAATCACAGGCGCCGCCACGGATAAAGGTGAGACCAGAGCTTCGGTAGTAGCTTCCGGCACCTCTACCGGCACCAGCGAGTCGAGCAGCGGAGCGGCAACTGCCAGGGGCACAGCGGCCTGGGCGGGGCGGGCTCCCACGCGCGGTGGTTTGGGCAGACGGCGCGGGCTGGGACGGCTGATCTTCAGGCGTAGCGGCGCAGCAGGGATAGGGATCGCCTCCGGAAGTACTTGAGGGCTTGCCGGGTCAATCAGGCTGACAGCACTGCCCATCGCTTCTTGAGAAGCCGACACCGCCCAGGGAATGCCCAGAGCAGCGATCAGGACTGCGCACAACAGGGCACTAGAGAGCCGTGGAGGCATGCAATATCTTTCCAACGGGGCGAATGAGCAAGAGTTTATCGCAAAGGCCCACCGATGCCAACCGGGCTGATAGCCTGGTGGGTGTACGACTGGGTCCGGCATGCGCGCAACGGATTTTGATTTGGGGGAACTGATCGGCAGGGCATTGCTGGCCGGTTTGGGGGCGGCGGCACGGCTTGCGGAAGCTCTCGATCGGCCGGGACAATTGGGCGAGCAAGTCTATCTGCTGCAGCGCGAACTGGATAGACCTGAGCAACTGGCAGCGGCTCTGATGCGCAAAGGTGAACGGACCCTCGCCGAAGCACGCGCCTACGTCGAAGGCCGACCGTTGCCTGGGCCGAGCGAAACCGCCATTGTCCGCTGCGTGAGCCTTGACGATGTAGACCTACCGGCATTGCACGCCGAGATGGCCCGACTGCGCTCAGCCATCCGGGCACATGCCAGGCAAGCCGAAACGGACTAGCGTTCCGACTCGGGGCAGTCTTCGGCAATAAGCATCGCACTGTCGTGGCGCTTGGAGAGAGTCGACAGCTTGCGCGTCACCGAGCCGATATTGTCGATGCGAATGATTTCTTCCCAGGAGGCAATTTCGTCTTCATCGTCGGTGGTGTAGCGCACGGTCACCACGTCGCCTTCGATGTCAAGGATGCGTACCTGCTCCAGCCAGCGTCCCTGGTCGCGCAAAAAGAGGCACACATCGAGTTTGTCCTGGCAGATCTGGTACAGCTTGCGGTGAAGCATTTGTTAGTGAATCAAGCCTGTGGCTCTGGCGAGAAAACAGACGTAGGGCAACGCCCGGCCTTGTCCCAGTATACTGGGTAATCAAAACGGCGGCGGTTGGCTGATTGGTAAAGCGGCGAACTCATAATTCGTGACATACTGGTTCGAATCCAGTACCGCCGAGATCGACTCCTCCCATGGAACAACTGAACAGCCAAGACTGGGCCTCGTGGTCTATTCAGCTCGGAGCCGGAGCCCTGAGTGGCATCGCAATCGGTTATGCAATACGCAAACTGGCGTTGGTGGCGCTTTTTTTTGTCGGTCTCGGGCTGGTGTTCGTGTACGCACTCACCCAGTGGGGTATGGCCAGTGTAGACTGGCGGGCCTTCGACGCTCAGCTGCAGTGGGTGGCCCGCCAGTGGCAGCAATGGGCCTCCGGCCTGTTTGACAATTTGAGTGTGACCGGCGCGGGCTTTGCGGCCGGTGTGCTGCTCAGCCTGCGGCTGCGCTGAAGGCGGTGCGGCAAAAGTACAATTGAGTGAATCGACTTGGGTAACGGCGGATGAAGCTCACGCGCATCGATCTGAATTCCTGGATTGTCGAGATGGCGGGACAGGTTATCTTGATCGATCCCTGGCTGGTCGATCCGCTCGTATTCGGCGCCGGTTGGTTGATTGAGCTAAGCCACGTCACTCCCCCCGCCTTTACCCCCGAGACGCTGCCGCCCGTCGATTTGTTGTTGATCTCCCAGGCCCAGCCCGACCACTGCCACCGCCCGACCCTCGAACGCCTGTCGCGGGCGCTCCCGGCGGTGGCTTCCCCGGCTGCCGCCCGGGTACTGCGCGAACTCCAATTTTCCAGCGTGCAGGCGCTCACAAATTTTGAGCAGTTCCGTCTTGGGAACCTGCGCGTTACGGCCGTGCCCGGAGCCGAGGTCCAGTTCGAGCAAGAAAACGGTTATTTGCTTCGCGACGAGGGCACCGGCGAGACGCTCTACTACGAGCCGCATCGGAGTACGCCCGAGATTCAGCGGCGGGTGGTAGGTCTGGGCAGTGTCGATGTGCTGATGATGCCGGTGGTGGGATTGCAGCTGCCATTGCTCGGAGAAGTGGTGATGGGGCCGGAAAGTGCCCTGGCGATGGCCAGAACTGTCAAACCCGACACGATTGTGCCCACGACCCTGGGAGAAGTGCACACAGGTGGGATCGCCGGTCAGTTGTTCAAACCCACCGGCAGCGTCGAAGAGTTTACGGACAAACTTACCGCAAGCGGCCTTGCCAGCCGGTTTTTGCACCCGGCTCCCGGGGAGACTCTCGAACTGGTATTTTCCAGGCGCTGAGTGAAAACGCCTTCAACCACCCAGGGCCATTCGGGGCTAGGAAATTTGCTCGGCCCACTCGCTCAAGTAAGCGTTGACCAGTTCGGGCCGCTCGTCGTGGGGGCAATGGCCCGCTGGAATCAACTGCAATTGACCGCTCGGGTACGCCTCGAGAAAGCGCTTTGCCCGATCGACGTTCATCCAGGGATCGCTCTCGCCCCACAGCAACAACAGCGGTCGCCGGAGGCTTCCCAGCAATTCGTCGACGTAGCGGCCCTGGGGAGTCTGGAAGACCGAGGCAAACACTACCGCCGCCCCCGGATCGCACGAAGGGCGATAAATGTCGGCGACCAGCTCGTCTGTCACCGCACCCTGGTCGTGGTAGACCTGGCCCAGCACTCGCCGGATGTTCGAGGGTTGGCGAAAATACTGAAACAGCAGCCAGCTTGCCCAACTCTGGGAGAAAAAGCCCTTGGCCACCTCGCCGGTCAATTTCTGAAACGCATTCGGCTGGGGGGCTCCCGAAAACGGCCCCGCACCATTGATGAGCACCAGGCCCTTTACCCATTCCGGGTGGTCCGCGGCCAGCACCAGGGCCGCGTAGCCGCCCAGGGAATTGCCCGCCACCACCGGCGGCCGGCCGATAATCTCGCTTGTAAAATCGCGCAGTTGATCGCGCCACAACTCGCCGCTGTAGGCGATGTTGGGCTTTTGGGTGCGGCCAAACCCCAATAGATCGACAGCCCAGACCGGATGGTGCTCACTGAGCGGCCCGATGTTCTTGCGCCAGTGGTCGGTGGAGGCTCCGAAGCCATGCACCAACAGCAGAGGCACTCCGGGTCGGTCGGTGCCGGCTTCGACGTAGTGAACCTGCCAGCCGCGCCAGGTCCATCTTTTACTGGTGCTCGCCAAAGATGTTGCCATTACTTAACATTTTAGCGGACCGCCGGACAGAGGAAACGGCAGTTTGCCTATGCCATCGTGGAATCGTTGTGCGAGAGGACTTGCTGCATGAGCCGGCGTGCCGTACTGTGGGCAACAACCTTCGTGATGCTTGCGAGCGTGTTTGGTCTGCCCGTTCAATCCCAGATGCTCAGCAACCTGCTCGGCCCGTTGCTGGAGGCGTGGATCCGCACCCAGGTCCAGCAGGTAGACGACCTGCGCGTTGCGGTGAGCGGACCGGATAGCGAAGTGGCGGGCGGGCGCATCCAGAGTATCGAAATTTCTGGCCGCAACATTGTCTACGAGGGAATTCCCGCCCGCTCGCTCGCGATGCGCGGCTCCGACATTCGCCTGGATACTCGCGGCAGTCTGGCAGGCGGCGGGTTGCGCCTCGAAAAGTCCGTCCTTGCCGATCTGGCCTTGCGCCTCTCCGAGCAGGACATCAATACCTACCTGGCTTCCCGGGCCTTTCAAGACCAGGTGCGCGATCTCAAAATTACGCTGCCTGCACAATTCGGCGGTGACGGCACGACGCAGATTCCGCTCGAGATCCGCAACCCGCGCGTGCGGCTATTGGCCGACCGCCTGGAAGTCCAGGCCGTGGTGCGCCTCGAAAACGGCGAACCGGCTGCGTTGCGCTTAGCCAGCGGCGTGGCGGTTGCCTCCCCGCGCGAACTGCGGCTTGTGGAGCCCCGCATCGTCTCCGAGAACGGTCAGAGCGCTCCTCTCGAAGCGCTCGTCAATCTGCCCATCTTGCTTGGGCCGGAAGTGGAAGTGCGGCGGGTGTCCCTGACCCCCGGCATGCTCGTGCTGGAAGGTTCCTACCGCATCGAGGCCGCCCCGCCGGTGGCGGGCGCTGCGGACCGACGCCCGCAGGTACGCTGAGGCGTTACGGCGGTGCCGTCGTCATCGAATCCTGGTTGGCTTCCAGACGCGCGGTTCCCCAACCCCTGGCCTTCTGGGAGGCGCGCAGAATAAACGCGGCCAGATTCTGAGCTTCGTCGTCTTCGATCCAGTCGCTCTTGCGGCAGTTGAAAGTCTCCTCGCTGCCGTCGTAGCTCATCGGCAGGCGCATGTACTGCACCAGAGACTGAATGTTGTCCCGTGGGGGGGTGGCTCCCTGCAGCTTGGCAAGCGCCAACGAGACTTTGGGGTTGGGCGTGGTGGTGCCCCCCACGTGGCAGTTCTGGCAGTTCGATTCGAACAGTTTCTTGCCGGCGTAGATCTGCTGGGGGCTGAAAGTCTGCAAATTGCCCACCCCGTCGGCCGGCAGGTCCACCGGTCCACGCACCCCCAGGTTGACGGTGACGTACTTGTCTTTGAGTGCGGCGGCGTCCCTGTCGTCGTCTGCACCGCTACAACCCGCAAGCAGCAGGCCGCACAGGCCCAATACAAAGGCGCTGCGCAAAGTCGAGGCACGCCGACAATGCCCGAACGTCATAAAGATTCCCCCTGTATCTATAGAGTGCCCGAGCTAGCGGGTGTCCTTGCCCTGGCCCCAGTTGGGGTTGGAGGTCGCTTCTTTGATAATGTGCCCGGCAATCAGCCGCAGCTTTTCGTCGCCCAGACCCGTGAAGGAGGCGTGCTCGCCCGTCTTTAGCAGGTCGGTCCGGCCGTCGTAGCTCGTCGGCTTTTTCATGTAATCGACCAGGCCGGCGACGGTGTTGCGCGGCGGGGTGGCATTGGTCAGCGCGTCGTAGGACAGGCTGACGTCGGTGCTGTTGTAGGTGCCGTAGGTCTGGCCGCCGACGTGGCAGCGCCCGCACTCGGCCTGGAACAGCTTTTTCGCCTGTTTGAGATCGGCGGTGCTGAAGTTTGAAAGCTCACCGGTGGCGGCGGAGACCACGTCCGGTTTGGCGACCGGGGCGGGCTCGCTGGGTGCTTCAGCGGTGGTGCTCTGCTCGCCGCCGGCACAACCGGCCACGGCCAGGGCAAGGGCTAGGGTCGCTAGCCGTCCGAACTGCCTGCTAAACATAGAATGCTTAGTTCTCCTCTTCAACTGCGGGGTTCCTCGATCAGCTCGACACGGGGGTGGTTGCGCACCTCCAGGATGATACGCTTGGCGTCCTCGAGGGCGAGTTGGCTGTGCTCATCCTGAAAAGGAATATCAAACCGCCGGCAAATAGTGAAGACCTGGGCGATATTCAGACCGTAGTCCTCGGCCAATGCAGCGATCGAAACGTCTGCAAATCCCATGGCACTTCCCTGACAGGCGTGATCCCACCCCATTGTGCATCATTCGGTCCGTTGCGCATAGATTTCGGCAAGGCCCGCCTGCACCGGCCGTCAGACGGGATTTAACAGACGTAAGTGCCCACCGCCTCGCCCTGCACCGCCCGGTAGATGCTGTTTTTTTCGAAGACATTGAAAACCAGGATCGGGATGTTGTTTTCGCGGCACAGGGCGATGGCGGTCGAGTCCATCACCCGCAGATTTTGGACCAGCACTTCGTGGAAGGTAATTTTCTCGAAGCGCACCGCCTGGGGGTTGAACTTCGGATCGCTGTCGTAGATGCCGTCGACGCGGGTCGCTTTAAAGATTACCTGAGCGTCGATTTCGGCGGCGCGCAGGGCGGCGGTGGTGTCGGTGGTAAAAAATGGATTGCCCGAACCGGCCCCGAAGATGACCACCCGTCCTTTTTCGAGGTGGCGCATCGCCCGGCGGCGGATAAACGGCTCGGCCACCTCCTTCATCTCGATGGCCGAGAGTAACCGCGTCTGGACCTGGAACTGCTGTTCGAGGGCATCCTGCAGCGTCAGGGCGTTCATCACCGTGGCGAGCATCCCGACGTAGTCGGCCGTCGCCCGGTCCATTCCCGAGGAGCTCGCCTTGACGCCGCGGAAGATATTGCCGCCGCCCACCACCACCGCCAGTTCGGTACCCGCTTCCACCACCCGGGCGATCTCACCGGCAAGCGACTTGACTACCTCCGGGTCGATCCCGAATTCGCGGTCGCCCATCAGGGCTTCCCCGCTCAGCTTCAAAAGGACGCGGCGATACTTCATGGCGATTTGGCGCTGGCTAGAGAGGATTGTCCTGTCAAAGAATAACACCCTCGATCAAAAAACCGGCCCGCAGGCCGGTGGGTGAAATAAAGACCGCTATGCGGACACTTATTTGATAGTCAGCGTGCCGACCATGCCGGTGCTCTTGTGGGGGGTGCAGTAGAAGGCGTAGTCTCCCTTCTTGGCGTTGGCCGGAATGGTCGAAATGTAGGAATCTTTGGGTTTGTTGAGCAGCTTGCTCTGGCTCATCGCCTTCGCCCCGGCCGGGTCGGCCGACTTGGCGGCATCGAAGACGGCATTATGGGGGCCGGCCTTGTTCATCGTCCATTTGATCGTATCGCCGGGTGCCGCGTCGATCTTGGCAGGGACGTAGACAAGCCGGCCGGTGTCGGCACCCATCTTGACTTCGATTTCTTTGGCACCGGCAGCCAGGCCAGTGGCGCAGACCGCCACCAGGGCAGCCAGCGAGCAAGCTGCAAATTTAGACCATGAGATCATTTCGGAGGTTCTCCATGCATTATGCGTGGGCGTCTTGGTGACTAACGGGCGTGTCCGGCTCTTCGGAAGCGGCGGTGATGGCTTCTGCCGACCCGGCCTCGGCGGTGATCGCTTCGGTGGGTGCCTCGGGTGGGGCATCCTCGACAGCGGGGGGCGCCTCGGGGGTCTCGGCGGCAGACTCCGGCTCCGGGGGCGGTGCAGTCGGTTGCTCGGCAAGCTTGCTTTGCAATAGATCGTTGACCACCTGCGGGTCGGCGCGGCCGGCCGTCTTCTTCATCACCTTGCCGACGAAGAATCCGAGTAATTTGGTGCGTCCACCCCGGTAGGCAGCCACCGAATCGGATTCTCCAGCCAGCACCTCATCCACGATCTGTTCAAGCTGCCCCCTGTCACTGATTTGTGTCAGACCGCGCTCTTCGACGAGGGCGCGTGGGGAGCCCCCTTTCTCGAACAGGTCGGGTAGAAGCTCGTTAGCTATCCGGTTGCTAATAATACCCTGGTTGATGAGCGCAAGCAATTCGGCCGAAACCTCGGGAGTGACCTTGATCTGCGAAATCGACCGGCGCGTCTCGTTGAGGTGGGCGGCCACCGCCCCGCTGACGAAGTTGGCCGCCTGCTTGGCAGGTATCCCCAGGGCCACTACTTGCTCGAAATATTCGGCCACCTCGCGCTCGTCGGTCAGCACGCCCGCGTCGTAGGACGACAATCCGAGCGTCTCGCGGTAGCGATGGCGTTTTTGTGCGGGAAGTTCGCCAAGCCGCTGCCGGTAAGCGTCGATCTGAGTGCCATTTAGTGCAATCGGCACGAGATCCGGTTCCGGGAAGTAGCGGTAGTCGTTCGCTTCTTCTTTGGAGCGCATCGAGATGGTGCGCTGGGTGGCTTCGTCCCACAGCCGGGTCTCCTGCACGATGCGCTCGCCTGAGAGGAGGCAATCGACCTGGCGGGCAAATTCGTACTCCACCGCCCGCTGCAGCGAGTTGAAGCTGTTGAGGTTTTTGATTTCGACTTTGGTGCCGAATTTGCCCTCGCCTGCGGGCCGCACCGAAATGTTCAGATCGAAGCGCAGCGAGCCCTCCTGCATGTTGCCGTCGCACACCCCGAGATAACGCACGATGCGGCGCAACTCCCCGGCGTAGGCGGCAGCCTCGGCGGCTGTGCGGATGTCCGGCTCCGAGACGATCTCGCACAACGCCACCCCGGCGCGGTTAAAGTCGACCAGCGAATGGGTCGAACCCGAGAGGCGATCTGCCCCGGCGTGCACGAGCTTGCCCGCGTCCTCCTCCATGTGCAGCCGGGTGATGCCGATGCGTTTGGCCGGTTCGCCCTCCACCTCGATTTCAAGCCAGCCGCGCTCCGCCAGGGGCAGGTCGTACTGCGAGATCTGGTAATTTTTGGGCAGGTCCGGATAGAAGTACTGCTTGCGGTCGAACTTGCTCAGCCCCTGGGGATGGATCTGGCAGTTGAGGGCACTGGCAGTCAGCACCGCGTAGTCGAGGGCCTGCTGGTTGAGCACCGGCAGGGTGCCCGGCTGGCCGGTGCAGATCGGGCAGATGTTCGTGTTGGGGGTGTTGCCGAAGCGGGTCGAACACCGGCAGAATAGCTTCGTCTCGGTGGAGAGCTGTACATGCACCTCCAGGCCGATCACCGCTTCGTACTGGACTTTGGGTGGGGCCGTGCTGGTCATAAAGCTTGCATTCAACCGTTCGTCGTTCTCAATTTTGGCATAGAGGGTACAAGGGAAGCATGGAGAACGGCAGCTGGCAACTGGTCCTCACCCGATTTCAGCAGAGCATCCTCGATCTGCTGTTTCTCTACTTGCCCAACCTCGTCGGCGCCCTGCTGATTTTTTTGGTGGGTTGGCTGATTGCCGGGGTGGCAAGCCGGGTGGTCAGCGGCATTTTGCAGCGGGTCAATTTTCAAAAACTGCTCGGGGAGAATTTCAATCTGCAGCTATTCGAGAACACGACGCTGCGCATCGACGCGCCGCGCCTGAGCGGCCAGGTGACCTACTGGTTTTTGTTTGTCACCTCGGTACTGCTCGCGGCCGACGCGGCCAACCTGCCTCAGGTCGAGCAGTTCGTGACGGGTTTGTTCACCTACGTACCCCAGATTCTCTCGGCTCTCGCCATCGTGCTGCTGGCGGTCGTGCTCGGTTCGCTGCTGCGCCGGATCATTGTGGCAAGCCTGCCCGCGGGCTACGCCTACGTCGGCTCCGCCGTCCAGGCTTTGATCTACGGTCTGGCGCTGTTGGCGGCGCTTGCGGAGCTGGGCATCTCGCGGGTAGTGATTTACATTCTAATAGGCGGCATTGTCGGTCTGGTGACGATCAGCGGCGGCATCGCCTTCGGCTTGGGAGGCCGCGAGGCGGCACGCGAAATCATCGACCAGATACGCAAGCCGCGCGAGCCTTAGATGCAGCTCCCGGTGTATCTTTGAATGAAGACGGCCAACTCGAAAGCCTATAGAAGACAGCCAGTTGGGAAAAAGTCAGTGACAAAAACTGCAGATGCAACTGGGAATGCTTCAACGGCGGAACGAGATCAAAACATCGTTCTGCCCAATGTCACCTGGCAAGCTTTCCAGGCCATCCTCAAAGCATTGCCCGAGGGGCGCTCTGTGCGCTTAGCTTACCATCAGGGAACCCTTATCCTCATGAGCCCATCGAAGAAGCATGAATGGGCTAATCGGTTATTGGAAAGGTTTATTGTCGCCTTTTGCGAGGAACTTAATGTCGCAGTAGAAAGTCTCGGTTCAACTCTTTGGGAGAGTGAACTGGTCGCGAGCGGCATTGAGCCTGACAGTTGTTTTTATATCCAAAATGAACGGGCTGTTCGAGGCAAGGAAATAATTGACTTGTCGGTGGATCCACCGCCTGACTTGATGGTTGAAGTCGATATCACTAACTCGTCAAAGGGAAAATTTCCTATTTGCGCGGCGCTTGGAATACCCGAGCTGTGGATATACGACGGAGATGCGTTAAGCATCTATCACTTGCGGCAAGATTTCTATGCGGAGTCCCAAACCAGCCTTGTCTTTGAGCGCATATCGGTCCTTCAACTGACAAACTTTATCGAGCTTGGCCAATCGGAAGGCATGAGCGCTGCTGTTGCCGCTGCACGGATCTGGTTCCGGCAGCAGAGGGACTCAGGAGCGCCGCTCGACTAAGGACAACGACCGAGACGCCCTGCGTGTGACGCGCCGCACAGCGCGTAAACTCCGGTCGTTGCTACCAATAGGGAGCAACACCAAGGGATAGCGATGCTCGCAGCACTGTTTTTTGATCTTGACGGAACCCTGGCCGACACCGATCCCCTGCACTTTCAAGCCTGGCAGGAATTGTTGGACGAACTTGGCCTTGCCATCGACCGGACTTTTTACCGCACGCGCATCAGCGGCCGGCTCAACCCGGATATTGTCAAAGAGCTGCTGCCGGCACTTTCTCCTGAAGAAAGTAACCAGTTCATCGAGCGCAAGGAAGGCCGGTTTCGGGAGCTGGCAACCGGGCTTGCACCGCTGGCCGGGGCGCTCGACGTGCTCAACTGGGCGAACGGTCGAGGGCTCAAGTACGCCCTGGTGAGCAACGCCCCCAGCGAGAACGCCCGCTTCATGCTGGGGGCGCTGAAATTGGAGAAGGCATTTGCGACGATGGTTTTGGGGGAGGAGGTGGCCGCGGGCAAACCCGACCCGCTACCTTACCGGGTGGCTCTCGAACGGCTGGGGGTGAGCGCTTCGCGGTCGCTCGCCTTCGAGGATTCACCTTCGGGGGTGCGATCGGCGGTGGGGGCGGGCATTCCCACCGTCGGCATCGCCACCACCCACCCACCGGAAAATCTGCTCGAACTGGGGGCCAAGCTCGTGATCCCCGACTTCGACGACCCACGGCTCTGGGTGTTGCTGCGCAGCGCCGGATCGCTTGAGTGCTGAGAAATAGTTAGGCCATCTGCGCCGGGTCAGAGGAGGAAGTGCGTATGGCTCCTGGAAGGTGCAAGCTCCGATATCTCATCTTGCGAGTCGATCCAGATAGCCCAGTAAGGCTTCGCGCACCGGCAGGAGACTCTTGTACAACTGCATGGGTTCGGGAATCTGCCGGACGGCTGTGGCGAGGGCGCGGGCCATCGCAGGCTGCTGCTCTAGAACGTGCAGAGGGTGGACGTACGTGCGGATAGTAAACAGCACCGTCCGGCTCTCGGCAAGCCGCCGCAGCGTCTGGCGCTCGATGCGGATCCAGAGTCGTTCGGCGGCATCTTGGGCGGTTATTTGCGAATCACGCTTCGCGCCGCCGGGCAACAAAAACAGTTCCGGCGAATCGACGATGGTCCAGTTGATGCGCCACATCGGAGTTTCGACCCGCAGGCGCTCGAAGAAACGGTCCACCGGCCCGGCCAACTGCTCAGCGTAGCCCGGTACGGGCGCGTGAATGCCGGTGAGGAGCAGGCCCACTTTTTCAGTCAATAGCCAGCGCGAAGGAAAACAGACGCAGGCGGCCGAGAGGATATAGCCTTCCTGCGTAGGCCGCATCAGACAGAGATCTTCCTGCACCAGCCGCGCCGCCAGCTCCAGCGGCGCAAAGCCATGGTCCGCCGGATTCCAGATTTCGCCGCTCATCCGGTTTTCGAGCCGACTGTCTTTGAGGCGGTAATGCTCTGGAAAGTACTCCGGCAGATGATCAAGCAACAGTTCCAGGACTTCTTGCTGCTCGGTTTCGCTTCCGGGCATCGCTACCAACACCTCGCCGCGCCGCTCGGTGAGCAATCGACACTTGAGAGTCAAATACTCTTCGAAGCGCTCGTCGATTTCGATCCACCGGCTGGGCTCCAGTGGCGCCAGGCCGATGTGCAGCCGCCACTGCCCATCGGCATAGGGAAAGTACAGGGGAGACTCTTGCACCGTGAAAACCGAAGTGCCGCGTCGATGACATCAGGGTATCGCGGCGGGTGCTGCTGCGTCTTTGCGGCGCTTGCCATCCGGCGCTCTACAATGCGGGTGTCGGCAAAAGGCGATTTTTTCAATGGCCCAACGGACAACCGACACCATGCGCTGGACCGCGGCGGATCTGGATTTGCTGCCGGACGACGGCAGCCGCTACGAGATTGTCGCAGGGGAGTTGCTTGTGAGCAGAGCACCGCACTGGGGACACCAGAAAGCTTGTGTCCGGCTTTGTGCTGCGCTCGATGCCTGGTCTACGGCGACGGAACTGGGAGAGGCGAGTATCGCCCCTGGTGTGCTCTTTGGCGAATCGGACAATGTGATCCCCGATGTGGTTTGGGTGAGCCGTGGACGTCTTGAGGTCATCCTCGACGCTGCCGGGCATCTCACCGCCGCGCCGGAACTGGTAGTCGAAGTGCTCTCGCCGGGCGCCGACAACGAACGGCGTGACCGCGATCTGAAGCTGAGGCTCTACTCGGCGCGCGGGGTGCGGGAGTACTGGCTGGTCGATTGGCGAGCACAGCAAGTCGAAGTGTACCGCCGGGAACAAGCTTCCCTGGCGCTGGCCGCGACATTGCTTGCGGGGGATACGCTCACCAGTCCGCTGCTGCCTGGGTTTGCCTATCCGGTGGCCGGAATTTTTGCCTAAGCGCCGAGCGCGCCGGAAAGCTTCGAAGACGCCTCGCTGAGGGCATTTTTGAGCTTCTCGGGCTGCTTGCCGCCCGCCTGGGCAAGATTGGGCCGCCCGCCGCCGCCGCCGCCGGTGATTTTGGCCACCTCGCCCACGAACTTGCCGGCGTTGAGCCCTTTGGCAACCGCGCCTTTGCCGAAGGCCGCCACCAGCGAGACTTTGTCGGCCGCCGGGGCGGAACCCAACACGACGGCACCCCCCTCGCCCAGTTTGGCGAGCAAGTGCTCGGCCGCCGATTTGAGCGCCTCCGGTTCGGTGTCGCCCAAATCGGCCACCAGCACCCGGAAGCCGCCGGTGGTCTCCGCTTGGCCTAGAAGCGCCTCGGCGCGGGCGGTGGCGAGGGCCGCTTTCAGCGAATCGATTTGCTTTTGCGCCTGCTTGAGGTCGCTTGTCAGGGCTGCCACCCGCTGCGGGATTTGCTCGACCTGGACTTTGAATTCATCGGCGAGTTGGCGGGTGACCGTATCGCGCAGGCGCAGATATTCGAGCACCGCCGGTCCCGCCACCGCTTCGATGCGGCGCACCCCGGAGGCGATACCCGTCTCCGAAACCATCTTGAACAAGCCAATCTCGGCGGTGTTGCGCACGTGGGTGCCGCCGCACAGTTCGATGCTCACCCCCGGCACGTCGATCACCCGCACCTCGGAGCCGTACTTCTCGCCGAAAAAGGCGAGTGCCCCGCGCGCTTTGGCCTGATCGATGGGCATCACTTCCTGCGAGAGCGTATGGGCCTCGGCGATCCAGGTGTTGACCAGATCTTCGACCTGCTGAATTTCAGCCTGACTGAGCGCCTTGGGCCAGGAGAAATCAAAGCGCAGCCGATCGAAAGCCACCAGCGAACCTTGCTGCTGGACGCTTTCGCCCAACACTTTTTTGAGGGCCGCCTGCAGCAGGTGGGTGGCGGTGTGGTGGGCCTGGGAACGGCGGCGGTCGGCCAGATCGATCTGCGCCTGTACAGAGTCACCGGTGGCAACGGTCCCGCGCTCGATGCGGCCGGTGTGCAAGATCACCGTGTCGCGCTTCTGGACATCTTCGATGCGCACCAGCAGGTCCGGACCGCTCAAATAACCCCGATCGCCGATCTGGCCGCCCCCTTCCGGGTAGAAAGGCGTCTGATCGAGCACCAGCTGCACACTTGCCCCCGCACTCGCCCGTTCGATGGGTTCACCCTCGAAGAGCACCAGCTTGACCATCGCTTTTGAAGCGACGTTGCGGTAGCCCAAAAAATCGGTGCGCTCAAGGTCGGCAAGGCTCGCTCCCTGGGTGAGGTCGACCGTTTTGGCCGCCCGGCGCGCCCGCTCGCGCTGCTTTTCCATGGCTTCTTCGTAAGCCGCCACGTCCACTTCGAGGCCGCGCTCGGCCGCCACCTCCATCGTCAATTCCAGCGGAAAGCCGTAGGTGTCGTAGAGCATGAATGCGTCAACTCCCGAAATCCGCTTTTCGCTGCGGCCCAGGATCTCATCGAGCAACCGCTCACCGGTTTCCAAAGTCTGCAGGAACTGGCTTTCTTCGGTGGCAAGCCGAGTCAGGATCAATTCGCGGCTTTCAAGCAGGTTCGGGTAGGCCCCGCCCATCAACTCGACGGCCACCGTCGCCATCTGGGGCAGGAAGCTGCCTGCAATGCCCAGCATCCGCCCATGGCGAACCATCCGGCGAATGAGCCGACGGAGGATATAGCCGCGCCCGAGGTTGCCCGGCAGTACCCCGTCGGCCACCAGATGCACCACCGCGCGGGTGTGGTCGCCGATGATTTTAAATGATGTTTTTTGCTGGTCGTCCGCCTTGAAGTAATCGCGACCACTCAGTACTTCGGCTTTGCGGATAATCGGGAAGACCAGGTCGGTCTCGTAGTTGTTGGGGACCCCCTGGAGCACCTGGGCCATGCGCTCCAGGCCCAGGCCGGTGTCGATGTTCTTGCGCGGCAGTTCGCTGAAGGTGCCCTCGCTGTCGCGGTTGAGCTGCATGAACACCAGATTGTAGATCTCCAGAAAGCGGCTGTCGTCGTCGAGATCGATGTCCCCTTCGCCCCGCTCGGGGTGAAAGTCGTAGTAGATTTCTGAGCACGGCCCGCAGGGTCCGGTGGGGCCGGATTCCCAAAAATTGGAATCGGCGCCCATCTTGCGCACGCGCACGGGCGGCAGACCGGCCACCTCCTGCCACAGAACCAAGGCTTCCTCGTCCTCCTCGTACACGCTCACCCAGAGTCTTTCGGGCGGCAACTCGAACACGCCGGTGACCAGTTCCCACGCCCAGCCGATCGCCTCGCGCTTGAAGTAGTCGCCGAACGAAAAGTTGCCCAGCATCTCGAAGAAGGTGTGATGGCGGGCGGTGCGGCCGACGTTCTCGATGTCGTTGGTGCGCACGCACTTTTGGGAGGTGGTGACCCGCGGGGCGGGCCGCTCGCGCTTGCCCATGAACACCGGCTTAAACGGCAGCATGCCCGCGATCGTCAAGAGCACCGTCGGGTCGTCCGGCACCAGCGAGGCGCTCGGCAGACGCCGATGCTGCTTGCTCTCAAAAAACTGCAGGAACTTCTCGCGGATCGCATTTCCATTCAGGACGGTCGGCATGACGGAGGCACTGGCAAGCTACCTTCCCATTCTAAAAAAACATCAATGCCTCGGAAGCGGTGGTGAAGCGAGATTTTCCCGCCCCTACGTGTCGTTGAAGGTGTCGTAGAGCTTCGCAAAGGCCAGATCCAGCGCCGCTTTGAGTCTGGTGGGCTGCCGCCCTGCGGCCTGGGCGATTTGGGCGTTACCCTGTGTGTCGCCGCCACCGGTCAGTTGGGCGAGGGCGGCGGCAAACTGGCCGGCATTGAGACCGAGGCCCACCGCCTTTGGGCTAAATGCCACGGTGAATGCCACCGCGTCCGCCCCAGGAGAAGATCCCAGCACCACCGTTCCTTCGCCCAGCTTGCTCAGCGTCCCTTCGGCCGCCGCCGCCAGTGCTGCGGGTTCGGTGTCGCCCAGATCGGCCACCAGCACCCGGTACTGGCCGTACTGCTCGACTTCGCCCAGGCAGGCTTCGCAGCGGGCAAGCGCCAGGGCGACTTTGAGGTCCTCGACCTGGGAGATCGCCCACTGCGCCTGGGTCAGTACGGCCCCAAGCCGCTCGGGCAACTGGGCGAGGGGGGCTTTGAATTGTTCGCCCAATATCCGGGTGACCTGCTCGTGGGCACGCAGGTAATCGAGCAAGGCCAGCCCCGCCACCGCCTCGAGGCGCCGTACACCCGCCTCCGGCTCGCTGTGGCCGACGATCTTGAACGGTCCAATTTCGATGGTGTTGGAGACGTGGGTGCCGCCACACAGTTCGAAACCGATCTCCGGGGTGCCGATAACACGCACCTGCTCGCCGTAGCGCTCTCCCGGAAAGGGCAAGGCCCCGATTTGCCGGGCTTTTTCGGCGGGCATCGTCTCCACCCCCAGAGGGTGGCCTTCCAGCACCCAGAGATTGACCACCTGCTCGACGCGGGCCACCTCCTGCCCGCCCAGGGACTGGGGGGCCGCAAACTCGAAGCGCAAACGGTCAGAGGCTGCAAGCGCTCCGCGCTGCTCGATTTCGGCTCCCAGCACCCTGCGCAGGGCGGCATGCAGCAGGTGGACGGCGCTGTGGTGCGTCTGCACCAGCCGGCGGCGAATGGCGTTCACCTGTGCCTGGACGGTCTCGCCGACTTTCAGTTCGCCGCGCTGCACTTTGCCTTTGTGCAGGTAGACGGCACCCTGTCTGCGCACCGCCTCGACGGCCACGACCAGATTTTCGGCCGCGAGCACCCCCTGGTCGCAGGCCTGGCCGCTGCCTTCGGCCAAAAAGGGACTGTGGCTGAGCACCACCACCACCTCGGCCCCGGCTACCGCCTCGGCGCAAGGTTTGCCGCCCGCCAGGATGCCTAGCACCTGCGCGGGAACGGCAAGGGTGCGGTGCCCGACAAAAACCGTCTTTGCTTCGCCGTTGCGGTCGGCTGTGGCCGCCGCTTCCGGCTGTCCCTGGGCGCGCGATTCTTCCATCTGGTGATGCCGAAAGCGACTGCCCTTTTTCTAAGGGACAAGCGCGCCGGGTATTAAGGGCAGCAGGCGGCCCCGCACCCCTCGGCGGCGCCCACACTCGCGGCACTGTCAGTTCATGACTGCGCGAATTATGGTTGCGAAGTGGTTGGTACCGCCACCCTGGGGACGCGGAAGAACAGAAAGTACACCCCCAGACCCAGACCCATGAAGCCGAGGGCGAACCAGGATTGGGGAGTGGTCAGCAGCGAATTGACGATGAGAAAACCCGAGGCGGCGAGAAACACCAGAGGCACCAGCGGGTAGGGCCGGACTTTATAGGGACGGGGCAGATCCGGCGCCTGGGCGCGCAGGATCATCAATCCGACGACGGCAAGGGCGTAGAACAGCCAGGCGGCAAAGCCGAAGTAATCGACCAGGGTGCCGAAGTCGCCGGGCAAAACCAGCATCGACGCCCACGCCCCCTGGGCCACCAGCGCCGCGGCGGGCACCGCCCGGGGGCTCACGTAGCCAAAAAAGCGCGGAAACTGGCCGTCGCGGGCCGCCGCGTAAAAGACGCGCGCCCCGGTGATCAGCGAACCGTTGGTGCTGCCAAAGGTCGAAATTGCCACGGCGATGGGCACCAGGACGCCGCCAATCGGCCCAATCACCTGCACCGCCAGGTTGGTGGCGACGGCCCGGGAGCCCGCCATCTGGGCGGGGGTGAGCGCCGAGAGGTAGGCGACGTTAGCAAGCACGTAGACCGCCATCACCCCCAGGGTGCCGAAGACGATCGCCCGGGGCAGGTTGCGCTCGGGCTCGCGCAGTTCTTCGCTCACATAGTTGAGGTTGTTCCAGCCGTCGTAGGCCCACAGGCAGGTGATCATCGCGAGGCCAAAGGCGCTCGGCGCGGCGATCGACCCGGCAAACGGGTCGACAAAGTGGCTGGAGCCGCCCTGGAAGAAGGCGGCAAAGCCCATGGCGATGATCCCGGCCAGGGCCAGCAATTTCAGTGCCGTGAAGACCACCTGCACCACCGCTCCCTGGCGCACCCCCAGACAGTTGACGGCCGTGAGCAGCAAGATCGTGGCGACGGCGATCGCCTTGATGCGCCAGTCGCCGTCCACGCCCGCCCCGCGCGGGTCGAGGCCGAAGAGGACGCTGCCCAGGTAGCTTGCAAAGACGATGCTGATAATCGCCTGGGAGCCGGTCTTCATCACAAAAAACTGGGTCCAGGTGAACATGAAGCCCAAAGGCCGGCCGAGGGTGCGGCTCAAGTAGGCGTACTCGCCCCCGGCCACCGGCAAGGCCGCCCCCAGTTCGGCGTAGCACAGTGCCCCCGCCAACGACAGCAGGCCCCCCACCACCCAGACGGCCAGCGCCATCCCCACCGAGCCCACCTGCTCGACCACCCGGCCGGGGCTTGCGAAGATGCCGGAGCCAATCGTGATGCCGACGATGAGCGCCGCGCCGTCTATCAATCCCAACGAACGGCGCAGAACGCCCCCGGACGTCGAAGCCATGGACTGTTCCCAAAAAATTGTGCTCAGTATAGCGGATAGCGCAGGTCTAATCCGGATACCAGAACATGCCCTTGATGCCCTCGGGGTCGGGAATAAATCCGAGTCGGCGGTAGAAATCGACCACGTGCGGGTCGGCAAACAGGGTGATGTTGCTGATGTCGGCGGCGCGCAACTCGGCGACGATCCGGTCCATCATCGCCCGGCCGAGGCCCTTGCCTTGAAATTCCGGGTGAACCACGACATCCCAAATGGTGGCGTTGAAGGCGTGGTCGGAGGTGGCGCGGGCGAAACCTACCAGTTGCTTGAAGTCTCCGCGCTGCTCGTACATCGAGATGACGCAAAAACTGTGGTCGATCGCCTTTTTGACCTTGCGCAGGGGGCGACGCGACCAGCCGACCGCGTCGCACAGCTCTTCGAGGGCGTAGAGGTCGATGTCGCGGTCTGTCGAGAAGAATACATTGCTGTGGACCTCCCCGCCGCTGGCGGAGTCGGAACCGGTGAACAGGCGCTTCCAGAAGCTCATCGAGTAACGCGCGGGTGGAGGAGGAGACAGCTATTCCATTAAAGCCATAGTCCCACGATTTTGCCGTTTGTTTCGGAGCGCGCCCATCAGGAGGAACGGCTTGCCTGGGAGCGCCGCCAGGCTTCCCAGCCGGTATAGGCCAGCAGCAAGGTGGCGAGCACCGTGTAGGTCCCCCCGGCGGGCATGCCGGAGATGGCCAGGGCGATGCTGCCCGCCCACAAGGTGAGCGCGTAGATGACTATGACCACCGAGCGATGCGACAGACCCGCTTTGAGCAATCGGTGGTGCAGGTGGCGCTTGTCGGGTTTGAAGGGCGAATCGCCCGTGCGCAGGCGCTGGAGGATCACCGAGGCGGTGTCGAAGATGGGCACCGCCAGGATGCAAAACGGAATAAAAAGCGCCACCGTCGTCACCGACTTGACCACGCCGATCACCGAGAGGCCCCCCAGCAGGAAGCCCAGAAAATAGGCACCCCCATCCCCCATGAAAATCTGGGCCGGGTTGAAGTTGTAGCGCAAAAAGCCCAGGGCTCCCCCGGCTACCGCCGCCGAAATTAGGGCCGCCTGCCACTGGCCGGTGAAGACCGTGACGCTGAAGGTGACCACCGCGGCGATGCCGCAGACCCCGGCTGCGAGACCATCAAGGCCGTCGATAAAGTTGATGGCGTTGACCACCCCCACCAACCAGAGGATCGTGATGGGCAGGCTCAACCACCAGACGAGCTTGACGACGCCCACCCCCGGCAGCGACAGGACGTCCACATCGACGCCGACGCTCCACGCTCCGGTGGCGATGCCCACCTGCACCAGCAACCGCAGCCAGGCGGGTTGGCTGCGAAAGTCGTCGGAAAGCCCCAGAAAGAAGAACAGGACTGCTCCAATCGTGACGCCCCAGATTTCGTATTCTTTTTGGGGCGGCAGGAAGCCGAAACTGCCCAGACCCCAGACCAGCAACAGGGCAAAAGTAATCCCCAGAAAGATCGAGACGCCTCCGAGGCGCACCATCTCGCGGGTGTGCACCTTGCGCTCGTCGGGCCGATCGACGCCCCAACCCTGGCGCAGGCCCACCGTGCGCACCAGCGGGGTGATGGCCAGCACCGCAACGGTGGCCACCACGAAGGCAATGGCACAGCTGAGCAGGTCGCCCGAGATGCCCGGTTGGACCGCCCCGGCACCCCACGCTGCGGGCGTTGCCCCCAACCATCCGCACGCCACCGCCACCAGAGCTATAAGGAAGGGCATCCACCCGCACAAGACGCAGCCACTTGAGTTTATCGCCTGTTGCGTCCGGCGGGCACCCTGGGAAGCAGGGAGTTGGCCGAATTCGTTCAACTTTTGTCCGAGCGCTGTAGTATGGTGCCGAAACCTGCCCCTACCAGTCTTTGAAACCATGAAAAGAAGAGAATTTGCCGCTGGAGCGGCGCTGCTCACCCTATTGGGAGCCTGCGGCAGCTCAGACAAAGTGTATATAGGCGTTGCGGGTCCGCTCTCGGGTCCCCAGACGGTCCAGGGAGAATACATCCTCAAGGCGGTCGAACTGGCGGTCGAACAGGTCAACGTCAAAGGGGGCGTCAAGGGCAAGCAGATCGAAGTGGTCACCGGCGACGATCAGGCCAAACCCCTGGACGCCACCAGCGTGGCGCGCAAGCTCGCTTCGACCGAAGGGGTGATGGGAGTGGTCGGCCACTTCAACTCCGGCTGTTCGATTCCGGCCTCGTCGATCTACAACCAGGGCAACCTGGTGATGATCACCCCCGGCAGCACCAATCCCGCCCTCACCGAAAACGGCCTCAAGAACGTCTACCGCATCGTCGGCCGCGACGATCAGCAGGGGGCGGTCGACGGCGATTTTGCGCTTCGCTCCCTTCAGGCCCAGCGCGTCGCCATCCTGCACGACAAGACCCCCTACGGCCAGGGACTCGCTTCGTTTTTCCGCGAGACGGTCGAAACAGGCGGGGCGGAGGTGACCTTCTTCGAAGGGATCACCCAGGGGGACCGCGATTTTCGGGCGGTGCTCACCCGCATCAAGGGCATCGACCCCGACACGATCTTCTACGGCGGGGTGTTCGTCGAGGCGGGTCTGGTGGTGAGCCAGGCGCGTGAGCTGGGTATCAAGTCGCGCTTTATCAGCGGCGACGGCACCAAAGAGCAGAGCTTCATCGACATCGTCGGGAAGAACGCGGGCGACATCTACATCAGCGGTCCGGCCCTGGTCAACAACGCCGCCTTCGTGGACGCCTACATGGACAAGTACAACAACGAAGAGCCCGGTCCCTTTTCACCCTACGCCTACGACGCGGCGCGCATCTTGATCGCCGCCATGGAAAGTGCCCCCGAGTTGACCCGGGAGGCGGTAGCTGCAGAGGTGCGCAAGCTCAAAAATTTCGCGGGTCTGGCCGGTTCTATCACCTTCGACGCCAAGGGCGACCGCGACAAGGCCCCCTTCGACATCTTCGTGATCAAAGACGGCGAGTTCGTGCCGTACAGGGCGTAGTCTTTTTTTATGGACCGCCCCAAACTCGTCGCCATCGTCACCGGTGCTCTGGCTCTGGCCCTGGGTATCGGTTATCTCGTGCTGGTGCAGTTATTAGACCTTCGCGATTTCGAACCGGCACCTACCGAAGAGACACCGCCCGCCCGCAGCAGACCTTCGACCCCTTAGCCTGGAAACGTAGCGTTTGCACAGGGACTTGCCATGGGGCTTTTATCGGGAAGGGTGGCGGTGGTGACGGGGGCAAGCCGGGGAGCAGGCCGCGGAATTGCCCTGGCTTTGGGCGATACGGGGGCGACGGTCTACGTCACCGGCCGCACGGTGCGCGGCGGATCGCTCCCCTTCATCGGCGCCCCCGGCACGATCGAGGATACGGCAGAAGGGGTCACGGCGCGGGGTGGCCGGGGTATCGCCGTGCGCTGCGATCACACCGATGACATCCAGAGTGCCGCTCTTTTCGAGCGGGTAGCCCACGAGCAGGGCCGCCTGGATCTGCTAGTCAACAACGCCTGGGGCGGCAACGAGGGGTCTTTCGCCGAGGTGCCTTTTTGGGAAGAACCCCTGACCAACTGGGATTGCATGTTCACCGCCGGGGTACGCGCCCATCTGGCCGCCAGCCGCTTTGCGGTGCCTGTGATGCTGAAGGCGGGCTGCGGACTCATCGTTTGTACAACTTTTTATGACGAAGGCCGCTTCATCGGCAATCTGTACTACGACCTGGCCAAGGCGAGCATCAACCGCCTGGCCTTCGGTCTGGCCTGCCAGTTGCGCCCCCACGGCATCGCCGCGGTTGCCCTCTCGCCGGGGTTCATGCGCACCGAACTGGTGCTGATGCACCCGGATCCGCAGGTGGGCGAGCCGGGCGAATCGACCGAGTACATCGGCCGGGCGGTAGCGGCCCTCGCGGCCGACCCGCACATCCTGGAGCGCAGCGGCCGGGTGCTGGTGGTGGGCGAATTGGCGCGCGAGTACGGCTTGTGCGACATCGACGGCAGCCAACCTCCCCCCTTTCGCCTGCCGCCAGGGGCACACCCCCAGCCCCCGCGGCGATGATCCGGTTTGCAGCGCCCTCTCAGTGCGAACCCCGGCTCCAGATGCCGCTTGCGCGCATTTCGGGGTCGGACGAATCGGCCCCGTCTTCGAAGGAGAAGGCCGAGCCGGCCTGCGGATCGTTCGAGCCCTCCGGACCCCCAGAACCGTAATCGCCGCCGCGCGGCTTCAAAATCGCGAACACCGCCTCGGATCGCTCTCCCGCCGCGACCACGATCAGAATTTTGTTGTCGCGCACGCCGTCGGTAAAATATCGAACCCGCTGCTCGGACAAACCTGCCTCCAAAAGGCGGGGGGCCAATCCTTCGAGGGCGCCGGGCTCGCCGACGATGAGGTCCGAATCGACCCAGGGCAGATCTTCCACCCCCGGCAAGGCGTAAATCCTAGGGGCGAACCCGGCCGCGCGCAGATCGAGCACCGCCTGCTCAGCAGTGTCCTGGTGGCGAAACAGAACGGCGATCTCCCCGGGGCTTCGATCGTTGGCTTGCATGGCTTTTTGCTCCCTCGGCTTGATGTTCGGCCATTTTTGCACGGCCGGACGCGCGCCGTCCTCCGCCCCCGGGCCGGCCGGGCGGGACGCCCGTTTTCTCCAGCCGTCCTATCCGCCCAGACGGTTGAGCAACGCCTCCAGCGAATCGGGCAGTTTGAAAAGAATATTCAGGTGCTCCGACTCCAGTTGGGGCACATAACCGGGGGACAATTCCATATAGATCTGAATCAGGCCCGGCTCGTCGAGCACGACCCGCGAGGCCGATTCCACCAGCCGGTGCAAATCCGTCGCTTCTAAAGTGGCGATGTTTTCGAACACCACGGCGGTGGGCTCCTCACCCCAACTGATGGTGCCGATCGTGCCCAGGCTGTTTCTGGTGACCGACGCGAGCGCTTGCACTTTGATCTGTTCGTCGATGAGCGGGGAGACGATGATTTTGAACATGCCGGGCTTCCTCGAAGGACGTTCGGCAACCAGATTAAGGCCATCTTCGCACCGCCGGCTTCTACCTTAATCCGGAGAAAATACCGCCGTGGCGGCCGATGAACCTCTGTGACAACCGCGGGGGACGGCCCGGCCGTGGCCGATAATTGAACCAGGGGCGCGCCGCAGCGAGGGGGCGCTTGGTCGGTAAGTCGTTCGAGAGCCTGGGCATGGGTGCAATCACCACTTCGATTTTCGAGCTGTTCAAAGTCGGTCCGGGGCCTTCGAGTTCCCACACGATCGGGCCGATGAAGGCGGCTTTCGATTTTTTGATTCGCATCAACGCCCTGGACGACACTCAGGTGCTCGCGGCTTCGGCGGTCGAAGCGTTTTTATTCGGCTCTCTCAGTGCCACCGGCAAAGGCCACGGTACCGACCGGGCGGTGATTGCGGGGCTGTTGGGCTGGACACCCGAGGGGTGCGATCCGGTTGCTTTTTCAGCCCTGCTCAGTGACGACAATGAACACTACTTTGTCGCTATCCATGATCGCCGCATCCCGATAAGTGCCGCCAATATTCACTTTGTCAAAGGCCAGCAGGACTTTCCCTTCAGCAACACGATGATTCTGCGGCTGATGGGCGATGATTCAGTACTTTTCGAGCAAGAATATTACTCGATAGGCGGTGGTTTCATCCAGCGCAAGGGCGAAGATGCGCAGGCCGGCCCCCCTGTCGAGCCGCCCTACGGCTATGGAACGATGAAGGAACTCAAAGCGCAGATGACCACCCACAGCCTGGGGCTCGACGAAGTGATCCTGGCCAACGAGATGGTGATCACTGGCCAGGGCCGCAAGCAGATTTATCGGCGCATCGACGATATTTTCGACTTTATGCACCGGGCGGTGCGCCGGGGCCTCAAAAGCGAAGGCATCCTGCCCGGCACCATCCGGTTGGAGCGCAAGGCCCCCGGCCTCCACCGCACCGCCCGCGCCCTGCGGGGCAACCCGGATAGCTTTCTGGTCTTTCTCAACGCCTACAGTCTGGCGGCTTCCGAAGAAAACGCCGCCGGCCGCATCGTGGTCACCGCCCCCACCTCGGGCGCTTCGGGGGTGATTCCCGGTGTCAGTTATCTACTCAAGAAGCACTACCGCTACGACAAGCAGAAGCTGCGCTCGGGCCTGCTTGCCGCCGCCGCCGTCGGATTTCTGGTCAAGCACAACGCCAGCATCTCGGGGGCGGAGATGGGCTGCATGGGGGAAGTGGGCACCGCCGCGGCGATGGGGGCGGCGATGCTCGCCCACTGCGCCGGCCACCCGATCGAAGTGGTGGAGGCCGCCGCTGAGATTGCCATCGAGCACCACCTGGGCATGACCTGCGATCCGATCGGCGGCTACGTGCAGATTCCCTGCATCGAGCGCAACGCCATGGGAGCGGTCAAGGCCTACAACGCCTATTTGCTCGCCTCGGCGGGAAGCTCCAGCAAGCAAAAAATTTCCCTGGACAATGTCATCCGGGTGATGCGCGCCACCGGCCTCGACATGTCCAGAAAGTACAAAGAAACCTCCGAGGCGGGCCTTGCCCTCAGCAGTACCGAGTGCTGAAACGAAGCGTCCTCTGCTATACTGCGCCCACGTTTGGGGACCAGGACGACGCTGAGCACGACCTGCGGAGTGATCGCCGCCGGACACGCCGAGACGGCGGCGGCCGGAGTCAAAATTTTGCGCCTGGGCGGCAACGCCTTCGATGCGGCGGTGGCGGGAATGTTGGCGTCGTTTGTAGCCGAGGCGACGCTCACCTCCGCCGGGGGCAGCGGCTTCCTGCTGGCCCACACGGCCACCGGCGAGGACATTCTGTTTGATTTTTTCTCCCAGACGCCTTTGCGCCGCCGGGCGGCCCGCGAGGTGAACTTCTATCCGGTCTCGGTCAATTTTGGCGACGCGGCGCAGGAATTTCACATCGGCCCGGGTTCGATGGCCGTCCCCGGCAACGTAGCGGGCCTGTTCCACGTCCACCGCCGCCTCGGCCGCTTGCCGATGGCGGTTGTCGCCGCCCCCGCCGTCGCCCTGGCCAAGAACGGCCTGCTGGTCAGCGATTTTCAGAGCTTTTGCCAGTCGGTGCTGGAGCCGATTTTGCTGGCCACGCCTGAGGCACGACAAATTTTTGCCCCGGTGGGCCGCCTGCTCGCACCGGGGGAGCGCCTGTCGATGCCCGAATTCGCCGACACCCTCGAATGGCTGGTGGCGGAAGGGCCGGCAGTGTTCTACGAGGGCGAAATCGCCCGGCGTCTGGTGGCCGACTCGGAGCGGTTGGGCGGCCACCTCACCGCCCGAGATCTGCGCGAATACCGGGTCATCGAGCGGGTACCCCTGGGTTGCGGCTACCGGGGCTACCGGGTGCTCACCAACCCCGAACCGAGCGCCGGGGGCACCCTCATCGCCTTTGCGCTGCGGCTACTCGAACAGGCGGATTGCATCCGGCAGTCCTACGCCTCACCCGAGCACCTCGGCCTGCTTGCAAATGTGATGCGTCTGACCGACGAGGCACGCCGCCACGACTTTGCCTCCGGCAGCGAAGCTCTTCTATCCGCTGGCACACTGGCGCGCTACGTCCGTCGCCTCACCAAGCCCTGGGGCAGCACCACCCACCTGAGCGTCCTGGACGAGGAGGGCAACGCCGCGAGCGTCACTTCCACCAACGGCGAGGGTTCCGCCTACGTCATTCCCGGCACCGGCATCATGGTGAACAACATGCTGGGCGAGGACGACCTGCACCCGGAGGGCTTCGAGAGTTGGGCCGAAAACCGCCGCATCGCCTCGATGATGGCGCCCTCGCTGGTGCTCGAAGACGGGAGGCCCTGGGTGGTACTCGGTTCCGGTGGCTCCAAGCGCATCCGTACCGCGCTGTTGCAGGTGATTTCAAACCTGGTGGACTTTCAGATGCCCCTTTCGGAGGCCGTTGCAAGCCCCCGCCTACATTGGGAGAACCACGTTCTGCACCTGGAGCCGGGTCTGCTTGCCCCGACCCACAGCCTCCACGACGCGGTGATCCGCTGGCGCGAGCAAAACTTTTTTTTCGGCGGCGTCCACGCCGTCGCCTGCGACGCGCTCGGAAACCTGACCGGCAGCGGCGACGGCAGGCGCAACGGTGCGGCGAGGTTTAGTTAGGTGACAGGTTTCAGCATAAAAACAACGAGCCATCCCCTTCGCCGCAGTCGACACGCGTCGTGCAGGCCCTAGAAAAATAAGCCCTTCCCACCCGCCAAGTTTCGTTCCTAACCGTGCCGATAAGTCCGGGGGGTGTCGGGGGGTGGCACCCCACCGACGCGGGGAGGGGGAGAGCGCGAGAGGGGAACCCGAAGGGGGTTCCACCTCTCGCTCCACAGAATCGAGTGCAAAGCCAATTGCCAGGTGTCAAAGTTACTTCGCAAATTGCTCGCGCTCAGCTGCCTCGCCGTGCCAGCTTTCCCAAAAGTTTTTCATCTGCTCTTCTGGAACAAACTCGCCTTTCGCAGCGGAGACAAGGGCTGCGTCTATCTGTTTAAGGTAGTAACGCTGCTCAGCTATATAATTATCGATGGCTTCACCCACCAGAGCGCTGCGGTCCTTGTCGTAACGAGCGGCAATCTCATCGAGAGCGGCGCGTTGCTCCCCGGTCATCCGGATGGAGACAGTGACCTTTGATTTGCCCATTGCAGCTTCCATAAGCTTTCCATAAGCTAGCACGCCCGGAATTTGACCAGCTGCTCAAAGATCTTTTGCCAGCAGGGAAATATCGGCCTTTTGCCACGCGGTCTCAAATTCCCGCCGAACCGCTTCCGCTTCGCCGGATTTGCCCTGGGCATCGAGGCTTTCAGCCAGGCCAAACAGCGAGCGCGGGTTGCGGGCATTCTCTGCCAGATCCGTGCGAAAGACAGCTTCGGCTCCGGCATATGCACCGCTCGACAGCAACGCGCCCCCCAAAGATTCGCGCACCGGGTAGTACCAGAAGGGCGGCTCCGAATAATCGAGACTGTCCTGAAGCGCCACGGCTCGCTCCCAATAGAAAAGTGCGGCAGGCTGATTGCCACGGGCGGCGGCGATGCGGGCGCGCAGGATCTCCTGGGCAAGGCGCAAGGACTTCGCGTAGGAAGACCGAAAAGCATCGCCGGTGCTGGTGGCTACCCGCAGCCGGTTTGGATCGGTAGGCGGGGCGGGTTCTTTGTAGGAGCGGCTGCTGTCAAGGGCGATGGCTTTCAGTTCCGCCTCGGCCTGGGGCAATTGGCCTTTGGCGACCTGGGCAAGGCCCCGGCCGTAGTGGCGCAGACCGCTTGCGTAGTACCACCAGCGGTCTTTGCCCGATTCAGAGACTTTGGGCGGAGGCAACACCAACAGCTCGTCCCACCGCCCGAAGCGGACCAGCACCGGCAGGCTCGCCCAGGCATCCTCGCCGTACAGTTTCGATTGTTTGACGGCGGCGGCTCTGGCGTCGGCAAGACGGCCCTGCATTCCGTAGGAGTAGATCAAAAATTCCAGGCAGTGGGAGCAGGCGGCGTCTTTGTTGTACTTCGGATCTTGCAGTTTGTGGGCGGTGAGGGCGTGGTCGATGGAATGGACGTTGCTCGTGTCTGCCCGTTCGTAATCGCCGACGCGCAGGTAGGTGTGGGCGGGCATGTGGACCAGGTGATCGGCGGCGGAATCCATCGGCAGGCGGGCGAGCCGCTCGGCGCTGGGCAGGGCGCGTCCGGGCGTCTTCGAGGCTTCGACGGCGTGGATGTAGTGGTGGTTGGCTCCCAGATGCTCCGGCTCGCGCGCAAGCACCGCTTCGAGTACGGCGACGAGCTTCTCCGTGTCGGGGGCGGGAGTGCCGTCTTTTCGCCAGTACTGCCACGGTCTGAGAACCATCAGACTCTCGGCATAGAGTACCGCCGCGTCCAGATCCTCGGGGTAGCGCCGGGATAACCCGGCCATCGCCTGGCTATAGTCGACAGCCAACCGGTCGTAATCGGGGTTGGCTCCAGCGGAGTGGCGGCGAGCGAGAGCGGCGATGTAGGCTTGCTCTTTTTCGGAGGCGTACCCGGCGAGGGTCTGGGCTTTGCGGATGGCTCGGTAGGCAGCCTTTTCCTGCTCGGCTGTCGGCGGTCTGTTGATATAGCTGCTGTTGGCCAAAGAAACTCCCCAGTGGGCCATCGCCAGTTGGGGATCGAGTCGGGCGGCCTGCTTGAAGGATTTTTCGGCCTCCTGGTGCGCGAAGGCATAAATCAGCGTCATTCCCCGATCAAAAGCCTGCTGAGCTTCCGGCTTGCGGGTGGAGACCGGCAGGTGGGCGAGCACCGGTTGGCTTGCCATAGTCGCCTCCGGTGCGGGCACAAGGGCCGGAGCCACGGCGAAGGCAACGACGAGGGCTACAAAAGCGGCTTTTGGCAGTTTCGAGAGGTCCATCGCGGTGCTTCGGGTATGTCAGTACACATTATCCTTCCGGATACATTTGCCGGTACAGGCTTGCAGGGAAAGACAGGCCCAAATTTGAAGGGAAGTTTGTTTATTCGGTGGACTCCACAGGCGTCTACTGTCGGCCCACCTGTAAAAATGTCCGCTTTTTCGATCGATGCGAGGCGGCGGAGCAGGCCGGGTTCAGACCCTGCAAACGCTGCTGTCCCGACCAGCGTCGCTTCGCCAGAAAAACGCGGACGCAGTGGCCAGGGCCTGCCGGCTGATCAAGGCTTCCGAGACTGTCCAGCCACTGGAGACGCTGGCCGCGTCGGTTGGTTTGAGTCCTTTCGGCCAATATGTGGGTACAAACAAATCCATTGTGTAAACCGGCTTCAATCTCTCGCAGCCAGAGCCGACTGCGTTGATGAAAGTTCTCAGACTGAACGACGGCGGCAATCAGCAGTGAGGTGTCACAAAGTACTGTCACGGCCAAAGGCGAATCGGAGCGTTGTTCGCTGAAGGTGCTTCCAGTGCCTTGGTCATCACCTCCGGGTACTTGAGGGCGGAGCCGGTGTTGATGAGCAATTTCCCTCTGGTGCTGGAAGAACTGGAAGTGTAAAGGGTAGCCGGCTACCGCATCGCCAGTGCCTCGCTCATTGCCTCCGGGTACTTGAGAGCGGAGCCGGTGTTGATGAGCACCACCCGATCGCGGGAAGCCAGATCGCCGCGCTCGCGCAGGATTTTGGCGGCAGCCAGGGTGGCGGCTCCTTCCGGTGCTGCAAATATCCCGGTGCGACCGGCCAAAAGTTTCATCATCTCGCCGCACTGCTCGTCGCTGACGGCGATGGCGGTGCCGCCGGTCTCGCGCACCGCCTGCAGCACCAGAAAATCGCCCAGGGCCTTAGGTACGCGCAGTCCGGAGGCAAAAGTCCGGGCATCCGGCCAGAATTCGGACTCGGTGCGGCCCTCCTCGAACGCCTTGACCAGCGGAGCGCAGCCTTCTGCCTGCACGACAATGAGCCGGGGCAGACTTCCCGTCACCCAGCCCATCGCTTTCAATTGCTGCAAGCCCCGCCAGATGCCGATGATTCCGACGCCGCCCCCGGCCGGGTAGAGGATGGCATCGGGCAACTGCCAGTTCATCTGCTCGGCAAGTTCAAGACCCAGGGTCTTCTTGCCCTCGATGCGGTAAGGCTCCTTGAGCGTCGAGACGTCGAACCAGCCATGCTCGCGCACCCCCTGGGCAATCAATTTTCCCGCGTCCGAAATCAACCCGTCCACTAATGTCAGATCCGCGCCGTACAGACGGCATTCGAGCTGGTTGACGGCCGGGGCGTCCCTGGGCATCGCCACGTGCACGCGCAAACCGGCGGCGGCCCCGTAGCAGGCCCAGGCACCGCCCGCGTTGCCCGCCGTGGGCAGGGCCACCTCCCGGATACCGAGTTCTTTAGCCTTCGAGATGCCGCAGGAGGCACCCCGCGCCTTGAAGGAGCCGGTAGGATTGAGCCCGTCGTCTTTGATCCAGACTGTCTCCAATCCCCAGGTTCGGGTGAGCGCGTCGATGGGTAGCAGTGGTGTGAACCCTTCGCCGAAGCTCACGATATGGGCCGGGTCCATCACGGGCAGCAGTTCCCGGTAGCGCCACATCGACTCGCCGCGGCGGGCGAGCGTCTCTTTATCCACCGAGGCACGGACCTGTTCGAGGTCGTACTCGACCAACAAAGGCGAAGCGCAGGCAGTGCAAAGGTTGTGGACTTTGCGCGGATCAAAGCGGCTGTCGCAGCGCGGGCAAATCAAATGGCTGATAAAAGCAAACATCGCGACTATTTCAGAGGACAGAAGCCAAAACAGGTATTCATTTCATAGCATGGGAAACATAGACAACTTTCGTTCCAGTATTCGTGGGCGAGAAAGGTACTTCCGTGCATCTGTTTGGCCGCAACGTCTTCGTGTGGTTGGTCGCTGCTTTCGGTTCGTTCCTCGCTCTGGCCGGCTGCCAGACCGTCGGGGATCTGACCACCGAGGCAAAAGCCTTTGTAGAGCGGGCGGCAGCGCCCTCCCAACCGCCCGCCCCGGGGACTGAGAAGCCCCAGACGGACGCCCTGGGCCAGATGGAGGAGCGCATCGTGCGCGACATCAACGCGATCCGCGAGCGCAACGACCTCGCACCCCTCAAGCCCAACGCCAAGCTCGCCCGAGTGGCCCGTAACTACAGCCGATTGATGGCCGAGCAGAACTTTTTCAGCCATACCGGCCCCAAAGGCGACAGCGTCGCCGACCGGGTGCGCTCGGCAGGAATCTTTTATCTGGTGGTGGGCGAGAACCTGGCCTACGTCAGCGGCTCGAAGCGACCGGTCGAAATCGCGGTACAAGGCTGGATGAAAAGCCCCGGCCACCGCGAGAACATCCTGCGGCCGGTGTACATGGAGACCGGGATAGGTGCCTGGAAAAAGGGCAACAAAATATACTACACGCAAGTATTTCTCACCCAGGTCTCGCTAAGACGCTAGTCGCTGGAGTCAACCATGAAAGATCCCGCCGAAGTGCTCGTCGCCCATTGCGATGCACTGGATGAAGGCGCAATAGGTATTGCGCCGGGGGCCGGTGGGCTGGCCGGGGGCGCTGAAGGGAAGCACCGCCGCTTCAAATGCCGGGTAGTTTGCCTTTGATCACCTGGAAGAGATCCGCGGGTAGGTTTTCCTGCAGTACGTTGCTGAAGGTGGGGACAAAATTGTCGAGCTTGTCGGCGGGCACCCCCACCTGGCCGAGGCGGGCGAATAGTTGCGCGGCGGCCCCGACTCCGCCCAGGCCGCCCACGGCCCCGGCCACTTTGCCCACCATGCCGCCCAAAAAGGACGATTCTTCTTTTTGCTTTTCGGTGACAAGGGCCTGCTCGATCCAGCCGCGGGCCGCCGGAAAGCGCTCCATCAACGTGTCGAAGGTGCCCGCTTCCAGTTGCCGGCTGAGAAACTGAAAAGCCACCCCGGCGGCGGAGACGGCCACCGATTGGGGGATGCCGAGGCGGGCGGCGATCTGGACCACGATCTGCTCGGCCGGGGAAGCGGTTGCGCTGGATACCATAGAGCACCTGGAAAGTGAATGCCGAGATCATATCAACATGTCCGCCCGTTCCTCTGCTTGCGGGCAAACTGCCGCTCCACCGAGGCGCTACGATAAAAACGCCTCGATGGAAACCGCCATGTCCGATGCTTTCAGCGCCCAAATCAGCGAGCGGATCTGCCGACACATGAACGAAGATCACGGCGACGCCATCGCCCTCTACGCCCGCGCCTTCGGTGGTGCAGGCGACTGCGAAGCCGCCCGGATGCTGTCGATCGACGCGCAGGGCATGAATTTGCTGGTCAGCGACAAAGACGCCCAGGTACCGGTTCGCGTCACCTTCGAGCGGCCCCTCAAAGACGCTGAGGACGCGCATCAGACGCTGATTGGCATGGTCAAAACGGCCCGCGCCCGACTTTCCGGGCAACCCTCCTGAGGTATTGCGCCATGGCCCTCAGCGAAGAACAAGTCGCGCGCCGCGCCCTCGCCATCCGCATCAAACAGCAGCTCACCGAGCTGTCCAAGGAAATGCAAAAGTGGCAGGGTTACGTGGAGCTGGCCAAGAAGCAAAATCGCCCGGACATGTCAAGCCAGGCCGAGCAGCGCATTGCCGAACTGACCGAGCGGGCGCGCGCCCTCTGGAAGCAGCGCGACGAATTGCTCACCGAGGAGCGCTTCGCCGAACTGGAAATTGACGACGAACTGGCGGCCCTCAAGCGGCAGGTCCAAAAAGACGACGGCGTCACCGACGCCGAATTTGAAGAGATCGACGACGAACTCGAACGGCTCAAGCGGCAGGCCGAAAGCGACCGTCCTCCCGCCGATTAAGCCGCGGGAGTCGGCAGGCGAAATAGACGCCGGGCGTTGGCGGCGGTCAACTGGGCAACCGCTTCTGGAGTTTTACTGCGCAACTCGGCCACTTTCTCGGCGACGTGGGCGACGTAGGCGGGCTCGTTGCGCTTGCCGCGCTTGGGGACCGGCGCCAGGAAGGGACAATCGGTCTCCACAAGCAATAGCTCGTCGGGCACCACCCCCACCGACTGCTGCAGCAGGATGGCGTTTTTGAAAGTGACGATGCCGCTGAAACTGACAAACATGCCCAGTTCGACAAACCAGCGGGTCTCCTCGGGCGTGCCGCCCCAGCAGTGCATCACTCCCCGCATCGGCCCCATCTCTTCGAGAATGCGCCGGGTGGCAGGTGCCGCGTCGCGACAGTGGATGATTACCGGCAGGTCCAGTTCCTGGGCGAGGGCGATCTGGTCGCGAAAGGCCCGCTCCTGCTCCGCAGGATTGTCGGCTTTAAAAAAATCGAGGCCGGTCTCGCCGATGGCCACCACCCGCTTATCCGAACGGGCGTAGTCGCGGATGCGACCGGCGAGAGCTGCGTCCCAGCGCCGCTCGACATCGAGCGGGTGGAGCCCCACCGCCAAAAACACCTCCGGGTAGCGGTCGGCCAGCGCCTGCATGCCCGGGAAATCCTCCGGCTTGACGCAGGCGTGCACCAGTTGCACCACCCCCGCCGCGCGCCAGTTGTGGGCGACCGCGTCCAGGTCGGCGGCAAAATTTTCGTAGTTGATGTGGACGTGGGTGTCGACTAGACCGCTCAGCGTCGCCATGGTTTGCCCTTGACCGTTCTTTACAATCCTAGCTTCGCCGCCCACCCCGCCGCGACCGGAGCGCCGGGGGCGCGGTACGATGAGGAAGCTTTTTGTTCTGGAAGTACATTTAGCCATGCGGATTCCACCCATCGAGCCGGAAAGCGCCGACAAGCAACTGAAAACCGTCTACGACGCACTCAAAAAGCAATACGGAACTGAACTGAACCCGCTCAAGGTGCTCGCCCACCGGCCCCAGGTGATGCGGGCGGTGATGAATCTGTATGGAGCGATCCACACCCACAGCGACACGATTTCCGACGAACTCAAAGAACTGATCAGCCTGCGCGTCGCCCAGATCAACAGCTGCCGCGACTACTGCGTGCCGATGCACACCTATATGCTCCACAAACAGGGCACCGTCGAGGAAAAAATCCGCGCCCTCCCCCGCTCCGCCACCAGCGATCTGTACTCAGAAGCCGAAAAAGTCGCCCTCGAATACGCCGAGCGGATCACCGTGCCGTCCACGATGGTCACCGAGGGCCTGTTCGAGCGGCTCAAAGCCCACTACGGCGAAGGGGACATCGTCGAATTAACCGCAGTGATCAGCACCCTCAACTTCTGGACGAAATTTATTGACGCCCTCGAAATTCCCCTCGACGACGTGTTCAAAGAGTAGAGCGCGACCTTACCGAACGGCGTAAAGCCTCCGGATTTATCCGTGGGGAGGATGTCAAACCTCCTGGATCAGCTTCTCCCACCCCAGCGACTTGAGGGCGTTGTTGCGATCGAGGGGCTTGCGCAC
This sequence comes from Gloeobacter violaceus PCC 7421, assembly GCF_000011385.1. Taxonomy (NCBI): domain Bacteria; kingdom Bacillati; phylum Cyanobacteriota; class Cyanophyceae; order Gloeobacterales; family Gloeobacteraceae; genus Gloeobacter; species Gloeobacter violaceus. Next base: position 2,529,165 of record NC_005125.1, read on the forward strand.
CATCTTCAGCATGTCGTGGGCGTTGGTGAAGCCGTGGATCATCGCAAAGGTAAACTCGACCGACCACTTGGTGGTGATGCCGCGGGCCTCCAGCGGGTTGGCGTGGGCCATGCCGGTGATCACCAGATCGGGTTTGCACGCGTAGATACGCTGGATCTGGTTGTAGTTGTCGGGTTTTTCGACGATGCGCACCGGCGGGTGGCCCAGTTCGCGGCAGGTGCGGTCGAGCAACTCGAGTTCGGCCTGCTGGTAGCGCTTGTCCATGTAGGGGATACCCACCTCGTGGACGATCATGCCGCAGCGGATCAAAAAGCGCGCCATCGAAACTTCGAGCAGGTTGTCGCCCATGAAGAAGACCGAGCGGCCCTTGAGAAATTCGACGTCGTCGCGCAGCGCATCCCAGATCTGCTGCTCGCGTTCATCGAGGCCTTTGGGGATGACACCCAGAGCCTGGCAGATGGCCTCGATCCAGCCGCGGGTGCCGTCGGGGCCGATCGGAAAAGGCGTGGTGATCAAATTGCAGCGCATCCGGCGCTGCAGGGCCGAGGCGGTGCGGCTCAAAAACGGGTTGACCCCGGCTACATAGGTCACCCCCTGCTCGACGATGGGCAGCTCCGTGTAGCGCGGCGCCGGCAGCCAGCCGGAAACGCGGATGCCCTGTTTTTTCAGTTCCAGTGTCAGTTGGTTGACCACCGGGTCGGTGAGCGAGCCGAACAGCACCAGAGGCTGGTGATCGACGTACTCCGAAGGAGCGGGACCGGCTTTTTTCTCGTCTTTTTTGCCGTGGCTAAACAGCGTGCGCAAGCCGCCGGTGCGTTCCTTTTTTTCTTCTTCGGATCGCACTTCCTGCGGGGCCGGGCAGCGGGAAGCCATAGCGGCCAACACCGTGTCCTCGCCCTGGGTAAAGGCATAGTCGAGGCCGTTGGCCCGCGCCACCACGATCGGGATGCCGATTTCGTCTTCAAGCTTGGGGGCGATCCCTTCGAGGTCCATCTTGATGATTTCGGTGGTGCAGGTGCCGATCCAGACGATCACCGAGGGGTTACGGTCCTTTTTGACCTGCAGACACAGCCGCTGCAACTCGTCGTAGGCGTTGAGCTTGGCGTTGACGTCGCCTTCTTCAAGCTCGGCCATCGCATAGCGCGGCTCGGCGAAGATCATCACACCCATGGCGTTCTGCAGAAAATATCCGCAGGTCTTGGTGCCGATGACCAAAAAGAAACTGTCTTCGATCTTCTGGTAGAGCCAGGCGACGCAGGAGATCGGGCAGAAAGTATGGTAATTACCCGTCTCGCATTCAAATTGCGGCCCACTGCTTGTTGTCGGCTGCGAAACCATTGTGTGCGGTGCTCCTGAAAATTAAGCGGGAACGGGAGTGCGGCTGTAGAAGTCGGACAACAGCTCAAAGAGTGCGCGGTCGGGACATTCTTGGGGCACCACGCCTTCGGGGCAAGCAAGAAGGTGATCGGCGATGTTGAGGTAGTACTGGCAGACCGGTTCGAGGGAAGGGTCGGTCTCGGCCATCTCGAAGATCGTCTTGCCCTTGACGCGCGAAACGCGAATGTCTTCGATGAGGGGCAAAATTTCGAGTACTGGCATCGGCACCGCCTCGACGTACTTGTCGATGAGGTCGCGTTTATTGGTGCGGTTGCCCACCAGACCCGCCAGTTTCAGCGGGTGGGTGCGGGCCTTCTCGCGGCACGATGCGGCGATGCGGTTGGCGGCAAATAGAGCGTCAAATCCGTTGTCGGTAATAATCACGCAGTAATCGGCGTAATTGAGCGGGGCGGCGAATCCGCCGCAGACGACATCGCCCAGGACATCGAACAGAATCACGTCGTGATCTTCGAAGGCGCGCAACTCTTTAAGCAGCTTCATCGTCTCGCCCACCACGTAGCCGCCGCAGCCGGCCCCCGCCGGCGGACCGCCCGCCTCCACGCAGTGCACGCCGCCGTAACCTTCGTAGATCACATCTTCGGCGTAGACATCTTCGTAGTGATAATCTTTCTCTTCGAGCGTGTCGATGATTGTCGGGATGAGAAACCCAGTCAGGGTAAACGTGCTGTCGTGCTTGGGATCGCAACCGATTTGCAATACCCGACGGCCACGCTTGGCCAAAGCCACCGAAATGTTGCAGCTGGTCGTCGATTTTCCGATGCCACCCTTGCCGTAGACTGCTAGCTTCACGACGATACTCCTTTGCGCAAACAACGGAGATCTAGGCCGTTGCTGGGTTTCACTCTACACTACAACCGCAAATGCCCAAGAAAATGCGGCTCATTGCAACGTTATATGAAGAGCGGGGGATGCCCGGATTGACATGTCGGGACAGTCTGTTACAATCCGTGAAGTTTTAACCGCTCGTACTCGTGAGGAGGTTCTGGTCGTGTCCAGAAGCGCCATCCCGGCAGACCGGCGCGGTCGCCAGCTGCTCAAACAGATTCCCCAGTTTCGCATTTGCTGCTCTGAGGACAAGCCGGTCACCGCCGCCCGCCGATTCGTTCAAGAAAACAACATCGTGCCGCCGGCGGTGATCGCGGTGCAGCGCAACCAGCAGGCGGCCGAGCGCTTTTTCTGGTCGACGCGGGGACTATTTGGGGCGCGCTACGCCGAGGAGCACTATTTTCTATTTCCGTCGCTGGTGGCGATCGTGCACCAGCAGGCCAATGTGGGCGAGCAAAAAGTCGGCTGACCAACCGAGGCTATGCTTGAAGTAGAGCCCCACCCGTAAAGAGACATTGCCATGTCGATGCTTGAGACCCGCGCGGAGCGCATGGTCATCAATCTCGGGCCGCACCACCCCTCGATGCACGGTGTGCTGCGCCTGATTGTCACCCTTGACGGCGAGAATGTGGTCGATTGCGTGCCGGTGCTCGGCTATCTGCACCGCTCGATGGAGAAGATTGCCGAGAGCCGCACAATTATCCAGTACCTGCCCTACGTGACGCGCTGGGATTACCTGGCGACGATGTTCACCGAGGCGATCACCGTCAACGCGCCGGAGCAGTTGGCCGGGGTACAGGTACCGCGCCGGGCGCGGTACATCCGTGTGATCATGCTCGAACTGTCGCGGATTGCCAGCCATCTGTTGTGGCTCGGACCGTTTATGGCCGACATCGGCGCCACCTCGCCGTTTTTTTATATCTTCCGCGAGCGGGAGATGATCTACGACCTCTTTGAGGCGGCCACCGGCATGCGGATGATGCACAATTACTTTCGCGTCGGCGGGGTGGCGGTGGACTTGCCCTACGGCTGGGTAGACAAGGCAAGAGACTTCTGCAATTACCTGCCGCCCAAAATCGACGAGTACGAACGGCTAATCACCAACAACCCGATCTTCCGAGGCCGCGTCGAAGGCCTCGGCTACATCGGCCGCGAGGATGCGATCAACTGGGGGCTTTCCGGGCCGATGCTGCGCGCCTCGGGGGTCAACTGGGATCTGCGCAAGGTTGATCACTACGAAATTTACGACGAACTGGACTGGAATGTCGCCTGGGACACCGGCGGCGACACCCTGGCGCGCTACGTCGTGCGCATCCAGGAAATGCGCGAATCGGTCAAAATGATTCGCCAGGCCCTCGATCAACTGCCCGGCGGCCCCTACGAGAATCTGGAGGCCCAGCGGCTGTCCGGCGGCCCCAAGTCCGAATGGAATGGCTTCGACTACCAGTTCATCGGCAAGAAGTCCTCTCCGACTTTTAAGATGCCCAGGGGCGAGCACTACGTGCGCGTCGAAGCGCCCAAGGGCGAGCTGGGGGTGTATCTGATCGGCGACGACAGTACCTTCCCGTGGCGCTGGAAGATTCGGCCGCCCGGGTTTATCAACCTGGCGGTCCTGCCCAAGCTGGTGCAGGGGACGAAGCTTGCCGACTTGATGGCGATTCTCGGGTCGGTGGACATCATCATGGGCGAGGTCGACCGCTAGCGCCCCGGCTGTAACCAGTACAGGACGCTCGTGGCGGCGAAGATCGCCATCATCCCGATCGACAGGCCGTACCAGAACTGCAAGGGCCGGTCCAGCAGCACGGTTTCCTCCGGGGCGAACCAGCCCATCTCGGCGGCCTGGCGCAAAATCCGGCCGCTCAGCCAGCAAAGAGCGAGCAGCAGCAAGCCGCCCACGACCACACCGCCCGAATCCTGCCGGTAAAAGCTGTACCAGGCGAGGGTCGGCCAGTCGATGCCGGGCGTGCTCTGCCGCCACAGCCGCCAACCCAGAAGCGCGCAGGCGAGGGCCACCCCGCCCAGGTAGAGCGCCCGGTTCAGCATCCGCCGCCCCCGCCGGTATAGATGACTTCCCAGGTTCCCTCCCGGCGCTTGAGGATCTGATAGCGGTAGACTTCGTTTGCTGTCTGCTCGACAATCAACTCCGGGGTGCCGTCGCGGTCGAGATCGATAGTATCGCGGAACACCTGGCCGATAAAGTCCTGGCCGTAGATGTCAGAAAAGCGCTTTTGCTCGGCGTAGACCACCTGCCAGCCTTCGTCGACGGATTCGAGCAGCACAAAGGCCGTCGCCCCCGCCCGCCCCACCGAATCGGCCAGGGCGCTCACGGTGCCCACCAGGGCCGGTTTGCCCGCCACGCTGATCCGGGCGGCGTCGGTCAACTGGGCGGCTTGCAGATAGGACGGGGTCAGGCCCAACTGGCCGAGCCGTTCGCGGGCCGTCCGCTCGAGGAGGGCGCGCTCCTGAGCGGTGAGTGCCGCCGCCGGTTGGGGCGAATCGAGGAGGAGCGCCGTGCTCGCAAGCCAGTAGGTGAGCCCCTGGGCGCTGAAGGTTTCTGGGCCCGCCGGGACGCTCAACTGCAGCCGGGCGCTGTACTGGGCCGGGTAGCAGCTGTATTCGGCCGCCCCGGTGGCCTGCACCCTGCCCACCAGCTGTCCCTGGCGGTAAAGGGGCAGCACCCGCTCCGCTGTATGGCGCTCCATGAATTTCGTGTCGCCGGTCGGCTCGTAGAAATGGCCCTTCTCGATTTTGACCACCGGCTCGATGGTCACCCCGCCGTGCTCGCGGTCCTGGGTGACCAGAAACAGGACCGTATCGACGTAGCCGGGAGCCGAACAGGTGACCAGCAACAGGCTGCACAGCGCCAAAAGCTGTCTCCATGCTCTTGCTGGAGGAAATGAAGGCAGTGCGATGGCTGGGAAATTCCAGGAATAGTGCTGACTTTTGAGCGACATCCAGATGGGCATGTGCCGGCGGACCCCTGCGGACTACCAGACTAGCGCACCTGTGCCTGGCGGTATCATGGGGTGGGTTTTCAAGTGACGCAACCCACTCTATTGCTGTTTATTCGGGAGAAGACGCCCATGGCCCTCAACGTCGGAGACAAAGCCCCCGACTTCACCGCCAAGGACACCCACGGCAACACCGTGTCGCTCGCCAGTCTGGCCGGCAAGAAGTTTGTCCTCTACTTTTACCCCAAAGACGACACCCCCGGCTGCACCAAGGAAGCCTGCTCCTTCCGCGACAACTGGTCGACTTATCAAGCCCAGGGTCTCGGCGTCTACGGTGTGAGCATGGACGACGAGGCGTCCCACCAGGCTTTCACCAGCAAGTACGCACTGCCCTTTCCGCTTCTGGCCGACACCGACGGTACACTTGCCAAAGCCTACGACGCCGACGCCGGCAACTACGCCAAGCGCATCACCTACGTCATCGACGAAGCGGGCAAGATCGCTCAAGTCTTCACCTCCGTCAACTCCGCTTCCCACGCGAGCGATGTGCTCGCCGCCGTCGGTGTCTAGGCGATGAGCGAACCGCTCAACGTGGGCGATCCGGCGCCGGAGTTTGCTGCGGAGCAGACCAGCGGCGAGCGGCTGTCCCTCGCCGATCTACGCGGGAAAAAAGTGGTGCTCTACTTCTATCCGCGCGACAACACCCCCGGCTGCACCAAGGAGGCCTGCGCTCTGCGCGACCGTTACGCCCGGTTGCAGGCGGCGGGAGTGACTGTGGTGGGGGTGAGCACCGACGGCGTGCGCTCCCACCAGAAGTTCACCGAAAAGTTCGCCCTGCCCTTTGCACTGTTGGCCGACACCGAGGGCGCCATCGCCCAGGCCTACGGCGCGTGGGGCGAAAAGAAGTTCATGGGCCGCACCTCGATCGGCATCTTGCGCCACACCGTCGTCATCGACGAAGCGGGCCGCATCGCTCACATTTACAGGAAGGTCAAACCCGAGGAGCATGCCGATCAGATCCTGCGGGATCTGGGGATTGCTTTTGAAGCCTGAGAAGGGCTTTTGCCGTCCCAACCTCCCCGGCACTTCAGCTGCGGGAGGTTTTTTGTCGGCCGCCACGATTCTCCTGGCTGATACATTTCCCGTGGCCGAATTGTTGACTGGCGGGGAAGGAATAGGTTATGGTCTTACGAAAAATGGCAGCCGATTTTGAAATTTTTCTCCGGGCTGTTCTGGGAAACGCGACACCCGCTATCCGATGACTGATTTCGACGACATCCCGGTAATCCAGCGCGCCGCTGCGACGGCGCCGATACCTGTCCCGACGACGAAGCGCCCGCTTCCCAAGCCTCCGGTGCTCGCCGCGGTGGCCGGTATGGTGGTTGCCGTGGGTCTGGGGTTATTTTTGTTATTGCCCAAGCCCGGGGAAGAGTCGCCCAAGGCGGCCCAGGCGAGTGCCCCTGCGAGTGGTGCAAAGTCGGCGAGCGCGCCTGCGGGCACGCTGCTTGGCCACTACCGCTACAAAGAAGCTTTCAGGGGCGATCTGGTGCAGATTGACTTCTGGCGGGACACCGACCGGCCCATCTTGTTGCACAAGGGGGCGGTGGAGAGTTACCGACAGCTGGTGCAGGCGGCCCGCGCGGAGGGGGTGATTTTGGTGACGCTCTCGGGATTCCGCTCCGAGCGCTACCAGCAAGAAGTTTACGCGCGCCAGTTGGGCAAAGCCGGCACCACCAGCACCGCCACGCTCATCAACGCTCCGCCCGGCTACTCCGAGCACCACACCGGCTACGCCATCGACTTTGGCGACGGTACCGTGCCAGGGGCGAATCTCAGGCCGCGCTTCGAGCAGACCGTCGCCTTTCGCTGGCTCACCGCCAACGCCCGCAAGTTCGGCTTCGAGATGTCCTTTCCCAAGGACAATCCCCAACGGGTGAGCTACGAGCCCTGGCACTGGCGCTACGTGGGCGACAAGCGCAGCATCGAGACGTTTTATCTGGGCAAGGGCCGTTAGCGAAACAAACACCGGCACTGTCTACAGAGACACCGGCATCGCAGCAGCCAGTTCTAGGCGGCGCTGCACCTCGTCTCCTCCCAGGATCGTGAGCACCTCGAACAGGGGCGGTGTCTGCTCGCGGCCGGTGACGGCGACGCGGAGGGTCATGAAGAGCTTGCCGTCTTTGACCCCGGCTTCGTGGGCCAGTTCGCGCACGCTCTGCTCCCACTCGGCCTGCGCGGCGTCCGGCCGGTAGAGTCTCAGGTATTCACCCAGCAATGCTCCTGCCTTCTCGGGGCTTCCCAGGGGTTTGGCGAGGAGTTTCGGGTCCGCCGGGGTAAACAACGCTGGGAAGAAAAAGCCGGTACTGACGACAATGTCGCTCAGGCGCTTGTAGCGCTCCGGCTCCAATGTCAGTACCCGCTCGGTGTAAGTCGGGTTGGCCGTGAACGCCGAATAGAACGATCCCAGTTCGGCGCGCGTCAGGGTCTGTTTGATGGGAGCAGAAGGGTGGTAAGTCTCGAAGATGATGTCCTGATGCAAGCCCAGCAAGAATTTCAGATATTCCACCGTCGCGGTGTAAAGTTCTGCAGACGAAAGTCGGCGCAGATACTGGCCGTTGATGAAATCGAGCAGCTGTGGATCGACGATGGGACCGGTGTTGGGCAGATCTTCCGCCTTGAATAACCGCACGAATTCTTCGTGGTCGTAGACGTCCTTGCCCTCCGGGTGGGGCCAGATGATCCGCGTGAGAAAGTTGCGCAGCCCCTCGGGCAAGTACCCCTGCACCCGATAGCCGGTGATCGACGTGTCGCCGCTGCGCTTGGAGAGTTTGCGGCGGCTCATGTCGCGCAGGATGGGCGTGTGGGCGATGCGCGGCATCGGCCAGCCAAAGTACTGGTACAAAAGCACGTGCTTGGGGGTCGAAGGAATCCACTCCTCGCCACGGATAATCTGATTCACCCGCATCAGGTGATCGTCCACCACCACCGCCAGGTGGTAGGTGGGAAAGCCGTCGGACTTGAGCAGCACGCTGTCGTCGATCGTCTGGGACTCGAAGGCGATCCGGCCGCGCGCCAGATCGTCGAAGGCGATCTCGGTGCCGTCGGGCACCTTCAGGCGCACGACCGCTTTTTCACCGGTCGCGAGCCGCTTCTCGACTTCCTCGCGACCCAGATTGCGGCAGTGGCGATCGTACATGGTCGGTTTGCCCGCCGCCTGCTGGGCCATGCGCACCGATTCGAGCCGCTCCGGCGTGCAAAAACAATAGTAGGCGTGCCCCACTTCCACCAGTTGCCGGGCGGCCGCCTGGTAGATGGGCAGCCGCTCGCTCTGGACATAGGGGCCGTAGGCCCCGCCATGGGCGACGCTTTCGTCCGGCCGGATCCCCAACCAGTCGAGGGCCGCGAGCAGATCTTCGATGGCGCCTTCGACGAAGCGCTCGCGGTCGGTGTCCTCGATGCGCAGCAAAAAGGCGCCGCCGCTGCCGTCGGCCAGGGACCGGTTGATCACCGCCTGCAGGGCCGTGCCGATGTGGGCCTTGCCCGTCGGGCTCGGCCCGATGCGGGTCACCCACGCGCCCGGGGGTAAAGCCCGGGGCGGGTAGGCGGACTCGTACTGCTCAAAATTCATCGGCCCCTCGAATGTTGCGCGCTGTCACATTTTATACCCGGGCGGTGGGGCCCGGGGAGCGGGTAGGCACCTCTGCCGAAAGCGGGAGGATACTGGAGGGGGCGGTTCTTAGACTAAGCTCAGGCCATCGTCCGCCCGGGGGACCCCATGTTCAACGACCGACCGCAGACCGACCGGATGTTCTTTCCGCCCGAACGCCCGGAAGTAACCAGCGAACTGAGCAACAACGTGGTGCTCACGACGCTCAACGATCTGTACAACTGGGCGCGGCTTTCGAGCGTCTGGCCTCTGATGTACGGCACGGCCTGCTGCTTTATCGAATTTGCCGGACTGATCGGCTCGCGCTTCGACTTCGACCGCTTCGGGCTGGTGCCCCGCGCCTCACCGCGCCAGGCGGACCTGATCATCACCGCAGGCACGATCACGATGAAATTTGCCCCGGCCCTGGTGACGCTCTACCAGCAGATGCCCGAGCCCAAGTACGTGATCGCCATGGGCGCGTGCACGATCACCGGCGGCATGTTCTCCACCGACTCGCCCACCACCGTGCGCGGCGTCGATAAGCTCATACCGGTGGACGTGTACATTCCGGGTTGCCCGCCCAGGCCCGAGGCGATCTTCGATGCGATCATCAAATTGCGCAAGAAGATGGCCACCGAGGATTTTCGCGAGCGCTACGACACAATTGCCCAGACCCACCGCTACTACACCGCCGCGCACCGGATGAAGGCCGTGGCCGACCCGCTCACCAGTGAGTACATTCGCCTGGAAAGCCGCCAGGCCGCCCCGCCCGCCCTGGCCGCCGCCATCGAGATGGGCATTCCCCTGGACTTGCAGCGCACGCCCCAACTGGAGGAGCAGATCCGCGATGGAGAACACCGAGACGCCCGCGCCTGAGGGGGCGCAAACCGGCACCGAGATTACCCCGATCGAGCCGGGGCCGACCTCCCGCTGGCTCGCCGAGCACGACTTGCCCCACGCATTTTTGGGCTTTGCCCTGGACGGGGTCGAACTGGTGGGCGTCGAACCCGAGCACCTGCCCATGGTCGGCAAAGCCCTGCACGATCAGGGCTACAACTATCTCAGGCTGATGTGCGGCTACGACGAGGGGCCGGGCGAGCGGCTGGTGAGCGTCTATGGCCTTACCCACTGCTACGACGACGCTGACAAACCGCCGGAGGTGCGCCTCAAGGTCTTTCTCGACCGTGCTGACCCGCGCGTGTCCTCGGTCTACTGGATCTGGAAGGCGGCGGACTGGCAGGAGCGCGAGACCTACGACATGTACGGCATCGTCTACGAAGGCCACCCCAACCTCATCCGCATCCTGAACATGGAAGATATGGTGGGCTGGCCATTGCGCAAAGATTATGTGACGCCGGGATTTTACGAGGTTCAGGACGCATTTTAGGGCAAACTTGATCCAGCGGTCAGCAAAAGACACCGAGGCGCAGTCGCCACGCAAAGCGTGCACGCATAGGAAATATCAGCCAAGCCTACCCACCCAGTTTCCCGCCAACCTTGCCTCTCAGTCTGGGGGGTGTTGGGGGGTGCCGCCTCTCGCCCACAAACTATCGGGCCAAGCCAAGGTAAACAGATCTTGCCACGAGGGGCGACCCCGCCCAAAAAAAGGGGTGCGACGAAGCGCACCCTTGCATCTACCCGATTGATGGCGGTCTTTCCCGGCTTCGGTACCCTCTCAGCCCGACAAGCAAGCTAATCTGGACAGACTGGACAGAAGAGGGTGGCGCCCGTGGATTCGCAAGAGACACCGGTTCAAGCTGTGCAGAGCACCTGGCAGCTGCAAGAAGCAAAAAACCAATTTTCAAAGGTTGTGGACTTGGCCGTAACTGTAGGGCCACAGATTGTCACTCGCCATGGCGAGCCTGTGGCAGTAATCCTGTCGGTGGCTCAGTACCGTAAACTGACCGTGCCGCGCCAATCGCTCGTCGATTTTTTGCGCTCTTCGCCGCTGGTAGGAGCGCAAATCGACCTCAGGCGTACTGAAGTAGACGAGCGTTGGCCGGTTGCGCTCGATTTTCAATAGCGATGGCTTATCTGTTGGACACGTGTGTGGTCTCAGAATTGATCAGACCGGCTCCAGAAGCCAGGGTGCTTGCGTTTATGGAGCCGCTTGATCCCGAGGCGTGCTACCTCAGTGCTTTGACTGTCGGGGAGCTGGGCAGGGGTATCGAACGCATGCCCGCTTCGAAGCGCAAAGAAACGCTCAAAGCCTGGTTGCACGGGCAACTACTGGTGACCTACGCCGATCGGATCTGGCCTGTGGATACAGATGTCGCGCATTGCTGGGCTGAGCTGAGTGCGGCCCTTGAAGCTGTGGGCAGAACCTTGCCGTTGTTTGATTCGCTCATTGCCGCTACAGCCGTTGTTCACCGGGCTGCGATCGTCACTCGCAATATCCAGGATTTTAATGCCGCCGGGGTGTCGGTCGTAAACCCGTGGGACGGCTACACCCTTCACCCGCCAACGGAGATATAGCGGTATCGAAAGGGGGTTGCTTCGGCTTATCCCCTGGTCACGGCTACTCCTCGTTCGACCGGATTTTGCGGCGATGTGAGTCTCAAAAAAAAGGGGTGCGACGAAGCGCACCCCTGCATCCACCCGATACCTCTTGTCCGGTTCAGCGGTCGACCGAGCCCATGATGATGTCGATTGAACCGAGAACCACGACCAAATCTGCGACCTTCGTGCCCTGCAAAATCATCGGCAAGATAGCCAGGTTGGCAAAATCCGGCGTGCGGATCTTCCAGCGCCAGGGCGTCGTGTCGTCGCGGCCGACGACGTAGATGCCCAATTCACCCTTCGCTTCTTCCGAGCGGGCGTAATATTCGCCCGTAGGAATTTTGAAGGTCGGCGAAGACTTTTTACCGATGAACTGGTAGTCGAAACTGTTCCACTCCGACTTCGGCCCCTCGGCAAGACGGCGTGCCTCCAGTTGCTCGTATGGACCGCCGGGCAACTGATCGAGGGCCTGACGAATAATTTTGACCGACTCGCGCATCTCTTTGATGCGCACGATGTAGCGCGCCAGACAGTCGCCGCCGGTGTCCCAGGCGATATCCCAGTCCAGTTCGTCGTAGATTTCGTAGTGATCGACTTTTCTAAGATCCCACTTGACGCCCGAGGCGCGCAGCATCGGCCCGGATAGCCCCCAGTTGATTGCATCCTCGCGGCTGATATAGCCTAAGTTTTCGATGCGGCGGCGGAAGATCGGGTTGTTGGTGATCAGCCGTTCGTACTCGTCGATCTTTCCCGGTATCACGTCGCAAAGGTCATGGGCCTTGTCGACCCAGCCGTAGGGCAAATCCACCGTTACCCCGCCGACGCGAAAATAATTGTTGCCCACCATGCGCAGCCCGGTGGCCGCCTCGAACAGGTCGAGAATCAATTCGCGTTCGCGCAGGATATAGAAAAACGGCGACTGCGCTCCCATGTCGAGCAAGAACGGCCCCACCCACAGCAGGTGATTGGCGATGCGCGACAGTTCGAGCATGATCACGCGGATATAACTCGCCCGGCGCGGCACCTTTACCCCGGCCATCGCCTCCGGAGCGTTGACCACGGGCGCTTCGTTCATCATCGCCGCCGCGTAATCCCAGCGCGAACAGTAGGGCAAATACTGGATAATCGTGCGGTTCTCGCCGATTTTCTCCATGCCGCGGTGCAAGTAACCCAACACCGGCCGGCAATCAACGACGTTCTCGCCGTCGAGGGTGACGATGAGCCGCAGTACGCCATGGGTGGAAGGGTGGTGCGGTCCTAGATTGAGGACCATCTGGTCGGCGCGGGTTTCGATGGTGACCATCGGGCGGGGTCTCGAAGTACACACAAGACTAGTCGTATTGCCCAGGCCGTGGAATGCACCCTAAGACAGAGTTTGAGCGGGTAGCGAAAGACCCGCGAGCGGCAGGTCCGGATCGGTGTTTTTGCCCTGGATCAGCACGCCGAAATCGCCCATGCTGCCGGGATCGACCAGGGTGCGCAGCGCCTCCCGTCGCCGCAGCGCTGCGTTGAGTTGGGCGTTGTTCTCGATGGCCCCGGGGGCACCCAAGGCCGCGAGCCGCTCCCCGAGACCCAGAGCGAGCAAAAAGAAGCTCTGGCGGGTAAAACCCAGGCTCCGAAGAGCATAGGCGGCACCGTGGGTTTGGAGGGCGGTGAAGTTGACGTGGGCGGTGATGTCCTGGTTGCCGATGTGCAGGTACGGATTGTCGTGGACCCGGTGGCGGTGGTAGCAGGCGAGCGTGCCGCTGCGGTGCTGGGGAGCGTAGTACTGGCGGGCGGTGTAGCCGTAATCGACGGTGAGCACATAGCCGCGCGCCAGCCGCCGGGCCACCGCCTCGAGCCAGTCGAGGGCCGCCAGATTCACCTCGCTGCGGTAACCCTCGCCCAGTGGCGCTGTCGCTATGCCGCAGCGATCGAGAAAGGCTGCGAGGCGGGGGGTGGAAGGGGCTGCCGCCACCTCGACAAAATCGCGCTCCCCTTCAAGGGCGACATAAATCTCGAGCAACTCCCCCCGGTGGACGACGAACTGGTGCACCGGCAGCGCGTCCACCAGCTCGTTGGCAAAAAAACAGCCTGCCACCGAGTCGGGGGCAATTTGCTCCAAATCGCACCAACGCACCGGCAGACCGGCAAGCACCCGGCGCTGCTCGGCGAGCTGTGCTGCAGAGCGCTCGACAATCCGGTAGTCGAGGGCAGCGGCAAAATCCGGCAGGTTTGCGTGGGCATGGCGCAAAAAATCGGCGGCAAACAGCCCCTGTCCCGCTCCCATCTCCACGAAGTCGAAACCCTCGGGTTTTCCCAGATGCCGCCACAGCTGGGCGGCCTGAACGGCCAACAGTTCGCCGAAGTCGCTTCCCAGGTGCGCAGCCGTGATGTAATCGCCCCACCCGCCGATGCGCCCCGGGTGCGTGGCGTAGTAGCCGAGTTCGGGATGGTAGAGCGCCAGGTCCATGAACTGGGCAAAATTCAGCCGCCCGCCCGGGCTCGCTGCGACCCGCTGCGCGATGAGTGTGCGCAGGGCGGGATTGGAATCGTCTACTGGTGGTGTTTCCATGGCTGCTTCTACAATGAACTGCGGACCCTCGCCGAACCGCAGACGATGGAGAAAACCGTATCCCTCCGCCCTACGGCCGAAGCCGACCTCGATTTTGTCCTAGCACAGGAGCAAAGCCCCAACAACCGGCCCTACATCCGTCAATGGTCGGTAGACGAACACCGCGCCCGCCTGCTTGATCCGGACTGGGCGCACCTGGTGATCGAGTCGGAGGGCGAAGCGGTGGGCTATGTGATCTTGCACGGCCTGCGCAATTCAGATGACAGTTTGTGTTTGAAGCGCATCGTCGTTGCCCGCAAAGGCGAAGGCTTCGGTCGGCGGGCGGTGCAACAGGTCAAGCGCTTCGCCTTCGATCGGGTGGGCTCCCATCGGTTGTGGCTGGAGGTCAAAGATTTCAATACCGCCGCCAGGCACCTCTACAGGTCGGAAGGTTTTGTGGCGGAAGGAATAATGCGCGAGAGCGCCAGAATCGGTGAGCGGTACGATTCGCTGATTGTGATGTCCATTCTGGAGCAGGAATATCGCCCGCCAACGGCTGCAGACTGCACGGATACTCTGTGATTGCGCTTACCTAAGAGAAATTACCGATTTATTTCACCTGCTCCTGGAGGTAGCTTTCGATGCTGAAAGCTGCCCATTTCGTGGTAAATATTTGAGGAAAACCGTAGGAGTGAATGGAGCTGTGTTCAGGAAGCTGCTAACGGCGGCAGCCTTGGGTATGCTGCTGTCTACCCCGGCCCGGGCCATCGATCTACGCGTGGCGGTCGAAGAAGAAGTCAGCGCCATCACCGTCGGCAGTTCGGTGGAAGCGCGGCTGGTCGACGAGCGCGGCCAGACCCTTGGAACGCTCCCGGCGATGCAGCCTTTGACCATGGCCGCGGCAGGCAGTCAGGTGCAGGCGCTCAATGTGCGCGTGGGTCGCATCCGTGTGGTGCCGAGCAGGCCCGAGGGGCTGGTCTTCGTCGGCGACCGCTGGTTTCGCGGCGCCGCCGAGGCGTTTGCTTCGGGGGGTCGGCTCACCGCCATTAACCTGGTGGACCTCGAAGCTTATCTTTACGGCGTCGTCGGTGCAGAGATGGTGGCCAGCTGGCCGGAGGAGGCCCTCAAGGCCCAGGCAATCGCCGCGCGCACCTACGCCCTTTTTCACTGGGGCCGCCGCCAGAACCAAACCCACGACATCGGCGATACGGTGCAGTGGCAGGTCTACCGCGGGGCGCAGTACGAGACCGAATCGGTGCGCCGGGCGGTGGAGGCTACCGCCGGACAGGTGATCACCTTCCAGGGCAATTTGATCAACGCCATGTACCACAGCCACTCCGGTGGCCGCACTGAAGACATCAAAGTCTACGGCGAAGAGGACAAGCCCTACCTGCGCACGGTCGAAGATTTTGATCAGGCCGCCCCCTACTGGAAGTGGCAGCAGGTGATCCCGGCTGTCAACCTGCGCAAAACCTTTGGCCTCGAGGCGGTGGGTGAACTGCTCGATGTCAAAGTGCTCGAGCGCAGCACCAGCGGCCGGATTCTCGCGCTGCAGTTCGTGGGCAGCAAAGGCAGCCAACTGCTCAAAGGCACCGATGTGCGCCTCAAACTCGGCCTGCGCAGCAACTTCTTCGAGATCACCCCCGTAGGCGGGGCGGGCAATGGACCGGTGACCGCCCTCACCTTCGACGGACGCGGCTTCGGCCACGGCCTCGGCATGAGCCAGTGGGGGGCGCGCGCCCTCGCGACTTTGGGTTGGAATTGCTCCCGCATCCTCAAGCACTACTACCAGGGCGTCACCCTGCAGAAGCAAATCTTCTAGGGCGTACCCGGTCCTCGGGAATCATTCGGCAATGGGATGGGAAAATTTCGCCCGCATCCTTTACATTGATTTTTAGCTTTCGCCGAGACGCCACCTTGCAGGACATTGTCACCGAGGATCATTCCCGCCCCCGGCGCCGGCGCCGGATGACACCGGCCGAGCGCTGGGGGCGTCGCATCGCGCTATTCGCCGTTCTGGCGGGACTGGCGGGGACCGCGGCAGTGGTGGCCTTTCCGGGGCTGCGCCCCAGTTTTTTGACCTTCGCTCCGAGTGCGCCGCTCGACGAGCAGGTGCTCCCCGAGGCGATCGTCACCCCCGACCTGCTGCCTTTGCCCGAACTGGACAAGCGCGAACGCATCGCAAGCCTCGAATCGGCGATGCTCAAGCTCACCGATCAACCCCGGTTGCGCTCGGGGTTTATGTTTGTGGAACCCGCTAGCGGTCGCTACGTGGCGATGGCGGACGGCGAAAGTTTCAGCGCCGCGAGCGTGATCAAAGTGCCGGTACTGGTCGAATTTTTGCGCCAGGTCGATAGCGGTCGGCTCAAGCTCGACGATACGCTCATCCTGCGCCAAGAACACAAAGGCGGCGGCTCCGGCTGGATGCAGTACATGCCCAACGGCAAGCGTATGAGCGCGTACAACGTCGCCCGATTGATGATCGTGCGCAGCGACAACACCGCCACCAACATGATCATCGACCTGGTGGGCGGGGCCGACTACCTCAACGCGCAGTTCGGCCGCTGGGGCCTGCGCACCACCCGCATCAACGCGCCGCTGCCGGATCTCGAAGGCACCAACACCACCAGTCCGGCGGACATGGCGCTATTGCTCACCGAGCTGGAGCGGGGCCGGTTGGTCACGACCCAGATGCGCGCCAAGGGCTACGAACTGATGGGCCGCACCCGCACCGGGTCTCTGCTGCCGGTGGGTCTCGGGCCGGGGGCCAAGATCCTGCACAAGACCGGCGACATCGGCAAGATGGTCGGTGACGCCGCCGTGGTCACCATGCCCGACGGGCGGCGCTACGTGGCGGTGGCCTTGGTGGAGCGCCCCCACAACGACCGGCGCGCCAACCAGCTCATCGCCAAACTCTCGCAGAAGTTCTACTACGTGTTTCTGGCACCGCCTGCCCAGGCGGTGTCGGACAGAACGTGAGATCTGTCCTGACGTAGAACCGCGAAGCGGAAAGCCACTGTTAATATGTGCGAGAATCCCTACCCCCGGCCTTGCTGGGATCGCGGGGATCACCGTTTGCGACACCGGGAGGCCGATACCGTGGAAGCCGCATTGCATTCATTTTTATATTTTGCTGCTGCGACCGCCCAGAGCGGGCCGATCAAACCCCTGGGCCACCACGAAGTGCTGCTGCTGCTGTTGCAACTGTCCTTGCTGCTGTTTGCGGCCCGGGGTCTCGGTGAACTGATGCGCCGCATCGATTTGCCGCCGGTGGTGGGCGAATTGCTCGCGGGGGTGGTGCTCGGACCGTCGGTCTTTGGGTTCCTGCTGCCGGCGCTCCAGTCGGAAATCTTTCCCAAAAGTCAGATCCAGTCGGATCTGATCTCGGTGGTCTCCTGGCTGGGGGTGCTGTTTTTGTTGATTGCCACGGGGCTTGAGACCGATCTCAACTTGATTGTCAGCAAAGGCAAGACGGCGCTACTCATCTCACTGGGGGGAATCGTTGTCCCTTTTGCCACCGGCTTCGGCCTCGGCATGCTGCTGCCTGACAATTTTCTGGCGGAGCCCTCCGAGCGGTTCGTCTTCAGCCTGTTTATCGCCACGGCGATGAGCATCTCGGCCATTCCGGTGATCGCCAAGGTGCTGATGGATCTCAAGCTCATCCGCCGCGACATCGGCCAGGTGACCCTCGCAGCGGGCATGACCGACGATACGATCGGCTGGATTTTGCTCTCCGTGGTGGCGGGTCTGGCCAGCAGCGGCAAGCTCGACCTCACCGCCGCCTTGAGTTCGATCGGGGGGGCGGTGATCTTCCTGGGCGTCGCCTTTACGATCGGCCGTACCCTGGTGGCCCAGCTGTTGCGGCTGGTGGACGACTGGATTGGCGGAGTACCTGCTCAGCTCACGATCGTGCTGGTCGTTGCCCTAGCGGCGGCGGCCCTCACCCACCAGCTGGGCATCGAAGCGGCCCTCGGCGCCTTTGTCACCGGCATCCTGGTGGGTCAGGCGCCGCGTTTCAGCCGTGAGGCCGGACACACCCTCGAAGTGTTCACCGCCGCTTTTCTCGCACCCATCTTCTTCGCGGTCGCTGGTTTGAAAGTAAACCTGCTTCAGCTTCTCGAACCACAGACGTTGCTGATTGGGGCGCTGGTGCTGTTTATTGCCTGCTTCGGCAAGTTCGTGGGCGTCTACATTGGCGCGCGTGTGGGCGGGCTCGGTCACTGGGAGGGGCTGGCCCTCGGTTCCGGCATGAATGCCCGGGGGGCAATGGAGATCATCGTCGCCACCATCGGTCTGTCGCTGGGTGTTCTCAACCAGCAGATGTATTCGATCATCGTCATGGTCGCCATCGTCACCTCGCTGATGGCACCGCCCCTGCTGCGTTGGACGCTCTCGAAGGTCAAGATTGGCGACGAGGAAGCCCGCCGTCTGCAAATGGAAGACATGGCGAGCCGCAGTTTCGTCAAAAGCATCCGTCGGGTGCTCCTACCCACCCGCGGCGGTGCCAATGTGCAGCTTGCGGCCCAACTGGTCAGCCACATGGCCCAGCAGAATGAGCTCGAAGTGACCGCCCTTTTTGCCGAGTGCGGGGATCGGCCCGGGGGGGGCAAAAGCCGCGCCGCCGTCGCCGCCCTGGAATCGAGTGCCGAGACCGCCTTTGCTGCGGTGGCCGACGAGATGAGCCTGCCCAAGGCGCTACAGACGCGGGTCGAATCGGGCCGCGACCCGGCCGAGGTGATCCTGCGCGAGGCGGCTAAAGGCTACAACCTGCTGGTGATGGGGGCCACCGAGCAACGCTTCGCCGACGGCACGCTCTTCAATTCGATCGTGGACCGGGTGGTGCAGGAAGCCCCCTGCGCGACGATGGTGGTCAAATCCCACCTGCCGCGGCCGGAAGGGGAGCACTGCACCATTGCCCTGCAGGAGATCCGCCACATCCTGGTGCCCACGATCGGCACCGAGTACAGCAAACACGCGGTCGAGGTGGCAAGCACCATCGCCGCCCAGACCCAAGCGCTCGTCACACTAGTACACGTGGTCAACCTGCCGCAGTTCGACGATTTTTATGTCGATCAGGACAACATGAGCATCGCCCTCGACATCGCCCAGCAAATCGTCGATCAGCAGGCCGACATCGGCCGCGGCCTCGGTGCCCAGGTGAATACAGCGGTGCTCACCGGCAATAGCCCCGAAAAAGAGATCCTGAACTTTGCCCGCGACGAAGGGGTGGATCTGATCATCCTGGGCAGCAACATCCGGCCGATCTCGGGGCGGGTCTTCTTCGGCCACCGCGTCGATACCCTCTTGCGCCAGGCCAGTTGCCCGGTGGCGGTGGTCAGTTCCAGCTGAACTTTTGCATTCTTGCGCAATCCCCTAAGCTTGGGGCAGCGCAAGCAAAGGTTGCACCGGTTTGATGGCGAGAATACCGACACTGTTCAGAGCGTCCGCGGGGCGACCTTCCGGGTTGCTTGGCTCTTTGCTTTCGCGCAAGGTACCCCAGGTGGCGGTGGCCTATGTGACGCTCTGCTGGGGTGTCCTGCAATTTGTCGACTGGCTGAGCGAACGCTACGCCCTGGCACCCGCCCTCACCGACTTTTTTTTCTATCTGGTGGTCCTGCTCACCCCGAGCGTGCTGACTGTCGCTTACTTTCGCGGGGGCGATGAACCCCACTGGACCTGGGTTGAAAAAATCGGCGTTCCGGTCAACCTGGCGGTGGCAGGGGCGGTGCTGTGGTTGAATTTCCAAGGTCAGGAACTGGGCAGCATCAACCAGACGGTCACCCTTCAAGACAGCTCCGGGCGCACCGTCGAGCGGCAGGTGCCCAAAAGCGCCTTTCGCAAGCGCCTGGCGCTATTTTTCTTCGAGAACACCAGCGGCGACCCGAAACTTGATTGGCTGCAACAGGGCATTCCGATTGTCCTCGCCACGGACCTTTCCCAGGATCTTTATCTGGGCTTGCAGGACAGCTACAACCTGGTCGACCGGATCCGGCGGGCAGGGTTTTCCTATCGCGATGTGCTGGCCCTGGGGCTGGAGCGCCAGATCGCTAAGTATCAAAGACTCGATTACATCGTCACCGGCACCGTGACCAAAACCGGGGATCGGTTTTCCGTTCGTGTCGATCTTTACGAGACCGAACGGGTCAAACGCTTGGCCCGCCGCACTTACCAGGGAACGAACCTGTTTGAGCTAGTCGACGACATGTCGGTGCAACTCAAGCGAGACCTCGATGTACCCGCCCAGCACATCGATTCGATCGCTGATTTTCCGGTGGCCGAAGTGCTCACCCGTTCGCTTACCGCTCTGGAACACTTCACCCTGGCCCGTAACTTTGCCGATTTTGACGGAAACTACCCGGCAGCGTTGCAGCAGTTCGATCAGGCGACTGCGGCGGACCCGAGCTTCGCCACCGCCTATCTGGAGCAGATTGAAAGCTCCTTGCTGGCCGCCAAGATCGATCAGGCCGAACGTCACTATGAAAAAGGACAACAGTACGCTTTCAAGCTGATCGAGCGGTACCAGTTTTTTCTGCGGACCTGGATCTGGTTAAAGGGACAGCCGGAGGAAGCGCTGCAGGCTATCGAGAAGTGGGTCGCTCTCTATCCGGACGATCTCCAGGCGCACCGCCGCCTCGCTGTGCATTACATGAACACTGCACAGCAGGACCGGGCCATTGCCACGTTCCAACGGATTCTTGAGCTTGATCCCGAGACATCCGGCCACTTGCTGCAAATGGGTTTGCTGGAACGGCAAAACGGACGCTATGCAGAAGCTCTACGCCTTTTTGAGCAGTTCGGCAACCGCGAAGAACGAAGGTCTACAGCCTACGAAAACATGGCGGATACCTATCGGTTGCAGGGGCAATTCGAGCAGGCTCGCTCCTTGTACCAGCAATCCCTGGCCCTCGACGACAACAATACCGGGGCTCAGCTCGGGTTGGCATCGCTGGCAAGCAGTACAGGCGAATTTGCCGGAGCGCTTGAATTCAATCGCCTTGCCCTGGCCAACAGTCGGACCTCCGACCAGAAAGAGAATGCCTACGCAAATTTGCTCACACATTACAGCCTGCGCCACCAGTGGCAAAAGGTTGTTCCACTGATCCCCCAATTCCTAACGACCAACAACGGTCTCATCAACTCCCTTCTCAACCAGGCATTCATCCTCGATAGTTACGTGCTGGTCGGGCAGCAAGATATGGCCTTTGCCGCCTTGAAGCGAATGCAGGCTCAGGTGGGGTCCAGCCCGCTGCTGGCGACGTTTGTCCAAATGGGCTACCTGAGGGTTTACTTGGCCCTTGAAGATGCCGCGCGAGCCGAGCCGCTCATTCCCCAGATTGAAGCCACGCTGCACCGCTACAGCCTGGACCAGCTGATCGATGCTATCGAGCTGGAGCGCCGCCGCGGGGGGGTCGCCGAATTGCGCAAGGACTACAAGCAGGCTCTGCAGTTCTATCAGCGGCATCTGAAGAGAAATCCAACGGATGCGGAGAGTCATGCCGACATCGGCCGCTGTTACCGGCTGCTGGGCGATCCGGCGAATGCGAAGGCTTCCCTTGCGAAGGCTTTACAGGTGATCCCCGCTTTGCCGGAGGCGCACTACGAACTGGCGGAGATTGCCCTGGCCGAAGGGGATCGCTCCACAGCCCTCAAAGAAATTCAGTACACCCTCAAAGTGCTCGAAGGGGCCGACCAATCCGACAAGCTGCTCATCAAAGCAAAGGCGCTTTCCGGCAGGCTAATCTCCCCCACCCCAGCCGTACAGTAGGAAAGGACACAACTCGGTTCTCCCATGTACCAACCGCCGACCGGGGTGCGCGACTTGCTGCCCCTCGACGTCTCGCAAAAGCTCTGGATCGAACAGCGCCTGCAGCGGGTGTTCACCCGCTGGGGCTACCAGCGCATCATCACTCCGACCCTCGAACGGATGGAGACGCTGCAGGCGAGCGGTTCGGTCGACCTGCAGGCGATCTTGCAGCTGCGCGACGCCGAGGGGGTGTCGCTGGGCCTCAGACCCGACCCGACGCCGTCGCTGGCGCGGGCGGTGGCCACGCGCCTTGCCGATGCGCCCTTGCCGGTGCGGCTCTCGTATCAGATGAACGTCTTTCGCAGCACCACGCAGCCGCAGGAATTTTACCAGGCCGGGGTGGAACTGATCGGCGCGGGCGGGGTGCTCGCCGACGCCGAGGTGCTGCTTGTACTCGCCGAGTGCCTGGCCGAACTGGCTCCGCCAGATTGGACGCTGATTTTGGGCGCGGTCGCGTTTACCCGTTCGTGGCTTGCCCAGGTGGCAGAACCCGCCCGCCACCGGCTGCGCCGGGCGATGGCCGAACTCGACCGCGTGGCGATTCTTGCTGAAGCGGGCATCGACGAGGCGGTCAGATCCCAGTTGTTGTTGTTGTTTGACCTGCGCGGCGAACCGGAAATGGTGCTCAGCAAGGCGTCCTCGCTGCCGATGAGCGACGCCCAGCGCGCGGAACTCGCCGAACTGGAGACGCTCACCGGCTGGCTGAGGGGCCGCTCGGTGCCGGTGGTGCTCGATTTGAGCCTGGTCGAAGCGTTCGATTACTACACGGGCCTCATCTTCGAGGTGAGCGCCGGGGGGCGTCTGATCGGCCGTGGGGGCCGCTATGACCATCTGCTGGGTTCCTACGGCAAACCGGCGCCGGGGGCGGGCTTTGCCCTGAACCTCGAAGCGCTCCAGCAGGTACTCTTGCCCACCGGCAAACTGCCCGGCCGCACGGTGGGGGGTGGCTTTTTGGTGGTGCCCGACGGGCCGGACGCCTGGGAGGCGGCCCTGGCTGAGGCGGATAAGCTGCGCTGCGCTCCCGGCGAGCGGGTGGAGATTGAACTGTTGGGCCGCACCGGTGAGGAGGCAATTGCCCACGGTCGGGCTCTGGGTGCGGCCGTCGTGCGCTGGGTTCACCCCGACGGTAGTACCACCGATTGCGACCTTGCGGTCATACAGTGATACCTGCCACCCACAAAACTGAAAAAATACGAACCGACAATCGGTCTAACGCGCTTTTGGTGATGCAGGAAAATAAGTACCATGACTGACCGTCGCTATGATGTCGTACTTTACGGAGCTACCGGCTTCGTCGGCCAACAGACAGCACAGTACTTTACTCGACACACTCGCCCCGGTGCGGTCCATTGGGCAATCGCGGGCCGGAATCGACAAAAACTCGAATCGCTCAAGGCTCAGCTTGGCACCAATGTGGATGTCCTGATTGCTGACAGCACCGACCAGCCTGCCCTCGATGCCGTCGCAGCCCAGACCCGCGTCATTTTAAACACAGCAGGGCCTTTTGCCCTCTACGGAGACGCCATCGTCGATGCTTGCGTCCGGTTGCGAACGCATTATGTCGATATCACCGGCGAAACCCCCTGGGTGAGAGATCTTATCGACCGCTATCACGAGCGGGCCGCATCGGAGGGAACTCGGATCATTCCTTGCTGCGGGTTCGATTCAGTGCCGTCGGATCTGGGCAGTTACCTGATGGTTCGGCACCTGCAACGAGAATGGGGAGTGTCCTGCCGGGCGGTGAAGGCCTATTTTCAGATGTACGGCGGCTTGAACGGCGGCACCCTCGCTTCTGGACTGAATTTGTACGATTCCGGGCGGGCGGCCCGGGTGAGCGATCTCTTTCTGCTGGATCCGCCGGGTGAACATTCCAGCACGGAATTGGAGCGCAATCGGGACCCGGAGGCCCCCGAGTACGATGCCGGTGTGGATACCTGGGTTGGACCGTTCTTCATGGGCCTGGTGAACACCCGCGTCGTGCGCCGCAGCCGTGCCCTCTATGACCAGTGGCAAGAGCCTTACGGTCCGCAATTCGTCTACCAGGAATATCTCAAGTTCGATCCACCGCTGGCGTGGCTACAGGCCACGGTTGTCACCGTCGGCACGGCCTTGTTTGCAGGAATTATGCAACAAGCCCCGCTGCGGCCGTTACTGCAATCGCTGCTTCCCGAGCCCGGCAGTGGTCCCTCCGAGCAGACGATGAACGAGGGTTGGTTCCGCTGTGAACTTTTGGGAGTCGCTGAGGACGGGCGCCGGGTGAAGGGACTGATCTGTGACCAGGGAGATCCAGGCAACCGCGCCACGGTCAAATTCCTGTGCGAGTCGGCTCTGAGCTTGGTCTTGAACACCGATGAGTTGCCGGGTGGACAACAGCGAGGCGGTGTCCTGACACCTGCAACCGGGCTTGGAGAAGTGCTGGCAGAACGGCTGCGCAGCGCAGGGATGACCCTGAAGGTTGGTGTCGTTTAGGGGGCCATCCATTTTGGGGGGTGCCTGCGGTATTCCTACGGCATGGGCAGGATAAGAACCCCAACAATTCGGTAATTCGACGTCTATCCCGATTGGCGGGTGGTGGATAGACTGTCCCCACGGCCCTGCCCGCTTATACTGCGGATTGCAGGGCTGCTGTCGGATTATCCGGGAGCTTACTTATGATCTCCAGATGGTTTCCATTGGCCGCCTGCCTGCTGGCCGGTCTGCTCAGTTCGACTGTAGCGGCTTCGGCAGACCCGGCGGTCTGCCCGACGGGCACCCAGGCGAGCAAGATCTTTGCAAGCGGTAATCTGGCTTGTGCAATCGCCCCCTCGGCTACCGACCCGGCCATTGCCGATCGGGTGAGCGGCCAGACCGGCTACGGCTACCACGCGGTGGCCTTCCCGGCAAAGCTCGAAGACCTCAAAGGCGTGCTGGTTTTCCTGTTGGCAAGCAACAGCCGCCCCTACAACCCCATCAGCGGCAAATACATGATCGCCAATATCCTCGATGAAGGCGCCTCGGCAGGTTTGCTGGTCCTCCAGCTGGCCTACGCCAATTCGACGAGCATCGGCAGCCTGTGCGGCGAAGATCCCGACTGCTACGGCCCGGCCCGCCGCGAGGTGGTTTACGGCGAGGCGGTCTCGCCGGTGGTGGCAGTGGATTATCCCAATTCGCTAATCAACCGGCTCGAACGCCTGGTGGCCTACCTCAAGGTCAACCTGCCTCCGGAGGTGCGCCTGCCGGAAGCCATCGGTGGGGAGACCATCGACTGGTCGAAATTGCTTCTGGGCGGCCACAGCCAGGGAGGCGGTCACGTGGGTCTATTGGCCCAGGCGTTTGGGGTGGCGAATGTCTGCTATCTCTCGTCGATCGTAGACGCGGTGATCGACGGCGATGGGTACGCCTCCGCCTCCTGGATCACCACACCCTTTGTCACACCCGTTTCGGCGATGCGCGCCGTCGTGCACCAGATCGACACTCAGGCTCCTAAAATTCTGACCAACTTTGCAACCCTTGGCCTTTCGGCTTCTGCAGGAACAACCGCCTCCGACAACGGCTACCTCACCCTTACAAACAAACCCATGGGTAGTTCCCACGGGGCGACCGTCAAAGATCCCCAGTACGCTGCCGAGCGGCACTGGGCCTGTTATCAACCGGCGGGCTAATTCGTCAGATCAAAGCGCGTGCTGATAGAAGGCTTTCATGCGGTCAAGGGTCTGGTGATCAAGTTCGAGGGTGCCGCGCCGACAGGCCCGCATCCGATCGTCGATCAACTGTCGAGCCTGCAGTCGGCTGAGCGACTCGAACTGCATCGTCTCTGCTTCGGTCTCGGTGACGACAAACAACATCCGCTGGGCGTAAAGGGTTGCAAATAGACCCTTCTTCGGTCCCAGACTGCATACCAGGAACATCAACCCGAAATGCGGATGTTGCAGGTACTGCTCGTTCATGACATTCCAGGTTGTGATGTATAAGACACTACTGCATCCTTTGGGCTTTGTCATCGGCTCCACCACCGGCAGCGAGTAGGATAGTGCAGAAAAGAAACGACACAAGAGGCGGCCCGATGGTCCTCGGTATGGATGCTTTGCTCAATCCTTCGCAGCAAAAAGCGGTGGAGCGCTTCAACGGTCCGCTGTTGGTGGTGGCGGGTGCGGGTAGCGGCAAGACGCGGGTACTGACCTATCGCATCGCCCATCTCATCGAGACTTACCAGGTGGACCCCGAGCACATCCTGGCGGTCACCTTCACCAACAAAGCAGCGGGCGAGATGAAGGAGCGCATCTTGCAACTCTTTTGCGAGCGCACCGCCAGAAGCCGCGGCGGTGAGGCGTTTGCCGCCCTGCCCGACCCCGAGCGGCGCGCCATCGCAGGCCGGGTGCGCCGGGAATTGATTCAGCCTTTGTGGGTGGGGACTTTTCATGCCCTGTGCGCCCGTATGCTGCGCTACGACATCGACAAGTACACCGACCAACGCGGGCGCACCTGGCAGCGCAACTTCACGATCTTCGACGAATCGGACGTGCAGGATCAGATCAAAGACATCGTCACCAAGCAGCTCAACCTGGACGACCGCCGCTACGTGCCCCGCTCGGTGCGCTTCGCCATCAGCGGCGCCAAAAACCAGGGCCTTTCGCCGGAAGAATACCAGCACTCAGAAGGCGGTTCGCTGCGCGCCCGCACGATCGCCCAGGTCTACGAGCGCTACCAGGACCAGCTGGCGCGCAACAACGCCCTCGATTTCGACGATCTGATCTGGGTGCCGGTGCAGTTGTTGCGCCGGCGCCCCGACGTGCTCGATTACTGGCACCGCCGCTTCCGTCACATCCTGGTCGACGAGTACCAGGACACCAACCGCACCCAGTACGACCTGATTCGCCTACTCGCCACCAACAACCAACCCAAAAGCGAGTGGGACTGGCGCGACCGGTCGGTCTTTGTGGTGGGCGACGCGGACCAGGCCATCTACAGCTTTCGCCAGGCGGATTTTCGCATCCTGATGGATTTTCAGTCCGATTTTGGCGACGGCCTAGCCGACGACGAGACCGAGACGCTCATCAAGCTCGAAGAGAACTACCGCTCCTCGGCCACGATTCTCGATGTCGCCAACGAACTGATCGCCAACAACATCGAGCGCATCGACAAGGTGCTGAGGGCCACCCGTCCGGCGGGCTTGCCCGTGTCGCTGCACGAGGCGGAGGACGAGGTGGCCGAAGCTGAGTACATTGTCGGGCAACTGCGCAAACTCAAAGACGCCGACACTCGTCCCTGGAACGACTTTGCGGTACTCTACCGCGTCAACGCCCAGTCGCAGCCCATCGAGCAGGCGCTTTCGCGCTGGGGGGTGCCCTACACGGTGGTGGGCGGCTTGCGCTTCTACGACCGCCGTGAGATCAAGGACGTTCTGAGTTACCTCAAGGCGATCCACAATCCCGCCGACTCGGTCGCCCTCAAGCGCTCGATGTCCGCGCCGCGCCGCGGCATCGGCAAAACGACACTGGATAAGCTCGAAGCCGGGGCCGGGATGCTCCAGACTTCGCTATGGCAACTGCTCACCGACGAGACGAGTATTAAAAATTTGGCCGGGCGCACCAGCGGACCAATTCTCCAGTTCGTGCGCTTTGTCGAGCGCCTGCAGGAGCTGGCCGCCCGGGTGCGCGTCTCGGAACTGCTCGATACGGTTCTCAAAGAGTCGGGCTACGTGCAGATGCTTCAGGAAGAAGGCACCGAGGAAGCCGAGGGGCGCCTCGAAAACGTCCTGGAGTTGCGCTCGGTGGTCCAGCGCTTCGAAGAAGAAAGCGAAGATCCCGAAAACGCGACGCTCGAAGCCTTTTTGGCCAATGTCTCGCTCGCGTCGGATCTGGACAATCTCGAAGCGGGGGCCGAGCGCATCTCGCTGATGACGCTGCACGCCGCCAAGGGTCTGGAGTTTCCGGTGGTGTTTTTGGGCGGCCTCGAAGACGGCCTTTTTCCGCACTTTCGGGCGATTCAAGACGGTGACAGCGCCGCCATCGAGGAGGAGCGCCGATTGTGCTACGTGGGGATCACCCGCGCCAAGGAGCGTCTGTTCTTGAGCTATGCCCAGGCCCGCCGCCTCTACGGCGACCGCCAGCCCGCCATCCCGTCGCAGTTTCTCAAGGAACTGCCCGCCGAGAAACTGGCCGGTACCCGCGTGCGCAAGGGTCTTGCCGACCGGAGGCGCGACCGGGCCGAGCGGATTGCCGCCCGCCCGGCCGCCGTCCCGCCGCTCGCCCCGCCCGCGCGGCGCAAAAGCCCCGCCCAGAACTGGGCGGTGGGCGACCGGGTCGAGCACGACCAGTTCGGTCTCGGGCAGATTACCCACGTCCTGGGTGTGGGCGAGAAGCAGTACCTGGCCATCAGCTTCCCCGGCCAGGGCAAAAAAGTGATCGACCCGCGCCTGGCGCCTCTGCGCAAGCTGGCTGAGTGACACCTGCTCTTTAGAATCGAAAAGCCCAACAACCCATGCTCTCGCCATGAATTACCGCGAACACATCACCATTGACCCGCGCATCCGCAGCGGAAAGCCCTGCATCCGCGGCACCCGCATCACCGTGACCGATGTATTCGATTATCTTGGGGGCGGAATGACCATTCCCGAGGTGCTGGAGGATTTTCCTGACCTCACCGCCGACGACATTCAAGCGTGCTTTGCCTTTGCCGCAGACCGTGACCGCCGTATGAACGTCGTTCCGTATGAAGCTGCTCTTTGATGAAAACCTCTCGCCCAAGCTACCCCGCCTGCTAGCGGCGCTTTTTCCGGACAGCGTGCATGTCCGCGAGTGTGGGCTACTTGGACTTACCGACGAGGATGTTTGGGAGTATGCCCGCGTCAACGGCTTCACTATCGTCTCGAAGGACTCCGATTTTCAGCAGCGTAGCTTGCTCTACGGACATCCACCCAAAATCGTTTGGCTGTGCGTCGGCAATTGCACTCGGCAGCAACTTGTTCAACTGCTCATGCTCTACGAGCAGGACATCCATGCGCTGGACACAGACCCATGCACGGCGCTTCTCGTCCTCTCGTAGCCGAATAGTTGTCCAAAACGCCCGATAGAGGCGATGATCCCGTGCGCAGGCGGCCCTAAACTGGTGAAGTGAGCACACCGACCCACTATCAGACTCTTGGCATCGAGCCGTCGGCGACGACGGAGGAGATTCGTGCGGCTTACCGGCGGCTGGCCAAGCAGCACCATCCCGACACCGGTGCCCTCGCCGGTCACCAGCGGATGGTGATACTTAACGAAGCTTACGAGGTCTTGAGCGAGCCGCAGCGGCGCCAGTCCTACGATCGGCTATTGGCCCATGGCGATGAGCGCCCCAGCCGGGTTGCCACCCAGACGGTCCCGCGCGCCCCCTTCGGGCGGGGCGCCAGCGAGGATAGCGAGCGCCAGCGCTGGCTGAGAGACATCTACCGGCCGGTCAACGCCGCCATTTACCGGGTGATCCGCCCTTTCCGGCGGCAGCTCGATGAGCTTGCCTACGACCCCTACGACGACGAACTGATCGCCGAATTTGTGGCTTATCTGGAGCGCTCGCAGGTCATTTATCAGCAGGCGAAGGCGCTGTTTGCTTCGCGGCCCAACCCGGCGGGAGCGGCGCTGGTGGCCGAACTGCTCTACCACAGCCTCAACCAGCTGGGTGATGCCCTCGACGAATTGCGCTACTTCACGCTCAATTACGACTACCAGCATCTACACGTCGGCCAGGAACTGGTGGGGATCGTCACCGACCTGCGCCGCCAGGCGACCGAAGCGGCTGAGCGCCTGCTGCAGATGGGATAGTGCCCTATGTTTGAAATCGACACACAGACACTGCAAACCCTCCTGGGCGCCGAGGCGGAAGGAACGCTTCCGATGTCGGTGCGGGGCGTCGGGACCGACACACGCGCCCTCGCGCCGGGAGCGCTGTTCGTGGCGCTTCGGGGCGAACGCTTCGACGGCCACGACTACGCGCGGCAGGCGGTGGCCGGGGGGGCGGCCCTGGTGATTGCCGAGCGGCCGGTGGCGGTGCCTCATCTGCGGGTGGCCGACACCCTGGAGGCTTATCAGACGCTGGCGCGCTGGTGGCGGGATCGCTGCACGCTGCCGGTGGTGGCCGTCACCGGTTCGGCCGGCAAAACCACCACCCGCGAACTGATTCGCGCCGTGCTCGCCACCGCCGGACCGGTCCTCGCCCCGCCCGGCAACGAAAACAACGACGTGGGCGTGCCAAAGTTGCTGCTCCAACTCACCGGTGCCCACCGCTACTGCGTGGTCGAGATGGGCATGCGCGGCCCGGGGGAGATTGCTCGCCTCGCCCGCTGTGCCGCCCCGAATGTCGGGGTGATTACCAACGTCGGCAGCGCCCATATCGGACGGCTTGGCTCCCACGCCGCTATCGCCGACGCCAAGTGCGAACTGCTCGCCGAGCTGCCGTGCTCAGGGATCGCCGTTCTCAACGGCGAAGACGAGCGGCTGCTTTCCACCGCCCGCCGCCACTGGGCGGGGCCGGTGCTCACCTATGGTCTTGATGCCGGGGATGTTATGGGCAGCTTCGACGGCGTGCACCTGCACGTCGATGGGATCGCCTTTATTCCACCCCTGCCGGGCCGCCATAACCACCTCAACTTCCTGGCCGCCCTGGCGGTCGCCCGCCACCTCGGGTTGGAGTTGCTCCAGGTGCGCGAGCGCCTCAAAGATCTTCAGTTACCCACCGGCCGCAGCCGGGTGATCGCCCTTGAAGGCGACGTGCAACTGATTGACGAAACCTACAACAGCGCCCCCGAATCGGCCCGCGCCGCCCTTGCATGGCTTGCCGGCCTGCCCGGCCGCCGGATCGCGGTTCTAGGACAGATGCGTGAATTGGGCGAATTCAGCCGGGAGCTGCATCGCGTCCTGGGCGAGCACTGCCGCCGTCTGGCCCTCGACGAAGTGGTGGTTCTGGAGGCGGGCGAGGACACCGAAGCGTTGCTTGCAGGAGCCGGAGATCTTCCGGCGGTACAGCTTGCCGACCACCGGGCGGTGGCCGCATATCTGGCAGATCGGGTGCGACCGGGGGATCGCCTTTTATTTAAGGCTTCGCGGGCGGTGGGTCTGGAGCGGGTGCTGGCGGAGTTTCAGGATTTGTTCCGGGCAGGTACGCCGTCTGAGCGTGCACAATAGAGCCAATCGATTTCGATCATTCCGTATGACCACCAGCAGCAGCACTGCGCCTACGCCCTACCGGCTGACCGGCATCAGCCCCAAAGCCTACGAGCACCCGGCCGACCGCGCCGCCACCGCCGCCCTCAAGCAAATCCCGTTTATCGACGTGCTCATCAAGAAGCTCTTCGAATTCGGCCTGGAGCGCTCCTTCAAGCAGCAGTTGCTGGGTAACGGCATCCGGTTGGGGCCGAACCAGCTGCCGAAAATCCATCAAGCGTACCTCTCCTGCCTCGACACGCTCGATATGCCCTCGGTCTACGAGCTGTATCTATTGCAGACGCCCCAGGTCAACGCCATGGCCTTCGGGGCCGACCGGCCAATCATCATCCTCAACTCGGGCCTCGCTTCGATCCTCGAAGAGGACGAACTGAAGTCGGTGCTTGCCCACGAGGTGGGGCATATTCTCTCGGAGCACGTCCTCTACCGCACGGTGCTCGCTCTGCTGCTCAACGTCAGCCTCAGTACCCTGCCCTTACCACCCCTGGGTAATCTGCCCATTCAAGCGATCATCCTGGTGTTGCAGGAGTGGTCGCGCGCTTCGGAATTGAGCTGCGACCGGGCTGCCGCGCTGGTGGTGCGCGACCCGCGCATTCACTGCCGCACCTTGATGAAGCTCGCGGGCGGCAACGTCGAGGGGCTCAACGTCGATGCTTTTATCCAGCAGGCGAGCCAGTACGAGACCTGGGACGACTACGTCGATCGGGGATTGCGCTTTTTTGGCGAACTGGGCACCACCCACCCCTACGCCGTGCGCCGCGTCTCCGAGTTGACCCGCTGGATCCAATCGGGTGAATTCGACCGGATCATCGGCGGCAATTATGTGCGCCGCGGCCAGGAGCCGCCCCCGACCGCCGAATTCGAGCGGGCCGTCGATTTCTACGCAGCCCAATTCCGCCACCTGATCGGCGAGACGGGGTTGGGGGTGCAGCAGTTGTCGCGTCAGATCACCGATTGGCTGCGCGAGCTGCAGCGCACCACGGCGGGCGGGGCGCGCGAGGCGCAGCGCTAGAGCCTGGGCGCCGGGGCTGTGGCCGGGGCTTTGAGCTTGACAATGAGATCGCGCGGGTCCACCCAGCCGTAGCGCTCCCGCAACAGCGGCTGCAGTTGCTGCGGATCGAAGCGGCGCACCAGTTCTTCCTGCTGCTGCTGCTTTTGGGTCTGGGCATTGACGAGGGCGGCTTCCAGAGCGCTCAGATGGGCGTACTGCCCGCTCTGGAACCGCCAAAGATGCCACAGGTGCAGGCCGGCAGCCACACACAGAGCGACGACGAGGGCACATCCCAGGGCGGGCCCCCACAGCAAAGAAGCCGTGGCGCCGCGGCGCGTGCGGCCGGGATAGGTGGCGGTTCGGGTCATGGTGGTGTGATTACTTGCCGAGGGCGGTCGATAGAAGCAAAGCGGCGATGCCCGCGATTAAGGCGACGACGAAAGCGATAGCGACCTGGGCTCCGGAGACGACGGTGGCGGCCAAGGGAAACTCCTTTGAAAATTTTTGACTTATTATAGCGAATCATCCCATTGCAGTGCTGCCTGTGGCGGTCCGACCGGAACAATTTGTGATTCTCTCACAACCCGGCTTCGATTTCGTTACAGTAAATAGTCAGCCGTTGCGCAGTGAATGTTTATGGGGAGCTTCCTCGGCGCACAAATTGCGCTACAAGACAAACTGGAGCCCATTAGCCATCGTCATCGGGAGGAACCATGGCAGTAATAGACTGGTTTGTGCGGGGCGGCATCGTCATGTGGCCGATGCTGCTGTGCTCGATCATCGCCCTGGCCATCATCATCGAGCGCATCATCTACTACGTCCGCCTGCTGCCGCGCCAGAAGGCTTTCGTCGAACAGGCCTTCGCCACCGAGCGCTACCAGCCCGACCAGCTCAGGCGGCTGATTAACGAAAATGCGGACATTCCGCTGGGTCGGATCTTCGGTTCGGCGCTCTCGGTGCGCACCGACGACGAGACGGCCTTCCGCCTGGCGATCGAAGGGGCGGCCAAAACCGAGATCCCGAAGCTGAAGCGCTTCGTGTCGGTACTGGACACGATCGTGACCTTGTCGCCGTTGTTGGGTCTGTTGGGAACGGTGCTGGGTCTGATCAATTCCTTTGCGTCGCTGGGGTTGGGTACGGAGGCCTCCAGCAAGGGTCTGGAAGTGGCGGGTGGCATTTCCGAGGCGCTGATTGCGACGGCGACGGGGATGATGGTGGCGCTGTTTACGCTGATATTTGCGAGTTTGTTTCGGGCGTTGGCCCGCCGTCAGATTGTGCTGATGGAGACGGCGGGGACGCAGCTGGAGTTGCGCTGGCGGATGGCGGAGACCGAGGGAGTGAAGCGATGACGGTCAAGCTCAGCGACAGCGACGAAGAGGGCGGGTCGGCAGGCGAGATTAACGTCGTACCGCTCATCGACGTGCTGTTTTCGATTTTGACGTTTTTTGTGCTGGCGTCGATCTTTCTGACCACCCAGCAGGGGCTGCCGCTGGATCTGCCCAAGGTGGCTCCGTCCGACCAGCAGCAGGTGCTCAGCCAGCAGCTGACGCTCACCATCACCGACAAGGGCAAATACCTCCTGGATAAGGAGCCCATCGAGCTAGCGAAGGTCGGCCCGACGGTCAAGGCTGAACTTGACAAAGACCCCAACCGGATGGTGGTAGTGGCCGGCAGCAAGGAGGCGGAGTACCAGTACGTTGTATTCGTACTCGATGAACTCAGGAAGGTCAATGCAACCCGGATCGCTATGGCAACGGACACCGAGTGACGACGACGGTGGCCTCAAACTCATCCTCGCCTGCGTGGTAGGCTCCGCCCTCCTCCACGCCGGACTGTTCGCCCTCAAACTGCCCGAACCGAAGCCTCCCGAAATCCCCAAGGCCCAAAAAATGGTCATGGTCGAGACGGCTCCCAAACTGCCGCCTCCCAAACCAAAAGTCGAACCGCCCAAACCGAAACCGCCCGAACCGAAGAGCTTCTCCAGAAAGCCCGTTCCCAAAAAGAGCGCCCCCCAAAAGGCCAAAGCCTCGCGGACGATCCTCTCTTCCAAGGCGGTGAGCGCCGATGCGGGCACAGTCAGCGAAAACCAACTGGCCGGTTCGCGCGGCACCGGCTACGGCACCGAAAAGGGCGACGATTTTGGCAGCATTGCGCCTCTGGGTGTCGATGGCGGCAGCGGCGGGACGGACGTGGTGGAGACGCCGCCGCCGCCCCCACCGCCGCCGCCGCCGTTGGTGAACGCCCGTCCGAAGGGGGCGGTGCAGCCGGAGTACCCGGAAATCGCCCAGCAGAACAACTGGGAAGGTCGGGTGATCGTCAAGGCTTACATCAACGCGGACGGTTCGGTGGGCGAGGTGCAGGTGGCCAAATCTTCCGGGCACAGCGAGTTGGACAATGCGGCGCTGGCGGCGGTGCGCAACACGAAGTTCGAGCCGGCGCGGCGGGGGGAGGAGTCGGTGGGGGCGTGGGTGCGCATCCCGGTCACCTTCTCCCTGCAGTAGCTCTCCCCCTTCAAGCGGGTGCAGGGGGGGAGCCAATCCTCCCCTTTTCGATCGTGAGCACCGTCGCCGACTGTAGCCACTGACTATCAAACAAACTCAGATGGGTGGTGGTCACAATCGTCTGCACCCGCTCCTGGATAGCTCCCAGCAGCTGGTCCTGACGGTGCAGATCCAGTTCAGCAAGGACATCGTCGAGCAACAGCAAAGGCACCTCGCCGGTCACCTGCTCAAGCAACTCCAGTTCCGCCAGCTTGAGGGCGAGCACCAGGGTACGCTGTTGCCCCTGGGAACCGAACTGGCGGGCCGGGATTTCATCGATACTGAGATCCACTTCGTCGCGGTGCGGTCCCACCAGGCTGGTGCCGCGGCGCCCTTCGAGGGTGCGTTTTTCTTTGAGCAACTCCTGCAATGCCTGCTGGACACTCTGGGCATCCTCTTGCTCGAAGCTGATTTGCGGCTGGTAGCGCACCGCAAACGTCTCGCGTCCGCCGCTAATCGAGCCGTGCCAGCGCCGGGCAAGGGGGGCGAGCCGTTCGATGAGGCGGTGACGGCGGCGCATCACGGGTGTAGCGGCGCGCACCAGCAAATCGTCCCAGCAGGGCAACTGTTCGGCGAGGGCGTCCGGGGACAGCTCTGTACTGCGCAGCAGGGCGTTGCGCTGGTGGAGCGCCTGCACGAACTGGGCAAGCACATTGGTGTAGACCGGCTCCAGTTGCAGCAAGATGCCGTCGAGCCAGTCGCGGCGCGTCTCGGGCGCTCCGCGCACCAGATCGAGATCGAGACTCGAAAAAGAGACACAGTGCAAATACCCCAGCGCCTCCACCTGGGTGCGGCGCGTCTCGCCCCCCACACGCACAGTGCGCCGTTTGCCCGCCCGCAGGATCATCTCCAACTCGACCGTATCTCCGAGCCGCTCGACCGTTGCTGCCACCCGCGCCTGCTCTTTGCCCCGGGCGATCAGTTCCCGGTCGCGCAGAGCCCGGGTCGAGCGCCCCGTGGCCAACAACTGCACCGCCTCCAGCAGGTTGGATTTGCCCTGGGCGTTGTCGCCCACCAGGATCGTCTTGGGGCTGGTCAGTTCGAGGTCGGCTTCGGCGTAGTTGCGAAAATCGTGCAACTGAACGGATCTTAGGAACACAATTGTCGTAGCGGCTCTTCTCTATAGCATCGTCTAAAGCGCACCGGTTTGCCCGCCGGAAGTTTTGCGCCGTCTTGATCCGGGAGTACGACGCACCCCATGACAAACAAGCCCGATACCCGCGAGTGGTGGTTAGCCGACGGTCTGGGAGGCTACGCCGCCGGTGGGGTGGCGAACGCTCCCCCAAAGCGGAGAATGAGCGAGACCGGGATCAAGGACTGGACCTCCGCGACGGGCGATAATATATAAGGACACCCGTTCACCACCATGGCCAAGACGCGCAGTCAGTTCACCTGCACCGAGTGCGGCTACGAAAACGTCCGCTGGCTGGGGCGCTGTCCCGGCTGCGACGCCTGGAACAGCTTTGTCGAGGAGACCGTCTCCCCGACCCCGGCCGCTCACCGCTCCCCCACCCCGGCCGCGCCCCGGCCGCGCGCCGCCGTCGCCCTCGACGCCATCGACCAGAGTCAGCACAGTCGCGTCCCTTCGGGGTTCGGCGAACTGGATCGGGTACTCGGCGGCGGTGTGGTGCCGGGCTCGCTGGTGCTCATCGGCGGCGATCCGGGGATCGGCAAATCGACGCTGCTGCTGCAGACCGCCTGCCGGCTTTCGCAAGCACAAACGGTGCTCTACGTCGCCGCCGAGGAATCGGCCCAGCAGGTGAAATTGCGCGCCGAACGGCTGGGGGTGGCGGCGCCGGGGCTCTTTTTGCTGGCGGAGACCGAGCTTGAGGCGGTGCTGAGCGAACTGGAGAGCCTCAAGCCCGGTATTGCCGTCGTCGATTCGATCCAGGCTGTCTATCTGGGGGCGCTCACCGCCGCCGCCGGTTCGGTCTCCCAGGTGCGCGAGTGCACCGCCTCGCTGATGCGTTTGGCCAAGCGCACGCGCATCACGCTGTTTATCGTCGGACACGTCACCAAAGAAGGATCCCTCGCCGGACCCAAGGTGCTCGAACACCTGGTCGATACGGTGCTCTACTTTGAAGGCGACCGCTTTCAGAGCCACCGTTTGCTGCGCTCGGTCAAAAACCGCTTCGGGGCCACCCACGAAATCGGCGTCTTCGAGATGGGCGAGCGGGGTCTGGCGGAGGTCGAAAATCCGTCGGAATTGTTTTTGACCAGCCGCGACGAACCTGCCCCCGGCACCGCCACGATCGTCGCCTGCGAGGGCACCCGGCCCCTGGTGGTCGAACTGCAGGCCCTGGTGAGCCCCACCAGCTACGGCTCGCCGCGCCGCACCGCCACCGGCATCGAGTACAACCGCTTCCTGCAGATCCTGGCGGTACTCGAAAAGCGCGTCGGCATTCCCCTCTCCAAACTCGATGCCTACGTCGCCTCGGTGGGGGGGCTCGACGTCTCCGAACCCGCCGCCGATCTGGGGGTGGCCGTTGCGGTGGCCGCCAGTTTTCGCGATCGCATCGTCGATCCGCACACGGTGCTGTTGGGCGAGGTTGGCCTGGGGGGTCAGGTGCGCCCCGTCTCCCAACTGGAACTGCGCCTCAAAGAAGCCTTCAAACTCGGCTACCGTCGGGCGATCGTGCCCCGCGGTTCGGCAATCGCTGCCCCCGGCATGGAGATTGTACCGGTATCGCGGGTGGTCGAGGCGCTGGTAGCTGCCCTCGGTGGGCCGCAAAATCCCGCCCCACCAGTGCGTCATCCTGCTGAAGAAACAGATGCGCTCCGCCCGGAGAGCGAATTTCGGAAATCTTAAGTTTTATCCCGGCTTTGACTCCGTTAAAATGGGGATAGACGCGGGTAAAAGAAGGCAGGCCCCCTGTGATCGCTATTGCTCTCCAGCCCTACAAACAAGAGCAGCGTACCGTCACTTTCGCTTCGACCCTTTACTTGCGACCGATTCTTGATCTGCTGCTGGCCGAAGTTTCGCCCTTGTGGCGCTCCGATGTGCGGCTGGGTCTGCAAGAAGCCCTGGTCAACGCCGCGTGCCACGGCAATTGCCTGGACCCCCACAAACAGGTCACGGTGCAGTTCACGGTCGGTCCCAGTCAGTACCTCTGGACCATCATCGATCAAGGAGCCGGTTTCGACCCGAACGGCCCGTGCCCCGAGGCGGCACCCTGCGTCGAGTGGGAGTGCGGTCGGGGGCTGTTTATCCTGCGCCAGATCTTCGATGAGGTGCAGTGGGTGCCCCCCGGTAACCAGTTGCGCCTGTGCAAGTACATCCGCCGCGAGGCTCGCCCCCGGCTTGTCTGAGTTAAACTGGGCTGACGCAAATTGTCGCTTCCATGGCCGAAGAGCAGGTCAGCCTTTTTAATTTATCCGAGGCGGCACCGCCCCAGGTGCAGTTCGACCGCATCCCCAACGATGCCGGCGTTACGATCGTGCCGGGCACCTACAGCGATTTCGAGCAAATTCGCACCCATTGCAACGCCTGTTTTCGCTGTGAACTGGGCAAGACCCGCACCCACGCGGTGGTGGGCCGCGGCAACCCCCAGGCGTTGTTGATGGTGATTGGCGAAGGACCGGGAGAAAACGAAGATCTGACCGGCATTCCCTTTGTGGGCAAAGCCGGGCAACTGCTCGATAAAATCCTGGAGGCGGTGCAGTTCGACACCGAAAAGGACGTCTACGTCGCCAACATCGTCAAATGCCGGCCGCCGGGCAACCGCAAGCCCGCCCCCGAGGAGATGAAAGCCTGCCTGGGCTACCTGAACGAGCAGATCCGCATGATAGATCCAAAAATCTTGCTGCTCGCGGGGGGAACCGCCGTCGAAGGGTTGACCGGCGACAAGCGCGGCATTACCAAGTTGCGGGGCCAATGGTTGCAGTGGCAGGGGCGGTGGGTGATGCCGTTTTTTCACCCGGCCTTTTTGCTGCGCAACCCGAGCCGCGACGCGGGCAGCCCCAAGTGGCTCGCCTGGCAGGATATCCAGCAGGTGCGCGCCAAGTACGACGAACTTGTGGTGCCCCGGTAGCCCATGCGGGTTCTGCTGACCGGCTTCGAGCCTTTCGCGGGGGAGCTTGTCAATCCCTCCTGGGAAGTGGCAAGCCGACTGGCGGAGCGGCGAATTTCCGGTTGCACCGTGGCGGCGGAGCGGTTGCCGACCGTTTTCGGCGCCTCGATTGCCTGTCTGCGCACGGCCCTTGAGCGCCACCGCCCGCAGGCGGTGGTTTGTCTCGGCGAAGCCGGGGGACGCGCGGCCATCTCGATCGAGCGGGTCGCCCTCAACCTCGATGAGGCACGCATCCCCGACAACAAGGGTCAGCAGCCGGTCGAGATTCCCGTCGAGCCCGGCGCTCCGGCAGCTTACTTCGCGACATTGCCGGTGCGGGCGATCGTGGCAAAGCTACTGGCGGCGGGCATCCCGGCGGAAATTTCGCGCACGGCCGGGGGGTTTGTCTGCAACCACACGTTCTACGGCCTGATGCACCATCTCGGGCAAGCCACCCCCGTGCGCGCCGGGTTCATCCACATTCCCTATCTGCCGGAGCAGGCCGTTCGCTATCCCGGCAAAGCGAGCATGGAACTGGCGACCACCCTGCGCGGTATCGAAATGGTCCTGGAAGTGCTCAGATCAGAACAGAACGTCCTGTAGATTCAGGCGTGCCCCCGGCAGGACGTCTTCGCCGTCGAGCACCTGCGGAGACTGGAGTACTTCTGCATCCCGGCCCGGCCGATAAATTTCGACCCGTTGGGTTTCAGGGTCGATCAAAAATCCCAATTGCACACCGCAATCGACGTACTCCTGCATCTTGGTCTGGAGCGTTTTGAGAGCGTCGCTGGGGAAACGGATTTCGGTAACAAAATCGGGAGCCAGAGGCGGAAATTTGCGCCGCTGCGATTCGCTCAGGGCTTGCCAACGCTCCAGTTTTACCCAGGCGGCATCGGGAGAGCGGTCAGCTCCGTTGGGCAGCTTGAACCCAGTGGAGGAGTCAAAAACGATTCCGAGGTTGTTTCGGCGATGCCAGAAGCCAAGCTCGATGAGAAAGTTGGCGCACCGGCGACCGCTGTCACCTCCAGCAGGAGCCATGATTATCAATTCTCCTTGGGCGGTTCGCTCCAGACGCAAGTCCCGATTGATCCCGCACAGCTCAAAAAATTGGTCATCGTCGAGCATGAGTACGGGTTTCAAATGCAAAGAGAGAACCATGGCTTGATGGCAGTGAGTGTCGCTCAATGTAAAAGCGTCAGAATTTCGACGCCGTCCTCGGTGACAGCGACGGTGTGCTCGAACTGGGCGCTCAGCGAGCCGTCCTTGGTGACCGCTGTCCATTTGTCGGGCAGTACCACCGCCTCCCAGCTCCCGGCGTTAATCATCGGTTCGATCGTAAAGACCATACCGGGCCGCAGGCGCGTTCCTTTGCCGCGCACGCCGAAGTGGGGCACCCACGGTTCGGTGTGAAAGGTCCGGCCGATGCCGTGGCCGACAAAATCGCGCACGACGCTGAAACCCGCCGCTTCGGCGTGGGCCTGGATGGCCGCGCCGATGTCGCCCACGCGGGCGTTCGGTTTGACCTCGGCGATCCCCACCATCAGGCACTCGTAGGTGACGTCGACCAGCCGCTGCGCCTCGGCGCTGACGTTGCCCACGCAGAAAGTCTTGCTGGAGTCGCCGTACCAGCCATCCAGGATGGGGGTGACGTCGATGTTGATGATGTCGCCCTCTTTGAGCAGCTGCTTTTTGTTGGGGATGCCGTGGCAGACGACCTGGTTGATGCTGGTGCAGGTGTGCTTCGGATAGCCGTGGTAGCCCAGAGGGGCGCTCACCGCGCCGCGGGCCTTGGTCCACTCGGCGCAAAGATCGTCGAGTTCCTGCGTACTGATTCCGGGCTGCACGAAGGGTTCGATGTACTGAAGCAACTGGGCGGCCAACCTGCCGGCGGTGCGCATCTTCTCCAACTCCTTGGCCGATTTGATCTCGACGGGCTTGGGGATCTTCAGTTCCATAGGCGCTTCGCAACTCCGGCAGTGAGGACAGCTAGATCAATTCTGGCAGACGCCCGGCGCTCTCA
This sequence comes from Gloeobacter violaceus PCC 7421, assembly GCF_000011385.1. Lineage (NCBI taxonomy): Bacteria > Bacillati > Cyanobacteriota > Cyanophyceae > Gloeobacterales > Gloeobacteraceae > Gloeobacter > Gloeobacter violaceus. The sequence continues at coordinate 2,569,600 of NC_005125.1, forward strand.
AAGCGCCGCGAGGCCAAATGCGTCGAAGGCGATGACGGGACTGTCCGGTTCGCGGGTGTCGAAGCGGTAACTGGTCACCGTACCGGTGGCGGTCTCGAGGATGCTGAAGGCGGTGATCTCGTTGCTGGCCAGATAAGCCTGCGGCTTGCCGTCGGGGTCGATGAGGGGTGCCAGGTTGGGGATCACGGGCTCCAGGCCGTTCGGGTCGCCGGTAGGCTGGTAATCGTCCCCGGCGGGCAATGGGCTGCGCGGACGGCCGGGCGGGTAGGCGCCAAAGGTATTGCCGACGTTGGAGGTTTCCAGATAGTGGGTGGCGCCACTGGTGAAGCGGTTCCACAGATGGCAGTGGCCGAAGAGCACCAGTTGCACGCCAGAGGCTTCCAGCAGCGGCTGGAGGTCGCGGATAAGGACATCTTCAGCTTTCGGATAGCTGTAGCCCACAGCCGTCACCTGGCCAGTTGCGTCGCGCTCGATGTGGGGATGCGGGTCGGTGTAAGGGGGGACGATATTTCCGCCAAGACCGTGCACCGGGTGATGGAGCATGACGACCCGAAAGCGGGCGGTGCGAAACGCAGAAGAAGCGAGTTCGCGCTCCAACCAGGCGTACTGGGCGCTGCCTGCGCAGATGGGCTCGAAAATTAATTCGCCATAGCCCCACCGCTTTGGGTCGGCCAGATCTTCGGGATGCTCACCGTATTTGCCCCGCGTACCCGGTTCGGGTGAGCGCCAGATGCGCGTCGCGTACAAAGACACTAGCCGCACGTCGCCGAAGCTCACCGCGTAGTAAGGAGGAACGCCAAAGATCGCTTCGTAGCTCCAGGTATTGAACGATTCGGCTTCGAGCTGGTCCTGGGCAAAACCCAGATCGCGCGCCGCCTGGCGCGGCCGGGCAAACGATAGATTGAGCGCGTCTGGACCGGTGGCGATCCCCATCACCTCGTGGTTGCCGATACATGGAAAAATCGGCGCGTACTGCAGGATTTCTCCACCCCGCCAGAGGCGTCCTCCGAGCGGGTAGTGGGCGCGGCCCTGCAGGCAGGCAAAAAAAGCGTTTCCCCGGTTGTCGTCGAACCACTCGCTTGCCCGATCGGGCACGTTTACCAGATCCCCGGCAAAAAACACCGCATCGACGCGGCCCACCGTCTGGGCGACTTTTTCGAGATTGGCCGCCACCATCGGCAGGATCTGGTGATCCGAGGTGAGCAAGATGTTTAAAGGCGTGCCCGGGGTGGGAGCCGCAGCCAGCGTGTAAATCTCGCTGCTTGCCTGCTGTCCGTCCACATCGCTTACCACCTGGTAGGGCACCCGTTCGCCGGGAACCAGGGCATCCACGATCGCTTCGTGACGGTGGATGTCGCGCCGATGGATGTGTTTATAGAGTTCCCCCTGGCCGTGTTGCTCCCCGACGTGAGAGCGGGCATCTTCGCCCAGGTGGTCCAGGCGGCGGCTTTGCGCCGGGATCTGCCGTTCGAGGTTGTCGCCTGCGCATACATGGTGGTGCTCGCCCCGGCCCTCGGTGAACCAGACGACGCGCACCGAATCGGCCGTGGGCCACAGCAACAACGGATCGCTCAGCAGGGGCATGACAGCACTCGGTAGAGGCCGGGGCATATCATAGCCCTTAATCCTGCTGGGAGTGAGCCGAGTGGTCAGGTGTCCCGTCGCAATTTACAATTAGGTCATGGAGGAATTGCTGCGCATCTGGTCAAGATTGGAACCTGAGCGTTGCCGTTTATCCAGTGACGGATTTGAGATTATGCACTGCGCCCGTTGGCATCCTACAGGTGAAGGAGCCCTGATTGTTGCTCTGCTCGAAGCCTGCGATCAGCACAATTTTTATTACGATATCGAGCGCATACCTGTGGGCTCTGAAGAGCCAATTGGCAACCTGAGGATAAGCGTCGGCGTCCAAAAAGTTTGGCAATATCGTGAGGGCGACCGGACAGTTGAAAAGCTTCCTGAATTGCTGCTTTCAGAATACTTGGACCACTGGAGAACCCAGATTCTGGGAGAGCCGCGTTACTGCTAAGCTTATCAATCGTTAGGAGTATAGTTGACGGGGTGACAGAGCGCTCAGGAAGTAAGCTGCAAAAGCATCAGAGCCCGTTGACCCTGACGATATTGCTTCAGCCATCTGCGCCGCAAGCTCATCAGCTTTTCCACCAATTGGCGACATCGCTCCATCCCTTGGCACCAGACTTCACTTTGTAGACCGACTCGAAATGTGCTTCGCCGTTTGACCACTCCATGCTGCGGATGGATGTGACACAATCTGCTGGATTGAGCGAGTGTGCCATGGCCAGCCAACCACGCCGACCCTTGGATACCAGCCTGCAGGGACTGGCCGGCTTCTACAGCCGGAACTTTCTCAGTTGGTTGATAGGCGGCGAAGTGACCTGGCTGCAGCAACTCGATTCGGTCATCGTCGCCCAACAGCGACGGGCCGACTTTCTGGTGCGCTACCGCGACGATGCGCAAGAACGCCTGCTGCATGCAGAGTTCCAAAACCGCATTTATGAAGAAGACCTGCTGGCCCAGATGCCCTTTCGCATGGCTTCCTACGCTCTGGCTGTGCGCGGACGCTACGGCCAACTGCCCGTTCAAGTGCTGATTTTGCTCAAGGACAGTGAGGCGGCTCGGCGCGTACCGGCCGCCTTTATCGAGGGGCAGGTGCGGGTGGACTATCGGCTGGTGCGCCTATGGGAAGTGGACCCCAGGCCGATTGTGGATGGTGGGTGGGTTGGGTTGCTGCCTCTGGTGCCACTGATGGAGGGACCGGTTGCTCAACTGTTGGAGCAGACCGCCGATGCGATTGAGGCGCAGGTACAATCGAGCCAGGAGCGCACGGGACTGTTGAGCGTCACCTTGCTTTTGGCGGCCCTGCGTGCCAACCCAAGACTGCTGACGGAATTTGTGAGTAGGCGCAACATGCAAAATATTCTCACCGAGACCCCTTTCTTCCAGCAACTCCTCCAGGAGCAGGTGCAGCAGCGCGTCCAGGAGCAGGTGGAGCAGCGCGTCCAGGAGCAGGTGGAGCAGCGCGTCCAGGCGGTGCGCCAAGAAGCGGGCACGCTTGCCCAACTGGAGACCAGGCGTGCCGACTTGCTGCGGGTGCTGGCGCGCAAGTTCGGTCCAGTTTCTGAGGAGCTTGCCCAGCAATTACAGGGGATCTCAGAGTCCCAGCGCCTTGAGCAACTCCTCGACCTGGCCGTCGATGCGACGGATCTGGATACCTTCCGCTGCGCCGCGCAGTTTTGAGCAAACGGGTCTAAAAAATTGTACTCACTTCAGGCACGAATGTCGGGCTTAATTTCGATGACCTTCCGTCCGCTCGCACTGGCTGACCTGGTCTTGCTTCACGAGTGGCTGGCCCGTCCGCATGTAGCCCAGTGGTGGGGACCGCCGCCCTCCGGTGCCGAAGTCGAGGAAGAGTATGGGCCGCTCCTTGACGGGACGGGGCCGCATCGCGCTTACATCGCCCTTCAGGCGGGTATGCCCATCGGCTTTATCCAATCGTACACACCAGTGGCATGTCATGGGGAGGGGTGGTGGCTGGAGGAGCACGACGCAGGTGTACGCGGCATCGACCAGTTCCTCGCCCCTGCCGACCAGCTTGGCCGGGGACTCGGTACCGCCATGGTCCTGGCCTTCGTGTCTGAGCTTCTGGCGGATCCGGGCGTCACGCGCATCCAGACCGACCCCTCCCCACAGAACCGCCGGGCCATTCGGTGCTACGAAAAAGCCGGCTTTCGGGCGGTCCGGGAGATCGACACGCCCGACGGATGTGCCCTCCTGATGTACTACGATCGTCAAGTTTGACAAGGGTCCGCTAGTCCATGTTTGTTGCTCGACGAGCGTCTGCAGTTGTTCATGGCGCAAGCGAATGGGAGGGTGCGCATTTGCGCTACAGGATATTCCGGTTTTTGGTCCGCACCCGCTCGTAGATCTGCTCCATCACCTCGATGAAGGAATTGTCCCGGTGCCAGAAGGGGAGATAGTCTCCCTGGGTCTTGATCAAGATGCCGGGTACAGCGATGGGCTCGGGTACTGCAAGCGGCGGCAGATGCTTGCTGCCCTGCCAGAAGTTTTCAGGGGAAACGGCATCCGGCGCGGCGACGGACTGGGGTTGGGTGAAATAGGAAGGGTCCGGCTCCAGGGGAGGCTCCGGTTCGGCCAGTTGCGCTGAGAGGGCCCGGCCCAGGGGAAATTGCGCCAGCTGGGCGCGCAGGGCTTCGCAACTAAGCCCCCGCAGCTCAAAAAGAAGGAGCGGATTGGCGTCCAGGTCGGCTGCCAGCCGGAAACAAAGCCCGGCTACGTGTTTGCAGGGGTTGGACCAGTCCGGGCAGGAACAACGGGTCAGAAAGTCCTGGGGGCTGTAGGGCAGCAACTGCCGGTCGGCCTCTTCGAAGGCCTCCTCGATGTCGTCGGGCATTTCGCTCATCAGCAGGCGGATTACACAGCTGGCCCGCGCCGCCAAACACGGCAGAATTTGCGCCCAATCGCGCTCGGAGATCGTGCGCAGGGCGATGGTCGTCTCGTAGCGGGGTTCTTTGTGGACGCCGAAGTACGGGTTGACGTTGCCGCGCACGGTCGCCCGCACGCCCGCAGGGTCGAAAGTGTAGCGCAAGATGCGCTCAGGGCCCGCGTAGGAGCGGCCCCGGGCGAGGCGGGCCGGATCGCAAAAAGATTGCAGCGCGCCGATAAAGCGCTCGCCCCACCAGGTCCGGCTGTGCCGTGGGCTCATCGTCAGTGCCTCCTATTCGATCAGCGCGCTCTCGCCGAGCGCAATCAGCGCCTTGAACCGTTCGTTGTCCAGTTCGGTGAGCCATCCCTCGTCGCTGCCGACGATGGCGGAAGCGAGGCGTTTTTTCTCTTCGAGCATCCGGTCGATGCGCTCCTCCAGGGTGCCGAGGGCGACGAACTTGTGGACGAAGACGTTTTTGGTCTGGCCGATGCGGAAGGCCCGGTCGGTGGCCTGGTCTTCGACCGCCGGGTTCCACCAGCGGTCGAAGTGGAAGACATGGTTGGCGCGGGTGAGGGTGATACCGACCCCGCCCGCCTTCAGTGAAAGAATAAAGACCGCCGGCTCGCTGTCGGGATCTTGAAAGTCGGCGATCAGCTTTTCGCGCTTCTCGCGGCTGACGCCGCCGTGGATGTAGTAAGTGCCCCAGCGGCGCACCTGCCGGAAATGCCGCTCCAGCGCCGCCCCGATTTCGTGAAATTGGGTGAAGACCAGCAGGCTCTCGCCCTCGGCGAGCACCTCCTCGGCCATCTCATCGAGGCGGCAGAGTTTGTGGGAGCGCTCGGGGCTGAAGGCGCTGCCGTCCTGCAGAAACTGCATCGGGTGGTTGCAGATTTGTTTGAGCCGGGTGAGCGTGGCGAGGATAAGACCCTTGCGGGCGATGCCTTCGACCTGCTCGATCTGGGCTTCGACCTCTTTAAGGACCGCCGCGTACAAAGACGCCTGCTCGCGGGTGAGCTGACAAAATAGCTTCTGCTCGACTTTATCAGGCAGATCCTGGATGATGGCCGGATCGGTCTTGACCCGCCGCAAAATCAACGGCTCCACCAGGCGCTTGAGCACCGCCGTACGGCTGCGGTCGTCCTCTTTGTGGATGGGAAGCTCGAAGCGCTTGCGAAACTGGGCTTCGCTGCCCAGGTAGCCGGGATTGAGAAAATGAAAGATCGACCACAGATCGAGCAGGCGGTTCTCTACAGGCGTGCCGGTGAGCGCCAGCCGGCAGGCGGCCGGGATCTTCAACAGGGCGCGCGTCTGGGCGGCTTTGGGATTTTTGATGTTCTGGGCTTCGTCGATGACCAGCCGCCGCCAGGGTACCGCCGCCAGCAATTTTTCGTCCTTGCGCGCCAGCGTATAGGAAGTGAGCACCACGTCGTGCTCCAGACACACCTGGCACAGAGAATCCGCCTGCTGGTGGCGGCCGGTGCCGTAGTGCATCCAGACGCGCAGACCTGGAGCAAATTTCTCGATTTCCTTGCGCCAGTTGCCGATGACCGACGTCGGCGCCACGATCAGGGTCGGCCCCTCCCCGGCCTGTTCCTCGCGCTCGTAGAGCAGCCGGGCGATCACCTGCAAACTTTTGCCCAGCCCCATGTCGTCGGCCAGACAACCGTTCAGCCCCACCTGCTCTAGATAGCTCAGCCAGGAGACCCCCCGCCGCTGGTAGGGCCGCAACGTCCCCAAAAGCCCGGGCGGATCGCCCAGGGGCACCAGCCGGCTGGGGTCGTGCAGCCGGGTGAGCAGCGTCTGCAACGGCGCGTCGCACTCGATGTCCAGATCCGGCTGGGAGGCGGTGAGCTTCAACCACTCCAGCAGGGGCATCGCCGGTCGTTCCTGGCGGTGCTCCCGCCAGAAGGTGAGCAGCTTTTCCATCCGCTCGGCCTCCAGCACCAACCATTGACCGCGAAAGCGCACCAGCGGCGTCTTGAGCGCCACCAAAGCCTGCCACTCCGATTCGGTGACTTCTTGTGCGCCGATAGCGAGGGCGTAGCTGTATTCGACCAGCGCCGCCAGGCTGAAATGGCCCCGGCCCGCGCCATCGGGACCGGTGGCGCTCCGGCCGGCGCGTGCCCGCAAACGCACCTGGGCGCGCCGGCGGCCCTCGGGGGTCCACCAGGCGGGTACCAGCACCCGAAAACCCGCCTCCTCCAGCACCCAGGCGGCATCCTGCAAAAACGCGAAGGCTTCTTCCACCTCCAGATCCAGCCCGACCGGATGGGAGGTGTGCAGGCCCTCCCACAAAGCGGGGTAGATGCGCGCCGCGTAGCCCAGGGCGGCCAGCAGATGACGCTCGAACGCCTCGCCCAGGTGGTTGCGCCAGGACTCGCGCTCCTCAGCCTTGGCCTGCCAGTACTCCAACAGCGACAACCGCCAGGAAGGATCGCTGCGGGAGGCCACCGCGAAGCGCAGCTGCCACAGCACCGCCTCGTCCCCGTCCTCGTCCGCCTCCTCAGGTTCAAGCAGCTGCAAACAGAGCACAAACGGTGCGGCGACGCGCGCTGCGCTCAGGCGTTCGCGCCAACGCCGCCAGTGCCGGTAGTCTTCGAGGGCGCCGGGCACAGCTGCGGACCAGGGCTGGATGCGGGGTGTGAGACAGCTCTGTACCAGCGAGTTGTGGATTTGTTGGCCCAAAGCGGCGGTCACCGGGATCGCACCCACGGCGGCATGGAGGAGGTTTTCGCCAAAGTGGTGCAGCAGGTCCTGTTTGGCAAAGCAGGCGGCGACTTGGGGCCGATCCGCACGACCGCTCGCACAGACAGTGGGCATGCCCTCGGCATACTGCGCCACTGCCGCTGCGTAGTGCTCGCAAACCAGCTCCCAGCCCGGGTAGAGCTCATCGGGGGCTGTTTTGGATTTGCCGCGCCCCCGGGGCAGCTCCCGGTACCGCAAAGCCGGGATGTAACGGTCCTTGAAGATCTGCACTTTGAGAAACTGGCAGAAATGGTGCCAGAAAAGCAGGTCACTCCCGAACTGCACTTCGCTCCGTTGCTCCTGCAGCTGAAAGTGCAGGTCGTGCAGCAGACGAATCAGGCCGGGGCTGCCCACCGCCTGCGGCACCAGCGGCAGACGCAAACAATCGACCTGCCAGTACTGCAAAGCGGACGACTCGGGTAGTTCGATTTGCTGATGGCGCGCCGATTCCAGCGAAGGTAGGGGACGATCGTCGGCAGTAGGCAACAAAAAATAGCAGGCAACGATCCCGCTTTGAGGATTGGGGGCGATACCCAGGGTGTTGATCAAAAATTGTTGGAGTGCCTGTTTTTTCAGGTGAGCAGGATGGACGTTCGCGGCATCGGCCGTGCGGCTTTTGTGTGGCGGTGTTTCAACCCACAGATAGAACGCGCCCGGCGCGACGTAGCAATCGCTTTGATCAGGAATCCAGGTACCGTGGAGGATGTGCATAGGCAGCAACGAAGCGCTGTACGCATAGCTTCTAGTGTAGTGCGAGAAGAATGTCGCTTCTGCCGACGGCTACAGCTTGAGCCGAAACACAGTGCCGTTGCCGGAGTCTGCCCCGCTCGATGTCGTGCCATAGAGCGTACCAGGAGCGACCAGCAACAGATCTGCGCGGGGTCTGGCGCCGTCTTTGCCGTCAAAAGCGTGGAGAACCCGAAACGAACCATTCGCAGCAATCCGATAGATCGTCCCCTGACTGTGGGCGCCTCCGGCGGCGGTAGTCCCGTAAAGGGTGCCGTCGGGAGCGCGCGTCACTCCGGCAGAAGGCTCCCGGCCGTCGGAACCCCGAAAAGCATGTAGGGTCGTTAGACGCCCTGCGGGGCTCAGCTTGAACACAGTCCCCAGGCCGAACCGGCCCCCGAAACTGGTGGTGCCGTAGAGGTTTCCCCGACTATCCAAACTCAACCCGGCAATCGGGCCGGAACCGTCTTGGACATTAAAAGTGTGCAGTGTCTCGAACCGGCCGCTGGGGTTCCACCGAAAAATCGTTCCGGCGCCGGTGCCGCCGCCGGAGGTGGTGCCGTAGAGGGTACCGTCGGGGGCGGCTGCCAGATTGCCCTGGGGTATGGCGCCGCCTTTGCCGGTGAAGTTGTGTAGGGCCTGGAACACGCCCTTCTCGATTTTGAAGAGCGTACCGTGGCCGCTGCTGCCTTCGTAGGAGGCGACGCCAAAAAGGGTGCCTTTGCCGTCGAGGACCACGCCTGCTCCGGGATAGATGCCCCCCGCGCCGCCAAAGGTGTGCAGGATCGACAAAACGCCGCCTGCTGAGAATTTGAAGACCGCCCCGGCATCGGAAGGACCGCCGTAGTAGGTACTGCCGTAAAGATTGCCGACGCTGTCGGGCACCAGGCCGACGGGGTTGGACGGCGCGTCCCTGTCAGCGCCGAAGGCATGCAGAACCGAAAATCGATTCCTGGTATCGAGCTTGTAGAGTGTTCCCCGCTCGTGGAGACCGCCGCGGTAAGCAGTCCCGTGGAGTATGCCGTCTGAGGAGCGCACGAGTTTGCCGCCCGGAACCGCTCCGTCCCTTTGGCCAAAGGCGTGCAGAGTGGTCAACCTCTGGGCAGCGGCCGGAGTGTACCCACCCGACCAGAACAACCAGACAGCCACCCCCGCCGGCCCGAAAATCTGCAGGGCAATCGCCGCGGATTTCACCCTGCCGTACCCCGCAACATCTGTTGCACCAGTTGCTTGAACATGCTTCTACCGTGGCTTAGAACCGGCGCAGGTAGTTTACAACAAGTTCGACGGCACGGGCCACACCGTCCTCGGCGCGGATGGCGCCGCCCAATTCGGCGGCCCGTCGCCGCATGCTGCTATCGCCTGCCAGCGCTTTGAGGGCAACCGCCAGAGGGGTCGCCTGCAGATCTTTGAGCGGCAGCGGACGGGGACCGGCCCCCAATTCGGCCAGCCGCCGGCCCCAGAAAAATTGATCGCCAAGCAAGGGTACAGCTAGGGCCGGCACCCCCGCCCGCAGCGCCGCCGCCACCGTCCCGGCGCCGCCATGGGTGACCACACCGCTGACCCGAGGGAACAACCAGTCGTGGGGAACTGCGTCGATTTGAAAACATCCATCAGGCATCCGGCCGCTCTGCAGACCACCCCACCCGCGCAGCAGCACCGCCCGCTGCCCGGATAGCCGAATGGCCTCCAGAACTTTTTGGGTCAAGGCAGTCGAGGCCCTGGGCACCATCGAACCGAAACCCACCGCCACCGGCGGCGGTCCCGCCTGCATAAACGCCTCCAAATCCGTAGGCGGCAGCCAGTCCCGCGGGGCGTCCAGAAACCAGTAGCCGGTAACGTGCTGGTTGGCAGGCCAGTCGGAAGCCGCCGGGGCGAGCGCACCGCTGAAGGGATACAGCCAGGGCATCGCCCGATACTCAGGGAGCCGGTATGGCCCCCACGCAGGCAGCGTCCGTAGCCCCAATTCCTGGCGCAGTTGGTTGGTCCTGGCGCGCAGCGGATGCCAGACCAGTTGTTCAAAAAGCCGGTAGCTTCCGAGGTTGAGCCACCCGCCAAGGCTCGCGACCCCGAACATCGGATAGGCAAAGGCCCGTGTCGGTGTTGTCGGCCAATAACACACCGCGAAGGCGGGTATCCTGTTCGCCTGGGCACAGTGCCAGACCGGGTAGGTGACGGGCGTATAGATCACCGCATCGGCATCCCGGCAAGCGGCCCGGCAATCGGCCACCAGCCGCTCGTGTTGGCTTGCCAGCCAGCGGGCGCCTTCCAGCAACCACTTCCAGCCCTGGCCCAACTCGAAGATGCGCTGCACCTGCGGGTCTTCGAGAAGTTTCTGCGAGTCGCCCGCAAGCGGCGCGAACTCCAGATCCCAACCGCCGACAAACCCACGAAAATTCTCGTGGGTGGCGATTCGGACTCGGTATCCGGATGCCTGCAATCCTCTGCCCAGGGCCACCAGAGGCTGCACATCCCCCCGGCTGCCCAGCGTCAACATCACAATGCGCTGCATCCCCCAATCCCCATTATTGTGGCCCGAGATTTGCCAATTATAAAGACTATTGGGGCGCATAGGTTCTTCGATTCGCTATCTTGCTCACCGGTCCTACCCGGTGGGGAGAGACCCCTTATCGCAGCCGGGCAATCCAGCAAGCACCCGGCCCCCAGCCGTCCAGCCAACCCAACAGCGGCTCGACCGGTAGGGGCGGAAAACGGACGGCCTCCTGCAGCGAGACGAGCCGCCAACCCCCCAGTTTTGCTGCCTGCTCCAGCCGCTCCGGCGTGAAGAAGCGCCCCTGGTAGTACGGGTGGGAAGTGAACGGCCCAAACAACTGCTGCTGCACCCCCCAGAGGCTGCCCCGGTTGAGCACGCACACCACCGCCTCCCCGCGGCACACCCGGCGCATCTCGCGCATCGCCCCGCCTTGATCGCGCACGAATTCGAGCACGTTGGCACACAGCAGCCGTTCGAAGCGACCGTCCGCAAAAGGCAATGCGTTCACCCCAGCGATCTGAAATTCGCCCCCAGGCACCCGCCGCCGGGCCAGTTCCACCAGATCCGCGTCCGGGTCGATGCCGGTCACGCGCGCCCCGGCTCTGGCCAGCAATTCGCTGTAATGGCCGGCCCCGCAGCCGACATCGAGCGCTTCAACCCCACCCAGCGGCCTGAGCAACGGCTCCACCGCCTCCCAGACCCGCCGCAGATAACGTCTGCCCAGAGGGCCTGCGTAGTAATCGTCCAGATCGGCAAAGCCGGTGGCCACAGCCATCGCAAGGGAGCCTTCGTCGCTATAGTCGTCCAGTTTAAGCTCCGGCCGCGCCGATGCGAGCGTGACCCGGTGGGGCTGTGCCTCCTCAAGGACGGTCGCATGACTAGGGCACAGAGACACCGAACAGCTGCTGGTACTCTTTTGGAAAGTGGCCGCGCACATCGCGCATCTCGCCCTCACTCACCGCTTCGGTGAGCACCTCGACGACCGCCCGGGCGCGCCGCTCGGCCTCGGCGACGTCAATCCCCGCTTTTTGGGCGATGCGCTCGTAAAATTCGTCAAGGGCAAAACGTTCGCCGCGGGCGTCGGCATTTTCGAGGGGGCTGAGAAATGCGGCGATGCCCTGGGGCAGTTGGGCGGCCAGATGGTGAGGCTCGCGCCCGGCCATGTGCTCGCGCAGGATCTCAAGCACAGCCTGAATCGCACTCAGCGCTTGCACTTGCGAATCGAGACCGGCCTCGACGCGCACTTTTTTGACAAACTGGTCGTGGTCCATGGCTAAACATTCCTTTGCGAAGAACTGCTCGTATGCAGAGGCTAACTCCGCTTGCTCCATCAACCGTCCGCCCATCGGCGTAATCTCGGCGGATATAGGACGCCCCGACTGGAATGGTCCAGCCGGGGCAAAGCGATCAGTCGTCTTCGAGCACTTCGCGGATGCGACGCTCCAGCCGATCGAGGTCGAGGCTGCCCTCGTCGCGACTGATCCGGCGGACGGTCGGGTTGACATTGGCCAGATCCAGCAGTAAATCGCGCAGGATCTGCTGCTGCTGCCGCGACTGGATGACCTCACGCGGTTCTTGCACTAGGTCGCGGACAATCGAGTCTTCGGCGCGCGAAGCGACGATCGGATCGGCCTGACCCTGAACGCCCACGAACGTGCGGCGGCCCGGACCGCGATCTTGCTCGATCGGGATGATCGCTGTCACCTGGTCGGAGCGGACGTACTTGCCGAAACCGAGCGGTACAAGCACAGAGGATTGGATGTGCATTTGATGCAGAACCCCTAATTTCACTTGAGTCTTTATGTATCAATTTTAACTTTTTCGGGCGGGATCGGCCAGTTTTTTTGCCATAATCCGCTGCACAAAACCGAAACTCGCCATTCAGACAGTTTGCTCGCTGGTGCCCTCCGGAAAGGATAGCAAGGCGGCGGCAAAAAAAGCAGAGTGCTGCAATAAATGTAAATAAATTATCGGCAACTGTGTTCAACGGTTAACCGCTGCGTGGCAGAACAAAGGCAGCGACAGCCGCGGGTGCAGCGGCATGGTTCGCTCCTAAACCTCGGGCCGGTAGGCGGGGTATTTGGCCAGGATCGCAGCCAGCTTTTGCTTGGTGGCTTGCGGTACGTCCTCGGGTTGGGTGAGCAGGGCGTACTTGAGGGCGGAGTGGCTGGCGCAGGGCGGAGCTGCTGCGTGCAGGCGTTCCACCACAGCGCGCACGATGCGCTGGGCATTCTCGGCGTTCTTGTGGAGGTTGTCGATAATCAGCTCCACCGTCACCGCGCCGTGGTCGGGGTGCCAGCAGTCGTAGTCGGTGACCAGCGCCATCGTCGCGTAGCAAATTTCCGCTTCGCGGGCGAGTTTCGCCTCTTGCAGATTAGTCATGCCGATGATGTCCATGCCCCAGCTGCGGTAGAGCCGCGATTCAGCCAAAGTCGAGAAGGCCGGTCCTTCCATGCACACGTAGGTGCCGCCGGTGTGGATGCGCGTCTCGCCAATCAACTCGACGCCGCGCGCCGCCTCGGCCGCCAGGTGGGCAAGTTCCGTGCAGATGGGCTGGTCGAAGCCGATGTGGGCCACCAGGCCGCCACCAAAAAAAGTCGAGGGCCGGTCCTTGGTGCGGTCAAAAAACTGATCCGGAAAGACGATGTCGCGCGGCCGGTACTCCTCGCGCAGCGAACCTACCGCTGAGGCGGAGAGGAGATATTCCACCCCCAGCATCTTCATCGCGTAGATGTTCGCCTGAAAGGGCAACTCGGCCGGCAAAAGCCGGTGGCCGCGGCCGTGGCGGGGCAGAAAGGCGACGCGTTCGCCTGCGAGGGTGCCGATGACCAGGGCGTCGGAGGGTGGACCAAAGGGGGTGTTGAACTGCACTTCGACGGTGTCGGCAAGGTCGGCCATCTGGTAGAGACCGCTGCCGCCGATCACCCCGATGCGGGCCTGGGGATAGCTCATGGTGTGGCGGATGCACTGCGCTCTTAGTCTACCGGTCTCGGTTCTTGCGCAGTGCATCCAATTCTGGGCAAGCGGGCAGGGGCTTGCCTGGAAGCAGGCTCCAACCGGCATGCGACGATCATTATTAATGATTAATGCATTTGGTGAAACAACTTTGTCTAAATGCTAAGCTTTTGATGTCAGCAAACTTGTGTGGACAACCCAATGGCCAATCCACGTCCAAATCTGGATAATCTCCGTAACAGCGGTAAGGGTCGGCCACGCTTGAACCATCCCACCGTCGCCATCCGCATGGCGCCTCAGACCAGGAGTGCCCTGGAGTTCCTTGCCGCTCAGTACGGCTGTGTGCACGGCGGCGAACCCTGGATAGGCGGCCTGATGGCGAAAATAGCCAGGGGCGAGTTGTTGGTGGTTCCCGCACCTCCTGCACGTCCGGGTGGAGCCCTCGCGCCGCGGCAGCCCTCGAGCGATGAAGATCGGGCCTGGTTGGAGTCGGATCTTGCCGGTCTTGGCCGGTACGAGCCCTACGACTGGGGTGGTGTCGATCCTTTAAGCCTGGGTTCAGCGGTGGTCAAGGGGCAGGTCGAGGGACGCCCATGACGCTGGCCGTCGGTGACATCGTGATCGCCCGTTTCCCTGAGCAAGATCCGCAGGGGCATGAGCAAGAGGGGCTCCGTCCCGCTGTCGTCGTAGGCAACCCCGAGGCGCTTGGTAAGCCGCGTTTCGCGATCACGGTGGTGATCCCACTTACCAGTTATCGATCCCAAAGCTGGGTTGAAGCCTCACCGGCGCTCTACCCAAGGCTCAAAGCCGGAGAGGGATTGCTTCCGCAGGAGTCGGTTGCCCTGCTCGAACAGATCCGGGCGCTGGATCGCTCGCGCGTGGTGCGCTACCTGGGAACGCTCACTCCGAGGCAATACAAAGCGCTCCGCTCGGGTCTAAAGCGGCTGTTGAGCGGTTGAGTCGGCTGATCACAGACGGATATAACTCGGACAATATTTGAGAATCCACCTGAGGTGAGGCACCTTCAATTCCGATTGCCGTTACCCCGCTCCTGGTCGCGGCGGACGAGATAATCGTTGATGGCTTCCTGACGGCGATTGGCCGCTCGCAATTCCTCGACCGCTTGGCCAACGTTCGTGGTGGTATCGGCGAGCCGCTGCAATATCTGGTCGTACCGCTCGAAGCGCTGCGTGCTCACGTCTATGAAGCGCTCGGTGATACCACTCAACCGTTCAAGGCCAGTCTCCAGCGGCTTCAGGCGTTCTTCGCTCATGTAACCAGGCTCCTTGAATTTGGTGTGCCGATAGCCTGCCTCTTTCCTATAAGGGTATCTTTTCAGCAGGCTCCGTTGTTCTACTCGTACCGCATCGCCACTGCCGGATCGACTTTTGCGGCTTTGCGGGCCGGAACATAGCAAGCCACCAGAGCGACGCCGCACAGGAGCACGCTCAAGGCAACGTAGGTCGCCGGATCTGCGGCGCTGACTCCAAAGAGTAAGCCGGTGAGCAGCCGGGCAACAGCCAGGCTTGCTGCCAGGCCAAGGGCAATGCCGACTAGCGCCAGAGCCATTCCCTGACCCACGACCATGCGCACGATATCGCCGGGAAGTGCTCCAAGGGCAAGGCGCACGCCGATTTCGTGGCTGCGCTGACCGACAGAATAGGCAATCACCCCATAAAGGCCGATCGCCACAAGCAGCAGGGCGACCGCTGCAAAAATTCCCACCAGCAGCGCCCGCAAGCGGGGCTGGACGATCGAATCGGCAACGATTTGTTCGTGGGTAGTGAAATTAGCAACCGCCTGATCGCGATCGATGGCTTTGAGAGCGGCACGAACGGAATTGCTCAGCTGTGCCGGCTCGCCGGCCGTGCGCAAGATCAAAGCCATGTAGCCCGCTCCGTCCTGGGCATAGGGGACATAAATTTGGAACCCGGCTTCACTTTCCAGGCTGGATTGTTTCACATCGCCCACGACGCCGACAATCTGCGCCCACCGGCTGGCTCCGGAGCGCGCTGTCAGTCGAATGCGCTTGCCGAGAGGATCGGCGTTCGGAAAAAGCTGCAGCGCCATGCTCCGGTTGATGATCGCCACCCTGGGAGCGTCCAGATTGTCCTGTCGCGTAAACAGGCGACCCCGCTGGAGCGGTATGGCCATCGCCTTGAAATAATCGGGGGTGATCAGGTTGGTACGGGCGAAGGGAGCTTGTCCGGGCGGCTGGGGGCGGCCTTCGATCGCAAAAGGCACCGCGTTGCTTCGGGGGCCGTCGAGGGGTACATTGCGCACCGCGGCTACGACTTTGACCCCCGGCAGGAGCCGAAGACTGTCCAGTGCCCGATCAAAGTAAGCGATTCTCCCTCTGGCGTTCGGATATTTCGACTCCTCAAGTCCCAAGTAGGTGATGAGGACATTGCGAGAATCGAAGCCCGGCTGGGTTGCCTGGAGACGCAGGAAGCTCTGGGCCATCAGCCCCGCCGAGACCAGCAGCACCATCGACAGGGCCACCTCGGCCACGACCAGGCCGCCGCGGAATCGGTTGGCGCGTCTTCCGTCCGTCGTACCCCGACCGCCCTCTTTGAGCGCTTCTGTGAGATCAAACTTGAGAGCCTGCCGGGCCGGGGCCAACCCGAAAAGCACCCCGCTTATCGTGGCGACGGCCAGGGCAAAACCGAGCACGGTTCCATCGACGCTCACCTCATCGAAGCGGGGAAAGCGCGCCCACCAGACCAGATCCAACAATTGCCTCACACCCCACAGGGCGAGACCTACCCCCAGGGCGCCGCCCAGCAGGGCAAGCAGCACGTTCTCGGTGAGCAATTGCCGAATGATCCGTCCGCGCGTGGCCCCGAGCGCCGCGCGGATTACCATTTCCTTCTGTCGGGAAGCTGTGCGGGCCAGTTGTAAATTGGCCACGTTGGCGCAGGCGATGAGCAGCACCAAGACCATCATTCCAAATAGAGCCAACAGGCTCGGGCGAACACCGCCGACCTTCTGATCGTAAAGCGAGGCAGTCTGGACACTCCAGCCCGCGTTCGTCTCGGGGTACTGCCCTGCAAGGCGGTCGGCGACAACGGTCATCTGGGCTTGAGCTTCCTGCTGGCTGATACCGGGTTTGAGCCGCGCCACGGTGTACCAGGAGCGTGCCCCGCGCCTTTCGAGCCACGGGCGCAACTCGTCTATCCCGCCCACGGCCGTGACGATGGGTGCCCACACATCGATGCCCCGGTCCGGAAAGGGAAAACCGGCAGGCATGATGCCAATCACCGTCCAATCCTGGTTGCCAATATTTAGGGCTTTGCCGACGACACCCGGCTGCCCGCCAAAATGGCGCTGCCAGAAACGGTGGCTAATCACCAACACCCGGTGGCCTGGTCCGTCCTCAGCCGGTACAAAAGCGCGACCCTGAGCGGGTTCGACCCCAAGCACCGCAAAGATATTGGCCGAGACCACCAGCCCGCGCACGTCGATAGTGCCCTCCCGGCCTTTGGCATCGAAGTTGAAATAGTCGTAGGCGGCCAATCCGGAAAAAACGCGGCTCTGTTCGCGCCAGTCGTTGAAGTTGGGAAAGGATACAGCCTCGCGCTCGTTGCTGCCGTTGCTTTCCCAGAGGGTCACCAATTGCTCGGCATTCGGGTAGGGCAGCGGCTTGAGCAGCACGGCGTTCACAAAGCTGAACATCGCCGTCGTCGCCCCGATTCCCAGGCCGAGGGTGAGCACCGCAACGACGGTAAATAGCGGACTTTTAGCTAGCATCCGCGCTGCGTAGCGCAGATCCTGCCCGAGCGCATCGAGGTGCTGCTTGCAGGCCGTCGCCAACACATCGGCCAACGCCTCCCACCAGAAAAACGCCAGCCGCAGGGTGTTCCTTTGCTGTTGCTCCTCGCCGTAGCTTTCGCAAAACACCAGGAGCATCTCAGCACCGTACTCCCGTCGAAATTCTGCCGGCAAGATCCCCAGCAGGCGGCCGTACACCCGCTGTGCCAGCGACGGCGTCTGTTTGCTGTCCATCAGGTGCCCTCCGGAAACAGGTTTTTGTTGCGGGCGATCTCCACCAGTTGGGCCAGACGTTCCACCTCCACCCCCACCACCTGGCGGCCCAGGCGAGTGAGCCGGTAGTAGCGCCGCCGCTCGTCGCCGCCCGCTGATGCGTCCGCTCCGGCGCACTCGACGATGAGCCCCTGGGCCAGCAGGCGTTTGATCGAGTCGTAGAGCGCCCCTGCCCCCAAACGCACCCTACCCTGGGTGTGCTCCTGGACGGCGCGCATGATCCCGTAGCCGTGGCGATCGCCGTCGCCCAAAGACAGCAAAATGTGCAGCATCGCCGGGCTCAGGGGCAAAAAAGACTGGGGGTCCGGCATCGGTTCCGACATAGCACGCCCTGGAAAGTATCCATTTCAACTGCATCATAATCTGACGTATCAAATTATGACTTAAAAAATCGTAAATTTTTATCTACAGCCGTCCGGGGGCTGGGTAGTCAAGTGATGTTGAATCCGCATAGACAGCCATGGAATGGCCGGCTCCAGAGCTGCCAGCAGAGGCCTGTCCCATTTGAGCCCATCTCGGCGCAGTCGCCACGCAATGCGTGCCTGCCCAACCTGCGCCAGGCCCACACCGACCAAGTTTCCCGCCTCACCCATCCCTGGTCCGGGGGGTGTCGGGGGGTGGCACGCCCCCGACGCGGGGAGGGGGAGAGCGCGAGAGGGGAACCCGAAGGGGGTTCCACCTCTCGCTTCCACAGACTGTCGGGCAAAGCCAAAAAGGAGGCCGCAAACTCAAAAATTATGGGTTCAGCAACAAAGCACGGTACCCGGCTTGAACGAAATGCTCATCGGCCGTTAGGGCTTCGAGCAAACCTTGCTCCTGCATAACGGCAAACGAAATGCAGTCGGTCAGTCCCCAGGTTTTGTCCTGGCGGCTGCCATACAATCGCAAGGCGCGCATCAGCAGAGCCCGGTCGACGCTGACCACCCGCACATTGACTGTCTGGTAGCACTGCTCGATAAATTGCACCGCCGCTGAACGGTCAATCCCGCTCAAAGCATTGCCCACTTCCGTCAGGACGGCTTGTGTCACCCATACCTCCAGAGCCTCACGAACCATGGGAAAAGCGGCACGAGATTGAAAGTGGTACTGGTCACGCCGGTTGAGCAGCGCCTGAATGAAGACCGTGTCCAGCAGCAGTCGTTTGGTGTTCACGACTGCGAATCGTATTGGCGTTTGGGTGTGCCGCACAGATAGTGGTCGTGTTCGGAAGACCAATCGGGCGGCGCCTCTACCGTTCCTGTCAGATCCGCAAGTAAACCCCAGGCATCTGTAGCGGAATTGGGGGCGGGCGCAGGCTCAATGGTGATGCTGTAGCGCCGGTTGGGTTCAAGATCAAGGGGAACTTCCGGGCGAAAAACCTGCCCGTCGAAGAGCACTGTCACAATTTTGTTCATGTTGCCGGGCGCCTTGAATTCGGTGTGCAGTCAGCCTGCCGTCTTCCTATTAGGGTATCGCTTTGTCGGGCTCCGTCTTCTACATTCTTCGTTGCAACGGAACCTCCCTGCCAGCGCTGAGATGGGCTTTGGATCGGGCGAGGTAGACTGGAAGGGTAGCCCAGGCCCAAGGGGCAGGAGGCAGGCATGTTCGAAAAACCGATCGATTTTGTGCAGCAGGACCGGGGCTCCGGGGCACCGCAGCCAAACGACGGACCCGTCGACGCCCTGTCGCTTCTCGTCGAGTCGTTCGCCAGGCGCACCCCCACGGAACTGGAGGCAGCCCGGGCCAGGGCAATTGCCACGCTCAAACCCGCCCTTGCGCCGGAGCCGGGGACCACAGCTATGGAGCACGTTTACGGTCACTGGCCGGGGGAAGAAACCGACGAGCAGGTAGAGCGGGCGTTGGCAGAACTGTCGTAGTCGAATGGCAGAACTGTACCTACTGGATACGAACGTCCTGGTACACTATGTTCGCAAGTCTCCAAGGGGGCGAGCCGTTGAAGCAAAATATGGTCTGCTCTCTACACAAATCATCCCGCAGATTTGTATAGTCACCGCAGGCGAACTCCTATCGCTCGCCCTCCAGTGGAACTGGGGACCGGTCATGCTGAGCAGGTTGAATGACTTGCTGATACGCTTGGTGCAAGTACCGCTGGATTATCCCAGGTTAATTGACGCGTACGCCGCTATCGACTCTTGGAGCCTCAGTAGAGGTCGGCGCATGGGCAAGAACGACGCGTGGATCGCGGCAGCTGCGGCCGTGACCGGTGCCAGGCTCCTGACCACTGACAGCGATTTCGATCACTTGGACGAAGTTTTCTTGAAAAGGGATCGTGTGTAGAGGGGAGAAAGATGCTCCAGTAATTTGGGGAGTTCTCCGAATACTGGACCTGAGCGAGCGGATTGATTTGCGGGTGTCTGGCGGCTGATTGCGTCGTGCCCGGGTTTTGTGCAGCCAGTTCAGGGAGGTTGGACGTTAGGCTAGAACCGTTCAGACGGCAGGAGGCCCCGGGTGTTCGCCATCGGGTTTTGGGCAATCGTCGGGGCGGCGGTGGGCAGTTGCATCAACGTCGTCGCCCACCGTTTGCCCCAGGGCATTTCGCTGTGGTGGCCACCTTCGCGCTGCCCCGGCTGCCTGACCCCGCTCGGGCCGCTGGAGAACGTACCGGTACTGGGTTGGTTGTGGTTGGGGGGTAAATGTCGTCACTGCCGGATGGCAATTCCGGTGCGCTATGCGCTGGTGGAACTGGGGACGGCGGGGTTATCCGGTGTGCTCGCCTGGCATTTTCAGGCGGCCTTTACCTCCACAAGCCTGGTGGAGGTGGCCTGCTGGGGATTTTTTGTGGCGGTGCTGTTGGCGCTGAGCCTGATCGATCTCGACACGCTCGAACTGCCGGGGGAACTGACCGCCGCCGGGATCGTCGGGGGGTTGGTGTTCCGTACGTTTTTTCCAGTCTGGGCAAGCGGCGCCTGGGCGAGCGGCCCGCCCGGTCTGGTGGACGCGCTGTACGGACTGCTGGTAGGTATCGGGCTATTCGATGTGATTAGCTACGTCGGCGAGAAGGCGATGGGCAAAGAGGCGATGGGGGGCGGCGATGCGACCCTGGCGGGGCTCATCGGCGTCTGGCTGGGGTGGAAGTTGCTTCTGGTTTCGCTCGCTTTTGGCTTTGGTCTAGGAGCGGTTTTCGGTCTGGCGGGCATCGCCGCCGGACGGCTCAAGCGCGAAGAGCCGCTGCCCTTTGGCCCGTTTCTGGCCCTCGGTGCGCTGGGCGGGCTATTGTTTGGGGAAAGCTGGATAACGAGTTACATGACGCTGTTTTAATCCGATGACCCTCGATGTACAGGTGACGAACGTAACGAGCGCACTGGCCGCCTTGTTGGGCCTCAAAAGCGGCATGGGTGTCGAAATCGCCCCCGAGCAAATCACGATCGCCCAACTGGAGAAGCGGGGTAAGGGTCTGGGCCTCAAGCACCTGGTCACCGCCCCCACCCCCGCGGGGGCCGTGGCGGGAGGCCGCGTCGAAGAGCCCGAAGCGGTGGCCGAAGTGCTGCGCGATTTGATCGCCGATCACCGGCTCAAACCGGGACCGGTGGCCACGGCGATCCCGGGCCGCGAGGCGGTGATCCGCTTGATTCGTCTGCCCGCCGACCTGCAGGCCGACGAGTTGCGCGAGGTGGTTCTCAATCAGGAGGCCGAACTGTACCTGCCGTTTTCGCGCAACGACGCTTTTGTCGATTTTCAGCCGCTCGCAGCGGCGGTCGATCCGGACGGGGTCAAGCGCCAGGAGGTGCTCCTGGTGGCCGCCCAGTTGAGCGTCGTCAACTCCTACCTCGAAGCGCTCCGGCGGGCGGGCCTCACCGCCAGAGTGGTTGATATCGCGAGCTTTGCGCTGGTGCGGGCTTTGCGCGAGCCGCTCGCCCAGGTTCCTCCCGGGGCGGCGGTGGCCCTGGTGCTGCTTTCTGCCGACGACACCGAGATTTCGATTTTGCTGGAGGGAGTGCCACAATTCTCGCGCACGGTGAGCCTCGGCACCCGCGAATTTCGCGAGGCGCTGGAGAGCACCCTCGACTTGCCTTCTTTTAAAGCTGCGAATCTGTCGCGGGTGCTGGGCGATCTTGCCGATGAGATCCAGCGCTCGCTCGATTTTTACCAGGCTTCGGGCACTACCGCGCCGGTGCCGCCGGTGGCGCAGGTGCTGCTTGCGGGCAACGGCGCCAACGTCCGGCAGATTGACGAGTTTCTCAGGCAACGGCTGGCTCTGCCCGTCTCCCGGGTCGACCCGGTCACAGCCCTCGGCCTGCCCGAAATAAGCGTACCGCCGGGACTGCGCTCAGGTTTCGGCGTCGCCCTCGGTCTGGCCCTGCGGATCTTGTAACCCTCTTTTTCTCGCCCCCCAGCCCATCAGCAAGGACACATTGCATGTTCACCCCCGAAATCAACTTTCTTAAAGACCGCACGGTCGCAGCCGGCAGCGACGGCTACACGCCTCCTGCTGTCGGGGCGGCCGGTGGGCCGGATCCGCTGCTGGTCGGTGCGGCTGTGCCGATTGCCGCCCTTGCCGTGATGGCCGGACTCACGCTCTACTTCAACTCCCAGGTGAGCACCAAAGAAACCGAACTGAATGAACTGGCGGGCCGAGCCGCTCTGCTCGACCGGCAACTAAACGATGTGCGCCAACTGCGCACCGATATCGACAATGAACGCAAGCGCGTTGAGGCGGTGGTCAACCTCTTCGATCTTTCGCGGCCCTGGTCGGCGGTGATGGAAGATCTGCGCCGCCGCGTCCCCGAGGGCGTCTGGTTGAATGTCCTGAGTTCCGCCACCACCAAAGAAGGCGACATCGTCACCCTCGAAGGTTTTGCCCTGCGCTTCGAAGATGTGGCCGCCCTGCAATTGACGCTGCGCGACTCGCCCTTTGTAGCCGATGCGATCGTGGTCGATGCGGTCAAAGAAGAAGGCAAGGACGGCACACCGGCGACCGTCGCCTACAAAATTGAAGCCAGGCTCACCGAGCGCAAATTGCGCGAGCTGGTCACAGCCCTCGAAAAAACCGGCGCCGTCGGACTGCTTGAAAAACTGCGCCGCGTGCAACGGGAGCAACTGGTGCGATGACTACCACCAACCGCTTTTTGGGTATCGAACTGAATCGCCAGGGCATCGCCCTGTTGGTGGGCCTGGGCGGCCTACTGGTGGTACTGCTTATCGCTCTGCAGATTACCCTCCCCCAGTACAACCGGCTTGCGGACCTCGACGGGCAGATCGCCCAGCGCAACGCCGAAATTGCCTCCAAGCAGTCGCTGCTCGCCCAGCTGCCCACGCTTACCGCCGAGCGCGAGCGCTCCGCCAAGCTGCTTGCTTCTGTCGCTTCGCTGATTCCCCCGGCGGAGAAGCTGCCCACCCTCCTGGTGGACACCGCCCGCCTGGTCAAAGCCAGCAACGGCGAATTGCGCCAGTTCACTCCCAGTCAAACCAAGGCCCTGCCGGAGGTGGCCGACTCGATCAACATCCAGGCCAATACCGCCAAAATCAGCCTCAACGCCACCTTCGCCGAGGTGCTCGCCCTGATGCGCAACTTCGAGCGCCTCGACGCGCTGGTGCGCATCGAGAACGTTTCGCTGCAGCCGCTTGAGATCAAAAACGCCCCCCCGGGCACCCCCCCGAGCCAGCGCCTGGCCGCCGAGTTCGACCTGACGGCCTACGTGCTGGGCAGCGGCCCGCCCTCGACTACCGAGGACGATAAAGGCCCGGGCTCGAAAACCGCGAATTAATCACCCACGGTTGACGCCATGACAATCGAATCTTGCCTTTGGCCCGTTGCCGTCCGCCACCTCGGGACAGCTGGCCTGTGGTGCGCACTTGCCCTGTTGGCCTTTTGCACAGCCGAACCTGCCCGGTCGATACCCCAGCGAAGCAAAAGTGCACTCATTCCGTTGGTTTCCTTACCCGCCACCCAGCAAAGGGCACTCGCCGCCGCAGGTAGAGCCGATCCCTTCCGGCCGCCCACAGCGGCACTGATCCTTTCGCTCCCACAGGCAACACCCGCTCCCACCTTGAAACCAACACCGACGCCCCGGGTTGTGGCGCCCAAGGTACTGGGGATCATTTCCACACCCACACATACCTTCGCGATCGTCGAGCGCGGGGAGCAACACGCGATCGTCCGCCCTGGCGATAGGGTCGGGACGGCCGTAGTACAGAATGTTTCGGCGCAGACGGGTCAGGTGAGCTTCCGGCAGGGAAGCAGGCGGATGGTGCGCACCCTGGAGGCCCGACCGTGATGAATGGCTCGAAGTCTTGGTGTGTGGGCCTGGCGCTGCTTCTGGGGGTTGGGGCGGCGGCGGCCGAAGAACCGTTACCCCGCCTGCGCACCCGGGCGGTCGCCCCGCCTGCGGGTGATATTGCCGGGGAGGAAATCCCCCTGGGCCGGCCGGTGGAACTGGGGAGCGGCGAACGGGTCACCCTGGCGCTCAAGGACGCACCGGTCAGAGAGGTGCTGCAGATTTTGGCCCGCCGGGCCGGGTGCAACGTGCTCTTTGGCGAGGGGGTCAGCGCTCAGCGCGTCTCGATGGATGTGCGCGGCGAGACCCTCGACGATACGTTCAACTTGGTGCTGCACCTGCACAACCTCAAAGCCCGCCGCACCGGCAACACCATCCTGGTGGGCGGCGAGATGGCCCACAACCTCCCCCAGACCCGCATGCGCACCTTTCGCCTCAACCAGGCCGATGTGCAGCAGGCAGCCGGGGTACTGCGCGGGCTGGGCGCCCAGGTGGGTTCAACCAACCTCGGCAGTACCCAACCGGGTGCAGCGACCACCAACCCCGATCCTGCTGCTACCAGCGGTCCGTTGCGCGGTGAGCTGTTTGTCACCGTCGATGCGCGTACCAATTCGCTGGTGGCCGTCGGCAGCCCCCGCGCCCTGCAGATTGCCCAGGTGCAACTCGCCCAACTCGACGTGCGCCAGCGCCAGGTGATGATCGACGTCAAACTCGTCGATGTCAATCTCAACAACGTCAGCGATCTGGGTTTTCGCCTCGGTGGCTCGGCAGGTAACTTCCAGCTGGGCACGGTGGGGGGTGCTGCCGATCTGGGCGCTTCGTACCCGGCGGCGGTGGGCCTCACCGGCGGTGGGCCGGGTAACACGCTCATCTTCAACACCCTGGGCGCCCTCGCCTCGGCGATGGCCCTGCGCCTCGACACGGCCATCCAGGAAGGGTCCGCCCGGGTGCTCGCTTCTCCCCAATTGCTCGTCGCCTCCGGGGCCGGTTTTTCGAAGCCCACCGCCGCCCGCGTCGAAATTACCGATGACGTGGTCGTGGGGGCAACGATTACCACCGACCGGGAAACCGGTCAGAGCACCACCACCATCAAAGTCGACAAAGTCGGCGTCAGCCTGGAGATCGCCGTCTATCAAGTCGACGACAACGGCTTTGTCGATGTCTCCCTCAAGCCGCAGGTCAGTTCCATCAACGACATCCAGCGCGACGCGGCGGGGAATCTGGTCACCCTGCTCACCCGCCGCAACCTGGATATCCAGCGGCTGCGGCTGCGCGACGGCGAAACCTTCGTGATCGGCGGCGTCATCCGCGAAATCGACCGCCAACTGGTCCAGAAAATGCCGCTGCTGGGAGACTTGCCGGTGCTGGGTGCTTTGTTTCGCTTCCAAAGCAACCAACACGAGCGGCGCGAAGTGGCGCTGATGGTGACTCCCCACATCTTGAAAGAATCGGTCCATGAGGCGGCTCCCCTGCGATAACTGGGTGGGGACACAGGCCGACAAACCCGTGGTTCATCAATGGAAATGCCGGCTTTGCCCTACTTCCCGAACGGGGGCCTGATGGCGGTGAAGCGTTGCGGACTGATGGCGATTTTGCCGCTCGCCGTCGTGATGACAATGCGCCCTGAGGCTGTGCCCACCGGTACTACGGCGTTAATCTCCGTGGATGAGACCACTGTAAACTGGGCAGGTACTCGCCCTGGCCCCAACTTCTCAAAAGTCACCGAGCTGATTCCCGTAAATCCGGTACCGTGGATGAAAACTCCAATGCCCGGCCGTCCAAAAGGGAGGTTCAACGCCGTGATGGTCGGAGTGGCACCCAGCTCGAACGTATTCAATAGAACCGCCACGTTGTCGGATCCCACGTTGGCAGCGACGATGTCCGGGTTGCCGTCGGCATCGATATCTCCCAGCGCCACTCCAAAAGGACCGACCCCACCGGTGGCAAAGGGAGTGGCAACCGTGAAATTGCCGCGGCCGTTACCCAGCAGTACCAATGCCTGGTTGTCCCCAGCATTGTTTGAGACAATGTCCAGGTCGCCGTCGCTGTCGAGATCTGTCAAACCGGCAAAACTCGCGCCAGTTGCCAAGAAGTCACGGCGGGGGCCGAAATTGCCCCGCCCGTCGCCCAGGAGCACCGCCACCCCTCCGCCCGTGTCGGAAAAGTAGTTGGCGGTCACGATGTCGAGGTCGCCGTCGCCGTCCACATCCCCCAGAGCCAGGGACGTTGGGCCGTCCACGGCGAAGTTGCCGGCCGGGGCAAAACCACCCCGGCCGTCGTTCAACAGCACCGACACTTGGTCGGAGCGGGAGTCGACAACGGCAATATCGAGGTCGCCATCTGCGTCGATATCGCTCAACGCGGCCGATTGGGGCAACTCGCCCACAGAATAGGTGGCGGACATGGCGAAACCGCCGCTGCCGTTGTTGAACAGCACCGTGAGATCACCGCTGTTCGAAGCAAGCGCCAGGATATCCGTATCTGTGTCGTTGTCCATGTCTCCCAGGGTGACAAAATCGGGAAACCCTGCCACCAGCAGGCGATTGGGGGCGGCAAAACTGCCGTTGCCCTGATTTGCCAATACCGAAAGTCCAGCGGCATTGAAGTCGCTGTCGGCCGTGACAATGTCCAGGTCGCCGTCCCCATCGATGTCCCCCAGGGCCACAGACTCAGGCTCGCTCCCCCCCACAGCAAAGGTGCCGACTGCGGCGAAACTGCCGCGGCCGTCGCCCAAAAGTACCGTGACATTGTCGGAGTCGGAGTTGGCCGTGACGATGTCCAGGTCGCCGTCGTCGTCTAGATCACCCAGCGCTGCAGCGTAGGGACCGGCCCCGGCGGCAAAGGTGGCGGGAGGCGCAAAATCGACTTGCGCCCGGGCAGGGACCGCCCACAGGGCTACCGTTCCCGCCAGACCCAGGCCCAAGATCCAGCCCCAGCCCGGCCCAGGGGCGAGCCGCAAAATGGCTGACGCATCAAAAGTATTCGCCATAGTCACGTCCCGCACAATCAGAGTGTGCCAACAGTACCCTGTCGCTGACCTGCAACCAAGTGTTTCAAGCCAGCCTGAGGTTTTCTGGGCAACCGAAAACCGCTACAAGGCTCAGGGGACGATCAGATACTGCCCCTGGTAGCGCAAAGGCGGGCCGCCGTCCTTGCGCGGCACCTCCACCAGTACCTGATGCGGACCCAGAGGCGCATTGAAGCCGTACAGACGAAATTCGGCCCGCTCTTCCTCGAGTTTCTGGTCCATGAAGACAAACTGATCGCCCTGGAAAGGCACCGCCGCCGCTCCTTCCAGGAGCGCCTGGGCCTTGGCGGAGACATCGGTGCCGTCGATCAGCACCTTCGGTTTGCGCCAGTCGAGCACCTTCGCCTCGCCCTCGATCAGCGACAGGACGATCTTCAGTTCGATCGGGTTGCGCAGGGTGCGGTTGAGGGGCGGCTCGGCGGTGAGTACGGGGGCGGCGGCGGCCGAGCCTGCCGCTAGCGCCAGTACAATCGATAACAAACAACAAAGCGTGCGCATCGCGGTCTGGAACAAATTCTAGAGTTTTGGTTTTCCCCCCGGTGCCCCCATTCTAATGGACCGCCCCCAATGGCCCCCAGCGCAGAGATTCTCTGTATCGGCACCGAACTGCTCCTTGGCCAGATCGTCAACACCAACGCCCAGTTTCTGGCGGTCGAGCTGGCCAAACTGGGCATCCCCCATCACTTTCAGACCGTGGTGGGCGACAACCCCGGGCGCATCCGCCTCGCCCTCGACATTGCCATCGAGCGCGCCGGGATTATCCTCACCACCGGCGGCCTCGGGCCGACCGACGACGATCTCACCCACCAGACGCTGGCGGAGCACTTCGAGGTGCCCCTGGTGCGTCACCCGGCGCTGCTGGCCCTCATCGAGGAGCGCTTTCGCGAACGCAACCGGCCGATGAGCCCCACCAACGCCAAACAGGCGGATCTGCCCGAAGGCGCCCAGATCCTGCCCAACCCGATGGGCACAGCCCCCGGGATCGTCTGGGAACCGAAGGCCGGAGTGGCGATTCTCACTTTTCCGGGGGTGCCCGCCGAAATGCGTGCCATGTGGGCCGAGACGGCCGTACCGTTTTTGCGCTTGCGCGGTGGGGGCCAGGAAATCTTCCACAGCCGCACGCTACGCCATTGGGGTGTTTCGGAGTCCACCCTCGCTGAGAAGGTGGAAGAATTTCTCCGGGGCGTCAACCCCACCGTTGCCCCCTACGCGGGCAATGGCGAGGTGAAACTGCGCATCACCGCCCGGGCCGCAGGTATCGCAGCGGCCGAGTCGCTCATCGCCCCGGTCGAAGCGAGCCTGCGCACCATCGCCGGTCTTGACTGCTACGGGGCGGACGAAGACACCCTTGCCTCGGCGAGTGCAGCACTTTTGGTCCGCACCGGCACCACCCTGGCGGTGGCCGAATCGTGCACCGGCGGCATGCTGGCCGAAGCCCTCACCGCCCTGCCGGGAGCCTCGCGCTACTTGCGCGGAGCGGTGGTCGCCTACGCAAACGATCTCAAAACGTCGCTGCTCGGTGTCGACGAGCAACGGATGATCGACCACGGCGCGGTGAGCGAGCCGGTGGCCCGCGCTATGGCCGAGGGGGTACGCAATCGGCTTGCCAGTGACTGGGGACTGGCGCTGACCGGTGTGTCCGGTCCGGGGGGCGGGACCGCCCAAAAACCCGTGGGGTTGGTGCACATCGCCCTTGCCGGACCGGGAGAGACTCGTGCGGTCGAAATCCGCCTTGGTGCGCAGCGCGGGCGCGACTGGATACGCCGGGTGAGTACCCAGAGCGCCCTCGATCTCCTCCGCCGAGAGATCATCAACTGGGAAGCCTTTGGTATTATGAAAGAGCGATAAGGCAGCGTTCACCTTGAGAGATCACGGCATGGATAGTGTTGCAGATAAGATTCAACGTGCGCTTGAGCGTCTGGCGGAGCTGTTAGGGCTGCCGCAACGCGCTCCCCAACTGCAGCGCGTCCCCGTCAGAGTTCGTGCCGATCGCCGCTAGTTTGCGGGTTTTGCTGCTGAACGGCCCCAACCTCAGCCTGCTGGGCAGGCGCGAGGTCGATGTCTACGGGACCGTCACCTTGGCCGATATCGAACGCACCCTACAACTCGACGCTCAAGATCTGGACGTCGAGTTGTCTTGTTTGCAGTCCAACCATGAAGGGGTGCTCATCGACGCCATCCACGACGCTTTCGGGCGCTGCGACGGGCTGGTGATCAACCCGGGGGGGTTGACCCACACCAGCGTCGCCCTGCGCGATGCGATCGCCGGCGTCGGCCTACCCACGGTCGAAGTGCATATGAGCAATGTCTATCGGCGTGAGAGCTTTCGCCACCATTCGTTTATCGCCCCGGTGGCGGTGGGACAAATCAGTGGCTTCGGCGCCGACAGCTACCGGCTCGGCCTGCGGGCCATCGCTCTGTTCCTGCGTCGGCGGGCCGAGCAGGACGAGGGTCCCTGTCGATAGACTGGAAAGGCAACCCTTTTGGCGAATCGCTCCATGCGCGCATCGAAACTGGCGGCACTGTTGCTCGTTTTTTTCCCCTGGTACCCAGCCCAGGCGGCGCCGAATCTCGATCGCATCGGCCTGCCGCCCGGATTTGCAATCGGTATTTTTGCCCAGGGGCTGGACAGGCCCCGCGCCGTCGCCTTTGCTCCCAACGGCGATTTGTTTGTCACCGAGATCGGGGCGGGGCGCGTGAGTGTGCTGCCCGATCGCGACGGCAACGGCAAAGCTGACCGCCGAGTGACCTTCGCAGGCAAGTTGAGTGATCCCCACGGCCTCGCTTTCTACAGGGGCTATCTCTACGTCGGTGAGACCGGTAAAGTCGCCCGCTACCCCTACAAAAGCGGGCAGCTCGAAGGCCGCAACCGGCAGGTGGTGGTGAATAACCTGCCTTCCGGCGGGGGCCACTTTACCCGCACGGTCGCCTTCGGTCCGGACGATAAAATGTACGTATCGATCGGTTCGACCTGCAACGTCTGTGTCGAGCGCGACAAGCGGCGCGCCACGGTCATGCAGTTCAATGCCGACGGCACCGGCGGTCGCATCTACGCAAGCGGCCTGCGCAACGCGGTCGGTTTGCGCTTCGACTCGGCAGGCAGGCTGTGGGCCACCAGCAACGGCCGCGACTGGCTGGGGGACGACACGCCGCCGGACGAGCTGCACATTCTCGAAGACGGCATGAGCGCCGGCTGGCCCTTTTGCCACGCGGGCAAGTACAAAGATCCCGAGCCCAAATATGCAGCACTGGGTTCCTGTGAGCAAGTGAAGCGGCCGCTCTGGGGGTTTCAGGCCCACTCGGCGCCTCTGGGGGTTAGTGAATACACCGGCAATCAGTTTCCGCCCGAGTACCGGGGCGATTTGTTCGTGGCCTTCCACGGCAGCTGGAACCGCTCGCGCCCGACCGGCTATAAAGTGGTGCGCGCCGAGATCGAGAACGGCAAGGTCACCCGGTTGAGCGATTTTGCCACCGGCTGGCTGCGCCCCGATCGCGAGGTGGCCGGTCGTCCCGTCGATGTGCTGGCCGGGCCGGACGGCAGTCTGTTTGTCACCGACGACGGCGAAGGGGTGATCTACCGCATCCGCTATACGGGGCAGTAGGGCGAACCGAGCTCGGGGCGAGCGTGGTTGGTCAAATCACTGTCGTCAATACGGGAACCGTTGGCGCTGCCCTAGCCGAGGTCGGGCATCAGGTTGAGCACACCCAGGCCCAGTTCGTCGGGCGAGAGCGTCTGCACCTCGAACAGGGCGAGCAAATCCTTCATATCCGGGTTGCCCCGAGCGGCCCCGGTCACCCCCTGGGCGATCACCAGGCCGCAGCGTCCGCCGGTTTTGCGGCAGCGCTCGTTCCACTGGCGGCGGGCGCGCAGGTGCTGGGGATCGTCCTGCTCGAATTCGCCAAACAGGTGCAGCTGCCCGTCGCCGGTGCGCAGCACGGCCAGTTCGTAGCGGGTGCGGGTGAGCAGGTCCATCCCCGGATTGAACCCGAAGCCGGTCGGCCCCCCTCCCCGGCGCAGCGCTTCGATGAGCAGGCGGGCCTTTGGACGGCTGGTCTGCACCAGGATCGTCGGCAGCCCGTCGGCGCGGGTACGGCGGGCCGCAGGCGGATTGGCCGGGGCGTTGACCAGAAACTCGACCACCTTCCAGGGCAGCATCCCCAGACTGTAGATAGCCCCCTCCGGCAGCAGGTCGTCGCTGAGGACCGGTCCATCGGCTTCGACCTCCTCGACCTCGGCGGAGCCCGCCAT
This sequence comes from Gloeobacter violaceus PCC 7421, assembly GCF_000011385.1. Taxonomy (NCBI): domain Bacteria; kingdom Bacillati; phylum Cyanobacteriota; class Cyanophyceae; order Gloeobacterales; family Gloeobacteraceae; genus Gloeobacter; species Gloeobacter violaceus. The sequence goes on from NC_005125.1 coordinate 2,600,521, forward strand.
TTGGTAGAGTTCCTCCGCCAGCTGCGGCTGGGTGGAGACTTTGACGGTCACCTCGCCCCCCTGCACCATGGGGATGCGGTAGCGGCCGGACAGCGCCGGAAAATCGCGGCGGGCCAGATCGCGGCGGCGCAACCGAAAGAAGCGTTGTAGCGCTTCGAGGGTGAGCAATACCGTCTGGGCTTCCTCCTCGCCGAGAAAGGCGCGCGCTCCCTCCAGAGGGTGCAGTTGTCCAAAGCTGGGAGTAATTTCTGCCGACGGCAGCGACGTCAATTCGACCGGTTCGTCCTCCTCGTCTGCTTCTGCCGCCTGCTCGTAGGTCATAAACAAACAATCCTGCTGCAGGTAGGCCTCCTGCCGCTGCTGGGCGCTCAGCCGACCGCCCAGGCGCGAGCGAAAGCGCCGTAACGATTCGAGCGATCGGTACATCAGCACGCCGTACTCCTGACCGAGCAGCCCCAGCAGCGATACGTGCAGCACCGGGGTCTCCCAGCCTTCGAGCTCGACGCGCAAAATCTGGTGATCGGCGAGCAATTCCCACGGGGCTTCCTGCCACAGAGCCCGGGCGGCGCGCTGCAGGGGCTGCTCGAAGCCGTTGGGCAGTTGCGGTTGGCGGGCGGTGACATATTTTTGCAGGCTCTCGTAGACATCGTCGAGCAAAGGCAGCTGTGGCGCATAGTCGACGACAATCTCGAGATCCTGCAGTGCGCCGCGCAAGAATAATTGCGCCTGCCGGTCGCGCACCACCACCTTCTGGGGCCGCCCGGGGGGAAACTGCGAATGGGGCTGCTCCATCGCCTGCAGCAAACAGCGCACGAGCGCTTCACTGCCAGCTTCGGCGCTCACCAGTTCGGTCGCCCGCACCGTTCCTTCGGAAGCGTCGGCCCAGACGATCAGTTCCGGGGGCCGATCCAGTTCGGCAATCGAGACCGAAGCAAGCACCCGCCGGTCCCCTTCCCAGGCGGTGGCGATTTGCGGCAGCTTCTGGAGTCTGCGAAGGGTTGAGGGATTCAGGACACTCATTCGGTTACAAGCTTAAGCAGCCGGGCGCTTGATTTGGGGTCACCCTACTATCTTCGGGCATTCCAGCGCAGAATAAACCCCCACTGGCTATGGGAACCTGAGGGGACGCGCCATCCATCGATAAGACTTTGTGCCGACGAGAAAACAAACAGGATTCGTAGGCAAAGTTCGCATCCGAGAGCATGCGGTTCAAAACGGATTGTACACACGGGTCCGCCCATAAAGTTGCCCTGTGTTGAGATCCTCAGACCATAGAACTTCACACTGCAACTGCTGCGCACTGGAAAAGAGCATGGCATCCCAGAAGGAAATCGCAAAGCGTTCCTGTAGAGCGACAGCGTAGAGAATATCCTCCACTCCCGGACGATGCACAGGCCAACTGGACAAGTCGGCAATGATTCTGGCCGCTGGCTGTGGTGCAAGGGTATAGGCTACTTTGCGGGTCATGTTGATGTAGAACTCCTGAGGAACTGCGGCGGGAACTAGAGTTGATTACCGATGCTGAGCAACTGGAGCAGTTGATCGACACGGCGATCGCTTCCGCGGATCTGGCGGATTTCGAGGCATGGATTTCAGATCCAGAATAGGCAGCACGCTTGTGCAACCACATCGGCGGGTTATCGAGTGCCTCTGGAGCCTCAGCCAGGATCTCCTCCAGCACCACATTTTCGCTCAAGCCGATGGCGAGATTCGAACTCGCGACCGTTCGATTACGAATCGAATGCGCTACCACTGCGCCACATCGGCACGTCGCTGATCATAACCCACCCACGCATTATCGGACCATGACCGCCTCGATCCGGGATGGGGGAGAGCGGACCACCTGCCATTTGTCAAGCGCTCCGAATATTAAGCGATGACACGGAATAACGTTCGTAATTAATGCGGCCTTAACGGGGGATTATCCGGGAATTTACGCAAGCGGTTTACCGTGCTATCGCAACCCATGCGAGGCGTAATTTACACCATGGCTTTTTCGAGACGTCAATTTATGATGCGCACGGGCATCCTGGGTCTGGCCGCCGCCGCCCCACTGCAAGCGCTTTACAGCCGTGCCGCCGCCGGTCAGACGGTGCGTGGCGTCGGCTACGGTCCGCTGATTCCCGACCCGGCCGGCATCCTGGATCTGCCCCGAGGATTTAAGTATGTCGCTTTTTCCAAGACCGGTGAAACCATGAGCGACGGCACCCCGGTGCCCGGTGCCCACGACGGCATGGCCGCCTTCGCCGGCCCCAACGGTGCCATCATCCTGATTCGCAACCACGAACTGAGCCCGGACTCCGACACGGCGACCATCGCCCCGGCCACTAAGCTCTACGACTCGCTCTCCAAGGGCGGTACCACCACGCTGGTGGTCGGCCCCGGTCCCGAGCGTAAGCTGCTCAAGCACTATGTTTCGCTCGCAGGCACCTACCGCAACTGCGCGGGCGGCCCCACCCCCTGGGGTTCGTGGATCAGCTGCGAGGAAAACACCTCCACCCCGGCCAACGACACCAGCGTCCGGGTTCCCCACGGCTATAACTTCGAAGTGCCGATTCTGGCCCGCGGCCCCGTCAACCCGGTGCCCCTCAAGGCGATGGGCCGCTTCAACCACGAGGCGGTCGCCGTCGATCCGAAGACCGGCATCGTCTACGAGACCGAGGATAACGGCGAAGGCCTGTTCTACCGCTTCCTGCCCAACCGTCCCGGCCGTTTGACCGAAGGCGGCGTGCTGCAGGCTCTGCGCATCGTCGGCATGCCCCAGGCGATCACCAAGTCCGGTTTCCCGCTCAACACCCCGATGGCCGCCGACTGGGTGACCATCGAGGACTTCGACCCGGTCGAAGACACCGTCGCCATCGAAGGCTTCGCCAAGGGTGCCGCCCAGTTCTCGCGCGGCGAAGGCATCTGGTACGGCAACGGTGAATTTTACTTCACCTGCACCGACGGCGGTGCTTCTGAAGAGGGTCAAGTCTGGCGCTACGTGCCGGGTGCGTCGGCGGACGAAGGCGGCACGATCGAACTGTTCGTGGAGCCCAACGATCCCGAAGTGCTCGACAACCCCGACAACATCGTGGTCACCCCCTTCGGTGATTTGTTCTTGATGGAAGACGGCGACGCCACCCAGTACGTTGTCGGAGTCAACCCCGAGGGCCAACTCTACCAGTTCGCCCGCAACGCGCTCAACGAAAACGAATTTGCCGGCGGCTGCTTCTCGCCCGATGGCAAGACGTTCTTCGTCAACATCCAGACCCCCGGCATCACCTTCGCCGTCTGGGGACCCTGGTCCAGCTAAGACCCTCTAGGAAAGCGATGCGCCTGGCCGGTGGGGCAAACTGCCCCGCCGGCTTTTGATGAGGGTTCCCTGACTTCATCATCTTGCCTTAATGTCGCGATAGCCTTGGGTTTACACAACCTCTTTACGGTGTTGACGCTACTCACGCGAGGCGGTTGTGACGATGGCTTTTTCAAGTGGCCAAGGGTCCGGTGGACCCGGTGCCCCTCAAGGCGATGGGCCGCTTCACCCACGAGGCGGCGGTGGTGGACCCCAAGACCGGCATCGTCTACATGACCGAGGACATGGACACGGGTTTGTTTTACCGCTTCGTGCCCAAACAGCCGGGACGGTTGCGCGCAGGGGGTACCCTTGAGGCCCTGCGCATCCCTTCGATGCCCAAGGCGTATACCGGCAAAGATTTTCCGCTCAATACGCCCATGGCGGTCGATTGGGTGACGATCGAAGATTTTGACCCGGTGGATGACACGGTGCGCGTCGAAGGCTTCGACAAAGGGGCGGCGATCTTTGCCGGGGGCGAAGGGGCCTGTTTTGCAAAAGGCGAGGTGTTCTTCAGCGCCAGCAACGGCGGCAGCGCCGAGTTGGGCCAGATCTGGCGCCACACGCCGGGGCGCAATGCCGCAGAAGGCGGCACGCTCGAACTGTTTGTCGAACCGAACGACGACGCGCTTCTCGATGGACCGGACAACATCGTGCTGGCTCCTTTTGGGGATCTGTTCGTCTGCGAGGATGGCGAAGGCACCGAGTTCGTGCGGGGGATCACCCCCGAAGGCAAGCTCTACTCCTTCGCCCGCAATGCCCTCAACGGTTTTGAGTTCACGGGCGCTTCTTTTTCGCCGGACGGCAAGACCTTCTTCGTCAACATCTAGATCCCGGGGATGACCTTCGCCATCTGGGGTCCCTGGTTGCGCTAGGGGCGGATGGAAAGTGGGTGCGGCCATCGCATCGGGCATACTGGACGGGGTTTGTTTTCACACAGTCCGCCCATGCCCTCCGCCCTGGTCTTTGGCTGCGCCTTTTTGCTCGACGGGCTGCTGGGCGATCCGCCCCGCCTCTACCACCCGGTGCAGGCGATGGGAGCGGTGATTGCCTCGGTCCAGCGTTGGGGACTGTCTCGCATCCAATCCCCGGGCGGTCGCCGCCTTCTGGGGGTGGGGCTCACGGTGGGGCTCGCCGGGGGCAGTGCGGCGGGTGGCTGGGCGCTGATCGTCCTGGCGGCAGACATTCAGCCCTGGTTGGGGGGGGTGGTCGAAGTGGTGCTGATGGCGGCGTGCTTTGCCACGCGCAGTCTGGCGGAGGCGGCCGGAGCCGTGGCAATCGCCCTTGCCGCCGGGGATCTGCCCACGGCGCGACGGGTTTTGTCGCGCTACGTAGGGCGCGATACCGAGGATCTGGGCGAGGCCGAAATCGCCCGGGCGGTGGTGGAGACGGTGGCTGAGAATACCACGGACGGGGTGACCGCTCCGCTTTTTTACGCCGCCCTGGGCGGAGCGCCCCTGGCCCTAGCCTTCAAGGCGGTGAGCACCCTCGATTCGATGATCGGTTACCGCGATGAGCCCTACACCCACTTCGGCTGGTTCGCCGCGCGCAGCGACGACTGGCTCAACTGGATGCCGGCGAGGCTCACCGCCCTGACGGTCGCCATACTCTCGGGCCGCCCCGGCCGGGTCATCGCGATCGTGCGCCGCGACGCCCACCGCGATCCGAGCCCCAACTCGGGGGTGAGCATCGCGGCCTACGCGGGTGCTCTGGATATACAACTGGGCGGCTTGAACCGTTACCGGGGCATTATAAAGAAGAAACCGACCCTGGGCGATGCGCACTTGCCCCTGGACCCCCAGACGATTCGGCGCTCCGTCGGACTGCTATGGCGAACGGCGGCGGTGTGGGCCGGGGTGAGCGTGGTGTTGTTGGTGGTAGCGCATGGGTAGAGCGTTGTTTGTCAAAATCGAGCGCGGTGTGGTCCCCAAGGAAATTTTCGACCGCTCTGTGTCCGCCCATATCGAATACGTGCGCGCCCTGCGCTCAGAAGGGCGGCGGGTCGAGACGGGCTACTGGGCCGAGCGCGGCGGCGGCATGATGATCTTCGAGGCCGATTCGCTGGAGGAAGCCCGGGCAATCGTGGCGGGCGACCCGCTGGTGCGCGACGGCTGCGTCGAATTCGAGTTGCACCAGTGGTGCTGTGTGACCGCCGACACCTGAGCGGTTATGGTGGCTGCATGCGGAGCTTGATTACCGGTGCTTCGGGATTTATCGGCAAACGGCTCGCGCTTCGCCTGCTGGGCGAAGGACGCGGGGTGATCTACCTGGGCCGCCGTCCCGTCGCTGAACTCGACCGGCAGGGTGCCAAGTTTGTGCAGGGCGATATTGCCGACAAAGCCGCCGTCGATAGGGCAATGACCGGGGTGCAACGGGTGTTTCACCTGGCGGCCTGGTTTGAATTCGGCATCGACGACCCTGAGAAGATGGAGCGCATCAACGTCGGGGGCACGCGCAACGTGCTGGTATCCGCCCTGGAGCATGGTATGGAGCGGGTGGTGTATTCAAGCACCACGGGTATATACCACCCGACCCAAGGGGTCGTCGATGAACGCTCGCCTGTGAGCGCTGCACCCGTCACCCATTACACCCGCACCAAGGTGGCGGCCCACGCTGCGGCGGTCGAGTTATATTCTCGGGGTTGTCCGGTGGTGGTTGCCCTGCCGGGTTATGTCTATGGCCCCGACAGCGACGGTCCCTTCGGCGGCAGCCTCCGGCAACTTCTGGCCGGCCAGATCCCGGCTCTGGTGGGGGCCGAGCAGCGCTCCAGCTACGTCCACGTCGACGACGTGGTCGAAGGACTGTTGCTTGCCGAGCAACACGGCACCCTCGGGGAGACGTATATCCTGGCGGGCGAGGTGATGAGCTTTCGCGAGTGGTACCGCCTGGTGGCCGAGGTGAGCGGCACGCCGGTCCCGAGCCTGGAACTGCCGCCCTGGCTGCTCTACCCGGTGGCGGCGGTCTCGGAGTGGCTGGGCAAACTGGGTGGGCGGCCTTCGATCGTCTCGCGCGAGGTGCTCGATTATCTGCAGGGCGACATGACCGCCTCGGGAGCCAGGGCCGCAAAAGAACTGGGCTGGCAATCGCGGCCTTTGCGTCCGGCGATAGCCGAAACCATCCGCTGGTACCAGGAGCACCCGGCGGGATGAATCTGCGCGATGCTGTCGAGCACTGGCTCGATCATCTGATTGCCGCACGTTCCCTGGCGGGCAACACCCTCAAAGCCTACCAGCGCGATCTCGAAGAGTTCGCCCGCTTTGTGGAGAGCGAGCACCTCGACTGGCAGACCTTTGGAGCCACAGGCACCCACCACTTCGCCCAGATTCTGCAAAAAACGCATACTCCGCGCTCGGCGGCGCGCAAGCTTTCGGCCCTGCGCACTTTTTATCGCCACGCCCTGGTGCAGGGCTGGGCAGGGGGCGTGCCTCCCGCCTGCACCCGCACCCTGCCGTCCGCCGAGCGCGGCCTGCCGCGCATCCTGAGCGTCGCTCAAACCGAAAAGCTCATCGAGAGCGCGGCTTCGCCACTGGAATCGGCGGTGCTCGAATTGCTCTACGCCACCGGGCTCAAAGCGGGGGAGCTGTGCGAATTGCGGGTGCGGGATGTGGCTTTTGCCGAAGCTTATCTAAGCGTCCAACCGGCCGCTTCCCAGCCGCGGGTGGTACCGGTGGGAGAACCAGCCCTGGCCGCTGTCGAAGCTTATCTGGGGAGCGAACCTGTCCTGCCCGAGCGCTGGTTGTTCGTGGGTCGCCAGAATCGCCCCCTTAACCGATTCCACATCTACCGGATCGTGCGGGAGGCGGCGGCGCGCTCGGCGATCGACTGGCCGGTTACCCCCGACACCCTGCGCCACAGTTTTGCTGTGCATCTGCTTGAGGGCGGCGCGGATCTGGCTACCGTCCGCGAACTTTTGGGCCACGCGAGCCTTGCAACCACCGGAATCTACACCCGCCTCGCCCGCAATTACGCAGTCGGCCGTCCGCGGGCCGACAGTACGCCAAACCATCCCGGATAATCGAAGCACAACGACCCACAAAACCCTTGTCCGACACCATCTGCGCCATCGCCACCGCCATCGTCCCCCAGCAAGGCAGCGTCGGGATCGTGCGTTTGTCGGGCAGTGAGGCGCTCGCCCTCGCCAAACGGGTCTTTCGATTGCGCGGCAAACAAGCTTTCGAGAGCCACCGCATCCACTACGGCCACTTTCTGGACGCCGATGGCGGCATTCTCGACGAGTGCCTGGTGCTATATATGCAAGCGCCGCGCTCCTTCACCCGCGAGGATGTGGTTGAATTTCACTGCCACGGCGGGATCGCTGTCATCCAGCAGATTTTGCGCCGCTGCGTCGAACTGGGAGCGCGTCTGGCCCGGCCCGGCGAATTTACCCTGCGGGCCTTTTTGAACGGCCGCATCGACCTTACCGAAGCGGAGGCGGTGGCGGAACTGGTCTCGGCCCGCTCGCCGGAGGCGGCCCGGCTCGCGGTTGGGGGACTGGCGGGCAAACTGGCGGGTGAAGTGCGCCAACTGCGATCCGGTTGCCTTGACTTGCTGGCTGAACTGGAAGCTCGGCTGGATTTTGAAGACGACCTTCCGCCGCTCGATACCGGGGCGGTGCGCGCCAATATCGGCCAGAGCCTCGCACATGCCCGGAGGCTGATGGCCACCAGCACCCGGGGCGAACTGCTGCGCACGGGCCTCAAAGTCGCCATCGTCGGGAGACCCAACGTCGGCAAATCGAGCTTGCTCAACGCCTGGAGCCGCACCGACCGGGCGATTGTGACCGATTTACCCGGCACCACCCGCGACGTGGTCGAATCGATGCTGAATGTCCAGGGCATTCCGGTGCAGGTGCTCGATACGGCCGGTATCCGCGAGGCCACCGACACCGTCGAGCGCATCGGCATCGAGCGCTCCCACGCCGCCGCCCGGGAGGCGGATCTGGTGCTGCTGGTCATCGATCGCACCGAGGGATGGACCTGTGCCGACAGCGACATTTTTGCCCAGGTGCGCGAGCGACCGGTGATCGTCGTCGTCAACAAATCGGATTTAGAGGGTCCGCCGGTCTACACCCCGTCGCGGGGGGTGCTGGCGACAGTGCCCACCGCCGCTCCCGTGGGCGACGGGATCGACGCGCTCGAAGGGGCGATCCTGGCTGCTTTGGGCCAAGAAGCATTTTCTGTGGCCGACGGCGATTTTGCCGTCAACGAGCGGCAGTATGAAGCGCTCGTGCGCGCCGAAGTGGCCCTGGTGCGGGTGGTGGAGACCGTGGAGGCGGCTCTGCCCATTGACTTTTGGACCATCGATCTGCGCGCCGCCGCCCATGCCCTCGGCGAAGTGACCGGCGAATCGGTCACCGAGGCGGTGCTTGAGCGCATCTTCAGCAAATTCTGCATCGGCAAGTAAATTCCCCAGTGGCGCTCAACGCTCTGAACTACCCGGAAATTCTGCAACAGTTCTGCCGGTGCGCACGGCCCGATCGAGCACCCGCAACGGTGCCACGGCAACCGCCACACAGCGGGTGTCGACGGCTTCCTCACGGCATTCGGCCGGAAAAGGAACGTGGCACAGGTGCCGCTCGCTCGACATGAGATTGCATTGGCCTGCGTCGCTGTGGGCGAAGCCGAGGGCGTGGCCGACGGCGTGCATCAAGGCCGTGCGCAGGGCGAATTGGTCGGACGGAGCACCTGAGCGCAAGAGCACCAGCTCGATAAGCCCGGAACGACGGTAGCGGCCGATAACCGTCTCGACCAGCCCCGCAGCGGCGGCAAGCGGCGGTTGGTGGACGATCTCGACCACCAGTTGCGCCTGCGCCCGGTTTTTCACAAAAGTAAACAGCCCCGCCCCCAGCAACAACCCGGCCTGCGACTCTGCCACCTGCTTGCGCAAAATCACCAAGACCTGTTCGGCAGAACCTTTGCTGGGGGCTGCAAGCACCACGCTCACCCAGTCAAGAAATCCCTGCCGCAGCGTCGCCAGGGTCGATTCAGAAAGCGCCTCGCCCGGATGATCGGCAAAGGCCGCGTGGCGAGCCTGCGGTTCGATGTACACCTGTACCGGAAACCCGCTGCGTTCCCCTGCCGCAACAGACGGCGCCGAACCCAACCAGAGCGCCAGCAACAGCGCTGCCACTCGCTGAAGTGGCGATAAAACCCTACCGGTGATGCCCATGGCCAAGCCCGAAGGACACCCGATTGTAGCCGCAACCGGGTGCGAACCCAGCTCAAATCAGATAGTACATTTTGTTGAGAACAGTAAAGGCCGCCAGGGCGATGAGCAGGACGAAACCGAGCAGTTCGGCGAAGTGCAGGCGCACGGCTTCGCCGAAGTTGGCCGGTTTTTGGTGTTCGTGGGCCGGTTTGCTCATGATGGACCTTCTCACGAATCAGGATTTGAGCATTTCGGATTTGAGGACGAAGCCGCCTTCGACGACGACCGCATCGCCGGGCTTGAGGCCGCCGATCACCTCGACGTATTCGCCGACGCGCGTGCCCAGCTGCACCTCGCGGGGCATAAAGCGCGTCGTCGATTCGCGCAGGAAAACCACTTGCCTGCCGCCCACGTCGTAGAGGGCCTTATCCGGGACGGCCAGTACCTCGCGGCTGGAGCCGCCCAGGTCGACTTCGGCCTGCACGAGCATACCGGGCTTGAGCTTGCGATCGCGGTTGGGGATGACCACGCGCACATCGGCGGCGCGGGTCTGGGGGTCGAGCGCCTCGCCGATGCGCACCACCCGCCCCTGGACCTCGGTATTGCCGAGGCCGCGCACGGTGAAGCGGACGCTGTCGCCCACGTGCAGGCGGCCCAGTTCCGACTGGAAGACCTTGAGCACCACCCAGACTTCCGAAAGATCGGAGATGGTAAAAAGCGCTTCGCCCGGTTGGACCACCTGGCCGACGCGGGCCTTGCGCAGGATAACCTGGCCGTTGACCGAACTTCTCGCCGAAAGGCGCGGGGTGATGTCGTTGCCGCGCTGCAGGCGGTTGATTTCTTCTTCGGTGAGGCCAAAAGCGAGAAGCCGCGCCTTCGCGGCCTCGATTGCCGATTGGGCGCCCGCAAACTCCGATTGGGCGCTCGCCAGTTGGGCCTGGGCTTCCTGCTGTTCCCTTTGGGAGCTGATGCCCCGTCCGGCCAGGTAGGTCTCGCGGTCACTCTGGCGCTTGGCGGCGATCAGCCGCGCCTGGGAAGCGAGCAGACTGGCTTTTGCCGAGAGCAAGTCGGCCTTGGCACCGCCCAGTTCGCTGCTGGTGAGCACTGCGAGCACCTGTCCCTTGCGCACCGAATCGCCGATGTCGACGTTGATTTGCTGCACGCGCGAACCGACCGGCATCGAGACGGTACCGGAGCGGGTAGCCGCCTCCTCGACGGAGGCTGGAAAGACCTTGCGCTCGGAGACGCGCCTGCGGCTGACGGTGGCCACCTGAATCGCCTGGTTGCGCACTGCCTCGGGCGACAGCTCGATAGCTCGCTCGCCTGAGCTTTGGAGGGCCGTCTTGTCTGCCTGGGCGGTATCGGCGGCGGCCGCAGCCTCCTTGGTCTGCTTATCCGCCTCCGCTGTACCGCAGGCGGTGAGCGCAACCGCAGCCAGGGCGGCGGCAAGGAAAATCCGATAGCTTCTCAAAGACGTCCTCCGGTAGCATTTTGCAGCTGGACATAGCTGGTGTACAGATCTGCTTGCGCCTGCAGGAAGGCCGAGCGGGCATTGAGGCCGTCGCGGCGGGCAAGGAGCACTTCGGTCACCCCCGTCTTGCCGGCGCGAAAACCTTCTTCGACTAGTCCCTGGTTGCGCTCGATAGCCGCGATCGTATCACCTGTGTAGGTCTGGAGCACCCGGCGGGCGGCGTTGTAGCGGGCGTAGGCCTCCTCGACCTGGGTGCGCAACTCCAGAGCGCGCTGCTCGCGCAGCGCCGCCGTTTGGGTGCGACGGGCCTCGGCGCTAAAAATAGTGCCCTGGTTGCGGTTGAACAGGTTGATAGGTACGCTCAAGCCCGCCACGACGATATTCTCCGGTCCTTCCCGACGGTAGCTCACCAGCGGCGAGAGGTTCGGCAGGGCCTCCGCCTGGGCAAGCTGCACCTGCGCCTCGCTGCGGCGGCGCTCGGTCTCGGAGGCCAGCAGCACCGGGTTGGCTTCGATGACCAACTGGAAAATGCGCGGCAGTTCCGGTAGTTCGAGCGGAGCGGCGGGCAACGCCGCCTGGGGCTGTACGGAACGCTCGGGCGGCTCGCCGACGGCGACCAGCAAAGCGGCACGGCTCGCCGCCGCTTCTCCTTCTTGCCTTTCGCGTTGGGCGCGTGAGACGGAGAGTTCCACCTGGGCCAGATTGACGGGGATCAAACTGATATCGCCGACTTTGTAGCGCTCCTGCAGCGCGGTGAGCGAGCGGGTCGCCAACTGTTCGCGCTCGACGGCGAGCTTGAGGAGTTGCTCGCTGAGCCAAAATTGCGAATAGAAGGTGCGAACGCGCAGCTCGAGGCGCAGGCGGGCAGCCTGCAACTGGGCCTGCTCCACCTGAAAGCCCAGCAGCGCCACCTGCTCGCGGGCAGCGCGCTTTTCGGGCCGGTCGAGTTCTTGGGCGACGGTGACGCCAAACTGCAAGGCAGACGCATCGGCGAGGGTGTTGAGGCGCGGACCGGCCTCCAGGGACACCCCCGGGTTGAAGCGGCTGGGCAGACGCGAAGTGATCACATCGCCCTGGGCAATGTCGACGCCCGAGCGAAACGAGCGCAACTCCGGCGAGACGCTGGAGGCGCGGTCCACCGCCTCCTCGATGGTGAGCGTCGCGCGACCGGAGAGCACCGGCGGCTCGGGAACCCCCTGGGCCAGCGCCGCCGTCGACAGATAACCGCCTGCCACGCACAGGGCCATCAATACTTCACCCAACCGGCGGTACCGGCGGCTAACCAAACTCTGGATCATTTCAATTGAGCGCAAGTCTATTGATCAATGTACAGTTGCCCTGTTTGTTTTACAAGACTTTACATTTGAGCACTTTTGTTCATGGCTTTTGCGGTGGCTCCGGGGCCGCCGCTTTGTCTTCGCTACCGGGGGGCGGCGTTTGCGGTTGGCTCGGGGTGCCGGGCTGCGGTAGCGGCTTGTGGATGATTTTGACGCCATCCGACTTTTGGGGGGGGGGCAGCTGTTGCACATCGACGGTGCCGGCCGGTGCGACGCTGCCGGCCTCGCCCGGCTTTGGCGTCTGGGCACAGGCGGCCAGTTGGACGCCGAGGAGGGCGGCAAAGGCGGTCCAACCGGCCGCAGAAAAGGAGATTCGACCCATAGATAGCTGCTTTCTGGTGACGATCCCCATTGTCGTGCAAAAAAACAAGCGGCGGACGAACAGCCGTTCATCCGCCGCGGCGATTCCCAGTTGCTCCTCAGGCTAGGGAACCTGGGTCTGGCCGACGAAGGTCTGCCAGAAACCGGAGCCGGTGCGCTTGTACTCGCCGTAGATCCAGATCGAGCGGTTGTCGGGACCGAGGGCGGCGCCGAAGTAGTCGCCCCAGCGCGTACCGGTGTAGGGGGCGCTGCCTGAAACGAGCAGTTTGCTCGATTCAAGCACCCCCAGGGGTGCCGAGTTGAGGCGGCTGGTGTAGCGCGCGCTCGGAAACTCGGAACTGCTCGAACGGCCGAAGACGACGGTCATATTGTTGCTGCTGTCGGTGCGCAGCGCCGGAATGTAGGAGTACGAACCCGACGCTCCGAAGACGATCTGCTGTCGCAACGTCGGCGTGGTGCTGACGTTGGCGATTTCGACGACGTTGATGCAGGCGAAGGTGGTCGAACTGCCCGAGAAGCGGCAGCCGGTGGTCGAGGCGGTCCAGATACTGCCGCCGTTGACCCCGCGCAAAGTGGCATCGAGCAGCCGCGTGTCGAGGGTGTCGATGCGGATGGAAGTGCCCTGCTGCACAGCATCGGGCGGAGTGGAAACCGGCGTGGGCAAAGCTGGAACGGTGCTCACCGTCGTCAAAGTGGCGCTCGGGGGCAGGCCGTTGATTTTGTAGAGCTGGACGCCGTTGTTGCCCCGCAAGCTGACCATGTTGCAGGTGTTGGTGCCGGTGAGCGAATGCACCGGCTGGATGGTGAAGGCCTGACCGGCGCCGCCGCTCAGTTGAATGTTGCCGAAGCGGTTGAAGGAGGTCGTCGCCCCGGCGGTGAGTTGGGATTTATTGAGGGCAACGGCGACTGCGCCGTTGTAGACAAAGGTGAACCCGCCCTGCAAGCGAAAGTCGTTGGCGGTAATCACCAGCTTGTCGTTGCAGACGCCCAGGCCCGGGTAATCGGGCAAATTGCCGTTTTCGGTGACCTGGTAGACAAAGTAGGTGCCGTTGGCGCTCGAGGAGGTGGAGACCGCCACGAACCAGGCTCCGACGTTCGCCTGCTGATCGAAGGCAATCCAGACGGCGAAAAACCGCCCCGAACGGGCGTCGTAGAGCACCTTCGGATCCGACTGGATCTCGAACTGCGGTGGAACTAGAAAGAAACTGCTCGGGTCGATGAGGCCGCTCAAGGGCGAGCCGCTTTTGCTGTAGACCCGCAAGGCCGCGTTGGTGGCAAGCAGCACGTCGCTCGGCCCCACGGCGATATGGGGGTCGGGCGGTTCGATGCCCGACGCGGAGATTCCCTCGAAGCTCTCGATCAAGTTGGCGGCGGCTTCGCTTGTCGGCTCGACCGCATCGGCGGCACCCAGGGCGGCGTCGCTGGAAGCCAGAGGCTTGACGGCGGGCTCAGGAAAACGCGCAAGCGGCCTGCGGATCACCCGCACCTGGGTGCGCTCCCGCGGCGTCGGCAGATCGCGCACATCCACCAGACCCAGGGGCTCGACGCTGGCGGTGGTCCCCTCGGTAGCGGTCTGCGCCTCAGCCGAAGCGCCGGTGAACGTTATGACCGCTGCCGCGGCAGCTGCTGTCAGCGATGTCCCCCGCCTTCGCATGTATTTTTGCATACCCACACCTGACCAGAAATTTACGTGGGTGAGCATACAGTATCTCGATCCCCAAAGTAACGGTGCATGCTCCTGCCGCGATTAAACAGGTCCGATTGTGACACACAAATAAAGGCTCCGAGCCTGGGGGAGCCTTTGTGAATAATTATTGCTGCAGGTCACCCGCGGCCAACCCCTGAAATTCCGCCTCGGGTGACGTGCAGTCGGCTAGGGAACCTGGGTCTGGCCGACGCGGGTGTGCCAGAGGCTGGAGCCGGTGCGCTTGTATTCGCCGTAAATCCAGATCGAGCGGTTGTCGGTCGGATCAAGGGCGGCGCCGAAGTAGTCGCCCCAGCGGGTGCCGGTGTAGGCGGCGCTGCCGCCGATGAGCGGGACGCTCGATTCGAGGGTGTTGAGGGCGGCCGCATCGAGGTGGCTGGTGTAGCGCACGCCCGGAAACTCGGAACTGCCCGAGCGCGAAAAGACGACGGTCATGTTGTTGGCGCTGTCGGTGCGCAGAGCCGGGAAGTAGTAGTAGAGCCCCGAGGCGCCGAAGACAATCTGTTGGCGGCGCGAAGGGGAGCCCCCATCCACGTTCGACAGTTCGACGACGTTGATGCAGGTATAGGTAGTCGAACTGCCCGAGAAGCGGCAGCCGGTGTTCGATGAAGTCCAGATGCTGCCGCCGTTGACTCCCCGGTAGGTGGCATCGAGCAGGCGGGTGTCGCCGGTATCGACCCGGCGGGTGGTGCCGGGTTGGGTCGCATCCACCGGGGTAGTGACGGCCGTGGTCAGCGACGGCACGGTGGTGGAGGTGCTGAGGGTGGCGCTCGGGGGCAGGCCGTTGATTTTGTAGAGCTGGATGCCGTTGGTGCCGCGCAGGCTGACCATATTGCAGCTGCTGGTGCTGGTCAGCGATTGGGCGGGCTGGATAGTAAAGGCCTGACCGGCGCCGCCGCTCAGTTGGATATTGCCGAAGCGGTTGAGCGAGACGCTGCTTCCGGCGGTCAGTTGCGACTTGTTGAGCGCCACGGCCACCGCCCCGGTGAAGCTGAAACCTCCAAAGCCCGCCGGTCGAAAGTCGTTGGCGGTGATCACCAGTTTGTCGCTGCAGATGCCCAGGCCCGGGTAGTCGGGCAGGTTGCCCGTTTCGTTGATCTGGTAGCGAAAGAAGGTGCCCGAGGCGCTCGAAGAAGTGGAGACCGCCACGAACCAGGCGCCCAGGTTGGCCTGCTGGTCGAAGGCAATCCAGACGGCGAAAAACCGCCCCGAAGCAGCGTCGTAGAGCACCTTCGGATCCGACTGGATTTCAAATTGCGACGGCACCCCGAAGAAACTACTTGGGCTGAGCAGGCCGGTGATGGGCGAGCCGCTTTTGTTGTAGACCCGCAGGCCCGCGTTGGTGGCAAGCAATACCTCGCTGGGGCCGACTGCGATGTGCGGATCGGGCGGTTCGAGGTTGGACGCTTCGATGCCTTCGAAGTTGA
The DNA here is from genome assembly GCF_000011385.1 of Gloeobacter violaceus PCC 7421. Lineage (NCBI taxonomy): Bacteria > Bacillati > Cyanobacteriota > Cyanophyceae > Gloeobacterales > Gloeobacteraceae > Gloeobacter > Gloeobacter violaceus. The sequence continues at coordinate 2,616,263 of NC_005125.1, forward strand.
ACAGCAAATTGGCCGCCGCCTCAGAAATCGGCTCGGCCGCCTCGCCCTGGCCGGCAAACGGTACGTCGGCGGTGGCGAGGGGGGCAGGACGTTTCTGGCCTGAAAGTTTAGAAAGGGGTCTGCGGATAATCCGGATCGTTTCGCGCGCCTCGGGTTCGGGAATGGAGCGCACATCGACCATACCCAAAGGTTCGACCGTGGCGGTCGACACGTCGCTTACCCCTTGGGCACGGGCCATGCCGGCGGCTAGCGTCAGTACCAATGCACAGCTCACCACGCCCAGCGCCGCCCTGAACGGTCCGTGTATTTTTTGCATACCCGCTCCTGCTAAATTTTGGCTTGGGAAAGCATACCGCATTCGCTGTTTGTTCGGCACATGAATTTTTTAAAGTAAAGTATGTTTGCTGCCCAAATGCCTGCAAAACAACTGCTCTGTATGAAATGCTACTTTCTTAAGCAAAATCAGGGCGGCATCGGCCGAGACGAAAACACCAGTCAATTTCCCTGTGCAGCTTCGCCGAAAGCGGCTGATCCGGATGCGTCAGCTTTCAGCATCCGCTTCCTCCAGGGAGGCAGAGAGGTTGAGAGTATAAGCGCCTTCCTTGCGGGAATCGCGCTCGATGTGCAGATAGTAAACCCCAGCTTCGAGGGTGCGGCCCAGGGTGTCGCCAAAATCGGTGCGGTCGCTGCGCTCCAGGCGTTCGCCGTTGCGGTCGAGCAGCGAAGCGTGGGCTACCCGTCCTTCGAGCATCAGGTTGAGGCGGCTCTCGGAAGCCAGTTCGAAGCGAAAAAAATCTTCTTCGTCGGCGCTGCCCACCCAGTCTTTGAAGTTTTGCGCCTCACCCAAGATGCCGACATGCGTGGCGGTGCTGAGCGTATCGTCGCCGGGCCGCGAATCGATCGCGCTTGCTGTGAGCATCAGGTTGTAGGTGCCCACGCGCCTGCGGCTGCCGCGCACCCAGGCATAGTAGGTGCCCGCCTTCAAACTGCGGTCGATGGCTACACCGGCGGGGCCGCGCTCGGCGGTGAGGATCTCTTTGCCGCTCGCATCCAGGATGGCGGCGGCGGCGGCGGTGCCGTCCGCGAGCACCTGCACCGTGCTGGGGCCGTTCAGGGTGAAGCGGTAGAAATCCTGACGATCGATGGGGTTGGTCTCGCCGCGGAGGGGCTGTTTGCCGTCAAGATTATCGACGGCGATGGCCGTCGCCAGGCTGTTGCCCTGGCTGTCGGACTGCAGGGCGGCCAGATCCGCTTCGTGCTCTTCGGGCGGTGGTGGCGGCGGTGGCGGAACAACCCCCAGGCGATCCGTCGGCTTTGGGTCGGGCCGAGAACTCGCCTGCAGACCGCCGCCCGTGTCTTCGCAGGTGGCATTGACCACCCGGCACAGTTGCAAAAACACCTGGCCCGCCACCGGCAGTTTGACCAGCGACGGCCCGGCCCAGTTGAGCAATAGACCCAGGCCCACCGTAGCCGTCAGCCCGGTGCCCGCTCGAAACCACAGCTGCTCGTCGATTCGCTTTTTGACCACAGGCTTGTCCACTCCCCCGCGCGGAAGTGCCCGGCGCGCCATTAGCCACAGGTTAGCGCACTGCGCCCGCGGCGCGTCAGACCTTGCCCGCCGTGGGGGATTTGCTGCTTTTGAGGGCGCTCAAGCTGTGTTGCATCGCCCAGATGGCCATCGGCCTCAGGTACATACAGGCGCGAAAGGTGCGCGCCGGGGTGAGCGCTTCGGGGGTGCGAAACTGCAACCCGCCCCCGTAGACATTGGCGACAACCGCCTCGGCGATGGCCATCCCTTCGCGCCGCATGCCGTTGCGGATCATAAAGGCGGCGAGGCCAAAGTTGATGCCGGTCCAGACTTCCGAGGGGTGCTCGGTGTCGCCGATAAAAGATCCGTCGGCGTTGGTGCCGTTGGCGCAGCCGAAGCGCCCGCCATAAAATTTTACAAAACAGGTTTGGTAAACCGTTTCGAGCGCCGAGCGCGCCTGGGGCTCCGGTACGATGTCCGCGAGATTGCACACCTGGGCATAATATTCGCCGCACAACTGATCGGCCATGATCGCTTCGGAATTTTTGCTCTGGCTGTCGATGCGGTAGTAGCGGCCGTTCCAGAGGGTCTTTTCGTACAGAGGCTGGGCCTGGGCATACCAGGCGCCGAACTGCTGAACCGCCGCCGCGTCGCCCACGAGCTTGCCCATCTCGACGGCGGCAAGCAATGCGGCAAGCCACAGCCCGCCGCAGTAGGCGCTGATCCCCTTGAGGGGCCAGGCGTCGTAGGTGCAGTCCGGCGGGCCGCCGTTTTCGGGAAACCCGTCCCCATCCTGGTCAAAAGTCGTCTTGAGGCGCACCAGGGCCGCCTTGGACGCGGGCCAGCAGTAGCGCACAAAACCCAGATCGCGTTTGCCGGTATCGACGTAGTCGCGGTAGACCTGCAGCACGAAGTCGCAGGGCAGGTCCTTCCAGAGGTTGCAGTCCTGGTAGGTGGTGTAGTTGTTCTTGATCCACGGATCTTCGTTGGGAGCCCCCAGGTCGTGGGGCAGCGCGTCGCGGGATTTGCGCTTGGCGACGGTTTTGGTGTAGCCGATAATGCGCGTCGAATCGTCCTCGTCGGGCACGGCGTCGGCGTAGGACCTGAGCACCGCTTTGTCGATTTCAGGCCAGTTGATCAGCAGCGCAAACGACCCGTAAAGCCTGACATCGAGCGAGTCGTACCAGCGGTAGTCGATCGATTCGAGGACTGCGAAGCGGCCCTGGCCGGGGGGCGCTTTGGCGATATCGGCGAGGGAAGTGATTTTTTCAGGAACCGGGCCGTTCTCCCAGAGGGTGCCGCCGCTGGTGAGATAGTACAGCTCGTTAAAGAGCGCCTGCTTGTACCAGTCCGGCAGGCTCGGATCGGCAAGGACCGGGTTTTGCCACTCCTGGATCTGCCGGTCCCAGTCGGCGTAATTATCCAGAGCCTCGGTGGCGATCTTCCAGGCGTTGCGGCCGCTCTTGTCGAAGTGCTTGGTGTAGTAGCGGTAGCGGCGCACCCCCTGGGCGAATTCCATGATCGGCAAATCCCAGGCGAGGGCCATCGGCACCACCCTGAGCTCGCCGGGCTTGAGGGTCAAGCGCACCGCCATCGCCGCCGCGATCCGCTCGCCCTTGGCCGCCGGCCGGACCGAGACCAGATCGCCGAGGCGGCCGGTGGTGGCGAAGGGCTGCCAGACCTCCAGGCCGTTGCCGGTCGGATCGAAGCGGGTGTGGTAAGTGATTTCGACGTCCGGCTCGCGGGTGGTGGCGATCACGAACTGGCCGTCCCCTTCGGCAGTGACGAAGGGACGCTCGCTGACGGCGGCGGTGGCCGGGGCGGGCTTTTGCTGTTCGGTGTAGCCCGAGGCGCGGCTCATCGTCAGTCCCCGGTAGGCGTTCTCCTCACGCGCCGAATTAAAGTTGCCGGTGCTCTCGCCCCAGTACGGTTCGTAATCGTAGACGGGCGTATCGTCGTCGCGCACTTTGACTGCTCTGGATTTGAATTGGTTGGTGAACCAGCCCACCATGTTTTCCCAACTGACCAGAATGCTCAGCGTGACGGGTTGGTCGGTCGGGTTGAAGGCGGTCCACTCGAAGACGGCCACCGGGTAACTGGTCTGCTTGTAGTTGTTGGGGATGATGGGCGAGAACTGCTTCAGTTGCACGTGGCTGTTGAAAAAGCCTTCGTAGGTGAACCACGAGCGCGGATAGAGGGCCGCGTAGGTGCCCGCCCCTTTGGGATAGGTCCAGTCCCAGGCGCCCAGGCTGCCGTCTGCGGGTTTTTCGGTACAAAGCACCTTTGCGCGCGGTTTGGCCCCTTCGCTCTGCTCAAAGAGGGCAAACTGGCAGACCGGCTGGGAGCGAAAGTAGTGATCGCCGCTATCGAGGTGCCAGAGGGTAAAGTCCCCCCGGTGCGAGCGGCCGATGCAGCCCGCACCGAACCCCCCCAGGGGCATGCCGTGCCAGTAGCCGTCGTCGATGTTGCTCGGGTAGCGCACCTTGAAGGCATCCGCAATCGGCTGGCCGATGGGATAGGTCCAGCCGGCTTTGGGCACCTCGGCGCGCAAAGCGGCGAGGGTGGCGGTCGTACCGGCCGGAGCGGAGCGGCCGGAGCGGGGAAGGGCCAGGGGCAGCGAGGCGGCAAGCAAGGCGGAGCGCAAAAAATTTCGGCGGGAGTAAGCACCCATGGACAACACCAACCCGATTTTCTCTCTCAAGAGAGTAACCCAATCCAGGGACAGCTCGACTAAATCCAGCGGCGCACCCGCGCTTTGTAGCGGCGGTAAGCCTCCCCGAAGCGGCGCTCCAGATAGATTTCCTCACGCTCGATAACGCCCCGGACCATGATCCACAGCGCCACCGGCAGTACCAATAGCGGCCAGAGGGCACCGAGCCACAGCGCCAGACCCGCGTACACCAGCGTCAGAGCGAGATAGATCGGATTGCGGCTGAAACGGTAGGGTCCTTCCTCGACCAGACCGGTGGTTGCCTCGTAGGGGCTGACCGGCGTGTCGCGCCGGGCCAGTTCCCGAAAACTCCACAACGCAAGCCCCACCCCCAGCCCCACCCCCGCTCCCCCCAATGGGGGTGCCGCCCCAATGTCGACACCCAGCGGCACCAGCCACTGCAGCAGCACCCCCAGGGCGAAACCCGCCCCAAAAATTAAAGGTGGCGGGGCAAGCACACCCGCGGTCGGCTGATGGTTCGACATTATGTTTAAAATTATGACAGCGGTAATGCTATGGCGCTGGTCGGCCGCATAATCCTTGGATTATAGCAACCATAACTGGGGGTCTATCCTATGACACTCGCCACCACTCCACCGGTTTCGAAAGAATTGCAGAAAATTCTGGATCGTGTTGCCGGTATGGCGGCCAATCGCAAGGACGAAGTATTCGATCTGGTGCAGCAGGACGAGTCGATGCCCACCGATGTGTGCACCTGCACCTGGTGGGACGGTTGTTATTACTGCAAGGACGAAGACGGACTGTGGCACAGCGTCCGTTGCGTCACCTGAAATTAGGTGGGAGCGAAGCTTTTTGACGGGTTTCGGTTGGCAGCCTGCCGCATGTGTCAAAGTAGTGTCCGTAGTCGCGGTGGCTTCGACCTCTGGCCAGGATACTCGTAGTGCTCAACGGCAAGGGCGGCGTCGGCAAGACGACGACGGCCGTCAATCTGGCGGCGGCGCTGGCAGAAAACAGGCGCGTGCTGCTAGTCGACGCCGATCCCCAGGGATCCGCCTCCTGGTGGGTGGAGCGCAACCCGGCAGGACTCGGCTTCGATGTGGCCCAGGAGACCGCACCGCAGCTGTTGAGCAACCTGCGCTCGCTGGAAGATTATGCCGTGGTCGTGGTGGACACCCCCCCGGCGTTGGCTTCGGAGGCCCTGGCGGCGGTGGTGCCGGTGGCCGACTATCTGGTGTTGCCCACCCCGCCTGCTCCGATGGATCTGGCGGTGCTGGTGGAGACGGTGCGCCGGGCGGTGGTGCCCACCGGCGTCGCCCACCGGGTGCTGCTCACCCGCGTCGATCCGCGCAGCGTCGGGGAGGCTCTCGAAGCACAGAACACCCTGACGGAGGTAGGTATTCCTGCCTTTCACACCTTTATCCGCGCCTACAAAGCCCACGAGCGCGCCGCCCTCGAAGGGTTACCCATTACCCGCTGGCGGGGCAAAAACGCCCGCGAGGCCGAAGCCGACTACCGGCGGGTCGTCGACGAACTGCACCGTGACTGGGAGAAACGATGACCAGAAAACGCCTTTCAGATTTGCTGCGCACCGAACAGCAAAAAAATCACACCCACGCCGATGAGCCCCTCTGCGAGCAGACGGCAGCAGAGGAAGCGACCACTCCCACCGAGGCGCAGGAGCCGCAGCGGACCACGCGCCGCAGCCCGACCAAGGCCGATCTGGAGGTGACCATCGCCGAACTTAAGGTGCAGCTGAGCGAAGCGCAACAGGCCAGTGCCGCTTACCAGCAAGCATCGGCCCAGGCCAGGGCGCGCATCGAGGAGCTGGAGCGGCAGCTTGCCGCAGCCCACAAGACCCCCGCCGACTCCCTGCACCAGTTGCAGGCCAAACTTGACGCCGTGCAGCAAGAGGCCCTCCAACTGGCCCAGGCCAACAGCCGCCTGCTCGAAGAGATCAAAAGCCTCAAGCAAGAACCCAGTCCGACCAAGCCGACAGCAGCTATCCGGCCGGTTGTTCCCAAACCGATCCCAGCTTCCCGTCCCAGATTATCTGTCCCGACTGCGGAACCCACGGACGCGCAAATTCCCGACTGGATGCTCTAAGTGCCGATTGCCGTGCGATGTTCCCCTTGGCTGGGGTGCAAGGCGGCAGGAACCGATTTGTCGCTTCGGAGCAGTTGCTGGTAGACAGCGACCAGTTCGCCGTTGAGTTTATGAATATTGTATTGTGATTCCACCCGTTCCCGGCCGGCCCGGCCGAACGCAGGCCAGATTTGCGGGTTGCTCACCAGGTAGCCGAGTTTTTCGACGATCGCCTCGACGTCGCGCTCGGGTACCAGAAAGCCTGCGGCACCATCTTCTACCAGTTCGGGAATCCCTCCATGCCAGGTGCTTACTACAGGCAATCCCATCGCCATTGCTTCTTTGAGCGTGTTGGCAGGTCCGTCCTCGTCTCCCTGCCTGCTGGTCACACTCGTGGAGATGAAAAGCTGAGCACCATCGAGGATTTCGATAATCTCCGCCTGATTCTTAGCACCCAGCAGTCGAATGTACCCCCCGGCCTGCAGCTGCTCGATCAGCCGCTGCAAATGTGAATGCAGTGGCCCGTCGCCGACAATGTCGTAACGAATATTGGCGTGTTTCTGCGCAAGCCTGGCAACAGCACTCATCGCATATTCGAGCCCTTTTTTATCCGTCAAGCGACCAACAGTGACAATTCGAATGCAACCGTCCGATGGCAGTGTGCGCATAGCGAATCGAAAGCGATTACAATCGATTCCTGAGGAGTGTACGAGAATCTTTTTTTCGTCGCACCCAAGCTCGATCAGTCGCTTTTTGAAGCACTCGCAGTTGGGTAAAAATAGATCCCCATTGTCAAAAAGCGATCGGTAAACGGCGTTGCCGTGTTTGCGTAGGTACATGCTGATGTCGTACCCGCGAAAGGAAGTCACAAGCTTGGCGTCCAGAGCCAGCATGTGCCGCAGCGAAGCTCCCAGCAAGCCCAGCGGTCCGAACTGTCCGTGGATAATATCGTAGTGTCCCTGGCCTCGAAGCCCTCTTAGTACACTCAGCAAGTTCAACAGCGGCACTGCCCCATATTGTCGGAGCGCACCCAAGTAGCGCAGCAGCAGCGACGGATTGTCGCGGATGACATCAAGCAACAGGCCCAGGCCGTGGAACCCGCGCAGGAGACGGCCCTTCTTGGGCAGGGCGTAGTGGCAGCGCTCGAGAAGCCGGTACTTCTGGACGTCCGGATGATTGAGGGCAGCGCGACCCGGACGCATGGCGTAGATGTCGACCGAATGTCCCAGATCGATAAGCCCGCAAACCTGGTTCAGGATAAAGGTCTCCGAAAGGGATGGAAACTCGTTAACTAAGAAGGCAATGCGCATAGCAATCTATCCCGCGAAGAGGAAACATTCGTGTCGCTCTGTTCACCCTTGAGAACGTGCGGCATACCGGCGGGTCAGCCACCAGTTCAAAGGCCGGTCGAGGCGCAGTAACACCTGCTCGATCACGATCGAAAATGGCTTGCCAAGCAGCGAAAACTTTCTTGCCCAGGGCCGAATGAGCGTCATGCGTCTGCGCCAACCCAGGCGCTTGTAGCGATTTTTGAAGAACTCGTCCTCGGTCAGGTTCCATTTTTGACGAAAGTGCTGCAGGCTCGACCATTCCCATGCGTCACTCCAGCGGAGCATGTAGAAATGGATATCCTGCCACTGCAGGGGTGGACCCGGCAGGTAAGTCACCACCGAGTCGGGTTCGAAGTAGACCGTCCCACCGGATTGAGAAACCATCATCGAAAAATCGATATGTTCCCTGGTGTTGAGCATGGCCTCGTCCAGCTGGCCAATGCGCTCAAAGATGTCGGTGCGGACCAGAACGCAGTGGAATTCGGCCAATTCGGTCGGCTCGCGGCGAAGACGAGAGCGCACCTCGTCGACCGTTCGGTTGGCCAAATAGATTTTTTCGTGGGCACGGCGCTGAGCCGAACCCTGGCTGCCGGTCGTGGCAATATGCGCTTCCCCGCCGGCACAGTGGATAATCCGGTGTAAAGGTTGACCAATGCAGGTGAGTGGACTGACCACCGCTGCGCCGGTTTTTTCGGCGCACTCTACCAGGGCGTTCAGCCAACCCGGCGCCACGATGACATCGTTGTCCATAAAGACGACATACTTGCTTTGAACCCGGGCAAGACCAGCGTTTCTTGCCCGATTGGGAGGCAGGTATTCTTCGAATTGAACGAGTTCAAAGGATCTATTTTTTGCCTGCTCTTCAAGATATAGGCGGACATCAGGTGGCGACCCGCCATCCACATACACCAGGGCGAAGGGCTGTTCTGTGTGCTCGTAGATACTGTCGAGCGATTGGCGAGCGGCACTGAAGCGCTCTCGGGGTACAACCACAATCGTGACCAATGACTCAGTCATTCTGACTTCCTCAACTACCAATGCGTTGCAGAAAACGGACTTTTTATCGTCCATGGTCGTCAGAAGATTATCATTCGGCCTTGCCGGAGAATAGCCGCGATTCTACTGTAGTTTTGCCACGAAATCGCTGTATGGCCTTAGAGACTGTATCCCTCCATCCATCCAAAATGTGCTGCAATCCCGGACAGGGTAAAGGAATAAGGCCTTACTTCTTTTGTTTGCCAGTCCGTGTAGATTCTCCTAGGGGAAATTACTACAGCTGGTTTCCAGGGAGTCACCGTCTGGCAGCGGACTGCATAGGGGTTTCGGTAACGATGATACTATCGATAAGTAGGGCAATTAGCTCAGTTGGTAGAGCACCTCGTTTACACCGAGGCTGTCGGGGGTTCGAGTCCCTCATTGCCCATGCATTTTGAATTGCGGTCTAAAGAAGCACTAACGGATCTACCGGAGATCGCTCTTGAGATCGCGGGATAGGAGATTTTCCAGGAAGAGACAACCCCATGCGCATCGCTGTCCTGTGCAATGACACCCGCGGTGGTATCCAGCCCTACGTCGCACTGGGGGTGGGGCTGCAGCGGGCCGGCCACGAGGTGCGGGCGGTGGCGCCTGCGGACTTCGCGCCGATGTTCGCCGAGGCGGGGTTGCCCCTGGCACCGCTGTCGGGGAGCACCGAAGCGGCGCTCCGGAGCGCGACCGGCGTAGCCGCGCGGGGAACGATCGCCAGCATGCGCTTTGCGGCTCGCGAGCTGACGGCGCATATCCAGATATGGACAAGGGAGACGCTGGCCGCTTGCAAAGATGTCGATGTGCTCACCGGGGGCGTGGGCGGCATGGTAATCGGATTGTCGGTCGCCGAAAAGCTCGCCAGACCGTTTATCGAGGCGCATCTGCAGCCGGTGGGCGCGCCAACGGACGCCTACCCGGGTATTTTGCTGCCGGGGGTGTCGCGGCGGTTGGGAAGCTTCGGCCTCTATCTGAGCCATTACCTGTCGGAGATGGCGCTGTGGATGCCCTTCCAAGCCGCAATGGCCTCGGCGAGGCAGAGGGTGTTGCGGCTTTCGGGGCGCCCGCTCGCGGCAAACAATTATCCAGTACTGTACGGCTTTAGCCGCTACGTGCTGCAGGTGCCCGTACAGAGTGACCGGCCTCGGCACGTCACCGGGTACTGGGTGCTTCCGGCACCGCCGACGTGGAAGCCGTCACCTGCGCTTGAGGTCTTCCTCACCCGCGACGGTCCGGTGGTCAGTATCGGCTTCGGCAGCATGGCGAACGACGACCCCGCGGCGGTGACGGCGCTTGTACTCGGTGCTGTGCGCAAGGCGGGTGTGCGCGCGGTGCTGCTCTGCGGGTGGGGTGGGCTGGCTTCCCTTGGCTGTGCTGACGACGTGTTTTTCGCCGACGCCCTGCCCAACGACTGGCTTTTCCCGCGAGTCACCGCCGTGGTGCACCATGGCGGCGCGGGCACGACGGGCGCCGCGCTGCGAGCCGGGGTCCCTGCCCTTGTTGTCCCTTTCACCATGGACCAGCCTTTTTGGGGCGCGCGGGTGGCGGCGCTCGGTGCGGGGCCGACGCCGATTGCGCGGGCTCGCCTTACGCAGGAGCGCCTTGCTGACTCGATCCGCCAAACTGTGGCCGACGAGAGGATGCGCGCGCGGGCTGCACTCCTCGGGGTGCAGATCCGCGAAGAGAACGGCGTCGCCGAAGCTGGGAGATCGCCGGAGCCCCGGAAGGAAGTAGCCACATCGAAGATTGGGTTGCCCTTCTGGCCGGACTGTTCGTGCCACTCCCGCTCCCAAGCCTTCACCCGCCCAAACAGCGGCAACACCTCAACATCGAATACCTGTCGGCATGCGTCGCTGAAAGCTGCCTTCGCTTCGGCGTACTGAGCCTTCACCGTGGAGTGTCCAAGCTTGTAGGCAATCTTTAAAGACTGGATTGCCCCCCAGCGCTTGTAGTATCCGCTGAATTCGTTGATCCGGCGGTAGTGGGTGTGAATCTGCTCGTTTAAGAAGAAGCGGTCGAAGGTGCCGCCTGCGACAAAAGATGCTTCCGGGCCATCGAAAAGACGCTCGACGAAAAAGTTTGGGGCCAGAGCAATCGCCTTGAAGTAATCAAAGGGAACGAAGCCGCTGGGGGATTCGTAACCGTCATGGCGACCGAGGCGACCAAGGCGTTGGATAAAATTGCCCGCATCCGACGACTCAAAAATCAGGAAATTGATCTTGAAATCGACGCCCACATCGATTGTGCTCGTGCCCGTCACAAGATCGGCTTCCAAGGATGCACGCCGCGCTGTCGCTCCGGTGAGGCCGGTGTTCTCGCGCACAGTGAGTCCCGCCGTCGCAAAGACCGCTTGGAAATGGGGCAGCAGTCGCTTTACCGAGGCAATGGAGTTGAGGATGATTGCCCCCCGGCTGCCGGAATGGACCCGGAAGTACTCCAGGATCTGGGGTGCATTCTCCCGCAGCCACGCCTCCGAGGCGCGGGGCGAGGGCTCAAGACGGATAAATTCCAGTTCCAACCCCCGGCTCACCCGCCGCCAACCCTGGGCTGCAAGCGCTTGTGCCTCGGCCTCGTCTTCGGGCGAACGGTAGCAATCGGCCGCCTTCGGATCGATCTCGCGAACGTTGAACCCCGCCAGCCGCAACCGTTCAATCAACTGCGGATCCGGTGTCGCCGACAGGAACATAAACTTTTTGCGCCCCATCGTGCAGCGCATCAGCAGCAGTGTGTTGAGCACGGCGGCCACCTGGGGCGGCCCAAAGACGTGGAATAATAGCTCGAAGTCGCTGTCGAAGCGCTGCCACAGCCTATCCGGGCTATCCTTCTGCGTAATGTACGCGCCCCGGTGCAGGTAATGGAAAATATCCGGGTTGGTCAGCAGCACTTCGCGCTGGGCACCCAGGCCCGACAACACCGTTCCTTTTCTGAGACCTGCCTCGCGGGCATAAACCTCCAGTTCCGGGCCGCTCAGCCGCACCAGCCGCGGTTCCCAGCTCGGTGCAAACTGCCGGATGTACCCGCGCACCTGCCCTTCCTGGTCCCGGGCAAGTTCATTCGTCGGATACAGGCCGATCGTCTCCAGCCTCCGCGTCAGCACGCCCAGGTAGGCAGCCAGGCTCTTGCCGTCGCCGGTCATCGCCGTGTTCACGATGATGTCCACTTCGGGATCGTCCAACGCGAGCAGGGTCTGTGCCTGATGCCAGGCCAGGTGTTGCCAGCCGGGTGGTAACTGTATCCCTTTGGGTAAAGTGGTGGCGGGGCGTGAGAAGACGGGCTTTAACAGAAGGGTGTCGGACATGCACGGAAACTCCTGGATTACTTTCAGCATCTCACAGGAAATTCAGCCGTTGCAAGCCAAAGTACACGGACACTCTCTGGAATAAGAGGACGCGATGAGCCGCAAGCAACAGACGATTACGCTTTCGTTGGGAGAGACGGATAAAGCGCGACTAGAAGCCTTGGCGTTGGAACTTGGGACGCTCTGGGGGGAGCGACCCAATATTACCCAGCTGGTCAAAGATATTGCCCAGCGCCGATTGCTCGTCGCCCGCAACGCGGATTGGCCGGAGGAGCGGGTGCGGGCACTGGTGCAGGCTGCAAACGTGCTTCTGGATATCGGAGAGTCCGATGCGGCCGGCGTGCTGGGGCGTTTGCTGCTGGAGCGGGGCGAAGTGAGCGGGCCTTTGCGCAGCGAGTTGGAAGCGCGTTTTGTCGGTTCTCAAGTATCCTGGCGCGCAATTATCGACCACCACATCCGCCGAGCCCAGCCGTTTCGACTGCTCTATCAGGATGCCGCCGAACGTTCCTGGCAGTTCACAGTCCGCTATGCCCGCGTGCGCTTTCGGGAGAAGCGACTGTATCTGGAGATCTGGAGCGAAGAGTGTGAGGGCAACGAGGAGATCCCGGAACTTTCCCACAACTGGAGCCTCAGGCTGGACCGGTTGCAGGGTGTCGAGATAGTGCCTGCTTCCGGAGGATGGCGCGTGGGACCGGACACCATCGAGGCAGAAATGCATCTATACGATCGCCTGGCCCACGCCTATCTTCCCCGCCCGGAAGATGCCCTCTGTGAATGGTTGGAAGGACAGCCTGTGCGGCGGGTCGTTCGCCGGGTCATTTCGAGTTTTTGGTTTTTGCGCGAAGTTTTCCCTTACGGTCCTGAGTGCTTGATCGTGAGCCCCGAGAGTATACGCAAACGTGCCTGGGAGCGACTTCAGCAGATGTGTCGGCGTTACTTCACGTCCTGACGCACTGCACATCGGGAGCTTCCGCTAGGATCAAGCTACTTGTCGCAAAGCTTCCTATGGTTTCTGTCACCCTGACCCTCGACCCGGTCATCCAGCTTGGACGTGAACAGTTTTACCAGTTGTGCCGGCTCAACCGCGACGTACAGTTGGAGCGGTCGGCAAGCGGGGAGTTGATCATCGTGGCACCCGTCGGTGGTGTGAGCGGCGGACGCGAGGCGGACCTGATCACGGACTTGAACCTCTGGAATCGCGAGGTCCGTTTGGGAAAAGTGTTCAGCTCCTCGACGATCTTCAGCCTTCCAGGCGGCGGAGATCGCTCCCCCGACGCCGCCTGGGTGCGGCTGGAGCGCTGGGAAACCCTCACAGCGGAGCAGCAGGAAGCCTTTCCACCCCTCTGTCCGGATTTCGTCATCGAGCTACGCTCACGCACAGACAGACTCGAACCGCTCCAGGCAAAGATGCAGGAATATCTCGACAGCGGGCTGCGCTTGGGCTGGCTCATCGATCCTCAGAATCGAAAGGTCTACATTTACCGCCAGGGGCAAGGGGCCGCAGCCGTGCCGATGCCTGTGGTGCTGTCGGGGGAAGAGGTTCTACCTAGTTTTTCGCTTTATGTAACTTGACTTTCCAGAGCAGTTTGGGGTTGCCCGCCGCGCAGCCAAACCACCGCCAACCCTCTCCAGAGGGCAGGTTTCACCCTGACGCCTGAAACCTGCTCTGGAGGCGGTTGCCCTCTCAACGATGCACACCTCGGTTGACAAACAGGTTAAAACTTAATCTGGTTGTCAACCAAAGCGACATTCAAGTACAGCATCTTATGAACAGTCAGCGACTCAAGCAGTTGCGTCTGGCTCGCGGGTTAACTTTGGAAGCCCTGGCTGCCGAGTTGGGGGAGTGGTCACCAAGCAAGCACTTTCGAAGTACGAGCAGGGGCGCGCACGGCCCTCGCTCCGGGTCATGAACTGACTGGCCTAGGCCCCAGGGGTCAAAGCCGTATACCTATTCAGCGACCCGGAAGTGGATGTCAAATTCATCGCCTACCGCAAAGCCTCCAGACTGCCAAAACGGGATCAAGAGCACATCGAAAATCGGATCCGCCGGGATCTGGAGGAGCGGGTCCGCCTGCAGCGCCTATTGCATCCTGCGGCCAACCCGGTATTGCCCGTGCTGGAGTGGAGCATTGACTCTATCGAGCAAGCCGAACAGGCGGCGGAGCAATTGCGCAAGCTATGGCAATTGGGTCAGGCTCCGATCGCCAGTGTCGTCGGCGTGCTGGAGGAGCATTTTGTGCATGTGCTCGACATCGAAACCCGCGAGGGCTTCGACGGCATTTCGGCTGTGGCCTACGCCCCTGCCGAGCGGGCAGTCGCGGCGGTGGCCGTGACCCGTCATGGTGTGGCCGGTGAGCGGCAACGGCGGGGCGAGGTGTGGCTGGTTGACCTTCAACCAAGCTGGTCGCGCCCATCACCAGCTGGAAACCTCACTTTGAAAAGAACATCTGGCATATTCGGCTCACACCAGATGCAATGAACGGTCTCGACAACGAATCCGCCGTCGATGCGCTCCAGGTGCGATCACTTGCCCTGGAGCGATTTCGCAAGAAGCTGGGAAAGTTGCCTGCAAAAACTATGGAGGAGATCGCAGCAGCCGTCGCCGCTGCTATTTAAGTACTCCTGATTCTGCCTAGCGGTTGTTCTCAAATTCGGTGCGAATGATTACTTGTTGCCCGAAGTACCTCCGAAAAAATATTTCAGCGCAGCGTGCGCTGCACCATTCAGCCGCGATCGATGTGCACCGTGTCCTGTTCGTCGTTGCCGCGCTGCACGGGCAGGTCGCTCAGATCGGCATGGACGATGTCTTTGCCCGTACCACCGATAAGCTGGTCCATGCCTTCGCCGCCAAATAGCCGGTCGTTGTCTTCCCCGCCAATCAAAATATCGTCGCCCGGGCCACCCACCAAACAGTCGTCGCCGGGACCGCCATCCAACAAATCGTTGCCGGGGCCGCCCAGGATTTTGTCGTTGCCCGCGCCGCCGTAAAGTTTATCGTCACCGGGGCCGCCGTCAATCAAATCATCCCCATCGCCGCCGTGGATGGTGTCGTTGCCTTCGCCGCCGTACAGCCGGTCGTTGCCGGGGCCGCCATCGATGAGGTCGTTGCCCGCGCCGCCGATAATCAGGTCATTGCCCTCCTCGCCGTACAGTTCGAGGTCGAATTCGACATCTTCGTCCACCTGAATAATGTCGTCGCCCGCTCCACCGCGGATGCACAGGCCGTCTTTGAATTCTTCGCGGTCCAAAGAGAAGCGCTCGCACTCTTTGCCGTGGGCATCGAGCACGATCACCAGAAGGCCGTCCACTTCACCGGCAGTGTTGCGCCGGTTGCTCACCCGGATATTGTCGTTGCCCGGCGTCCCTTTGAAGGTCACCTTGCCAGTTTTCGGATCGCGTTCGCGGGTCACCATTGCCCTGCTCCTGCTGCAAGTCGCTCTCAGTATAAGAAGACACCCACCCAGGGCAAGCGTTGCAGACTACTTCGGCAAATTCTCCGGCGCGGTGAGCCGGCCGATTGGGTAGATGTTGTACCGATCGTCCCAGTAGGGGGTACGGCGATAGAAAAATTCGAGCCGCGCCTCGGGGCTTGCGGCGAAGGCCGATTCCTCCGAAACCTTGCGCTCGAACTCGGCTTTGAGCTTCGGGTCGCGCGCGAGCATCTCGCGGGCCATCTTCTCCATCACGTAAGCTTCTGCGTACTCCTTTTGCTCGAAGATGGCGTCGAGGAAACCCCATTGCAAGAGCGAGTCGGGACCCTGTGGTTCGAGTAAATGAATTGCGACGTTGGCGGCGCGCTGGTCGAGGGGGACAACCAGCGATCCGGCCGGATAGGTGATCTGGCGCCGGATGGGGGTGAGCTTAAAATCTTTGAGCCGGATGCGGCCCTCGAAGGGCGCGGCTTCCCAGACCGGAGCGCTAAATTCGTAGGTCTCGACGGTGAGGGTACTCGGGCCATCCAGGGTCCGGTGGCGCAGCCCATGGGCTTTGATCTTGTCGATCACCTCCGTGAGCGAGACTGGCACCACGTAGGCAAGCGGCGGTGCCACGGCCTTTTCGACCGTCGCCTCGTCAAACAGGGGAATGGTGAAGGTCTTCGGTTTGGTAGGCTCGTAGCGCAACCAGGTACTGCCGGAGACAGCACTCAGTTCAAGGGTCGTTTCGAATCCTTGAAATTGAAACGGTCGGCTGTGCTCGCTGAGCTTGAAGGTCAGCGGGTAGCGAAAATTCGGGTCGTAGCGCCGGCCGCGGGCGACGGTCTGTTCGTCGACGCGGGCAACCAGGGTGCGTAGCTCGCTCGGATAGCGCTTCAGGTGGGCAAAAATCTCCACCAGCAGGTCGTAGGTGGCCGTCACCCGGCTTTTGTAGTCCTTGAGCATGTGGGTTTCCACCAGCAGGGTCGGGCGGTTCTGGAGGGCGCCGTAGCCGGTGGAGAAGCGCGGCTCGGAAGGATCCTGGGTAATGCCTTTGGAGACATCTTTGCTGTCGCGCAGGATGATGTAGGGCGAGACGACATGACCGCGCCCCGCCACGGCCGGAAAGATTTCGCCTTCGAAGGCCACTTTTTGCCAGGCCACCAGCGCCGGATCCAGGCTCGCCCCCGTCTCCAGGCCGTAGGTGAGGTTGTACTGGTAGTCGGCGCCGTCGGTGTCGTGGGTATCGACAATCAGATCCGGCAGATAGCGCTCAAAGACATTGAGCCAGACGCGCATCTCAGGGGTGTCGGCTTTGAGAAAGTCGCGGTTGAGATTGAGGTTCTGGGCGGTGGTGCGCCAGCCCGATTCCTCGGGACCGTTCTGGTTGATCCGGGTGTAGGGGCCGAAGCGCTCGTGGCCATCGACGCCGAAGACCGGAATAAAGACTAAGATCGCCCCGTCGAGCAGGGCCGCGTGTTTGCCTGAGATCACCAGATCCCGCACAAAAGCGAAACCGGCGTCCTTGCCCGGGATCTCGCCGGGGTGGATGGCGGCGTTGACCAGCACGATGTCTTTGCCCGTCGCCCGGGCCGCTTCGGGGGTGAATGCTTTGTCCTTGGAGACCACCAGCACTGGGATAGCCCGGCCCTCGGGGCTTTTGCCCAACAATTGCAACTGCACCAGCGGCGAAGCCGCCGCAAGGCGCTGGGCGTAGGCAATATCTTCGTCGTAGCGGCTGGTGCGGCGGTAGTTTGTCGCCTCCGCCCGGGTTTGCCATTCGCCCGCCGGCTCCGCCGCCATCGCTTGCTCCAGTAGGATCGATCCCAACAGATGCACGCCGACCAGCGCGCAGAACAGTACCGCTTGTCTATGCATTAATGGGTGCTACGCCTTCGCTCCGAGGGTGGCAAAGAGCATGTCCATCTCCGCCGGTAGACCCGTGGAGATGCGCACATAGCCGGGTAGCTGCCAGCGCTGGCCGCCTGCAATCAGTACATCGGCGCGGGCCAGTTTCTGAACCAGCGGGCCGCAGTCGCCTTGGACTTTGGCCCAGACAAAGGGCGCGTCGCCGGGCACGGGCTTCAGGCCGAATTCGGGCAGTTTGGCCAGCAGTTGGGTACGGGCGGCCACAGCGACCTGGCGTGAGCGCATCAGGTAGTCGGCGTCGGCGAGGGAAGCGGCGGCGGCGGCCACAACGGCGGTGTTCACCCCCAGCATGTTGAGCAGGTAAGGGCGCAACCGCTCGCGCACCGGTTGGGATGCGACCGCGTAACCGAGCCTGAGCCCCGCCAGGCCGTGGATTTTGGAGAAGGTGCGGGTGACCAGCACGTTGGGCCGGCTCGCGGCAAGGCCCATGGCGCTCATCACCCCGGGCGACTCGGCAAAGTCGATGTAGGCTTCGTCGACCACCAGCAGGGTCTTTGGATCGAGGCGGTCGGCCAGGCGGGTGATCTCGGCCAGGGTAAGGGCGGTGCCGGTGGGATTGTTGGGGTTGGTGATGACGACCACCCGGGTCCTGGGGGTCACGGCTCCCGCCATCGCCTCCACGTCGTGGCGGTACTCGGGCGTGAGCGGTACAGCCACCCGCCGGACCCGCTCGCCCAACATGCTCTGGGCGGCGGAGCCCACCGCGCCGTAACCGGGGGACGCTTCGACAAATTCGCCCCCATCGAGGCCCCAGGCCAGGGCCACCGCCTGCAGGATCTCCGAAGAACCGGCCCCGAGCAATACCGAACTCGCTTCAAAAGCCTCAAACAGCGCACCGAGATCCGCGGCACTGCCGGGCGAAGCAAGACTCAGGCCGTGGAGCGCGCAGATCCCCTCAAGCAGCGAGAAAACCGTCGCCATCGGGTAGCGGTTGCAGCCGTCCAGCGCCTCTGAAGCCGCTTTGAGCGCCAGAGGCGAAGGCCCGAGGGGATTTTCGTTGTAGAGCAAGCGCACCGTGCCGGCCGGGACGCCCACGCCCTGCACCGAGGAGACCCGGCGCACCTCGGCGGCCCACAGTGCCGGGGGGGCAACCGCCGCTACACCAGCCCACCAACTCAACCCCTGCAACGCGGCGCGGCGCGAAATTTCCACCGGGACACTCCTGTACAAACCGATGCTCCTTCTTAACACGATTTAGACTGTGGCGATTGTGGAGATCGCTACTACCAGGGGACTCGATGCTTTCCGCCTACAATAAATACATCGCTTTCGGCTTGGCGTTGTTGCAACCCCGCTGCTCTATCGCTGGAGATTCGGCATTGGGCGGCAAGGGGGAAGCCTATCGGACCAGTGTTGAACTTGCCCATGGAATTGATCGCCGTCGTAGCCATGGACAGTCGCCGCCTAATCGGACGGGGCGATGGTCTACCCTGGCACTGCCCGGAAGATCTTAGTGCGTTCAAAGCACTGACCTGGGGCCAACCTTTGCTGATGGGCCGCCGAACCTTCGAGAGCATCCTCGCCCGCCGAGGCAAACCTTTGCCCGAGCGCGAACATTATGTGCTGACGGCCAGACGCGGACCGTCCTTTCCAACGGTCCGCTATATTTGCTCACCGGATCAGGCGCTTGCTCTGCCTGTCGAACGCCTGTTCGTGATTGGCGGCGCTTCGGTGTACGCCCAAACCGCCGACCAGCTAGATACCCTTTACCTGAGTTTGATCCCCGGCTTGCACACGGGCGATGTCTTCCTGCCGGACTTGGGAAACCGGTGGGCAGTGGAAATTATTGAAAAATTTCAAACCTTTAAACGTTGGCGCCTACTGCGCAGTCCTTCTGTGGGCTTCGATTGGTCCCAGCTTGTCGAAGGCGGCTAGCGGTCGCGGCGTTCGTCGTCGGGAGAACGGTTGTACAAAGCTTCGAGGCGGCTGCGGATGTCGGTGTCGCGGGGGGTGACACGCACCACCAGCAGCGAGTCTTTGATCACCCGGCCGTTGCGGTCAAGCAATTCAGGGTGGGGCTGAATGCGGTTGGCTCTGCCCTGCTGCTTCTGCCGCCAGCCCGTCGCCATGGTGTAGAACGCCAGGGTGCCCAGGAGGAGAAAACACAACAGGTACAGAAGGTGGAGCAGCATCGGTAGCCTCAGCCAGAAAGTTTATACGGTTCTCTCGACTCTAGAACCCCTGCCAATCCCTATCGGGCATCGGTAGGTATTGATCCCCACGCCACGGAACCTACTTGCCATATTAGCCCCCTTTGCCAGGGGGCAGCATCTTTCTTCTGGTTTAGGTCCCGAGTCGCTAGGATGTATAAGTACCAAGGAGTACAAGGTATGCCCGACCCGGTTGTCGATCTGCGCAGCGACACGGTGACCCGACCGACCCGGGCGATGCGCGCCGCCATGTTCGAAGCCGAAGTCGGGGACGATGTCTACGGCGAAGATCCGACCGTCAACCGCCTCCAGGAGCGTGTCGCCCACCTGCTCGGCAAAGAAAAGGGGCTATTTTTTCCGAGCGGCACGATGTGCAACCAGGTGGCCATCGCCACCCATACCCGCCCCGGCCAAGAAATCATCTGTGATCGCGACTGCCATGTGTTCAATTACGAGCGGGCCGGGGCAAGCCACCTGGGCGGCGTGCAACTCCATCCCCTCGACGGCCGCCACGGGGTCCTGAGTGCCCAGCAGGTGCGCTCCGCCGTCCGCCCCATCGAGTTGCACGAACCGCCCACGGGCTTGATTCTGCTCGAGAATACCCACAACCGCGGCGGCGGCACGGTCTATCCCCAGGACGTCATCGAACAAATCGCCGCCGTCGCCGGCGCCGCGGGCATCCCCATGCACCTCGACGGTGCCCGGCTATTGAACGCCAGCGTCGCCGGTTCCCACAGTCCGGCGACGCTGGCGGCACCCTTTGATTCGGTCTACTTTTGTCTTTCCAAGGGCCTCGGGTGTCCGGCGGGCTCGGTGCTCGCCGGCAAAGCCGATTTCATCGCCCAGGCGACACGCCTGCGTAAGGCCTTTGGCGGAGGCATGCGCCAGGTGGGTTTTCTGGCGGCTGCCGGTCTGTACGCCCTCGATCACCACATCGAGCGCCTCGCGGACGATCATCGCCGGGCACGGCAGTTGGCCGTCCACCTAAAAGATCTCAACGCCTTCGATGTCGAGCTCGACGCTGTGCACACCAACATCGTGATGGTGGATGTGCACGCGGATTGCACGGCGGCGGCGGTGGCGGCGGATCTGACCGCCCACGGCGTGCGGGTGAGTGTCTTTGGTCCCCGGCGTCTGCGGTTGGTCACCCACCTTGATATCGATGACGCGGGAGTGGAGCGGACCGTCGCCGTCTTCAAGCGGCTCTACGGCTAGAGGGCGCTCAAAATTTCGGCCACCCGCACCTCCACCCGCGCTCCCAGGCTTTCCACGTCGGCATCGGGCTCGAAGACCCGCGCGGGTACACCCGAGGCGGTTTTTTCGAGCCGTCCCGCGGCGGGTGGGTCGGTGCGCACGGTGAGCGTCCGGCGCCCGCGGGGCAAAAAGTCGGGCTCGCAGGTCAGCAGAGCGGCCAGGGTGTCCCAGAAAAAATAGTTCTGCTGCTCGACGCCTGCGAGCAGTTCGGCGGCAAGGCGGCAGGCGCCGCCGCGCGAGCGCAGTGTCTCCACGAAGCGGGCGGTCATCGGTACAAAATTGGTGACATCGAGGCTGACAAAGTCCAGGGCGAGCCCGGCCTGCAGGCAGTAGGCGGCGGCAGGAGGGTCGCAGTAAAGATTCCACTCGGCGCTGCCGTCATGGTCTTGCTCGCCTGCGACGTTGCCGCCCGCCTCCAGGCCCCCGGCCATCAACACCACCCGCTCCAGGTGCCGGGCAATCTCGGGAGCGGCGCGCAGAGCCGCCGCCAGATTCGTGCAGGGGCCGGTGACCAGCAAAGTCACCGGTTCGCCCGCCGCCAGGATCGTCTCGGTGAGCAGCCGCGTGCCGGCGGCGGCCGGGTAGTACCGTTCGGCTTCCGGAAAGGCCCGCAGATAGTTGAGGCTCTCGCGCTGCCAGGCGGTGGGAAAGGGATGGGGCAGGGCATGGTGCTGCCAGGCCACCGGCACCGCGCCTTTTCCCAGGCGATCGAGCAGGGCCGCCAGAACGGCGGCGGAAACCTGGGGGATACAGTCTCCGCTGTTGACGACGACGGCCCTCAGATCCACAGCCGGGTAGAGCGCCAACAGCAATGTGGCGACCAGATCGTCGGCGTGACCGTCTTGGTCGTGGATGACCGGCTTTCGCAAAGCACCGCTCCCGGGGCAAATCTTCCATAGCCTACCGCTTCAGAGGCGGGGATCAGAATTCCCTCCAAGGTCGGATGCAGATGGACAGCTGTGGAGGGAGGCTTGTGAACAAGACCGGTAAACCGTTTACGGGATCAATCATGAAGAGAAGAGCCTGGCTAATTTTCAATCCGGTTGCCGGGCGTGGCAACGGTGAGACCGATCTCAGTCTCATCGAGCAGACCCTTCAAGAAAAATACGATCTACACGTGCTTTTGACCGGTCCTGAGCAGGAAGCAGACGCCCTTGCCCGCGAGGCGCTCGCCTGCGGAGCGGAGATCGTGATTGCCTCGGGCGGAGACGGGACGCTCTCAGCGGTGGCCGGGGCGGTGGCAGGCAGCCCCGCGGCGCTTGGAATCATTCCGCGCGGTACGGCCAACTCGGTGGCCCTGGCTCTGCAGCTGCCCCAGGACCTGCCCTCCGCCTGCCGGGTGATCCTCCAGGAGCGCACCCGCCGCATCGACATCGCCCGCTGCAACGGCCAGCCGATGATCCTGCATGCCGGAATCGGCTACGGGGCGCGCACCATCGGCTCTGCCTCCCGCGAGAGCAAAAACGCCCTGGGTGTGCTGGCCTATATTCTTTCCGGGTTGCAGCAGCTTCAAGATCTCGAACAATTCACCGTCACCCTCGAGACCGAAGAGCAACTGATCACCTGCAAGGCGGTGGCGGTGACCGTGGCCAACCTAGCGCCGCCCACTTCCGTGCTTGCCCAGGGACCGGCGGCGGTCCAGCCCGAAGACGGGGAACTGGACATTACGATCATCGCCGCAAGCGGTCTGGTCGAGGCGGTAACCACCGGCTATCACCTGCTGTGGACGGCCCTGCGCGATCAGCCTGCCCAGCGCGAGAACGTCGGTTTCCTGCGCGCCCGCAAAGTGCGCATCGTCGCCGATCCCCCTCAGGAGCTGATGGTCGACGGCGAACTGGTGGGGACAACCCCCATGGAAATCGAGTGCCTGGCCGGTGCCCTGAACGTGCTGATCGACACGCCCCAGGACGGTGAGCAGCCCGCCGAGCAGAAGCTCGAAGGGTTGCCGGGCCTGCAGGTGGAGCTTAAAGAGTAGTGTCCGGCGGCAGGGCAGTCCGGGCAGGAGCCGCCGATGGTCTATGATCATCGGTGTCACCGTCCTACCGGCATTGCTTCATGAGTTCACCGCCCAACCCCCAACCCGAGGAAAATAAGCTCTGGTCCTTTCTCAAAAGCCAGCGCGAGAATATTCAGTCCATCGCTGTGGCGCTGGTGTTGACCTTCACCATCCAGACCTTTGCCGCCCAGGCGTTTTATATCCCCTCGGGCTCGATGGAGCCGACGCTGCTCATCAACGATCGCCTGATGGTCGAGAAGATCACCTACGACTTCTCTACCCCCGAGCGCGGTCAGATCATCGTTTTCACCCCGCCCAAGAACCACTTCAACAGCAACGACCAGCCCTTCATCAAGCGGGTGATCGGGCTGCCGGGCGATACGGTGGAAGTCAAAGCGGGCAAGGTGTTCATCAACGGCAAAGCGCTCGACGAAAAATACATTGCCGAGCCGCCCGCCTACGTCATGCCCCCGGTCAAGGTGCCCGCCGACCAGTTTTTCGTCATGGGCGACAACCGCAACAACAGCTTCGACTCGCACATCTGGGGCTTCCTGCCGCGCCAAAACGTGATCGGCCGGGCCATCTTCCGCTTCTGGCCCCTCGACCGGCTCGGCCCGCTCGGGTAATTTGGGGCTAGCGGTCCACCGCCCGCTCCCCGCCCCAGCGCGCCACGATCTGATCGTCGTACTCGTCGGCGCTGAAAGCAACCGCACCCACAGCCGCTTTCAGTTCGGGCATGTCGCAGGTGGAGCCGACAATGGCGTACTCGAAGAAGATGTCGTTCTCCTCGTCGATGCCGAAGGCGCCGAAGCGCATGTCGTCGTTCTCCCGCAACAAAAAGCGCATCAGCTCGGCGCCCATCTCGACGTTGGTGACGACGTAGGAGCGGACGTTGATCACCGCATCCTCGCGCCACGGATAGACGTTCGCCACGACAAAAGCCGAGCCGAAGGAGATGCGGATGAGCGGCTTGTCTTCGTGGACATTCACGGCTTTTTCGCCGAATATTTCGTAGACCCAGGGCAGGATCTTGTCGAAAACCTGACGTTGGGGCTCGGTTTCAAATTCCATCATGGCGCTGTGGATCCTCGGGTTGATAGTCGTTGGTGCGGATGGTGCCGGCCTCGAAGCGGACAACGAGCGAGCGCACCTGCTCGCCGGGAGGCAGATATTCGATGAGGGCCGGGCTGAGGCGCTCATCGACCAACCGCTCCCAGTCGCGCGGGCCGCTGCGGGAGGTGTGTTGGTCAGCCAGCCACTGCACCAGACTATCGTCCCAGTGCAATTCGAGCCCCTGCCGACGGTAGCGCGCCGAAAGATCCGCAAGCAGCCGTTCGCGCAGCCAGCGCTGTTGGGCGGCATCGACACCGGCCGCCGCCGCGAAGACCAGATCGCAGCGGCCGACAAAACCGGCCCCCAGCACCGCACTGGCGGATTGGATAACCCCCGGCGACTCCGAGTCCGCGGCGGGCCGCTCCCCAGCGAAGCCGAGGCTGCGTTGGGAGGCGAGCGCCACTTCGGCGGTGATCAGCACGACCGCGTCGCTCAGGTAGGCGCGCTTGCCGTGGGCATCGGTGAAAAAGCCGGATTCGAGCGCCTGGGCCAACACTTCGCGGATCTGGGGGTGGCAGGCGTGGACGTTGTCGCAGCGCAGCACGCACCAGGGCATCTGGGCGAGGCGATGGATGGGCAGGGTGTCGGCATACCCGACGTAGCCCGGCGGGGCCCCCAACAGCATGGAGAGATCCGCGGGGCTGGTGAAACTGCCGAAGTCGATGGCGATCACCCGCTCGGCACTGCCGAAGAGCAACTCGGCCAGGGCGCCGCCGAGCGCTTCGCCCAGGGCGGCGGCCCGGTCGACCAACAGCAGTGCGGCGTTGGGGCGGGCGGGCCGCAGATCGAGGCTGCGCAAAGTCACATTCAGGCGGCCCACCAGCGCCTGAATATCTTCTTCCACCAGCGCCACACGCCCCGGCAGCTCGCGCCTGAGGGCCGTCAGCCTCTCGGCCACAGCGACGGGCATCCCCACCATCCGCCGGGCCACCGCCGTGGCGTCGGAAAGGTCGACCGCGCCCTTGTCGCGGGCGACGGCAAAGGCGACGCACTGCTCCAGCAAATCGATGGCCTTGTCGGGAAAGCGGCGATTGGGCAGAAACTGGGCGGCAAAATCCACCAGCCAGCTTAGCGCCGCCTCCCCCACCTGCACGCCGCGCAATTGACCCAGTTCATGAGCTAGAGCCCTGAGCACCGCGAGGGTCTGCTCGGCGTTCAATTCCTGGATGCGGATGGGCTGAAAGCGCCGCTCAAGGGCGGCGTCCGGTTCGATATAGCGGCGAAATTCGTCGTCGGTGGTGGCGGCGATGCAGGCGATCTCGCCCCGGGCGAGGGCGGGCTTGAGCAGGCTTGCCACATCGTCGGTGCCGGCGCGTCCCCCCGCCCCGACGACCGAGTGCACTTCGTCGATAAATAAGAGCACCCCATCCTGGGACGCTTCTTTGAGCAGCGCCTTGAAGCGGTTTTCCAGTTCGCCGACCACGCTCGTCCCGGCCACCAGCGTCGAAGGCTGCACGGCAAAAAGCCGCGCACCGGCCAGCACCGCCGGCACCTGGGAAGCCACCAGCCGCTGGGCGAGCCCCTCGACGATCGCTGTCTTTCCGACCCCCGCCGGTCCGACCAACAGCGGGTTGCGCTTGGTGCGGCGGCAGAGCGTCTCGATGACCAGTTGCACCTCCTCTTCGCGGCCCACAAAGGCACTGAGCTGTCCCTGCTGCGCTTCGCGGGTCAGATCGCGGCCGAAGCGCTCGAGCATGGGAGTGGGCTTGCGGGCGCGCGGCCGGTAACCGGGGGGGGCGGCCGTCGTCTCTATAGCAATCAACAAGTCTGTTTCGGCAGGCCGGTAGCCGCAGCGCGCCAGGATCACCGCCGCCATGTCCCGCTCGGAGATCCGGTTTTGGCCGCGGGCTTCGGCGTTGGCGCGGGCCAGTTCAAGTACTTCGGTGGATTCGAGGGGAGTCTCTGCGGCGCCCGGCGCCAACCGGCTCTGCCACTGCCCGGCCAGGCTTGCCGCGTCAAGGCCGCCCACCATCGTCTCGACCATTGCTCCGTGGCGTTCGAGAAGCGCCAGCAACCAGTGCGCGCCCTGCAAATGTGGCTGCCCGCTCAGCTGCTGTTTTTGCTGAGCCAGTTCTACCAGCCGCTTGGCTCCAGGCAACAGCCCGCCGCCGGTAGCCTCGCCAGATGCCATGCGTCCCTCGGGAAGCTGCGGCCCATGATACCCCAACCGCGCCGGGTCCGGCTCTACTCCATCAGGTCGTGGCCCGAACCGTACCGCCAGGCTTCCAACCGGCGGTTGGCCCGGTAGCGCGCCGGGGGCGGCAGGCTTTCGAGCGGGCCGTGCAGTATTGAACCCAGGCGATCGAGCGCGGTATAGCCCACCAAGTTCAGGTAATGCCCCGTCCATTCGACCAGCGCCCCGGGCCCAAGGTGGCCCACCAGGGCAAGCACCAGACCCGGATCGACAAGGGCGACGCGCGCGAGGGTGACACTGAGCGCGTCGAGACGCACCACATCCTGCAAAAAAGGCCGCAGCACCCCATCGCCCAACGCGTCCATCTGGGCAAAGACCGTGGCAAGCAGCCGGTTGATCCGATCGGGATTCACGTTTTGCTCGACCCCAACGCTCATCGCCTTTTGAAACAGCCAGGTCACCGCCAGATTCGGCTGGTAAGGCTGCAGCCGCTGCAGATCCCGCCCGCCCAGGCAGCCGGCGGCCAGTGCCTCCGCTGTGCCCGCCTCCAGCCGCCCGAGGTGCCTGAGCATCGCCCCGAAGCCGCCGAAACTCAGTGGCGACTGGTTGCCGGCGCTGTCGCCCACTGCCAAGATCCGATCCCACCCGGTAAGATCGAGAGCCTGGCGGTAGGACGGGAACAACCCAAACAACAACCGCCGAAAGCGCAGCCGGTCGAGCGGCGTGCCCTGGTAGGCGGGCAACAGGCGCAGATATTCCTCGAACAACTCGCCCAATCCCAAGCGCTCCGGGTGGGCGTCGAGATAGGTAAACAGGTAAGTGGTGCGCCCGTCGCGGGCCGGAAACGCCTCCCAAAGGTACTGGCAGCGGTTCAGCACCGGCGTGATCGAGGCGATCAGATCCGTTTGGTTGTCTGCAGTGAAGCCCTGGGCGCAACTGCCCACCACCAGGCAGACGCCGTCTGGGCGGGCTGCACCGCGGGCTTGGCGGACAATGGGCGAAAAATGGCCCATCGCATCGATGAGCAACCGGCCGCTAAGGCGCTTCTCCCCTGCCGCCACAGCCACGCCGTCGGGGTGGACCGCTGCCCGCACAAAGGGGGCGTGCTCGAAAAGGGCACCGCCCGCCACCAAAAAGCGCTCCTTGAGCACCGCAAGCAAGTACACCGGATCGACACCGACATCGAGTACCCCCTGCACCGGCACCGGCGTGCCGCCCGCGATGGCGACCCGGGCACCGGCGGAGCGGCTGGCGATGGCGCTCTCCAGTTCATCGGCACTCAACAGCCCCAGCTTGACAAAGATATCCAGGTCCGGCCGCGAGACGTTCCATTCTTGAGCGCGCCCGACGAGCGCGCCACGTTCGATCAGCGCCACCCGCAGGCCCCGCCGGGCCAAGGCCGCTGCGAGCATAATGCCGAGGGTTCCTCCTGCGACAATCACATCCCAATCCACAGCGCCGAGGCGCCCGGTGCTGCGCAAAACCACCGCCTCAGCCGCCCGGGGGCCAGGGCTGCGCAGCTGCTGCCACAACCTCTCGGCGCGCTGCAGATTGTCCCGGTCCTGGATAGTCAAAATCGCTTCGCTCAGGGGCACCGCGGACGCTCCGGCGAGGTGGATGTGTTGATCCTAGATCAGGTGCCAGGGAAAACCCGCTGCCCATCAGGTTTTGCGCGACCTTTGAACTGCTTCACTCAGAAAACCTCCGCAGCCCAACGGCGAGCAAGCCCCTTTGCCGCAGTCGACACGCGTCGTGCAGGCCCTATAGGAATAAACCCATCCCATCCACAAAGTCTCCCGCCTACCATGCCGCTAAGTCCGGGGGGTGTCGGGGGGCTGGCAGCCCCTCGACGCGGGGAGGTTGGAGAGCGCGAGAGGGGAACCCGAAGGGGGTTCCGCCTCTCGCTCCACAGACCGTCGTGCCAAACCAACCGCCAGGTGTCATTTGACAAAGCGTTGCATCAAAGTCTTTGGTTAACCGGCCCAATGCCGCACCGGCGGCACAGGCGATAGGATCGACACAAAACTTGATGGGGCTGGCCATGGATATTCTAGAAATTCTCAAAGCGGACTACCAGCGCTTCCCCGAAGATCAGACCTACGCCATATACGCAAATGACGTCTACTTCAAAGACCCGCTCAACAGCTTCCGGGGCATCGAGCGCTACCGCCGGATGATCGGCTGGATGCACCGCTGGTTCCAGCCAATCCGCCTGGAGCTGCACAGCATCGAGCGCCAGCAAACACGGATCGTCACAACCTGGACCCTTAGCTGGCAGGCCCCTTTACCCTGGAAGCCGCACATCGTCATCGACGGCTGGAGCGAGCTGGATCTCGACACCCAAGGACAGATCGCCGCACACACAGACCACTGGCGCTGCTCGCCTAACGATGTGGCCTGGCAACACCTCGGCTTTGCCGCTCGCTTGACACCACCGGCCTCGGCCTCAAAATGAATGCTGCACGTTGGGGTTCACTGGCCGCCAGGACCGGCCCACCCCGCCTGCCCCATCGCCGGGGCGCGATCGAACAAGGAGGATAGAGCGTGGCTGAACAGACGGTAATCATCACAGGCGCATCCTCAGGAGTCGGCCTGCACGCGGCCGATTCCCTCGCCCAAAGCGGGCGCTGGCACGTGGTGATGGCCTGCCGAGATAAAGCCAAAGCCCAAAACGCCGCCGCCAGCCTAGGAATGCGCCCGCAAAGCTACACGATTGTGCATCTTGATCTTGCTTCGCTGGCGAGTGTGCGCCGGTTCGTCCAGGATTTTCGGGCGCTCGGACAGCCCCTCGACGCACTGGTGTGCAACGCGGCGGTGTACACGCCCACCGCCCGCGAGCCGCGCTACACCGCCGACGGCTTTGAGCTGAGCGTCGGCACCAACCACCTCGGCCATTTTTTGCTGTGCAATCTGTTGCTTGAAGATCTCCAAAATTCCCCCGCCGCCGAGCCGCGGCTGGTCATCCTCGGAACGGTTACCCACAACCCCAAGGAACTGGGCGGCAGCATCCCCCCCAGACCCGACCTGGGGGATCTGCGCGGGCTGGAGCAAGGCTTCAAAGCCCCCCACACGATGATCGACGGCAAGGCGTACAACCCCGTCAAAGCCTACAAAGACAGCAAAGTCTGCAACTTGCTCACCATGCGCGAGTTGCACAGGCGCTTCCACACTTCCCACAAAATCACCTTCAGCGCCCTTTACCCTGGCTGCGTGGCGACTTCCGGCCTGTTTCGCGAATCGCCCCGTTTGTTTCAAATCCTCTTTCCGGTGTTTCAAAAATACGTCACCGGTGGGTTCGTCTCCGAAGCGGAGGCAGGTGGCCGGGTTGCCGCCCTGGTAGATGACCCCGCCTACAGCCGCTCTGGAGTCTACTGGAGCTGGGGAAATCGCCAGAAAAAAGATGGCAAGTCCTTTATCCAGGACGTCTCCACTGAGGCGAGCGACGAGGACAAAGCCCGCCGCCTGTGGGATCTAAGCGCCGGACTGGTCGGACTTGCCTAAATTCATCGATTGGGAATGGGGCGAAATCCGTCGAACGCACATATGGACAAGCGACCCAAATATTGTGTACAATGGTCCCATTCAGGTGGGACACGCCCATGGCATTGCTCAATCAGGTCCATCTTGTCGGCCGGGCCGGCCGCGATCCCGAAGTGCGCTATTTCGAGTCCGGCAACGTGCTTTGCACAGTGACCCTGGCGGTCAACCGCATCCGGCGCAAGGGCGAACAAGAAGACCAGCCCGACTGGTCCGATCTCGAAATCTGGGGCAAGACCGCCGAGATTGCCAGTGAGTACGTGCGCAAGGGTTCGCTCATCGGTATCAGCGGTGCCCTCGCCTTCAACCGCTGGAGTGACCGCACCACCCAGCAAGCGCGTGAGCGGCCCGTGATCAAAGTCGACCAGCTCGAACTGCTCGGTCGCGCCGCTCGTCCGGACGAACCTGAATCTTTCTAATCACGAGGCCATCCTATGAATACGATTGCGCTTCTGGGCACGCTGCACTCCGCCCCGCAACTGCGCCACACCCAGGATGGCCTGGCCCAGGCCTCGGTGGTGCTGAGTTTTACGACCCTCAAAGCCGACGAAGCCGACTACACCGTCCGGGTCGTCCTCTTCGCCACCGCCGCCGAGGAGTTCCACACCAATTTCCACCAGGGGGACGCGGTGATCGTCGAGGGCCGCCTGCACAGCGAATCGCGCGCCCGCGAGGACGGCACCAAGGAGCGCCACGTCGAGGTGATCGCCCGGCGCGTCCACGCTGTGGCCATTCCCGCTGCCCCAGCCACTCCGGCTCCAGCCTCAGTCCCGCCCGCAACAACCAAACAGCACCCCCCAGCCGCCGAACGCAAAACCGCCGCCCCGACGGCCCGCCGTCCTGCGCCTTCGGCTCGGCCCCCCGTAGCCGCCGCCGTCGCCGACGACGACATCCCTTTCTAAAACCTGCCAACCCAGCCCTTCGACCTGCCGGAGCAAGCTCTATCCCCCGATAACTTGCTCCATTTCTTGTCAAAAGACTTGAGTCGCTACGCATAAATCTGATAGAGTCATCTCACGTTCGCGAGGCGAAATCCGACCTATGGAAAGACAACCCGTCCGCATCGAGTTTTTCTTGCACCTGCTCATTACCGGCGGTTTGCTGATGACTGGATTATTTGTGGCCCGTCAGGTGAAGCTGCTGACCCTGCCCGGTGTGGCAGCAGCCGAAGAAGTGGTCTACGACTTGCCCGAGGTGGTGGTCCGGCCAGGCCGCTAACCTTCTTCAAGCGACTTCGACTGCTATAAGCCCCGGGAGCAAAAGCTCCCGGGGCTTGTATTCGGGCACTGCCGCCGCAACCTGTTGCACCTGGCCGAGCGCCCGAAAGCAGCCGACGGCAGCCACTCACAAATAGAAATACGTAATCTTTTACAGTTTAATGATTATTATTTCATGTTCGTTTCATATTCTTTCCTTAACACCCCGAGAATACGCTGTGGAAGCGTGCAGTGCTGTTTCGGCCCGTCTGATGTCAGGTCAGGCAGCGTTACTTGCTGACAAAATAAGGAGATACAAATGCGAATTCTGCAGAGCTTACGCATCCAGCACTTGGCTGGAGCCCTGACGGTAGCGGCGGCATTGGGACTGGCTACCCCGGCCCTTGCCGCTCCGACCGAGGCGCTGATTGGCGGCACCACCTCGGTGCAGTTGAGCAGCGACTTTTTGGGTGCCCTGACCAGCCTGGGTGTACAGGCGGGCACCCTGCGCGACGCGACGCTTAGTGAACAGGGGGTCGCGTCGTTTGCGGTCATCGGCGGCGCCATTGACCTCGGCACGATCAAAGCCGAGATTATTCACCGGGGCGGACTGTCGCTCAGTGCCGGTGGCACAGTGGTCGAACTCAGCGACTTTTCGATCTCGACGCTGGGTACCCAACCGGTGTTGACAGGGCTGGTGACTGTCAACGACGAACTGGTCGGCCGGGTGCGGCTGTTTAACCTTGGGTTGACCTCTGCACCTGCCGTCTCTGAGCAAATCGTCACCCTCAGAGATGTCCGCGTGAATTTGACCGGCGATGCTGCCGAGGCTCTCAACGGGGCCTTCGGGATCTCTGACTTCCAGGGCGGCTTCAACGTCGGCACTGCCCGCGTGCGCACCGCCGTGCCCGAGTAACCATCCAGATGGTGAGTGGCGCCGGGAGGTCCGTTCCGGCGCCTTTTTTGCCTTTGAGCACCGCTGCGACCTTGCATCGCTACTTTCAGCAGGAGGCTGCCTCCGGAAGCTGGACAATGGGGAAGCGATGCGCGCGACAGCTCTTGAGTCCATTTCAAACGGAGGCTTTGAAGAAGATGACGGTTCCCGTTTCTAGTACCGCCACCGACGCCTGGCCGGCTTTGCCTTTTGCGCAGTGGCAGGATACTTACGCAACTCTGCATCTTTGGACCCAGATCGTGGGCAAGATCCGTCTGGCGCTCTCGCCCCGGCTCAATCACTGGTGGCAATCCACCCTGTACGTCACGCCACGGGGGTTGACTACCGCGTCGATTCCTTACGGTACGTTCACTTTTGAGATCGCTTTTGACTTTCTCGATCACCGTCTGCGCATCGACACCAGCGACGGTATCCACAGAACGATCCCGCTTGCCCCCCGCTCCGTGGCCGATTTTTATGCAGAGTTGCTGGAGACGCTCAAGGCCATGGGTATCGAAGTGCGCATCTGGACGATGCCCCAGGAGGTGGCCGAACCGATTCCCTTCGAGGCGGATCGCAAGCACGCGGCCTACGATCCGCAGTCCGTCCAGCGCTTCTGGCGCATTCTGGTGCAGGCCGATCGGGTCATGAACGCTTTTCGCTCGCGATTTATCGGCAAGTCCAGCCCTGTGCATTTTTTT
The DNA here is from genome assembly GCF_000011385.1 of Gloeobacter violaceus PCC 7421. Taxonomy (NCBI): domain Bacteria; kingdom Bacillati; phylum Cyanobacteriota; class Cyanophyceae; order Gloeobacterales; family Gloeobacteraceae; genus Gloeobacter; species Gloeobacter violaceus. The sequence continues at coordinate 2,648,553 of NC_005125.1, forward strand.
TGGGGCAGCTTCGATCTGGCGGTAACCCGTTTCTCCGGACGCCGTGCCCCCCAGCACCCGGGCGGGGTGCCGAACATGGCCGATTGGGTCACCCGGGAGGCCTATTCGCACGAAGTGAGCAGCTGTGGCTTCTGGCCCGGCAACGCCTCGGTGGAGGCGGTGTTTTATGCCTACGCCTACCCAAAGCCGGACGGGTTCGAGCAGTATTCGGTGCAACCGGAAGCCGCCTTTTACAGCGCCCAGATGGGCGAATTTCTCCTGCCCTACGAAGCGGTGCGCCAGGCGGACGACCCGGAAGGGACGCTTCTTGCTTTCTTGCAGAGCACCTACGAGGCTGCCGCCGATCTGGCCCAGTGGGATCGCCGCGAACTGGAGCGCTTACCGGTGGCGCAATCAACACGCTAGAGACCGGCAGAGAGCGATGCTTCAGAGAGTACCGCTTCCACCGACCGGGACACCCAGGGGCTATCCCGCACAGCGAAGCGCCAGGGCAAGTCCTTGCCGCGGGTCAGACCAATGCGCACCGTGTTGAGCACCTGCTCCTCGGGCACCGGCTCGCCCGCCTCCAGCCAGAATTCCGCTCGCGGCAGGGCGCTCGCCTCCCAGGCGGAATCGATGGCCAGAGCCTCCACCAGGCGGGCCGGACCGTTGGTCAGATCCCGCGCGCCCCGGCGCAGCTGCCGCATGCGCTCCTCGCCGCCGGTGGGCTCCAGGGCGCGGATAAGCACGCAGGCCGGTTCGCCTACCGCGTCGCAGGTGATGTTTAATAGCCAATGCCGATAGGCGCGGTGCAAATAGAGGACTCCGGGCGGTCCCGACAGCAAAGACCAGATGCGCTCGTCGCGCCGCACGACATAGCAGGAAGGATCGCGCAGGCCGCCGTAGGCTTCAGTCTCGACAATCCGGCCGCTCAGGCGCTCGCCTGCCAGGACGCGCACTACCGCGCACCCGATCAACCGACGCGCTACCGATAAAGGCGAAAGATTAAAAAAATCTACATTCAGTGTTTCCACAGGTATTTCGTGGTAAGGGTGATGTACTCGCATGCGAAAGGGCCGCCATGATACCCTCGCCCAGCCAAGACAGGCAACTCCAGCAATTTATCCGCAAAAACAACGACCTGATCGTCAAGTGGTACCAGAACGACCACTTGAGCTGGGCGGTGATCGCAGCGCGGCTCAACCAGTGCCACAGAGGCGGCGGGATCACCGCCTCGATGCTGCAACAGGCGCTGCCCTACCTGACCCGTTCGCGGCGGGTGCCGGCCCTCGAAGTGGTGGCCGAAGATCTCGACAGTTCGCACCGCGGCACCCTGGCGGCCCTCGAAGAGCGCCTCCAAAAACAAGAAGATCTCATTCGCTTCCAGAGCGGCCGGGTGCAGGAGGCGGCCCTGCGCTGGGCGCGTCTTGAAGAACTGGTCAACCAACTGGTACCGCTGGTGGCCGAGGCGCGCAGTTCCGCAGAGCGTCTGCCGCGCAACAGCCCGGTAGCCGACCGGGTGCGCGCGAGCCTGGCTCAACTGGCGAGCGTCCTGGACAGCAGTGCCCGGGATGCGCCCGACGAACACGAACTCGAAGCGCTGGCCATCGCCATCGCCGGCCTTGAGGAACTTCCCTTCGACGCGTAAGTCTTTTTGACCAAAGTCGGGGCGCGTGTCACGCTGAGGCCATGGAGCAATCGTCGGCGCGACAACGTTTTATCCGGGTGCTGCAGCAGCCCGAGGTGCAAATAGACCTGGCGGAAGCAGCGCTCTATATTGCCCTGGAAGCCTATCCCGGACTCGATGTCGAGGAGTACCTCAACGCCCTCGATACGATGGCTGAGGAGGTGCGCGAGCGCATCGAGGGCGAGCGCTATCCGCTGCGCATGCTGCAGGGCATCAACCGCTATCTCTACGACGATCTGGGCTTTCGGGGCAACGAAGAAGAGTACTACGATCCGCGCAACAGCTTTCTCAACGAGGTGATCGACCGCCGCACGGGGATTCCGATTACCCTGGCGCTGGTGTATCTAGAGATTGCCCGGCGGGTGGACTTTCCGATGGTGGGGGTGAGTATGCCGGGACACTTTTTGATCCGTCCCGACCGCTCCGATATGGAGATCCACATCGATGCCTTTCATCGGGGTGAAATTCTCTTTCGCGAGGACTGCGGGGAACGCCTGGAACGTATTTACGGCCGACGCCTGGAGTTGCATCCGGCTTTTTTCGAGGCGGTGGGCGCCCGGCGTTTTCTAGCGCGGATGCTCACGAACCTCAAATTTGCCTACTGGGTGCGCTCCGACTGGCAGTCGGCCCTTGGCACCGTCGAGCGGCTTCTGGTGATCTTCCCAAACACGCCCGCCGAGTGGCGGGACCGGGGGATTCTGCACTACCGGCTGGGACACCCCACCGCGGCGCGTGCGGATCTCGAAAATTACCTGAGGAGCGCTCCTGGAGCCGAGGATTCCGCCCGCATCCGGCAGTTGCTCGACGAACTTCAAAAGCAGGACCGATAAAAATGCCCGGCGCTTTGGCGGCGCCGGGCAGGTTCGATCCTGGTGAAAGGTTATTCCTGCTGCTGGGAGGGCACCGGCACGGTGGGGGTGCGGTAGGCTTCCGAAAGCTCGCGCGGTGCGCGGCGGAAATTGCCCAAAAGCCAGTTCTGCAGGTCATCGACGTAGGTGAAGACCACCGGGATGATCACCAGCGTGAGCAGGGTCGAGGTGATCAGACCTCCGACCACGGCCACGGCCATGGGGGAGCGCACCTCCGAGCCCGCGCCGATGCCCAGGGCGATGGGCATCATGCCCGCGATCATGGCGATCGTGGTCATCAAGATGGGCCGCATGCGCGCTTCACCGGCGCTCATCAGCGCCTCCAAGCGGGGGCGGCCCTCCTTCATAGCCATCAGGCAGTATTCGACCAGCAAGATGGCATTCTTGGTGACCAGACCCATCAGCATGATGATGCCGATCAGCGCGTAGAGCCCCAGGGACTTGCCGAAGAACAACAGCCCGATAAACGCTCCACCCAGCGACAGAGGCAGCGACATCATGATCGTCAGCGGCTGGAGGAAACCGCCAAATAGCAGCACCAGCACCGCGTAAATGAGCAGCACGGCGGCGGCAATCGCGTACATAAAGCCGCTAAACACATCGCGCTGGATCTCGGAGTCGCCGGCCGGCTGCTCTTTGACCCCTGCGGGCAAGTTCATGAAGGCGGACAGCTTGCGCACGGTCCTCAGCGCCGTCCCCAGTTCGGTACCGGGGGCAAGATTCGCCTCGATCGAGACTTTGCGGGCGCGGTCGTAGCGGTCGATTTGCGCAGCCCCGCTACCCACGGAGATATCCGCCACCGACTTGAGGGGCACCAGGCCGTTGTTGCCCACCACCCGCAGGTTCTCGACCGTAGCCAGATCGGCGCGAAAAGCCGGATCGAGCTGGACGCGAATATTGATCTGACGGTCGGAGAGGTTGAACTTGGCCAGATTGGCGTCGATGTCGCCCAGGGTGGCGATCAGGGCCGTGCGGGCGATCGACTGCACCGAGACGCCTTGATCGGCGGCGCGGGCAAAATCGGGCCGCACCAGGATCTCGGGCCTCAGGAGGGCCGCACTGGAAGTGACGTCGATGAGGCCCGGCTGGGAGCGCATCTGGTTGGTGAGGGCGTCGGCGGCCCGGTTGAGGGTCACCGGGTCGTCGCCGGTGAGCACAATCTGCATCGGTTTGCCGCCGCTGACACCGGTACCGGCGGTGGTGATGCGCACCCCGGCCACCTGCTTGAGCGGTTCACGAATCTGCGCTTCGAATTGTTCCTGGCTGATCGAACGCTCCTCGCGCGGCTTGAGCACGATGTAAAGGCTCGCTTTGTTGACTTCCCCGGCGCTGTAGCTGCCCTGGGTGCTGGGGGTGCCCACCGAGGCAAAGATCTTGGTAACTTCGGGGCGGGCCTGGACAATCCGGGTAATCTGGTCGACCTTGCGGCGGGTGTCCTGCAAAGAAGAGCCCGGCGGCAAATCGACACTCAGCACCGTCTCCCCCCGATCGACCGCTCCGATGAGCGAGGTGGGCAAAAGCGGAATCAGGGCGACGCTGCCGGCAAAAAAGGCGACGGCGAACACCAGCGTCCAGACCCGGTGGGCGAGCGCCCAGCCCAATACCCGGTCGTAGGTGCGCACCAGCCGGCCTTTTTCTTCGGCGTGGGGCAATGGTTTCATCAAGTAGGCGGCCATCAGCGGGGTGGCCATGCGCGCCACCACCAGCGAGAAGAGCACCGCCGCCGCCACCGTCCAGCCGAACTGGCGGAAGAACTGCCCCGGAATGCCGCCCATGAAGGCCACCGGCACAAAGACGACCACGATCGTCATCGTGGTGGCCACCACCGCCAGGCCGATTTCGTCCGCCGCATCGAGGGCCGCCTGGAAGGGACGCTTGCCCATGCCGATGTGGCGGACGATGTTTTCGATTTCGACGATGGCGTCATCGACGAGAATGCCCACCACCAGCGCCAACGCCAACAGCGACATGTTGTTGAGCGTGAAGCCCGCCACTTTCATCACCGCAAAAGTCGGGATGGCCGACAGCGGCATGGCGAGGCCCGCGATAAAAGTCGAGCGCCAGTCGCGCAGGAAAAACCAGATGACCACCACCGCGAGGCCCGCCCCCAACAGCAGCGCTTCGATCGATGCGTCGTAGGACATGTGGACAAAATCGGCGGTGGTGCGGATCATCTGAATGCGGATGTCACCCGGCATGGACTTGCGCAACTCCTCGACTTTCTTTTCGACCCCTTTTTCGACATCCACCAGGTTGCTGCCGGTGGAGCGGATCACCGAGAAGGAGACCGCCGGTTTGCCGTTTAAGAAGGCCAGCTGCCGTTGCTCAGCCGGGCCGTCGGTGACGGTGCCGATCGTGTCGAGGCGGGCGAGGGTACCGTTCGGGAGCGCAATTTGCGTGGAGCGCAGACGCTCGATGGTGGGGGCACTGCCGAGGGTGCGGATGGCCTGCTCGGAGGGGCCGACTTCGCCCCGGCCGCCCGGAAGATCGATGTTGAGCGAACGAATCTGGGCATTGACCTGATCGGCGGTCACCCCCAGCGCCTGCAGGCGGTTGGGGTCGAGGTTGATGCGGATTTCGCGGTCCACGCCGCCTGAGCGCTGCACCTGGGAGACGCCCGGTACCGAAAGCAGCGAGCGGGCGATGTCGTTGTCGACCAGCCAGCTCAATTCGACCGCCGAGCGCTTGTCGGCGGAAATCGTATAGGAGATAAACGGCCCGCCCGAAAAATCGATGCGCTGGATGATGGGCTCGTTGATCCCCTGGGGCAGTTGCTGGCGAATCTTGGTGACCGCGTCGCGCACGTCGTTGACCGCCCGGTCGGTGTTGGTGCCCAGCACAAAGCGGATGGTCGTGTTGGAGACCCCGTCGTTGACCGTCGAGATGATGTGCTCGACGTTGCCCACCCCCGCCACCGAATCTTCGACTTTGCGGGTGACCTGGGTCTCCAGTTCCTGCGGCGCCGCCCCGGTCTGGGTGACGGTCACCGCCACCACCGGCACGTCGATATTCGGGTTCTCGTCGATGCCCAGCGAGAAAAACGAGACGATCCCGGCCACGGTGAGCACGAGAAAGAGCACGATGGTCGGCACCGGGTTGCGGATCGACCAGGCAGAAATGTTCCAGTTCATCCGACAAATTCCCTACGGGTGTATGGCTCTACTTGGGCAGGCGGACGTAATCGCCGTCTTTGAGGTAGCCGGCCCCGGCGACGATCACCCGTTCGCCGGGCTTCAGACCGCTTTTGATTTCGACGCTGTCGCCATTGCGCGCTCCGGCGCTGACCGTGCGGGTACGGGCCTGCTCGCCCACCAGCACGAAGACCTGGGAGCTGTCTTCGCCGCTGAGGACCGCCTGGGCAGGCACCAAAAGCGCCTTTTGCGACCCCAGGCGCACCTGGCCGCGCACGAACATGCCGGGGCGCAGGCCGCTCACCGAGGGTACGTCGATGCGCACGACACCCAGACGGGTGCGCTCATCGATTTGGGGGGTGATCTGGCGCACCCTGCCGGTGACGACGATCTGCCGGTCGGCGTCGGAGGTGACCAGCACACTCTGCCCGGCGGTGACTTTGGGCAAATCCATCTCAGGTACCTGGGCGCGCAGCTCCAGACGGTTGTCGCGCACGAGGGTGAAAAGCACCTTACCGGAGGAGACAATCTCACCCAGACGGGCGTCGCGCTTGGCCACCAGGCCGTCGTCCGGAGCCAGGATGCGCGTCTGGGCCAGTTGGGCGCGCAGCTGGGCAATCTGGGCCTGGTTTTCTTGGGCGCTCGCCTCGGCGGAGGTGATGGCCAGCTGGGCTTGATCGAGGTCGGCCTGAGCACCCTGGCCAAGGGTCTCGCGGGCGAGCACCTCCTGGGAAGAAATCGCACCCTGCTTGCCCAGGCTCTGGTAGCGCTGGAGGTTGGCGCGCGCCTCGTTGGCAGTCGCCTGGGCCTTGGCGAGGGCCGCACGGCGCTGGGAAACCGTTACCCGGGCGCTCGCCAGGCGCGCCTCGGCTTGCGAGAGCTGAGCGCGGAGGATGTCGTCGTTGAGCACCACCAGCGTCTGGCCGCGCCGGACGCGGTCGCCCTCTTCGACCAGCACCTGGTCGATACGCAGGCCGCTCGCCTCCGCCCCGATGGCGAGCGGATCCCAGGCGGAAATCGAGCCGGTCACTTCGAGGTTGCGCGCCATCGGCGCGTAGGCCGCCGTGGCGGTGGTCACCGTCACCACCGGCTGGGGTTTGGCCGCCTGGGCGGCGGGAGCCTCGGTCTTGGCCTCGGAGGCGGAGCGGGCGTGCAATATCCAGGCGCCGCCTCCGATGACCGCAAGACCCAGCGCCAGGCCGAGCCACTGGCTGCGGGAGTTGGCGGGCTTTTTGGGCGCCACGGGCGGGACGTGCTCGGGGTCGGCCACCGTGGATGGGGTCGCCCGAATGCCTTGATTTTCTCTGGGCGAATGCTCTGAATTACTCATGCGAGTGCTGCTCTCGTTCTAAAAGTTGGCTCCGGCGACCATCGGCCTGGGGACCACACTGATCCTACGCTGTCTACATCTTAATAGTCAACGTGTTTATTAAAATGTCGGTGAGGGCTTGTCGACCTCGGTCTCTACCGGAAAATGCACCGAGAGCACTATAACTAAGACGAGACCCAAATGGTCTTCAGGCAACGATTTCAAGTAAAAGCCCACAGCGATTTACAAATTCTCACAACGGTGGGGGACAATCTCACAGCTTCGAGGTACATTGTTAATATGTTAACTGTACAAACCAAAAACCAATGACACTGGCCGAAACCCGGCAGTTGCCTGCCCGCATTCTCAACGATTTTGAGCGCTCCCATCCCCAGCCGCTTGTGCTGGTGCTCAATTTGCTGCGGGTCGGTTCATTGCTCGACAAAGAGATCACCGATTATCTGAGCCGCTACGACCTGACCGGGCCGCAGGTGGGGGTGCTGAGGATCCTGAGTCATTACTACGAACATGGCCGCGACGGCATGCCGCTTTCAGAGATTGGCGAATGTCTGGCGGTGACCAAAGCCAATATGACCGGCATGGTCGACCGACTGGAGCGCGACGGTCTAGTGGTGCGCGAGAATGATCCGACCGACCGACGCATCAAGCGTGTGCGGCTTACCCCCAAGGCCCACGAACTGCACGCGCGTTTTAAGCCTGGTTTGCTGCAGTATTTGACCGAATTGATGGCGGTGCTCGGGGCTTCTGAGAAGGAGCAACTGCTCGATAGCCTGGGCAAATTGCGCCGCGTGCTCGGAGATGCGGCTGTAAGTGAGCCGGACGGCTGCGATCCTGGGGTAGTGGCGCAATAGCGGTCCGAGCGCCCTCAGGCCCGGGTGGCAACCTTGCCGACTGCGCGGATGCGCGCATCGACGAACTGCAATTGCCGGTAGAGCGCTTCGACGCGGGGCATTTGCGCCCCGGACTAGCGGACAATGCGCAGAGTGCCCAGGACGGCGTAGCGGCGAGCCCTCTCAACCATCGATACCCACTGGGCAGAAGTGAACCCTGTGCATTCGCAGTCTAGCCGCCCGAAGCACCGCAGGGCTGCGCTTACTTGCGAGGAGCGGGCTTGGCGGCGGTTGGCACTGCAGTGCGGGCGAGGGCCGAAGCCTGGGCAATCTGCGTCTGGACTTTGATTTTGTTGCTGGTGGTGAAGGCTTTGATCTTAAAATCATTTCCTGCCGCGCCGAGGCGTTCACACGCCTCGACAAAGGCACGGTGATCGCCCCCTATCGCATCGAGGTAGGCTTCATCGAAGCGCGTGCCATTGAGTGCCGAGAGGCGACCGTTCAATTCGAGCAGACTGGTGCGCGCCTCGCTGGCGATCGTGTTTGGGGACTGGGGCAAAGTGACGCCCTTCTGGGAGGCAAGTTCTGAGAGGCTGCCGTTGATGCCGGTATGAAATAAAATCACCTGGCGGGCGTACTCGACTACGCGCGGATTGGTGCTCGTCTGCATAGCCAGTTGGGCCAGGGCGATCTGCCGGATGCCGTACTCGGCCGTCAGGCGCAACAGCCCGGCATCGACATCTTCGGCGGGGGGCGTTTGTACCTGCGGCATCGGGGATTGCGACTCCGCCTGCAAGGGCGGCAACTCCTGGGCGAAAGCGGGAAGAGGCCCACACGACAGCGCCAAGGCACACACAAAAGCCAGTCTGCGTTTGCCCATGGAACCTCCCAAATCGAAGAAGCAGATATTCGATCCTCGCCCCAATCGGATGGATTTGTCTTCCACCTGGAGATGGAAACTGGCCTTCAGTCCACAGGCTCGACGCAGCGGGGATCGTCATAGGCAGGGTTACCCACCCGGATATCAACCGGGTGGGAGTGCATGGCCTCGGGCGGGTAAGGCCGCAGCAGCGACAGCAGCGCATCCGCCTGGTGCAGGCTGGGATCGAGCCAGCGCTCGTAATCGTCCGGTGCCAGAATCACCGGCATGCGCTCGTGAATAGGCGCCAGCACAGCGTTGGCTGCGGTGGTGATAATCGTGCAGGTCTCGACGGTTGGGCCTTCGCCCGGCTCCCACCGCTCCCATAGACCGGCGAAGGCAAAAGGGCGGGCATCCCGCAGGCGCAGGTAGAACGGTTGCTTTTTGCCGTCCTGGCGCTGCCACTCGTAAAACCCGTCGGCCACCACCAGGCACCGGCGGGCTTTGAAGGCGGCGCGAAACGAAGGCTTTTCAGCCAGGGTCTCGGCGCGGGCGTTGATAAGCCGGTTGCCGATGGCTGGATCTTTTGACCAGGAGGGAATCAGTCCCCAGCGCAGGAAAACCGCCTCGCGACGGGTGGCTTCTCCAGCACGCACTGCACAGACCGGCTGGCTGGGAGCGATGTTGTAGCGGGGCGTCAGTGGGGGCGCCTCCGGCAGTTCAAAGACCGCGGCCACTGCCTCGGGCGAAGCGGCGAGGGTAAATCTTCCACACATCTATCTATTTTCGCCCGGCCGGTTGTTGGTGTCACCCGCCGGCGGAGCGCGCAACTTTTTTGAGGCCGGACTGTGGGGGGCCAATCTCGCCGGTTCGGGGCAGCATCCTGGCATTTGCGCTAGCAATCGAGGGTATGTTCCAGTTCCCAAGGAGTGACACGGGCGCAGTAATCCTGCCATTCGCGGTGTTTGAGCTTCAAGTAAGACGCGACAAAATCCGCACCCATCGCTTCGGACAAAACGGTGTCGCTCTCCAGGGCGCGCAGGGCGTCGAGCAGGTTGGCCGGCAGGGGTTTGGCGCTCTCCGGGGGCAGAGGGTTGGTGTAGCTGTTGTTGTCACGGCGCGGGCCGGCATCGCGCTGGTGGGCGATGCCGTCGAGGCCCACGGCGGTGAGGGCGGCGGGCAGCAAGTAGGGGTTGGCCGCTCCGTCGGCCAGGCGCAACTCGAAGCGGCCCGGTTCGGGGATGCGGATGGCGTGGGTGCGGTTGTTGCCGCTGTAGCTGATGGTGTTGGGCGACCAGGTGGCGCCGGAGGCGGTAATGGGAGCGTTGATGCGTTTGTAGGAATTGACGGTCGGATTGGCAAAGGCGCACAGCGCCTCCGCCGAATGCTGCACACCGCCGATAAAGTGATAGGCGAGCGGCGAGAGGCCCAGTTCTCCCCGGGGATCGTCGAAGCGGTTGACCTTGCCCTCGCTGTCCCAGACCGAGAGGTGGGTGTGGCAGCCGTTGCCGGTGAGGTGCATAAACGGTTTGGGCATAAAAGTAGCCCGCAGGCTGTGCTTCTCGGCAACGGTTTTCACCATGTACTTGAAAAAGGCGTGGCGATCGGCGGTCACCAGCGCGTCGGCGTAGGTCCAGTTCATCTCGAACTGGCCGTTGGCATCCTCGTGGTCGTTCTGATAGGCACCCCACCCAAGGGCGTTCATGGCGTCGCAAATCTCCGAGATCACCGCGTAGCGGCGCATCAGCGCCTGCTGGTCGTAGCAGGGTTTGCTCTGAAAATCACGGGAGTCGGCAATCTGCACCTCGTCCGCCGCCAGCAGAAAATACTCGCACTCGACACCCGTACGGACGCGATAACCTAGCTCCAGGGCCAGTTTCAGCACCCGCTTGAGCACCAGCCTCGGAGTCTGGGCGATCGCCGTGCCTTCGGGGGTGAACAGGTCCGCCGGCATCCAGGCCACCTCCGGCTGCCAGGGCAGTTGGAACACAGAGCCTGCATCGGGATGGGCGAACATGTCCGGGTCGGCGGGGCTCATGTCCATCCAGGCGGCGAAGCCCGCGAACCCCGCACCACTGGCGGCTATCGCGTCGATGGCCTGGGTCGGCACCAGTTTGGCCCGCTGGGTGCCGAACAAGTCGGTAAAAGAGATCAAAAAGTACCGGATGCCCTTTTCGCGGGCAAGCTCTGAAAGTGGAACAGTCATGGCGGCCCTCACAGCGCAGGTCGATCGAGCAGTTCCCGAACGGCGGCACGGATAAAGGCGGCGTCTTCGGGATTTTGATAGGGATTGCCGGCGCGGTGGCCCCAGATCGAGGGGATGGGCCGGTACTCGGCGTCGGGGATGCGTGCCGCCTCCACCGCACAATCTTCGGGCGTGAAGTACAGGTCCGTGGCACCGGGCATCACGAGCGTGCGCGCCCGGATCGCGGCAAGTGCCCCGCAGTAGTCGCCCCGGTAAATTGGGTTATCGCCCACATCGCAGCGCAGCCAGGTGTCGATCATCGCTATCAAGTCGTGCGGGTTGCGCTTGCGGTAGTTTGCTTCCCAGCCACGCTGCAAATAGTCTTCGAGCGAGTCGTAGCCAAGTTTGTAGTAAAGTCCTTCGCGATAGAACGCCTGGGAGGCCGCCCAACTGGCGTAGATGCGGGCAAAGGCGCGGTAGCCGCGCTCGGGTATGCCGTCGAATCCGCTTCCCGTCCAGGCCGGATCGGCAGTGAGCGCCGCGCGCAAACTCTCTAGAAACACCCGGTTGTGATCGGTGGTGCGCGCCGTGCCGCACAAGGCGGCAATCCGCTCGACGCGCTCAGGGTAGAGTGCTCCCCAGTGGTAGGCCTGCTGGGCGCCCATCGACCAGCCGTAGACCATCGCCAGCCGCTCGATACCAAAAACCTCGATCAATAGTCGCTCTTGGGCGCGGACATTGTCGAAATGGGTAAACCAGAATCGTTGTTCGGCAAGGGCGCATTTCTCGCAGTTGCTGGGCGATGTGGATAGCCCGTTGCCGAACATATTGACCACGATCACGAAGTAGCGCCGCGGGTCGAGGATGCGGTCGGGGTGGATGAGCCAGTCGATGTCGGCGTGCCGCGCGCCGTAGGAGGTGGGGTAGAGAACGGCGTTGTCGCGCCCGCGCGCCAGTTCGCCGTGGGTCTGGTAGACCAGTTGGGCGCGGGTGAGGACCGTTCCGCACTGCAGGGCAAAGTTTTCGAGGGCAAAAGCTTCGGCAGAGCGGGTCATCCGAGCCTGGCGACGATGTCGCGGTTGACTTTGACATAGCCTGCCGCGAGGTGGGCGAAGTGGGGGCGCAGCTTTTGGTGGGCAACGGGCAGGGCGTGGAATGGGATCGAGGCGTGCAGGTGGTGCTCGGTGTGGAAGGGCATGTTCCACATCAAAAAACGCACCGGCCAGATGGTGATCGTGGTGCGGGTGTTGGTGAGCGGGTTGTCGTCGCTGCTGCAGCCGGTGTGCTCCGCCAGCAGGATCGCCCGCAAAATCGGCTGACCGACCGCGAGGGGCAAAAGCCAGTAGAGCCAAAACCAGGGCTGACCCGCTGCGAGCGAAAGCGCAATCGCCCCGGCATAAACGAGCAGTTGCAGCCGCACCGAGCGGATCACCCCGGTGCGGGCATCCTCGGGAATAAACGGGCAACCGTCCAGGCGGCCCGCCGCCACCCGAAAGTGCCCGCGCAATTTGCCCATCCACCAACTCAGGCCGCTAATTTCGACCAGGTATCCACCCAGGTTGCTGGGCTTCGGATCGTCCAGTTCGGGATCTTTGCCGGGAATCTGGGTATAGCGGTGGTGCCACTTGTGGTAGCGACGGTAGAAGGTGCTGTTGTAAAAAGACAGCAATCCGGCGAACCAGGCAACGGCATCGTTGGTGCGGTTGCTCGCAAAGGCCGTGCGGTGAACGCACTCGTGCAGCGGCGCGAACATCGAAGCGAGGCCGAACCCATACACCACCAGCGCTGGTACAGCCACAGGCCAGTTGCCGATCTGGCTCGCCCAGAGCGAGCCGCTCGCACCGAGCACCGCCAGATGCCCGAACAGTTGCACCCAGCCCTTGCTGTCGCGGCGCACGCTGAGGGCGCCCAGATCCTGGGCCAACAGAAGCCGATCGGGCCTGAAGCCGCCGGAAGCGGTCCGGGCCGCCAGTTCCGGCTCCCCCGCCGTTCTTCTTATGAAACCGTCACCGTTTGACATCGCACACCGAGGACCCACTACCGAGATCCACACAGCCTTATTATCCTTCGTACTGGTATACGATTACGATTCGCGCAGTTTTGTAGCCGGGACTACGGTCTTGCCGTCAGCAGTGCAACAGCTTGGTCGTTCGTGCTGCCGCCGTCGGCGGCGGTTGCCAGGTGGTGTCGTCGGGACGGTACACTGGGCGAGTCGCCGAGATGCAACCGTATAACTTGTCCCCGGCAAAAGCCACGGGAGGTTCAACTTGCCGCAGCAGGAAGTTCTGCTTACCATTGCCCTGGCGGGCACCGCTTTCGCGTCCACCAGCACCGACAATTTTTTGTTGCTGATTGGCTTTTTCGGGCAGCCGGGCTGCTCCCGGGCCCAGGTGCTGGCCGGGTATCTGGCGGCGGTCGCGGGTGTGCTGATTGCCGCCAAGGGTTTGTCCCTGGTTTCGGAACTGGCTGTTGCCAACTACCTCGGTTGGCTGGGAATGGTTCCTTTGGGATTGGGGATCTACCAGTTCACGCAGATTTTTCGCAAACCGGCCGTTGACGACGGGGCGGCTCCGGTGCCGGATGGCCGGGCAAAATGGCCGGCTGTCGGACTGGTGATGCTGGCCAACAGCGGCGACACCCTCGCCGTCCTCACCGCCTTTTTGGCGGACACCAAACCCGAACTGGACTGGATCGTGATTCTGGCTGTACTCGCTGTGGCCGCAGCAGAGGGTGGATTGGCAATACGCCTGGTGGCGATCGATTTTTTGCGGCCGATCTTCACTGCTTTTTCCCGCTATGTTCTGCCTTTTTTGTTGATGGGTATCGGCATCTATATCCTGCTAAATTCGCCCACCGACACTCTGACTTAAAATC